>NZ_JBIDDP010000002.1:0-770385 GCF_043195475.1 Streptomyces sp. Y20
ATAGTGTTTCGGTGGTCATAGCGTGAGGGAAACGCCCGGTTACATACCGAACCCGGAAGCTAAGCCTCACAGCGCCGATGGTACTGCAGGGGGGACCCTGTGGGAGAGTAGGACACCGCCGAACAATCTTTGAGAAAAGGTCGGACCCTGAACTTCGGTTCAGGGTCCGGCCTTTTTCTGTTGTGCGTAACGTGTCGTTCACGTTGCGCGCCCAGCATCCAGCACATGGGAACTGCTGCACTGCTCAGGGCCGCCGGCGTCGGAGCCGGTGACGAGGTCGTCGTACCGGCCTTCGGGAACGCCGAGGTGGCTGAGGCCGTGATAAGGGCCGGCGCGCTCCCGGTGTTCGCCGACATAGACCCGGTGACCTACTGCGTCGCCCCGGAGGCCATCGACGCGGCCATAACCTCCCGTACCGCGGCCGCCGTTGCCGTGCACCGCTTCGGACGGCGGGCCGAGATGGGGCGGTTGCTCGCACTCGGACAGCGCCACGGGCTGCTCGTGCTGGAACACGCCGAGTCCGAGGCGCCCTACGACGAGACAGCGCAGCGCAGGGAGCGGGCCGGCTACCTCGACGCCAGACTCAAGGGCGTCCGGACGCCGGACGGCGGGGACGGGCACACCTACCAGCAGTACGTCGTCCGCGTGCCCGGCAACGGCCGGCCGGACCGGGACGCCTTCGCACGCGCCCTGCGGGCCAAGGGAGTCGACTGCCGGGTGCCGGTGAAGACACCCGTGCACCGGCTGCCGGAGTTCCGCCGCCGCGTGTCACTGCCCGAGACCGAGCTGGCCGCCGACGAGACGCTCGCACTCCCGGTGGACGCCTCACTGACGAAACGCGAGATGCAGCGCATCGTCTCCGCCTGCAACGCGCTCGGCGGACTGCTCCAGCCCGCCTTCTGAACGGGCACCGAACGCATTTGGGAACTCGGCCCTGTCCGGGGTACAGTTTCTTCGTCGCCGCGAGGGAAACCTCGAAAGCGACCGGCCCCTATAGCTCAGTCGGTAGAGCGTCTCCATGGTAAGGAGAAGGTCAACGGTTCGATTCCGTTTGGGGGCTCCGGCGAAAAGGCCCCACCCTTCCGGGTGGGGCCTTTCTCATGCCTCCTGGTGGATTTCCGGGATCCGCATCGTCAGAATCGCCATGTCGTCCGACGGGGCGTCCGAGGCGAAGCGTTCCACCGCGCGCATGATGCGTGCCGCGACCGCCCCCGCCGTCAGGCCCGTGCACGTCGTCAGGACGTCGGCGAGGCCGTCGTCGCCCAGCATGCGCGTACCCTCCCGCCGTTCGGTGACGCCGTCCGTGACGCAGAGCAGCACGTCACCGGGGTCGAGGGTGACCGTCTCCTCGTACAGCTCCAGGTCCTCTATGACGCCCAGCAGTGGCTGCGGTTCGGCCGCCGCCACGACCGTGCCGTCCTGGCGCAGCCGCAGTGGCAGCGGGTGGCCGGCGCAGACCACCTTCAGCTCGGCGCTGCCGTCCTCCTGCGGGCGCAGCTCGCCGTAGAGGAGGGTCAGGAAGCGGCTGCGGTCGCCTTCGTCGAGGATCGCGGAGTTCAGGCGTTCCAGGACCGCCGGCCCCGACAGTCCCTCCCGGGCCAGCAGGCGCAGGGCGTGCCGGGCCAGGCCGGTGACCGCCGCCGCGTTCGGGCCCGTACCGCAGACGTCGCCGATGGCGAATCCGTACGCGCCGTCGCCGATGGGGAAGAGGTCGTAGAAGTCGCCGCCGACCTCGTTGCCCTCGCCGGCCGCGCGGTAGATGACCTCCACCTCGACGTTGTCGATGTGCGGCAGGCCCGGCGGGAGCAGGCTGCGCTGGAGTGCCTGGCTGATGGCCGTGCGCTCCGAGTACAGGCGGGCGTTGTCCAGGGCGAGGGCGGCCCGGCGGCTCAGGTCCTCGGCCAGCTCCAGGTTCTCCTGGCGGAAGTGCTCGTCGGTGGGCTTGCCGAGGGTCAGCATGCCGATGACGCGGTTGCGGGCGACGAGCGGCAGCACGACCGTCTCCCCGCCGACGGCGGAGGCCGTCGCGAGCGTCGGCCCGATGGCGGAGGAGAACTGGGTGGAGCCGCCCGCCAGCCCCAGGCTGCGCATGGAGCTGCGCAGTGCCGCCTGGTGGGCGACCTCACCCGGAATCGTCCAGACGCGGGCGCCGGGCGTGGGCACCGGATCCGGCGGGGAGACCTTCGACAGCAACGACTTGATGCCGTCGATGAGTTCCTCGTCCTCATGCAGGACGTACGACAGGTACGGCTCGGACGCCTGGTCGGCGATGGTGTACACCGCGCACCAGGTGGCCAGGGTGGGGACGGTCATCTGTGCCATCAGGGCCAGCGTCTGGTCCCGGTCCAGGGTGCCGGCGAGCAGGTCGGAGGCCTCGACCAGGAAGCTCAGCGAGCCGCGGCGCAACCGTTCCAGTTCGCCGAGGCGGGCCGACTCGACGGCCAGGGCGATGCGGTCGGCGGCGAACTGGAGGCGCAGGGCCTCCTCGTTGGTGTAGCGGCCGGGTGCCTCCGCCGCGACGCCGAGGGAGCCGGTCAGGCGGCCCTCGACCTTCAGCGGGACGGTGACGACCGAGCGCATGCCGGTGCCGGCGAGCAGCGGGACGGCGCCGGGGACGGCGGCCAGGTCGTCATGGACGGCGGGCATGCGCGCGGAGCCGTAGCGGCCGGGGCCCGCGTCGACGGGCACCCGTGCGAAGCGCTGGCGGGCGGAAGGCAGGCCGGTGGAGGCGCGGACCTCCAGCTCCGTCTCGTCGTCGGTGGCGAGCAGCAGGAACGCGGAGTCGCCGTCGAGCATGTCCCGGGCGCGCTCCACCGTGCGCTGGAGCAGGCCGTCGAGGTCGTCGGGGGCGGGTGAGCCGATGAACACCTCGAACGGATCGGTGTTCTGCCCGTCGCCGGACGAGGCCTGGTCGGTTGCCGGGACGCGGGACGGTGTCTGGAGGACGGCGCGCTCGTGGTCCCGGACCAGCAGGCAGACGGTGGACGGCTCGCCGCCGGTGTCGCGCACCCGCAGGTGGGAGGCGTACACCTGGACCACGCGGCCGTCGGCGCCGCGGATGCCGTAGGTGCCCTCCCAGCGGGACAGCTGGAAGGCCTCGGCGATGCCGGTGCCGGTGCCCGGGGTGTGCGGCCAGGCCGCCAGCTCGGTGAGGGGCTTGCCGACGACCTCGGCCGCGGGGAAGCCGAACAGTTCCTCGGCGTCCTCGTTCCAGGAGCTGACGGTGCCCTTGCGGTCGGCCTGGAGGACCGCGACGCGGACCCGCCCGTCGGCCAGCGGGAGCAGGTCGGCGGGCAGAGCGGGGCCGGCGGTGCGGGTGCCGACCGCGCGTGCGGGCAGGTTGAGCTGGAACCAGACGTTCTTGTGGGTGGGGGTGTAGTCCACGCCCCAGCGGGTGGCCAGGGCCGCGCACAACTGGAGGCCGCGGCCGCCCTCGCGGTCGGGGCTGCCCATGGCGACTGCGCTGCTCTGGACGGGGACCTCGCGCTCCGGGTAGCGGTCGGAGACCTCGATGCGCACGCCGTCCTCGGTGCGCAGGCAGAGCACCTCCGCGTGCGTGCCCGCGTGGACGACCGCGTTGGTCACCAGCTCGCTGGTCAGGACGACGGCGTCGTCGACGATGTCGGCGAACCCCCAGCCCTGGAGGGTGTCGCGGACGAAGGACCGGGCGGTCGCGACCGATCGTCCGACGGGCTCGAAACTGGCAGCCGCGCGCGCGGTGATCACAGAACTCCTCGGCCGGTCGTCGGAGGGCAGCGCTGCGGGGCCGGCCGGCTCGCGCCGCTGTTGCGGCATCGCCTCGCCCGTCGGCTGTGGCTCCGGGGGCTGTCCCTCGGGGATCACTCCGGTGGTCATGGTGTGCGGCCGCCCCTCCGATGCCCGCTCGTGCTCGTGCCACCGCCCAGGCCGGTCGGACCGGTGCGGCTGGACAGCCGCTTGCAAGGTTACTTACCTTCACGGTCCGAGCGGATGCCGGTCGCCGGTGTTCACCCCCCACGGTGTGCGGACGATGTGCGAAGCTGCCGAACTGTTATGGCCTGGTTCGGCCGGGGTGAAACACTGGGCAGGCTTGCGATGGAGGTCGGGTCGGGCTGCGTGCGTTCCGTACGGGCGGGCAGCAGCCCCTGGTGAGGCCGGATCCCGTCTGAGCGGAACTGGCAGGAACACGCAGCAGTAACCGGTGCGCCGAGTGCCCGGTGTGCCGATGACGGCACTCCGGGCGGAAGCGGCCGGCACAGCAGTAGCGGTCTACCCCTCCGGGAGGGACACAGTGGAGTCTGGCGCGGCGACGCGGGGCACGAGGACGCACGCGAAGGGCGGACCGACCCCAGGCAGGAGCGGCGCGACCACCGAGGTGGACACGGCGGCCCTGAACCGGCTGCTGGCGGCGCTCGTGTCGATGCGGGACGGAAACTTCCGCAAGCGGCTCACGGTGTCCGGGGACGGCGTGATGTCGGAGATCGCCGCCGTCTTCAACGAGGTGGCGGACCGCAATCTGCACCTCACCGGCGAACTGTCGCGGGTGCGGCGCATGGTCGGGCGTGAGGGGAAGCTCACGGAGCGGCTGGAGACGGGGGCCTGCGAGGGCTCCTGGGCGGCGGCCGTCGACAACTCCAACGCGCTGGTGGACGATCTCGTCTGGCCCGTTTCGGAGGTCAGTCGGGTGCTCACGGCGGTCGCCGAGGGTGATCTCTCGCCCCGCATGGAACTGCGGACGCAGGGGCCGGACGGCGGCACGGGGCATCCGCTGCGCGGTGAGTTCCTGAAGGTCGGCCGTACCGTCAACAACCTGGTCGACCAGTTGTCGACGTTCACGGACGAGGTCACGCGCGTGGCCAGCGAGGTCGGCACCGAGGGCAAGCTCGGCGGGCAGGCCCAGGTGCGCGGGATGTCGGGTTCGTGGAAGGACCTGACGGAGTCCGTCAACACCATGGCGTACCGGCTGACGGCGCAGGTGCGGGACATCGCGCTGGTGACCACGGCGGTCGCCCGGGGTGATCTGTCCCGCAAGGTGACCGTCCATGTCGCCGGCGAGATGCTGGAACTGAAGAACACCGTCAACACGATGGTGGACCAGCTGTCGTCCTTCTCCTCCGAGGTCACGCGGGTGGCCCGGGAGGTGGGCACCGAGGGCATCCTGGGCGGTCAGGCGCGGGTGCCCGAGGTGGCCGGTGTGTGGAAGGAGCTGACCGACTCCGTCAACACGATGGCCGGCAACCTGACCGCGCAGGTCCGCGGGATCTCGCAGGTCACGACGGCTGTGGCCAGTGGTGACCTGTCGCAGAAGGTGACGGTTCCGGCGCGCGGCGAGGTCGCGCAGCTCGCCGAGACGATCAACCAGATGACCGAGACGCTGCGGATCTTCGCGGACGAGGTCACGCGCGTGGCGAACGAGGTCGGCGCGGAGGGGCGGCTCGGCGGGCAGGCGAACGTGCCGGGTGCGGCCGGGACGTGGAAGGACCTGACGGATTCCGTCAACACGGTGTTCCGGAACCTGACCACGCAGGTGCGGGACATCGCCGCGGTGACGACCGCCGTGGCCAGCGGTGACCTGTCGCAGAAGGTCACCGTGGACGTGGCCGGTGAGATGCTGGAGCTGAAGAACACCGTCAACGGCATGGTGGACCAGCTGTCCTCGTTCGGTGCGGAGGTGACGCGGGTCGCGCGGGAGATCGGTGTCGAGGGCGAGCTGGGCGGCCAGGCGCAGGTGCCGGGTGCGGCCGGGACGTGGAAGGACCTGACGGACTCCGTCAACACCGCGTTCCGCAACCTCACCGGGCAGGTCCGCAACATCGCGCAGGTGACCACGGCGGTGGCCAACG
The DNA here is from genome assembly GCF_043195475.1 of Streptomyces sp. Y20. Taxonomy (NCBI): domain Bacteria; kingdom Bacillati; phylum Actinomycetota; class Actinomycetes; order Kitasatosporales; family Streptomycetaceae; genus Streptomyces; species Streptomyces sp. Y20. The sequence goes on from NZ_JBIDDP010000002.1 coordinate 5,823, forward strand.
GCGACCTGTCGCAGAAGGTCACCGTGGACGTGTCCGGCGAGATGCTCCAGCTGAAGAACACCGTGAACACGATGGTGGACCAGCTGTCCTCGTTCGCCGACCAGGTCACGCGGATGGCCCGGGACGTGGGCACGGAGGGCCGCCTCGGCGGGCAGGCCCGGGTGGACGGGGTGTCCGGCACCTGGAAGGAGCTGACGGACTCCGTCAACTTCATGGCCGGCAACCTGACCTCGCAGGTGCGCAACATCGCGCAGGTGACCACGGCGGTGGCCAACGGCGACCTGTCGCAGAAGATCGATGTCGACGCGCGCGGCGAGATCCTCGAGCTGAAGAACACGATCAACACGATGGTGGACCAGCTGTCCGCCTTCGCCGACCAGGTGACGCGGGTCGCGCGTGACGTGGGTACGGAGGGCCGGCTCGGCGGGCAGGCGCAGGTGCCCGGGGTCGCCGGTGTGTGGCGGGACCTGACCGACTCCGTGAACGGCATGGCCGGCAACCTCACCGCGCAGGTGCGCAACATCGCGCAGGTCGCCACGGCGGTGGCGCGCGGTGACCTGTCCCAGAAGATCACCGTGGACGCGCGCGGGGAGATCCTGGAGCTGAAGAACACGCTGAACACGATGGTCGACCAGCTGTCGTCGTTCGCCCAGGAGGTCACGCGGGTCGCCCGTGAGGTGGGCACGGAGGGCATGCTCGGCGGGCAGGCCGAGGTCCAGGGTGTCTCCGGCACCTGGAAGGACCTCACGCAGTCCGTGAACTTCATGGCGAACAACCTGACCATCCAGGTGCGCAACATCGCCGAGGTCACCACGGCGGTCGCGAAGGGCGACCTGTCGAAGAAGATCACGGTCGACGCCAAGGGCGAGATCCTCGAACTGGTCACGACGGTCAACACGATGGTCGACCAGCTGTCCAGTTTCGCCGAGCAGGTGACGCGGGTGGCCCGCGAGGTGGGCACCGAGGGCATCCTGGGCGGGCAGGCGCACGTGCCGGGGGTCACCGGCATCTGGAAGGACCTCAGCAACAACGTCAATCTGATGGCCAACAACCTCACCATGCAGGTGCGGAACATCTCCCAGGTGGCCGCGGCGGTCGCCAACGGTGACCTGACGCGGCAGGTGACGATCGAGGCCAGCGGTGAGGTCGCGCAGCTCGCCGACACCATCAACACGATGGTCAAGACGCTGAGTTCGTTCGCCGACCAGGTCACCAAGGTGGCCCGTGAGGTGGGCACGGACGGCATCCTGGGCGGCCAGGCGCACGTACCCGGGGTGGCCGGCACCTGGAAGGACCTCACCGAATCGGTGAACCAGATGGCGTCCAACCTGACCGGTCAGGTCCGCAACATCGCGATGGTGACCACCGCGATCGCCAAGGGCGACCTGACTAAGAAGATCGACATCGACGCGCGCGGTGAGATCCTGGAGCTGAAGACGACGATCAACACGATGGTCGACCAGCTGTCCAGTTTCGCCGAGGAGGTCACGCGCGTGGCCCGCGAGGTGGGCACCGAGGGGCAGCTCGGCGGCCAGGCACGCGTGCGTGACGTCGACGGCACCTGGCGGGACCTCACCGAGTCGGTGAACGAGATGGCCGGGAACCTGACCCGGCAGGTGCGTGCCATCGCGCGCGTGGCGACCGCGGTGACCCGCGGCGATCTCAACCTGAAGATCGACGTGGACGCCTCCGGCGAGATCCAGGAGCTCCAGGACTACATCAACAAGATGATCGCCAACCTGCGCGACACCACGATCGCCAACAAGGAGCAGGACTGGCTGAAGGGCAACCTGGCCCGCATCTCCGCGCTCATGCAGGGCCGCCGGGACCTGGAGGACGTGGCCTCCTTGATCATGAGCGAGCTGACGCCGGTGGTGTCCGCGCAGCACGGCGCGTTCTTCCTGGCGATGCCGCTGATGGAGGGCAAGGCGACCGGTGGCGGCGAGGACGGTTACGAGCTGCGGATGCTGGGCTCGTACGGCTACTCGATGGGCTCCATGCCGACGTCGTTCCGGCCGGGTGAGGCGCTGATCGGCACGGCCGCCGAGGAGAAGCGCACGATCCTGGTGGACAGGGCGCCCAGCGGCTACCTGAAGATCGCCTCCGGGCTCGGCGAGGCTCCGCCCGCGCAGGTGATCGTGCTGCCGGTGCTGTTCGAGGGCGAGGTGCTCGGCGTGATCGAGCTGGCGTCCTTCACGCCGTTCACGCAGATCCAGAAGGACTTCCTCAATCAGATCGCGGAGATGATCGCGACCAGCGTGAACACCATCTCGGTCAACACCAAGACCGAGAAGCTGCTCAAGCAGTCGCAGGAGCTGACCGAGCAGCTGCGGGAGCGGTCGGCCGAGCTGGAGAACCGGCAGAAGGCGCTCCAGGCCTCCAACGCCGAACTGGAGGAGAAGGCCGAGCTGCTGGCCCGGCAGAACCGGGACATCGAGGTGAAGAACACCGAGATCGAGGAGGCCCGGCAGGTCCTGGAGGAGCGTGCCGAGCAGCTCGCGGTGTCGATGCGCTACAAGAGCGAGTTCCTCGCCAACATGTCGCACGAGCTGCGCACGCCGCTCAACTCGCTGCTGATCCTGGCCAAGCTGCTCGCCGACAACGCCGAGGGCAACCTGTCGCCCAAGCAGGTGGAGTTCGCCGAGACGATCCACGGCGCGGGGTCGGACCTGTTGCAGCTGATCAACGACATCCTCGACCTGTCGAAGGTCGAGGCGGGCAAGATGGACGTCTCCCCGACGCGCATCGCGCTCGTGCAGCTCGTGGACTACGTGGAGGCCACCTTCCGGCCGCTGACCGCGGAGAAGGGCCTGGACCTGTCGGTGCGGGTCTCCCCGGAGCTGCCGGCCACCCTGCACACCGACGAGCAGCGGCTGCTCCAGGTGCTGCGGAACCTGTTGTCCAACGCGGTGAAGTTCACCGACTCCGGGTCGGTGGAGCTGGTGATCCGGCCCGCCGGCGCGGCGGTCCCGCAGTCGATCCGGGAGCAACTGCTGGAGGCCGGTTCGCTGGTCGATCCCGAGGGTGAGCTGATCGCGTTCTCGGTGACCGACACCGGTATCGGCATCGCGGCCAGCAAGATGCGGGTGATCTTCGAGGCGTTCAAGCAGGCGGACGGCACGACGAGCCGCAAGTACGGCGGGACCGGGCTCGGCCTGTCGATCTCGCGGGAGATCGCGCAGCTGCTCGGCGGTGAGATCCACGCGCAGAGCGAACCGGGCCGCGGCTCGACGTTCACGCTGTACCTGCCGCTGCACCCGAGCGAGCTGCCGCCGCAGGGCTACCAGCAGCCCGTGGCCGCGCTGGAGGCCGGTGACCTGGTGGCCTCCGAGGCACGCAGGTCCCTGGAGCTGTCGGCCGCGGAGATCGAGACGCCGGCCGAGGTGAAGTCGTACCGGGAGACGCAGAACGGTCCGGCGGCCCTGTTCCGGCGCCGCCGGCGCAGCCTGCCGGCGGAGGAGCAGCGGGCCGGGCAGTGGACGGCGGCGCCGGAGCAGGAGAGCACCTCGCAGCCGGGCCCCGTGGTGCGGTTCGGCGGGGAGAAGGTGCTGATCGTCGACGACGACATCCGCAACGTGTTCGCGCTGACCAGCGTCCTGGAGCAGCACGGCCTCTCGGTGCTGTACGCGGAGAACGGCCGTGAGGGCATCGAGGTGCTGGAGCAGCACGACGATGTGGCGGTCGTGCTGATGGACATCATGATGCCGGAGATGGACGGGTACGCGACGACCACGGCGATCCGCAGGATGCCGCAGTTCGCGGGGCTGCCGATCATCGCGCTCACGGCGAAGGCGATGAAGGGCGACCGGGAGAAGGCGATCGAGTCGGGTGCCTCGGACTACGTCACCAAGCCGGTCGACCCCGACCACCTGCTGTCGGTGATGCGCCAGTGGATGAGTCCGCAGTGAGTGCGGCGGGCCGCGGTACGGCGGGGCGCGGTGGGGCGGGCGGTGCGGCCGGGTGTGGCGTGAACTCGCGGGAACGTCGGGAGGGTGCCGGAGGTTGTTGCATCATGAAGGCGGGGAACACGCAGGAATGCGGGATTCCGGGAACCCTCCGGAGCCCCGCCGCGTTTCCTCTACGTGCACAGTGACATCACGGTGACAGGGTGTGGCGACAGGCGGGGTGCGGCTACGATGACCGGCACAAGGACGGGCGGCGAAAGGGAGTCGTCCCCTGGGGCGGCGCCCGGCGTACCGCCGGGGCGAGGAGGGCGGGCCATGGTGCAGAAGGCCAAGATCCTCCTGGTCGATGACCGGCCGGAGAATCTGCTGGCGCTGGAGGCCATCCTCTCTGCGCTCGATCAGACGCTGGTGCGGGCATCGAGCGGGGAGGAAGCGCTCAAAGCGCTGCTCACGGACGATTTCGCGGTCATCCTGCTGGATGTCCAGATGCCGGGCATGGACGGCTTCGAGACGGCGGCGCACATCAAGCGGCGCGAGCGGACCCGTGACATCCCGATCATCTTCCTCACGGCGATCAACCACGGCCCGCACCACACCTTCCGGGGCTACGCGGCCGGCGCGGTGGACTACATCTCCAAGCCGTTCGACCCGTGGGTGCTGCGCGCGAAGGTCTCGGTCTTCGTCGAGCTGTACATGAAGAACTGCCAGCTGCGTGAGCAGGCGGCGCTGCTGCGGCTCCAGTTGGAAGGCGGCGCCGGCAAGGGCGCGGTCGCCGGCCGGGAGCCGGCCGGGCTGCTCGCGGAGCTGTCCGCGCGGCTCGCGGCCGTCGAGGAGCAGGCCGAGGCGCTGTCCAAGCAGCTGGACGACGACTCCGCGGACGCGGCGGCCGTCGCCACGGCGGCCCATCTGGAGCGCAAGCTCACCGGGTTGCGCCGCGCGCTCGACGCCTTGGAGCCGGGCACGGGCGGCGGTGCCTCCCTGCCGTCCCAGAACTGACGCGTGCCGGGTCCCGCGTTGCCGATGAGCGGGCGTCAGTTCCGGTCCTCCGCAGGCGCGACACGAACGGGTGAAGCTGTGGGCACACGTGTCCGCCGTCGTCTCCCCCGGTAACCTCACACCCATGGCCTCACGTCCGTCCGCAGCCAAGAAGCAGCCCGCGAAGAAGGTGGCAGCTCCCGCGAAGGCTCCGGTGAAGAGGGCCGCCGTGAAGAAGGCCGCGGCCAGGAAGGCGCCCGCCAGGAAGCCGGCGGCCAGGAAGGCCGTGCCGCCGAGGCCGGCTCCCAGCGCCACCGGAGGGCTCTACCGGCTTGTGCGCGCCCTCTGGCTGGGTCTCGCGCACGCCGTCGGCGCCGTCTTCCGCGGCATAGGGCAGGGCGCGAAGAACCTCGACCCGGCCCACCGCAAGGACGGCGTCGCCCTGCTGCTGTTCGGTGTCGCCCTGATCGTCGCCGCCGGCACCTGGGCGGACCTGAAGGGGCCCGTCGGCGACCTGGTGAAGATGCTCGTCACCGGCGCCTTCGGCCGGCTCGACCTGCTGGTGCCGATACTGCTCGCGGTGATCGCCGTACGGTTCGTACGGCATCCCGAGAAGCCGGAGGCCAACGGCCGGATCGTGATCGGCCTGTCGGCACTCGTCGTCGGTGTGCTCGGCCAGGTCCACATCGCCTGCGGCGCGCCCGCGCGCAGCGCCGGCATGCAGGCCATAAGGGACGCCGGCGGCCTCATCGGCTGGGCGGCGGCCACCCCGCTGACGTACACCATGAGCGAGGTGCTCGCCGTACCCCTGCTGGTGCTGCTGACGGTGTTCGGCCTGCTGGTGGTGACCGCCACCCCGGTCAACGCCGTCCCGCAGCGGCTGCGGGCGCTCGGCGTGAGCCTGGGGCTGCTGCCCGACCACGAGGACGACGGGTTCGCCGAGGACGGCGCGTACTACGGCGAGGACTACGACGAGCAGTGGCGCGAGGCGCCGCCGGCGCGTCCGCGCGGACGCGCCCGCGCCCCCCGGGCGTACGACCCCGGCAGGGCCGAGGAGGAGGCCCTCTCGCAGCGCCGCGGGCGCCCCAGGCGCTCCGCCGTGCCCCAGCCGGATCCGCAGCGGCATCCGGACGCCGTGGACGTCGCCGCGGCCGCCGCCGCCGCGCTCGACGGTGCCGTGCAGCACGGCATGCCGCCGTCCCCGCTCGTCGCCGACCTCACGCAGGGGGTGGGTGCGGACCACCGCGAGGCCACCGCCCCGGTGTCCGCGCCGCCGCTCTCGCCCTCGCCGGTCGCGGCACCCGCGACCCCGCCCGTGCCCGCCCCGGCGCCCCGGCCGAAGCAGGAACGGGTCGCGTCCGGACCTGTGCCGGATCTGACCAAGAAGGCCCCCGAGGTGCCCCGGGAGCTGCCCTCGCGCGCGGAACAGCTCCAGCTGTCCGGTGACATCACCTACGCGCTGCCCTCGCTGGACCTGCTCCGGCGCGGCGGCCCCGGCAAGGCGCGCAGCGCGGCCAACGACGCGGTCGTCGCCTCGCTCACCCAGGTGTTCACGGAGTTCAAGGTCGACGCGGCCGTGACCGGCTTCACCCGCGGCCCGACGGTCACCCGCTACGAGGTCGAGCTGGGCCCCGCCGTGAAGGTCGAGCGGATCACCGCGCTCACCAAGAACATCGCCTACGCGGTGGCCAGCCCCGACGTGCGGATCATCAGCCCGATCCCCGGCAAGTCCGCGGTCGGCATCGAGATCCCGAACACCGACCGGGAGATGGTCAACCTCGGTGACGTCCTGCGTCTCGCGGAGTCCGCCGAGGACGACGACCCGATGCTGGTCGCCTTCGGCAAGGACGTCGAGGGCGGGTACGTCATGCACTCGCTGGCGAAGATGCCGCACATGCTGGTCGCCGGCGCGACCGGTTCCGGCAAGTCGTCCTGCATCAACTGCCTGATCACCTCGGTCATGATGCGGGCGACCCCGGAAGACGTCCGCATGATCCTCGTCGACCCCAAGCGCGTCGAGCTGACCGCCTACGAGGGCATCCCGCACCTGATCACGCCGATCATCACGAATCCCAAGCGGGCCGCCGAGGCACTGCAGTGGGTCGTGCGCGAGATGGACCTCAGGTACGACGACCTGGCCGCCTACGGATACCGGCACATCGACGACTTCAACCGCGCGGTGCGCGAGGGCAAGGTCAAGCCGCCCGAGGGCAGCGAGCGGGAGCTGCAGCCGTACCCGTACCTGCTGGTGATCGTCGACGAGCTGGCCGACCTGATGATGGTGGCGCCGCGGGACGTCGAGGACGCGATCGTGCGCATCACGCAGCTCGCGCGCGCGGCCGGCATCCACCTGGTGCTCGCCACCCAGCGCCCGTCGGTGGACGTGGTCACCGGTCTGATCAAGGCCAACGTGCCCTCCCGGCTGGCCTTCGCCACCTCCTCCCTCGCCGACTCCCGGGTCATCCTCGACCAGCCGGGCGCCGAGAAACTGATCGGCAAGGGCGACGGCCTGTTCCTGCCGATGGGCGCGAACAAGCCGACCCGTATGCAGGGCGCGTTCGTGACCGAGGAGGAGGTCGCGGTCGTCGTCCAGCACTGCAAGGACCAGATGGCGCCCGTCTTCCGGGACGATGTCACGGTCGGCAGCAAGCAGAAGAGGGAGATCGACGAGGACATCGGCGACGACCTCGACCTGCTGTGCCAGGCGGCCGAACTGGTCGTCTCCACCCAGTTCGGGTCGACGTCCATGCTCCAGCGCAAGCTGCGCGTCGGCTTCGCCAAGGCCGGGCGGCTCATGGACCTGATGGAGTCCCGCAACATCGTGGGACCGAGCGAGGGCTCCAAGGCGCGTGACGTCCTGGTGAAACCCGACGAACTGGACGGCGTGCTCGCGGTCATACGCGGGGAGAGTGAGGGGTAGCGCGAAGGAGCGTCCGGCGGACGTGGGTTACGCCGACCGGCCGGACCCCGTGACCCACCCGTTAGACATCGGTGAGCAACCGTTTCCCTTGGTCGTACGTCCAGTTGAGCGAGAGGACAGGTAGGCCCTCCATCCTGGGGTACCAGCCTGTCCGGCCGTCGGTGTTCCGGGCCGATCCGACGGCGTACAAAGTCCCGCCGCCCGCTTGCCCCACCCTTTCGTACCCCCCCTAGACTGAGCTTCCAGCACAGGTGGCTACACGCTCGAAAGGCGCCCCCGTGTCCCTCGGCAACTCCCCTGAAGACGAGCGTCCGATCCCAGACGAGTTCCACGAGGCCCGGCCCTCCGTAGGCCGTGCCTTGCAGCAGGCGCGGATCGCGGCCGGGCTGACGGTGGACGACGTCAGCAGTGCCACTCGCGTCCGACTCGCCATCGTGCACGCCATCGAGGCGGACGACTTCACCCCCTGCGGCGGCGACGTGTACGCCCGGGGGCACATCCGGACGCTGGCCCGGGCCGTCCACCTCGATCCCGGTCCGCTGATCGCCCGGTACGACGCCGAGCACGGCGGCCGTCCCGCACCCACCCCCGCCGCACCCATGTTCGAGGCGGAGCGGATCCGGCCCGAGCGCCGCGGCCCGAACTGGACCGCGGCCATGGTCGCCGCGATCGTCGTGGTGATCGGCTTCGTCGGGTTCACCGCCGTCAAGGGCGGCGACGGCGGCTCCCGGGCGCAGGTCGCCGAGGGCGCCACGCCCGCCGCCGGCAAGACCGCCTCGGCGACGCCGAAGAAGGCGAAGCCCGCCGCGCCGACCGGCGAGCCCTCCGACAGCGCCATCGCCGCCGCGCCCCAGGACAAGGTGACCGTCCAGGTCAGCGCGCCCGACGGACGCAGCTGGATCTCGGCCAAGGACCACAACGGCCGGATGCTCTTCGACGGGCTGCTGAAGAAGGGCGAGTCGAAGACGTTCCAGGACAGCACCAAGATCAACCTGATCCTGGGCGACGCGGGCGCCATCGACCTGTACGTCAACGGCAAGAAGATCGACGACACCTTCAAGCCCGGCGCGGTGGAGCGGCTGACCTACACCAAGGGCGACCCGGTGGCCGGCTGACCGGCCCGCGGCGCGGATGTGACGGAGTCGGCCGGCCTCGGCCAACCCCGTCGACATGGGCTGTCAGCGGGACGAAGTAGTCTTGAGCCCATGCCTGAACGCCGTACCGTCGCACTCGTCACTCTCGGCTGCGCTCGTAACGAGGTGGATTCCGAGGAGCTCGCAGGCCGTTTGGAGGCGGACGGCTGGCAGCTCGTCGAGGACGCCGCGGACGCCGACGTCGCCGTGGTCAACACCTGCGGTTTCGTGGAGGCCGCCAAGAAGGACTCCGTCGACGCCCTGCTGGAGGCCAACGACCTCAAGGACCACGGCAGAACCCAGGCCGTGGTGGCCGTGGGGTGCATGGCCGAGCGGTACGGCAAGGAGCTGGCCGAAGCGCTGCCCGAGGCCGACGGCGTGCTCGGCTTCGACGACTACGCGGACATCTCCGACCGTCTCCAGACCATCCTCTCCGGCGGCATCCACGCCGCTCACACTCCGCGCGACCGGCGCAAACTGCTCCCGATCAGCCCCGCCGAGCGACAGGAGTCGGCCACGGCGGTGGCGCTGCCGGGACACGCCCCGGCCGACCTCCCCGAGGGGGTCGCGCCCGCCTCCGGCCCCCGCGCGCCGCTGCGCCGCCGGCTGGACGGCGCCCCCGTCGCCTCGGTCAAGCTCGCCTCGGGCTGCGACCGGCGCTGCTCGTTCTGCGCCATCCCCTCCTTCCGCGGCTCCTTCATCTCCCGCCGCCCCAGCGACGTCCTCAACGAGACCCGCTGGCTGGCCGAGCAGGGCGTCAAGGAGATCATGCTGGTCTCCGAGAACAACACCTCCTACGGCAAGGACCTCGGCGACATCCGCCTGCTGGAGTCCCTCCTGCCGGAGCTGGCCGAGGTCGACGGCATCGAGCGGGTGCGGGTGAGCTACCTCCAGCCGGCCGAGATGCGCCCGGGCCTGATCGACGTGCTGACCTCCACGCCGAAGGTCGCGCCCTACTTCGACCTGTCCTTCCAGCACTCCGCGCCCGACGTGCTGCGCGCCATGCGCCGCTTCGGCGACACCGACCGGTTCCTCGAACTGCTCGACACCATCCGAGGCAAGGCACCCCAGGCCGGCGTGCGCTCCAACTTCATCGTCGGCTTCCCCGGCGAGACCGAGTCCGACCTGGCCGAACTGGAGCGCTTCCTCAACGGCGCCCGGCTGGACGCCATCGGCGTCTTCGGCTACTCCGACGAGGACGGCACGGAAGCGGCGACGTACGAGAACAAGCTGGACGAGGACCTCGTCGCCGAGCGGCTGGCGCGGATCTCCCGGCTCGCCGAGGAACTCGTCTCGCAGCGGGCCGAGGAGCGCGTCGGCGAGACCGTCCACGTCCTGGTGGAGTCCGTCGACGAGGAGGAGGGCGTCCACGGCCGGGCCGAGCACCAGGCCCCGGAGACCGACGGCCACGTCCTGCTCACGAGCGGCGCCGGCCTGCGGGTCGGACGTATGGTCGAGGCGAAGGTGGTCGGTACGGAAGGTGTCGACCTGGTCGCCGAGCCGCTGACCGGCTCGCTCGCGTGTAGTGAGGAGGCGGGCAGATGACCGGAGTCCCGGCATCCGCCGCGGGCGGCTCCTCCGGCGCGCAGGGCACTCCGGGCACCGCCGCCGCTGCCGACGGCGACACGTCCGAGGTCTCCGGTTCTGCTTCGGGCCCGACCACGGCCCACGAGGGCGGCGGCAAGCCGGCCCGCGGCGGGAAGATCGCGGCCGCGGCCGTCAACCAGGCCAGCGTCTGGAACGTCGCCAATCTGCTGACGATGCTCCGGCTGGTCCTGGTGCCGGGCTTCGTGGCCCTGATGCTGGCCGACGGCGGTCACGACCCGGCCTGGCGCTCGCTGGCCTGGGCGTCCTTCGCCGTCGCCATGATCACCGACCTGTTCGACGGGCATCTGGCGCGCACGTACGACCTGGTCACCGACTTCGGGAAGATCGCCGACCCCATCGCCGACAAGGCGATCATGGGGGCGGCGCTCGTCTGCCTGTCGGCGCTGGACGATCTGCCGTGGTGGGTCACGGTCGTCATCCTCGGCCGGGAACTGGGCATCACCCTGCTGCGTTTCCTGGTCATCCGCTACGGCGTGATCCCCGCCAGCCGGGGCGGCAAGCTCAAGACGCTCACCCAGGGCGTGGCCGTCGGGATGTACGTCCTGCCGCTGACGGGATGGCTGGCCAGCCTCAGGTTCTGGGTGATGGCCGCGGCGGTCGTCCTCACGGTCGTCACCGGCCTCGACTACGTAAGACAGGCCATTGTGCTGCGGCGGCAGGGAATCGCCGAGCGCGCGGCGGCGTTGGAGGAGAAGGAAGCGTGAGTTCCGCGGCCACCGAGCTGGTGCGACTACTGACAGTGAGGGGCGAGACCCTCGCCGTCGCCGAGTCGCTGACCGGGGGCCTGGTAGCCGCGGAGATCACGGGTGTGCCCGGGGCGTCCCGGGTGTTCCGGGGCTCGGTCACGGCCTACGCCACCGAGCTGAAGCACCGGCTGCTGGGCGTGGACGCCACTCTGCTGGCCCAGCGGGGAGCGGTGGATCCGCAGGTCGCGGCAGAGATGGCGGCCGGAGTCCGTGAGGCGCTGGGAGCCGACTGGGGCATAGCGACCACCGGGGTCGCCGGCCCCGACCCCCAGGACGGCCGACCCGTCGGGACGGTGTACGTCGCCGTCGCCGGACCGTCCACCGCCCGGACCGGTTCTGCCGGTGGCGGAAAAGTGGAGGGTCTGCGGTTGAACGGCAGCCGTACGGAAATTCGTATGGAGAGTGTACGGAGCGTACTCGCAGTGCTTCTGGAGCGGCTTGCGGGCGAACAGACCGGGAATGAGCGGGCACAGGATACGGAACGGAACGGGGGGTATTGATGTTTGCAGCCCTGAGTGAACACGACATCGCTCCCCGCACGGCCGCGGCGCGAGGCGGTACGGTGGGGCGAGAAGGATGCGGCTACGCGGTCCGAGGAGGGAGCCACCGATGATTCTGCTCCGTCGCCTGCTGGGTGACGTGCTGCGTCGGCAGCGCCAACGCCAGGGCCGTACTCTGCGCGAAGTCTCCTCGTCCGCCCGAGTCTCGCTCGGCTATCTCTCCGAGGTGGAGCGGGGGCAGAAGGAGGCTTCCTCCGAGCTGCTCGCCGCCATCTGCGACGCGCTGGACGTACGGATGTCGGAACTCATGCGAGAGGTGAGCGACGAACTGGCGCTCGCCGAACTGGCCCAGTCCGCCGCGGCCCAGCACGTGCCCGCGCCGGTCCGGCCGATGCTGGGTTCCGTCTCGGTGACCGGCGTGCCACCGGAACGGGTGACCATCAAGGCACCCGCGGAGGCCGTGGACGTGGTCGCCGCCTAGGGTGCGCCCACGCGGCCCGAAAAACCGATACGAGTGAGGCCCCGGCCGGCTCTCCCCAGTGACCCCTGGGAAGCCGGCCGGGGCTTCCGCTTCCTCACGGCGCCCCGCGCGGGCTCCCGGTCCTTCGTCCGTTTGCCGGAGTCGGGCGGTGCGGTCATCGTGGAGGGACGTGACGGGGCCGAAGCACCGGAGGAAGCGGATGTACGTTGTGAAGAGCCCGTTGGCCGACGCGGACCTGAAGACCGTGTCCGAGGCCCTCCAGGGTGCCCTCGTCGACCTGGTGGACCTCGCCCTGGTCGCCAAGCAGATCCACTGGAACGTCGTCGGGCCCCGCTTCCGCTCCGTCCACCTCCAGCTCGACGAGGTGGTCGACTCCGCCCGCACCCACTCCGACACCGTGGCCGAGCGGGCCTCGGCGCTGGGCGTCCCGCCCGACGGGCGCGCCGCCTCGGTGGCGTCCGGGAGCGGCATCGGCACCGCCCCGGCGGGATGGGTCAAGGACACGGACGCGGTCGGCACGATGGTGGACGCGCTCGGTGCGGTGATCGTCCGCATGCGGGAACGGGTGAACGCGACCGGCGAGGCGGACCCGGTGTCCCAGGACATCTTCATCGGCATCACCGCCGACCTGGAGAAGCATCACTGGATGTTCCAGGCGGAGCACGCCTAGCGGCTCACCGGAGGACGACGGCCCGGTGCCGGGCCGTCGGTGGAGCGAGTGGTCCGGCGTTGTTTCGGTGAGCCCGTGGTGCGCCTCCCGAGCGGGACGGGCGACGCTCTGGCGTCCGGCTGGAGGTGGTGGCGGGCATGGTGGGGCGAATAGTGCGCTATGGGGTGGCGCTCGGCTGCGGCGCCGCCTGGTGGTGGGCCGCGCTGCGGCTCGCCATGGGCGAGGGCCCGGGTGTGCTGGAAGGTGCCGTCGTGGTGGGCGGCTGGGGGCTGAGCCTGCTGCCCGTGCACTGCGCGCCCAAGCGGCGCGCGGCCGGGGCCGTGCCCGCCGGCCGCTGGGAGGCCGCTTGGCGGGCGGACGACATCGTCACGGCGCCGCAGCCCCCTTCGGGTGAGGTGCCCGACTCCCCGTGAAGGCGCGGTGGCGCCGGCGTGTGACGGTTGGGGGCGTGGGGGTGCCGGTGTGCGGGGTGGTGACGTGCGGCGGTGCCGGGGCGTGGCGGTGGCGAGGTGCCGGGATGCCTCGGTGGCGGGCGGTCAGCCGGTGCGGCGGGGGTACTTCTCGCGCCAGCGCTGCGGTGAGCCCGGTGCGGGAGTGGGGCCCGTCTGGCAGGTGGGGCACCAGTACGTGGGCCGTTCCTGCGAGCCGTCGCCCTGGTCGGCCACCCGCACCGGGGTGCGGCAGCGCAGGCACGGGCGGGACGCGCGGCCGTAGACGAACAGGTCCTGCCGGGGCAGGCCGGTGGTCTGCCGGACGGGGCGGTCGCGGTTCGCCTCCAGCAGCTTCTTGGCCAGGAGGGGCAGCTTCTCGGCGCGGTCCGCGGGGAGTGCGCCGGCCGGCAGCCAGGGGGTCACGCCGAGTAGGAAGCACAGCTCGCTCTTGTACACGTTGCCGATGCCGGCCAGGTTGCGCTGGTCGAGCAGGGCCTCGCCGAGCTGACGGGCCGGGTCCGCGAGGATGTTGGCCAGGGCGCGCCCGGGATTCCAGTCCGGGCCGAGCAGGTCGGGGCCGAGGTGGCCGACGACCCGTTCCTCGTCGGTCGTGTGCAGCAGCTCCAGGACCGTGAGGCGGTAGCCGACGGCCGCGCGGTCCGCGGTGGTGAGGACGGCGCGGATCTGGTGCGACGGGCCGCCCCGCCAGCGCTCGCCCGTGCCGAACACCTTCCACGCTCCCTCCATGCGCAGATGGGTGTGCAGGGTCAGACCGCCCTCGAACCGGGTGAGCAGGTGCTTGCCGCGCGGGATCGTGTTCAGCACCGTGCGGCCGGCCAGGTCCACCGTCGCGTACTTCGGCACCCGGAAGTCGCTCCGGGTCAGCGCCCTGCCCGCGAGGGCCTCGTGCAGCCGCCGCGCGGCCTGCCAGACCGTGTCACCTTCGGGCATGCGTCAAGGGTGCCACGCGCTCGGCGCGGCCACGGTGCCGGTCACGCTCTCAGGCGCAGGCCGCGGGGTGTCGCCACGAATCCCGCCGTCTCCAGGAGGGTGCCCACGGGCGAGGTCAGGGCCTGGACGCCGTTGATCCGCTCGACCGTGACCGTGCCGAGCGAACCCGCGCGCGCCGCCGCGGCCAGCGCCTCGGCGGCCGTACCGAGGCGGGGGTCGTCGGGGATGTCGGTGTCCGGGGCGGCGGGCCAGGCCAGCAGTGTCTTGCCGCCGCGCTCCATGTACAGCGTCAGTTCGCCCTCCACCAGGACGACCAGCGAGCCCGCCTTGCGGCCCGGCTTGTGCCCGGCTCCGGTCGGCGGCTCCGGCCAGGGAAGGGCGGCGCCGTAGGCGTTCGCGGGGTCGGCCGCGGCGAGAACCACCGCACGCGGGTCGGGTGCCGGGGCCCCCGTACGGCCGTTGCCCTGGCTCCGGTGCGCGGCCGGACCGAAGGGGGCGGAGCCGTAGGAGCGGGAGCCACCGGGGGTGGAGGCGTAGGGGGAGGGACCGCTACCGCGGGGGCCGCCGTAGCCGGGGGAGGCGAAGGGGTCGGCGAGGCCGCGCGACGCGCGGTCACCGGCGGTGGTGGCGCGGTCCTCCGGCGGCCACGTGAAGTCGCCGTCCAGACCGGGGTGGGCGAGACCGCCGTCGGCCCCGTCGGAGGTGCCGGGGGGTGTGTGGCCGTGCAGAGTGCCGTCGGCTGTGCCGAAGGGCGCGTCGAACGGAGCGTCGAACGGATTGGGGAAGCCCGGGCCGGCGAAACCGTTCGCGCCGCCCGGGCCCCCGAAGCCGCTGGGACCGGCCGGGACGGGCAGGCCCTGCGACCGCTCGCGGGCGTTCGCCACCGCACGCAGGCGGTCCACCGCACCGTCCATCGCGAACTGGGCCGCGCCCAGGCCCTCGACCACGTAACCACGCCGGGCCTGGCCGCTCTCCTCGAACACGGACAGCACCCGGTACACCGCCGAGAAGCCGCCCTCCACACCCTCCGCGGAGACCGCGCCGCGGGTGACCACGCCGTGCCGGTCCAGGAGCGTGCGGGCCAGCGCGTGCGCGCGCACGGTGGCGTCGGGCTCGGCCGCGGGCAGCAGCGACCAGCGGCCGGCGACGGTCGGCGGGCCGGTGCGGGAGGCGGTGCGCGCCGCGGCCGTCGGGGAGCCGTACCGGCCGCGCGGGATGCTGCGCTTGGCACGGTGCGCCGTCGAGCCCGCGGTACGGCCCGAGCCCAGCAGGGAACGCATCGGCGCCAGCGTGTCGTTGGTGAGCCGGCCCGACCAGGCCAGGTCCCACAGCACGTCGGCCAGTTGCGGGTCGGTGGCCTCCGGGTGGGCGGTGGCCCGGACCTGGTCGGCGATCTGCCGGAAGAACAGGCCGTAGCCGCCCAGGAGGGCGTCCAGGACGGACTGGTGCAGCGGGGTCAGCTCCAGCGGGTGCGGTGACGGCAGCAGCAGCGGTGCCGCGTCGGCCAGGTAGAGGGAGACCCAGCCGTCCTTGCCGGGCAGGGCGCCCGCTCCGGCCCACACCACCTCGCCCGCGGCGGTCAGTTCGTCCAGCATCGAGGGCGTGTAGGCCGCCACGCGGGAGGGCAGGACCAGCTTCTCCAGCGCGGAGGCGGGCACCGAGGCGCCCTGCAACTGCTCCACCGCGCGCACCAGTCCGTCGACGCCCCGCAGCCCGTGGCCCTTGCCGATGTGCTGCCACTGCGGCAGGAACTGCGCGAGCGCGGGGGGTGGCACGGGTTCCAGTTCGTGCCGCAGGGCGGCCAGGGAGCGCCGGCGCAGGCGGCGCAGTACGGTCGCGTCGCACCACTCCTGGCCGATGCCCGCCGGGTGGAACTCGCCTTGGACGACTCGGCCGTTGGCGGCGAGCCGTTGCAGGGCGCCCTCCGTGACCGCGACACCCAGGCCGAAGCGGGCCGCCGCCGTGGCCGACGTGAACGGGCCGTGCGTGCGGGCGTACCGCGCGAGGAGGTCGCCCAGCGGGTCCTTGACCGGCTCGGTGAAGGCCTCGGGGACACCGACGGGCAGCGCCGTGCCGAGCGCGTCGCGCAGCCGGCCCGCGTCCTCCACGGTCGCCCAGTGCTCGGCGCCCGCGATCCGCACCCTGATGGTCCGGCGGGCACCGGCCAGCTCCCGCGCCCACTGCGGGTCCGCGCCCCGTGCGACCAGCTCGGCGTCGGTCAGCGGGCCGAGCAGGCGCAGTATGTCGGCGACTCCCTCCACGTCCTTGACCCGGCGGTCCTCCGTGAGCCACTGGAGTTCGCGCTCCAGCTCGGTCAGCACCTCCGCGTCGAGCAGTTCGCGCAGCTCCGCCCGGCCCAGCAGTTCGGCCAGCAGTCGCGAGTCCAGGGACAGCGCGGCGGCGCGGCGCTCGGCCAGCGGGGAGTCGCCCTCGTACAGGAACTGGGCGACGTACCCGAACAGCAGGGAGCGGGCGAACGGTGACGGCTCCGGGGTGGTGACCTCGACCAGGCGCACCTTGCGGGACTCGAGGTCGCCCATCAGCTCCACCAGCCCGGGAACGTCGAAGACGTCCTGGAGGCATTCGCGGACCGCCTCCAGGACGATCGGGAACGAACCGAACTCGCTCGCCACCTGGAGCAGCTGGGCCGCCCGCTGCCGCTGCTGCCACAGCGGGGTGCGCTTGCCCGGGGTACGGCGCGGCAGCAGCAGCGCGCGGGCGGCGCACTCGCGGAACCGGGAGGCGAACAGCGCCGAGCCGCCGACCTGGTCGGTGACGATCTGGTCGACCTCGCCCTTGTCGAAGGCGATGTCCGCCGCGCCGACCGGGGCCTGGTCGCCGTCGTACTCGGTGCCGGACTTCACCGGCTCCCGGTCGAGCAGGTCCAGGCCCATCAGGTCGGCGTCGGGCAGGCGCAGCACGATGCCGTCGTCGGCGTGCATGACCTGCGCGTCCATGCCGTACCGCTCGGACAGGCGCGCGCCGAGGGCGAGCGCCCAGGGGGCGTGGACCTGGGCGCCGAACGGCGAGTGCACGACGACCCGCCAATCGCCCAGCTCGTCCCGGAACCGCTCCACGACGATCGTGCGGTCGTCCGGGACATGGCCGCAGGCCTCGCGCTGCTCGTCGAGATACGACAGCACGTTGTCCACCGCCCAGGCGTCCAGACCCGCGGTGAGCAGGCGCAGCCGGGCGTCGTCCTTGGACAGCGAGCCGACCTCGCGCAGGAACGCGCCGACCGCGCGGCCCAGTTCGAGCGGGCGGCCGAGCTGGTCGCCCTTCCAGAAGGGCAGCCGGCCCGGTACGCCCGGCGCGGGGGAGACCAGGACGCGGTCGCGGGTGATGTCCTCGATGCGCCAGGAACTCGTGCCCAGCGTGAAGACGTCGCCCACCCGGGACTCGTAGACCATCTCCTCGTCCAGCTCACCAACCCGGCCGCCGCCCTTCTTGGGGTCGGAACCGGCGAGGAAGACCCCGAACAGGCCGCGGTCCGGGATCGTGCCGCCGGAGGTGACGGCGAGACGCTGGGCACCGGGCCGGCCGGTGACCGTCCCGGCCACCCGGTCCCACACCACGCGCGGGCGCAGCTCGGCGAACGCGTCCGACGGATAGCGGCCCGCGAGCATGTCGAGCGTCGCCGTGAACGCGGACTCGGGGAGCGAGGCGAACGGGGCGGCGCGGCGGACCACGGCGAGCAGGTCGTCGTATTGCCAGGTGTCCAGCGCCGTCATGGCGACCAGCTGCTGCGCGAGGACGTCCAGTGGGTTCGCGGGGACCCTCAGGGACTCGATGGCTCCCGTGCGCATCCGCTCGGTGACCACGGCCGCCTGGACGAGGTCCCCCCGGTACTTCGGGAAGACCACACCGGTGGAGACGGCGCCGACCTGGTGTCCCGCGCGGCCCACGCGCTGCAGGCCCGAGGCGACCGAGGGCGGGGACTCGACCTGCACGACGAGGTCCACGGCGCCCATGTCGATGCCCAGTTCCAGGCTGGACGTGGCGACCACCGCGGGCAGCCGGCCCGCCTTCAGGTCCTCCTCCACCAGGGCACGCTGCTCCTTGGAGACCGAGCCGTGATGCGCGCGGGCGATCACCGGGGGCGCGCCCTGGGCCGCGCCCGAGCCGCCCATCAGCTGGGCGGGGGAGTGGTGCTCGTCCAGGGGTTCGCCGGTGGCGCGCTCGTACGCGATCTCGTTGAGCCGGTTGCACAGTCGTTCCGCCAGCCGACGGGAGTTGGCGAAGACGATCGTGGAGCGGTGGGACTGGACCAGGTCGGCGATCCGCTCCTCCACCTGCGGCCAGATCGACGGCCGCTCACCGCCCCCGGCCGCGTCGGCCGCCGGGGAACCGCCCAGCTCCCCCATGTCCTCGACCGGGACGACCACGGACAGGTCGAACTCCTTGCCGGACTCCGGCTGGACGATCTCCACCTTGCGGCGCGGCGACAGATACCGGCCCACCTCGTCCACGGGGCGCACGGTCGCCGACAGGCCGATCCGGCGGGCGGGCCTCGGCAGCAGCTCGTCCAGCCGCTCCAGGGAGAGCGCGAGGTGCGCGCCGCGCTTGGTGCCCGCGACGGCGTGCACCTCGTCCAGGATCACCGTCTCCACGCCGGCCAGCGCGTCGCGCGCGGCCGACGTCAGCATCAGGAACAGCGACTCGGGGGTGGTGATGAGGATGTCCGGCGGGCGGGTGGACAGCGCGCGGCGCTCGGCGGCGGGGGTGTCACCGGAGCGGATGCCGACCCGGATCTCGGGCTCGGGCCGGCCCAGGCGCACGGACTCCTGGCGGATGCCGGTCAGCGGACTGCGCAGATTGCGCTCGACGTCGACCGCGAGCGCCTTCAGCGGCGACACGTACAGCACCCGGCAGCGCTTCTTCGGATCGGCCGGGGGCGGGGCCGAGGCCAGCTGGTCCAGGGCGGCGAGGAACGCGGCCAGTGTCTTGCCCGAGCCGGTCGGGGCGACCACCAGCACGTCCGAGCCCTCCCGGATGGCCTGCCACGCGCCGGCCTGGGCCGCGGTGGGCGCGGAGAACGCCCCCGTGAACCAGCCGCGGGTCGCGGGGGAGAAGCCGTCCAGGGCTCGGTGTGCGGAGCTGACCATGCGTCCATCCTGCACCCGCCCACTGACAATCGCCCTGACCTGGGCAAATCCGAATGAGCGGGCTTTGTGTCCCTCGCGGGCGCCCACCGCGGTGCGGGCGGGCGGGCGGCGCGAAGCGGGGCGGCGGCATAGCGGGGTGCTACGGCGGCTCCGAGCCCCGCGCGTTTGCGCTCACGGCTCCGGGCCCCGCGCGTCTGCGGCCGTGAGGGTGGACGGCGGCCGTACGGGCTGTCGGCGCGTGAGGCGGAGCCGTCCCGCCCAACGGGCTGGGGTCAGCTGTTCCGGCCCACCGGGCCGCCCCTCCGGCGCCCTGGACCGGCCGGCTCACGAAGAGGCCGTGCGCCCGACCGGTCAGTACACGAAGCCGTGCGCCGGGCCGGTCAGCCCACGAAGCGGCCGTGTGCCCGCAGCGTGCGCAGTGCCTCGATCGTCACCAGGGGGCGTGCCTCCAGCGCGGGGGCCGGGGCCCACTGACGCCAGCGGACGGGCCAGCCGCCGTCCTCCCGCTGCTCGGCGGCCAGGTGGTCCAGCGAGCGCGCCATCTCGTCATCGGTGAACCACGCGCGCGCGAGCGAGTCCGGGCTGCGGGCGAAGTCGTGCGGGAAGTGGTGCTCGCCCGGGGCGTAACCGGAGGCGACCGGGAACGCGTCGAGACGGCCGGGGTCCAGCGCCGCGAGGCGCTGCTCCCGCACCAGGCGGCCCAGCCGGTCGGCGGCGGCCTCCGCGCGCGGGCGGTCGGCAGCGGAGTCCAGGAAGGTCACGGCGGCCTCCACCTCGTAGGGGTGGGACTTCTCCAGGGACTCCACGGCCTGCCAGCAGAAGTCGGTGGCCCGGAACAGCCACGCGTGCCACACCGCGTTGCGATGCAGCACGCCGACCACCGGTCCGGTGGCCAGCAGCTCGCTCGGTGGGTCGTCGACGACGGGGACGAACGGCGCCGTCGGATACCCGCGCTGGCTGGGGTGGACGGCCGGCAACGCGCCGTCCGGAGTGGAGACGGAGGTCAGATAGCGGCACACGCGCTCCACCCGCTGTCCGCCGCACCGCCCGATGGCGTCCAGCACGCGCAGGGCGTGCGCGGTGTGCAGGGGCTGGCTGACCGGTCCGCGCAGATCGGGTTCGAGCGCGTGCCCGTAGCCGCCGTCCTCGTTGCGGTAGGCGTCCAGCGCCGTCTCCACCGTGTCCGGGGTGCCGTGCAGGAAGTGGTGGGCGAAGAGGCGCTGTTCCAGCACGCGCGCGGTGAGCCACACGAACTGCTCGGCGCGCAGGAGCGGGGAGAGCGCCGGCGGCGTGGAGGGGAGTGGGGAGTCTCCTGTTTCGGGCATGGGTCAGACCGTAGGACGGAAAGCGGTCTCGGGAAGCACTCCGGGCCAGGGCCCACACTCAGGGGCGGGATACTGGAGTCATGCGGTTGACGGTCTTCTGGCAGCGGATGGCGGAACACTTCGGTCCGGAGTACGCCGACACCTTCGCGCGTGATCACGTCATGGCGGACCTGGGCGGACGCACGGTGAACGAGGCACTGGACGCCGGCTGGGAGGCCAAGGACGTGTGGCGCGTGGTCTGCGCGGTCATGAGCGTGCCCGGCGAGAGACGCTGACGGACGCCGGCCGGCCGGCCGGAATGCGCTGGTTGCACGGGTCGAGCCCGGTGGGGGAACCGGCGGTACGGCACTGATCTGTCACGAAGGCTGCCCACGGGCACCGGCTGTCCGTGGCGTGGGCGAGACTTGGCCCGTGGCATCGACTCACGAGGACCCCCTGGCACCGCCCGCCGTCGGCGACGAACCGGCCGCGGCGTCCGACCCGCACACGGCACCGGCGACGACGCCACCCGGCCGGGCTCCGGCCTCCGGGGTCGTCGCCCCGCCTTCCGGGGCCCTCGCCCCTCCCGGCCGGATGCCGCGCTGGCTGCCGCGCGCCATGGTGCTCGCGCTCGCGCTGATCGCCGCGTTCCAGCTGGGCAGCTGGGCCTTCCACCAGCTGACCGCCCTGCTGATCAACATATTGATCGCGTTCTTCCTGGCTCTCGCGATCGAGCCGGCGGTGAGCCGGATGGCGGCCCGCGGGATGCGCCGGGGGCTCGCCACCTTCCTGGTCTTCCTCGGGCTGACCGTCCTCGCCGCCGGTTTCGTCACGCTGCTCGGGTCGATGCTGGCCGGTCAGATCATCAAGATGATCGAGGGTTTCCCGGACTACCTCGACTCGCTCATCAACTGGATCAACAAGAGCTTCCACACGGAACTCCGACGGGTGGACGTCCAGGAGGGGCTGCTCCACTCCGACTGGCTGCGCAAGTACGCGCAGAACAGCGCGGCCGGTGTCCTCGACGTGTCCGCCCAGGTCCTCGGCGGCCTCTTCCAGCTGCTGACGATCGGGCTGTTCTCGTTCTACTTCGCCGCGGACGGCCCCCGGCTGCGCCGCGCCCTGTGCTCCGTCCTGCCGCCCGCCCGCCAGGCCGAGGTGCTGCGCGCGTGGGAGATCGCCGTCGACAAGACGGGCGGCTATCTCTACTCGCGCGGCCTCATGGCACTCATCTCCGGGGTCGCGCACTACATCCTGCTCGAGTCCCTGGGCGTGCCCTACGCGCCCGTGCTCGGTGTCTGGGTCGGCATGGTCTCGCAGTTCATCCCCACCATCGGGACGTACCTGGCGGGCGCGCTGCCGATGCTGATCGCGTTCACCGTCAACCCTTGGTACGCGGTGTGGGTGCTGGCCTTCGTCGTGGTCTACCAGCAGTTCGAGAACTACATGCTCCAGCCCAAGCTGACCGCCAAGACGGTGGACATCCACCCGGCGGTCGCCTTCGGTTCGGTCATCGCGGGGACCGCGCTGCTCGGTGCGGTCGGCGCGTTGATCGCCATCCCCGCGGTGGCCACCCTCCAGGCGTTCCTCGGGGCGTACGTGAAGCGGTACGCCGTCACGGACGACCCCCGGGTGCACGGGCACCAGGGCCGGCCGGGCGGTCCGGGAACGCTCACGCGCGTCCGTCGGCTGTGGTCCGGCCGTTCCGCCGGGCAGGAGCGGCCGTAGGGCCGGGGCGGTGACCGCGGCGGACCGCTGCGGTCGCGCGGCCGAGCGGCCGCACGGCCGCATGTCCGGATGTCCGCATGTCCGGATGCCGCTGTCCGTACGGGGAGCTCGGCCGGAGCCGTTCGGCCGCCCCCGGGGGCCCTGCCCGCTCGCGTGGTGCGCTTGACACAAAAATCGAACATCCATTCATATGGAGGCTCAGGCGAGGCTTTCGGCAGGGGATTACGTCCCGATTCGAGGGTAGATGCCCCTCGGTTATCCACAGGCTGGGCCTGCGTCGAGGCGCATTGTCAGTGGCAGGCGTTAGCGTCTTTGACGTGAAGCGATCGACTCAAGCAAACCGGGTGGAACCCATGGCAGGAACCGACCGCGAGAAGGCGCTCGACGCCGCGCTCGCACAGATTGAACGGCAATTCGGCAAGGGCGCGGTCATGCGCATGGGCGATCGGTCGAAGGAGCCCATCGAGGTCATCCCGACCGGGTCGACCGCGCTCGACGTGGCCCTCGGCGTCGGCGGCCTGCCGCGCGGCCGTGTCATCGAGGTCTACGGACCGGAGTCCTCCGGCAAGACGACCCTGACCCTGCACGCGGTCGCGAACGCCCAGAAGGCCGGCGGCCAGGTCGCGTTCGTGGACGCGGAGCACGCCCTCGACCCCGAGTACGCGCAGAAGCTCGGTGTCGACATCGACAACCTGATCCTTTCCCAGCCCGACAACGGCGAGCAGGCCCTGGAGATCGTGGACATGCTCGTCCGCTCCGGTGCCCTCGACCTGATCGTCATCGACTCCGTCGCGGCGCTCGTCCCGCGCGCGGAGATCGAGGGCGAGATGGGCGACAGCCACGTCGGTCTCCAGGCCCGCCTGATGAGCCAGGCCCTGCGGAAGATCACCAGCGCGCTCAACCAGTCCAAGACCACCGCGATCTTCATCAACCAGCTCCGCGAGAAGATCGGTGTGATGTTCGGCTCCCCGGAGACCACGACGGGTGGCCGGGCGCTGAAGTTCTACGCCTCGGTGCGGCTCGACATCCGGCGTATCGAGACGCTGAAGGACGGCACCGACGCGGTGGGCAACCGCACCCGCGTCAAGGTGGTCAAGAACAAGGTCGCGCCGCCCTTCAAGCAGGCCGAGTTCGACATCCTCTACGGCCACGGCATCAGCCGTGAGGGCGGCCTGATCGACATGGGCGTGGAGCACGGCTTCGTCCGCAAGGCCGGCGCCTGGTACACGTACGAGGGCGACCAGCTCGGCCAGGGCAAGGAGAACGCGCGCAACTTCCTCAAGGACAACCCCGACCTGGCCAACGAGATCGAGAGGAAGATCAAGGAGAAGCTGGGCGTGGGCGTCCGGCCGGAGAAGCCGGCCGCTGAGCCGGGCGCGGACGCGGCGGTCACCATCGCCGCGGCGGACGACGCCAAGTCGGTGCCCGCCCCGGCAGCCGCCAAGGCCGCCAAGCCCAAGGCCGCCGCAGCCAAGAGCTGACCCGTGACACGACGAACCGACTGGGCCGAGTACGAGTACGCCTCCCCCGGCGCGCTACGGGGGAGGGGCACCCGGGGACGGCCGGACTCCGCCACGGACGGTGACGACGGACACCGGGGCGACGGACACCGGCTTGCCGGGTCCGGGGGCGACGGGCACCCGGACCACGGTTACGGCGAGTCCGGGCGGAGTGGCGCGTACGACGAGTACGGCGGGCGTGACGCCGACGCCGGGTTCGACGCGTACGGTGCCACCGGCGGAGATGGGGGCGACGGAGGCCACCCGGAGGCCGCGGACGGTGAGCCGCGAAGGGCCGGCTCGCCCGGCCGTGGCTCCGGAGCCGACGGCGGCCCGCGGGGTGGGGGCCGCAGACGTGGCCGGAGGCGCGGTTTCGGGGACGCGCCCGGTGAGGACGAAGACGCCCTTCCCTCGTCGAGGGCCGAGCGGGGGGAGTCTTCAGGGGACCCGGCTGAGCGGGCCCGGGCGATCTGCCTGCGCCTGCTCACCGGGGCCCCGCGCACCCGCAAGCAGCTCGCGGACGCCCTGCGCAAGCGGGAGATCCCCGACGACGTCGCCGACGAGGTGCTCTCCCGGTTCGAGGAGGTCGGGCTCATCGACGACGGCGCCTTCGCGGACGCCTGGGTGGAGTCCCGGCACCACGGCCGGGGACTCGCCCGCCGGGCACTCGCCCGGGAGCTGCGCACCAAGGGGGTCGACCCCGCGCTGATCGACGAGGCCGTCGCCCAGCTCGACTCCGAGCAGGAGGAGGCGACCGCCCGCGAACTGGTCGCCCGCAAGCTGCGCGCCACGCGCGGCCTCGACCGGGACAAACGGCTCCGGCGCCTCGCCGGGATGCTCGCCCGCAAGGGTTACGCAGAGGGCATGGCCCTCCGCGTCGTCCGCCAGGCCCTGGAGGAAGAGGGCGAGGAAGCGGAGTTCCCCGAGGGCGGGGACCTCTTCTGACGCGGCCCTCCGGGACCGGCCGACGGGAACCGGCGCCGGGGTGGGGTTAGCCCCCCGCCGAGGACGCCGGGCCACCGCAGTGCTCTCCACCCCCGCACCGGTGAGTCTGTACGCGTGCCCAGCGCACTGTCACCGCCGATGCGTACAACAGAAGAGAGCCCGCCCCGATGCTGCTGCGTTACGCCCTCCGGACGGTCCGCGCCCGCAAGGCCGGATTCCTCGGCGCCTTCCTCGCCCTGATGTGCGCCGCCGCTCTGATCACCGCGTGCGGCACCCTGCTCGACACCGGCCTGCGCGGCACCATCCGGACCGAGCGCTACGCCGCCGCTCCCGTCGTCGTCTCCGCGGACCAGTACGTCCACCGGACCACCGTCAAGCACAAGAAGGGCAAGACCAAGGTCAAGCACAAGGCGAAACCCATCGCCGAGCGTGCCTGGCTCCCCGCACACCTGCGCGGCACCCTCGCCCGCACCCCCGGCGTGGCCCGGGTCGTCCCCGAACTCACCTTCCCGGCGCAGCCGTCGACCCCGGCCGGCACCGGTGGCCGTACCGCATACGGTCATGCCTGGGAGTCCGCCGCGCTGACGCCGTACCGGCTGACCACGGGCAGCGCCCCCGAGGCCGCCGGTGACGTCGTCATCGACGGTGGCCTCGCCGCGCGGGCCCGGCTGCGGCCCGGCGACCGGCTCACCGTGCAGTCCACACAGGCCCCGCGCAGCTACCGCGTCACCGGCATCGCCACCCCGGCCACCGCCGTACGCCACCAGACGTCCCTGTTCTTCTCCGCCGCCGAGGCTCGCCGGCTGGCCGCGCACCCCGGGCAGGTCACCGCCTTCGGTGTACTGCCGGTCAAGGGGGCGGACCCCGAGCAGGTGCGCCGGGCCGTCGCGCGGGCGCTGCACGGCACCACCGCCCAGGTCAGCACCGGCGACGCCCGTGGGCCCGTCGAGTTCCTGGACGCGGCTGCCGCCCGCACCCGGCTGGTCAGCATGGGCGGCGCCATGGGCGGCACGTCGCTGCTGGTGGCGGTGCTCGTGGTCGTCGGCACCTTCGCGCTCACCGTGCAGCAGCGCCACCGGGAACTCGCCCTGCTGCGGGCCGTCGCCGCCACGTCCGGGCAGATCCGCGCCCTGCTCGGCCGGGAGGCGCTGATCGTCGGCGCGGCGGCGGGCACGGCCGGCGCACTCCTCGGGATGCCGCTGGGCGGCTGGTTGTACGCCAGGTTCGTCGCCCTGGGTGCCGTACCCGACACGCTGGAGCGCACCGTCGGTGTCTTCCCGCCGCTCGCCGCTCTCGCCGCCACCCTGCTCGGTGCCTGGGCCGCGGCCCGGATCGCCTCCCGCAGGATCGCCCGGATCCGGCCGGCCGAGGCGCTCACCGAAGCCAGGGCCGAGCCCACCCGGCCCGCCTGGGGCCGGATCGCCGCCGGGCTCCTGCTCCTCTCCGGCGGAGTCGTCCTCGTCGTCGTCCTCACCTTCCTGCGCGCCGAGCCCGCCTCGACTCCCGTGACCTTCCTCGCCGTCGTCGTCCTGTCCACTGCCGTCGCCCTGCTAGGCCCCCTCCTGGTCAGGGCCGCCGCGCTGGTCCTCGCCGGCCCGCTCCGGCTCACCGGTCACGGCGGCCGGCTCGCCACCGCCAACCTGCGCGGCAACGCCGCCCGCATGGCCTCCGTCGTCACCCCCCTCACCCTGTTCGTCGGCATGACCTGCACCGTCCTGTTCGTGCAGTCCACCCTCGGGGACGCGGCCCGCACCCAGGCCCGCGAAGGCGTCCGGGCCGACTGGGTGGTCGCCGCCCAGGGGCCCGGCGTCCCCGGCGAGGCCGCCGAGCGGCTGCGCGCCCGGCACGACACCGTCACCGAGGTGGTCCGCACGACGGTGCGCGTCGGCCTCGACAAGTACCCGGCGCAGGGCGTCACCCCGAAGGGCCTCACCCGCACCTGGGACCCGGAGGTCACCGCCGGTTCCCTCGGCCGGCTCGGCCCCGGCACCGTGGCCGTCAGCGAACTGGCCGCCGACCAGCAGCACATCGGGCCCGGAAGCACCCTGAAGCTCACGCTCGGCGACGGGACCCCCGCCACGCTCACCGTCGCCGCCGTCTACACCCGGGGGCTCGGCTTCGGCGATCTCACCTTCGCCCACGACCTCGTGGCCCGCCACGTCGACAACCCGCTCGCCTCCTCCGTCCTCGTCCGCACCGCCCGTACACAGACACAACTCGCGACTACGCTCCGTGAGTTCCCGGGAGTGCGGATTCTCTCTCCGGCCGCCGCCGACGCCCTCCAGGCCGACCGGCAGCAGACGAACGCCGAGGTCAACTACCTCGCCATGGGTCTGGTCCTGGCGTTCACGGCCATCGCCGTCGTCAACACGCTCGCCATGTCGGTCGCCGAACGTGTCCGGGAGTTCGCCCTGCTCCGCCTCGCCGGCGCGACCCGCCGTCAGGTGCTGCGGATGCTGCGCACCGAGGTACTGGCCGTCCTGCTCCTGGCCACCTCGCTCGGCAGCGGTATCGCGCTCGCCGTGCTCACCGCGTTCAGCGTCGGCATGACGGGCCGGGTGGCGGCCACGGTGACCCCGCTGCTCTACGCCGCCGTCGTCGCGGCCGCCGGTCTCCTCGCCCTGGTGGCCGCAGCGGTGCCGGGGCGCGCCGCGCTCCGGGTGCGGGCGGTGACCGTCGCCACGGCGCAGGAGTAGCACCGGTACCGCCCGGGGCACGCGGGCGGGTGGAGCGGTGAAGCCCCGGGCGGGTCCTTGGGGTTCACCGCTCCGCGTGACGCACGGGTGAAGCGTGGCTCAGGACCGTGCCGGCTCCACCGGCAGCCCCGCCGCGCGCCAGGCCTGGAAGCCGCCGGCCAGGTCCGTCGCCCGGTGCAGGCCCAATTGGTGCAGGGACGCGGCCGCGAGGCTGGAGGCGTACCCCTCGTTGCAGACGACGACGACCCGCACATCGTGCCCCGTGGCCTGCGGGACACGGTGGCTGCCCTGCGGGTCGAGACGCCACTCGAGTTCGTTGCGCTCGACGACGAGGGCTCCCGGGATCAGCCCGTCGCGCTCCCGCAGGGCCGCGTACCGGATGTCGACCAGCAGCGCCTCACCGGCCCGCGCCGCCTCGTACGCCTCCCGTGCCTCGACGCGCCGGTAGCCCGTCCGCACGCGGTCCAGGAGGTCGTCGATGCCCTGCGGCTGTCCCCCCGGCACACGCGCCTGCTGCGACTGCTGGGCCTGCTGCGACTGCTCGATGGTGCCGCTCACTGCCAGTCCTCCGGGCGTTCGACCTGCTCCAGGCGCAGCACCTGGCCGGTGCGACTGTAACGGCGCATCCTGGGCAGCGGCGGGTAGTAGGCGTGGACGGAGATGGCGTGTCGGTCACCGGACTCGTTGAGCACCTCGTGCACATGGTGACGGCCGAACGCGCGTCCCCTGCCGGCGGACAGCCGCCGGGTGCGGTCCACGCCCTCGGTGAGTTCCAGTGTCTTCCAGCCGTCGGTGGGCAGCCGGGCGGCGAGGGAGTGTTCCGTGAGGTCGCCGGAGGCGGTGAGGAACGCGCCGACCGAGTCGGCGTGGTCGTGCCAGCCGGTGCCGGTGCCCGGCGGCCAGCCGATCAGCCAGGCCTCGCTGCCGCCGGGCCCCTCCAGCCGCACCCAGGTGCGGCCCTCGGGGTCGAGCGGCAGGGAGGCGATCAGTTCCGCGTCGGCGGCCGTGCGCCGGACGAAGTCGAGGAGTTCGGCCTGGGTGGGTCCCGCGCCGACGGCAGGTGAGGCGGCAGCGGACAGGGAAGGGTAGGGGGAGGAGACAGACACGTGCACCGTCCTGGAGCAGGTTCGCGGACACGGGCGCGCGACGGCGCCCGGGAAGGGAGAAGGACGCGAATTCAGCAGGACGGGCGACACACGCAGCCCGCGTAGCGGACGAGGTCCATATGGACCCTCCGCCACAGGCGCACACAGGTGTCGGTCACGATCCGGAGTACAGCACGCTGCCGCACGCGGGTCAACCGACAGTCACTTCGTGGACGGGGGTGAGGGGGCGCGGGTCAGCGCGCGCCCGAACCGGCTTCCGCCTCCTCCTGCACCGCGCCGCCCAGCGTGGCGTCGGCCGCCGCGTACAGGTCGGCCGGGCGCACTCCGCTCAGGGCCGTGACCAGGTGACCGTCGGGGCGTACGAGCAGCACACTGTGCGCCGGCGCGCCCGGATAGCTCTCGGCGACCAGCAGTTCGGCGGGGTGCGGCAGCGCGGTCACCGCCGCCGCCAGCCGGGGCATCACCCCGGCGGACATCCAGTGCCTGCGGTCCCAGACACCCGTGCCGGGCGCGATCAGGACGACGAGCAGCGCACCGCGGCCGAGCCGGTCGCGCAACCGGACGAAGGACCCGTCCTCCGCCGTGACGCGGACATCGGTCACCGGCGCGCCGGGCGGGGTGCCGACCGCGATCTCCGCCTCCAGGCGCCCGGGGGCGAGCGGCGAGCCGGCGTACGACCCGGGTCCGCCCAGCGGGCCGCGCCCCAGATGACCGTCCGTCAGCAGCGCGTCGTGGCTCCGGGCCGCGCCGGGGACGATGTGGCGCAGCCCGCCCCCGCCGCGCAGCACCGGCAGCGCCTGGTCGGCGGCGCGCAGCCGGGCGGCGACCACCGCGCGCCGCTCGGTCTGGTAGCTGTCCAGCAGGGCCTCGTGCGGGCCGTGGTGCCAGGCAGCGGCCAGCTTCCAGGCGAGGTTGTCGGCATCCCGGAGACCCTCGTCGAGCCCTTGCGTACCGAGCGCGCCGAGCAGATGCGCCGCGTCCCCCGCGAGGAAGATCCGGCCGGCGCGCCACCGGCGGGCGAGGCGGTGGTGCACCGTGTGGACACCGGTGTCGAGCAGGTCGTACACCGGCGCGGAGCCGTCCGACCAGCCCGCGAGGGTCTCGCGGACGCGGGCCAGCAGGACCTCGGGCGTGACCAGGTCCTTGCCCGGCGGCAGCAGCCAGTCCAGGCGCCACACACCGTCCGGGAGGGGGCGGGCGGTCACCTCCCCGGCCGGGGGCCCGGACTGCCGCCACGGCGGCATCCGGTGGAGCAACGCGTGGGCCTCCCACGGAAGTTCCACGCGCAGTGCGGCGACCGCGTGCCGCTCGACCGCCGTACGGCCCGGGAAGCGGATGTCCTGGAGCTTGCGCACGGTCGAGCGGGGGCCGTCACAGCCCGCCAGGTAACTGCCCCGCCACCACGTGCCGCCGGTACCGCGGGTGCGCGCGGTGACGCCGGAACGCTCCTGCTCGATCGCGTCCAGGCGGCTGTCCACGGCCATCCGTACCAGCGGCTCGTCGGCGAGGGCCGCGCGCAGGGCGTTGGTGAGGACGTGCTGGGCGATGTGCAGCGGGGCCGCGGGGCCGGCCTCGTCGAAAGTGACCTCGCTCATCACCTGTTTGCGCCGCAGGGAACGCCATCCGGCCCAGCGCACGCCCTGCTCCGCGAGCGCGACCCCGGTCAGCCGCTCCAGCAGGGCGGCCGTGTCCTCGCGCAGGACGACGGTGCGCGCCGGGCGGGGTTCGTCCTTGCCGGGGCCCTCGTCCAGGACGACGGCGGGCACGTCCTGACGGGCCAGCAGCAGGGCGAGCGTGAGTCCGACGGGGCCCGCTCCGACGATGATCACCGGGTCCATGACGCGGCGCCCCCTGCCCGTGACGATGCCCTGACGGAGACGAGTGAACAGGAAGGTGGAGCGGGGTGCACGATCACACGAGGTATGCAACCCATTGGCAGAGTTTGCGTCAAGCGACCGGAGGCAGTGGCGATCACGCCACTGCCTCCGGGTGGTGCATTCGGGCCCGATCGTCCGTCAGGCCGCGATGCCCGTGGTCGTGGTGCCCGCGACGTTCGCCACGTCCTGGGCGCCGAGCACCGCGCCGGTCGACTTCTTGCGCCGCCGCAGCCGGCCCTCCAGCCAGCTCGCGAACGAGGTCAGCGAGAAGTTGATGATCACGAAGATCAGGGAGACCACCGTGAAGGAGGCGATGGTGTTGGCGCCGTAGTAGCCGCTCATCGTGTTCGCCGCGGAGAGCAGTTCGGGGAAGGTGAGGACGGCGCCGCCGAGCGCGGTGTCCTTCACGATGACCACCAGCTGGCTGACGATCGCCGGCAGCATCGCGGTGACCGCCTGCGGCAGCAGGACAAGCCGCATCACCTGGTTCTTGCGCAGGCCGATCGCCATGGCCGCCTCGGACTGGCCCTTCGGCAGGGTGAGGATGCCCGCGCGGACGATCTCGGCGAGAACGGACGCGTTGTACAGCACCAGGCCGGTGACGACCGCGTACATCGGACGGTCGTCGGAACTCACGTCGGTGTACTGGCTGTACAGCTCGTTGCCGAAGATCATCAGGATCAGCACGGGGATCGCGCGGAAGAACTCGACCACGATCGTGGCCGGGACCCGCACCCACACGTGGTCCGAGAGCCGGGCGATGCCGAAGACGGCGCCCAGCGGCAGCGCGATGACCATCGCCAGGGCGGCCGCCGTCAGGGTGTTCCGCAGGCCGGGCCAGATGTACGTCGTGTAGGCCTCGGAGCTGAAGAACGGCTTCCACAGCGCCCAGTCCAACTGGTGCTTGTCGTCGAGGGCGAGGTACGCCCACCAGACGACGGCCGCGAGCACGACCATGAAGAGCGCCGTGTACAGGATGTTGCGCCGCTTGGCGCGCGGCCCCTGGGCGTCGTACAGGACCGAGGTCATCGCTTCACCGCCACCTTCTTGCCCACCCAGCCGAGGATCAGACCGGTCGGCAGCGTCAGGCAGCAGAATCCGAAGGCGATGACCGCGGAGATCTGAAGCAGCAGCGCCTCCTTGTCGAGCATTTCCTTCATCAGGGTCGCCGCCTCGGCCACACCGATCGCCGCCGCCACCGTCGTGTTCTTCGTCAAGGCGATCAGTACGTTGGTCAGCGGGCCGACGGCCGCCCTGAAGGCCTGCGGCAGCACGACCAGGAACAGCACCTGGCTGAAGCCCAGGCCGATGGCCCGCGCGGCCTCCGCCTGGCCGACCGGCACGGTGTTGATGCCTGACCGGATCGCCTCGCACACGAAGGCCGACGTGTAGAGGGTCAGACCCAGCACGGCCAGCCGGAAGTTCAGCGTGTCGGTGTCGTGGGTACCGAGGCTGACGCCCAACGTCGAGTAGAGGCCGAGCGAGGAGAACAGAATGATCACCGTGAGCGGGATGTTCCGCACGATGTTCACGTAGGCGGTGCCGAAACCGCGCATCAGCGGCACCGGGCCCACCCGCATGGCGGCCAGCAGGGTGCCCCAGACCAGGGAGCCCACGGCGGACAGCAGTGCCAGCTGTACCGTCGTCCAGAAGGCTCCCAGTACGTCGTAACCCTCAAGAAAGTCGAACACGATCTCCCGCGCTTCCGCGTGTAGGGATGCCCGGACGTGCCGCCCTCACGGACGGCGCGTTCCCCGGGCGTTGCCTCAGCTCTTGACGTCGCCGATCTTCGGCGCGGGCTCGTTCTTGTAGCCGGCCGGACCGAAGTTCTTCTTCACGGCCGTCTCCCAGGAGCCGTCGGAGACCATCTGCTCCAGCGCCTTGTTGATCTTCGCCTTGAGGTCGCTGCCCTTCTTGACGCCGATGCCGTAGTTCTCGTTGGTCATCTTCAGGCCGCCCAGCTTGAACTTGCCCTTGAACTGGGCCTGCGAGGCGTACCCGGCGAGGATCGAGTCATCGGTGGTCAGGGCGTCGATCACCTTGTTCTGGAGACCGGTCAGGCACGCGGAGTACGTCGGGTACTGCTGGAGCTGCGCCTTGGGGGCGAGCTTCTCCTTGACGTTCGTCGCCGAGGTGGAACCGGTGACCGAACACAGCTTCTTCTTGTTGAGGTCGGCCGGCGTCTTGATGCTCTTGTCGCCCGCGCGGACCAGCACGTCCTGGTGGGCCAGCAGGTACGGGCCGGCGAAGTCGACCAGCTTCTGGCGCTCGGGCGTGATGGAGTAGGAGGCGGCGATGAAGTCGACGTCACCGCGCTTGAGCATGGTCTCGCGGTCCGCGCTCTTCGACTCCTTCCACTCGATCTGGTTCGCGCCGTAACCGAGCTTCTTGGCGACGTACGTGGCCACGTCGACGTCGAAGCCGGCGTAACCCTGGGGGGTCTTCTGGCCGATGCCCGGCTGGTCGAACTTGATGCCGATGGTGATCTTCTTGCCGCCGCCGGAGGAGCTGTTGTCGTCCTTCTTGTCGCCGCCGCACGCCGTGGCGGACACGGAGAGGGCGAGGAGGACGGCCGAGGCGGCGGTGACCTTGCGGAGCTTCATGCTGAACATCCTTTGGTGGTGAGGAACGAGGCCCCTCAGGCGCGGGTGACGCGCCCGGGGCGGTACCGCGGCGACGCCGTCAGTGGTGCAGGATCTTGGACAGGAAGTCCTTGGCCCGGTCGCTGCGCGGGTTGCTGAAGAACTGGTCGGGGGCGGCCTCTTCGACGATCCGGCCGTCGGCCATGAAGACCACGCGGTTCGCGGCCGACCGTGCGAAGCCCATCTCGTGCGTGACGACGATCATCGTCATGCCCTCCCGGGCGAGCTGCTGCATCACCTCGAGGACCTCGTTGATCATCTCGGGGTCGAGGGCGGAGGTCGGCTCGTCGAAGAGCATGACCTTCGGGTCCATGGCCAGCGCCCGGGCGATCGCGACACGCTGCTGCTGGCCGCCGGAGAGCTGTGCGGGGTACTTGTCGGCCTGGGTGCCCACGCCTACCCGGTCCAGCAGGGCGCGCGCCTTCTCCTCGGCCTGCTTCTTGTCCGCCTTGCGGACCTTGAGCTGGCCCAGCATCACGTTCTCGAGCACGCTCTTGTGCGCGAAGAGGTTGAAGGACTGGAAGACCATGCCGACGTCCGCCCGCAGTCGGGCCAGCTCGCGCCCCTCGTGCGGCAGGGGCTTGCCGTCGATCGTGATCGCGCCCGAGTCGATCGTCTCCAGGCGGTTGATGGTGCGGCACAGCGTCGACTTCCCGGACCCTGAGGGCCCGATGACCACGACGACCTCGCCGCGGGCGATCGTCAGGTCGATGTCCTGAAGCACGTGCAACGCGCCGAAGTGCTTGTTGACGCCGCTCAGGACGACCAGGTCGTCGGACGTGGCCACGTCTTCCTTGGCCACCGAAACTTTGGTCATCGCTCTCAGGCTCCGTCCTCCTCGGGTTTCCGAGGACAGTAGTGAGCGGCTGTGACCTGCGTCATCACATCTGAGGGGAACTTGAGCATCACGATCCGATAGCAATCGGACACGTGTCGTAGTACGCGCCGCCGCGCACGTATCGGCCGGATAACGGAAGCGGCACGCAACCCCGGGCCCCTTGACGCCGTCCTCTCCATCGGCGTCACTGCCATGGTGCACGCGCGCGCGTGCGGCACAAGACCCCGCGACCACCGGGACCGTACGACCACTGAAAACGGAGGGGGCCTGAATGCGACTGCTCCTCGTCGAGGACGACAACCACGTCGCCGCGGCCCTGTCCGCCGTCCTCGCGCGGCACGGCTTCGACGTCACCCACGCGCGCAGCGGTGAGGAAGCGTTGCAGGCACTGGTCCCCGAGAGCGACGGCTTCGGCGTCGTCCTGCTCGACCTCGGCCTGCCCGACCAGGACGGCTACGAGGTCTGCGGCAAGATCCGCAAGCGCACCGCCACCCCCGTCATCATGGTCACCGCGCGGTCCGACGTCCGCTCCCGGATCCACGGCCTCAACCTGGGCGCCGACGACTACGTGGTGAAGCCGTACGACACCGGGGAACTGCTCGCCCGTATCCACGCCGTCGCCCGGCGCACCGTCCACGAGGACCCTGCCGCCGGCGGCGAGGACGCCCTCCTCCTCGGCCCCATGCGCATCGAACTGCCCACCCGCCAGGTCAGCGTGGACGGCTCGGTGGTCCAGCTGACCCGCAAGGAGTTCGACCTGCTCGCGCTGCTCGCCCAGCGGCCCGGGGTGGTCTTCCGGCGCGAACAGATCATCAGCGAGGTCTGGCGGACCAGCTGGGAGGGGACCGGTCGCACCCTGGAGGTGCACGTCGCCTCCCTGCGCGGCAAACTCCGCATGCCCGCGCTGATCGAGACCGTACGCGGCGTCGGCTACCGGCTCGTCGCCCCGGCCGCCTAGCGGGGACGGGTGCGCACACGCCTCCTGCCGCTGCTCATCGTCCTGCTGGCGGCGGTCCTGCTCGCGCTCGGCGTCCCGCTCGCCGTCAGCTGGGCCGCCGCCCAGCAGCAGCGGGTCGTCGTCGACCGGATCGACGACACGGCACGCTTCGCGGCGCTGGCCCAGTTCGTCACCGACGGCCCCAGCGGTTCCCGCCGTACCACCACGGACGAGCGCCAGGAGAGTCTGCGCAGCGAACTGGAGAGCTACTACGGCGTCTACGGCATCCGCGCGGGCGTCTTCTACCGCAACGGCTCGGCGATGGCGAACGCGCCCGGCGACTGGTTCGTACCGCAAGCCGGGGAGGTCCGCAGGGCGTTCGACGAGGCACTGCTCAGCCGGCGCAGCCACGACCCGCGGCAGGTGTGGCCGTGGCAGGGCAGCCGGCTCGTCGTCGCCTCACCGGTGATCCGGGACGGGGACGTCGTCGCGGTCGTGGTCACCGAGTCGCCCACCGGGCAGATGCGCTCCCGCATCCTGCGCGGCTGGCTGCTCATCGGGGCCGGTGAGATCGCGGCCATGCTGCTCGCCGTCGGCGCGGCGCTGCGGCTGACCGGCTGGGTGCTCAAACCGGTACGGGTCCTGGACGCCACCACCCACGACATCGCCACCGGCCGCCTGAAGTCCCGGGTCGCGGTCGCCGGGGGGCCGCCGGAACTCAGACGGCTGGCCCGTTCGTTCAACGAGATGGCGGACAACGTCGAGGCCGTGCTGGAGCAGCAGCGCGCCTTCGTCGCCGACGCCTCGCACCAGCTGCGCAACCCGCTCTCGGCGCTGCTGCTGCGCATCGAACTGCTCGCTCTCGAACTCCCCGAGGACAACGAGGAGATCGCCTCCGTCCGCACCGAGGGCAAGCGCCTCGCGCAGGTACTGGACGACCTGCTCGGCCTGGCGCTGGCCGAACACGCCGAGGCCGACCTCCGCCTGACCGACATCGGCGCGCTGGCCGAGGAACGGGTGGCCGCCTGGTCGCCGGCCGCCCGCGCCCAGGGCGTGCTGCTGACGGGGGACTGTCCGCCCACCACGGCCTGGGCCGACCCGATCGCCCTGTCCAGCGCCCTCGACGCGGTGATCGACAACGCCGTGAAGTTCACCCCCGAGGACGGCACGGTGGAGGTGGCCGTCCGGGCCGACGGCGACACCTCCACGGTCGTCGTCACCGACACCGGCCCCGGCCTCACCGACGAGGAACTCGCGCGCGTGGGAGACCGTTTCTGGCGCAGCGGCCGGCACCAGAACGTACGGGGGTCGGGCCTGGGCCTGTCCATCACCCGCGCCCTGCTCGCGGCGGGCGGCGGCTCGATCGGCTACGCCCACCACGAACCGCGCGGACTGCGGGTGACGGTCACGGTCCCGCGGCACGCGGAACACCGTTAGGCAGCCGCCCTCGGACCGCGGTCTAGGGTTTCACCGACCGGTAGTAGCGCCGGGCGCCCTCCTGGAGCGGCAGCGGGTCGGTGTAGATGGCGGTGCGCAGGTCCACCAGCTGGGCGGAGTGGACGTGGGCGCCGATGCCGTCCCGGCTCTTGATCACCGTACGGGTCAGCCACTCGGTGAGCCGGGGGTCCAGGTCCGTCCGGGTGATCAGTACGTTGGACACCGCGATCGTCGGCACCTGCGCGCCCTGCTGCGCGACCGGGTAGGCCGACTCGGGAATGTTGGTGGCCCGGTAGTAGCGCGCCGCCTCGCCCTCGCTGTGCAGCCGGGCGATGAGGTCGTCGTCGATGGGCACGAACCGGAAGGCCGCCTTCTTCGCCAGCGCGACCAGCCCCTTCGTGGGCAGCCCGCCCGACCAGAAGAACGCGTCGATCTTCCCCCGCCGGAGCTGGTCGGGTCCGGTGTCGATGCCGTCCGACACCGGGGTGATGTCCTTGACCGGGTCGA
The DNA here is from genome assembly GCF_043195475.1 of Streptomyces sp. Y20. Lineage (NCBI taxonomy): Bacteria > Bacillati > Actinomycetota > Actinomycetes > Kitasatosporales > Streptomycetaceae > Streptomyces > Streptomyces sp. Y20. The sequence goes on from NZ_JBIDDP010000002.1 coordinate 42,764, forward strand.
TACCGGCGGCGCGCAGCACCCGGTCGGCGATCAGCCGCACCCCCGAGTCGGGCAGCCCGGTCGCCACCCGTCGGTGGCGCAGGTCCGCGACGCTTCTGATGCCGGAGCCGCGGGGCACGACGAGATGCACGTAGTCGTCGTAGAGCCGGGCCACCCCGCGTAGCCGCCCGGCGCCCTCGCCGTGCCGCAGTTCGTACGTCGCCACCGCGTCGGCCGCCGCGATGGTGAAGTCGGCACGCCCGGTCGCCACCCGCTGGACGTTCTCCTGGGAACCGGCGCTGTTCAGCAGCCTCACCTTCAGGCCGGGCATGTCCGTGGCCAGCTCGGCGCGCAGCCGCTCGCCGTACTCCTGGTAGACCCCGCGGGGGGTACCGGTGCTGAACACGATCGTCCCGCTCGGCGGCTTCTCGCCCAGGGGCAGCAGCCACCACAGCAGCAGACCGAGGGCCACGACACCGGCGGCCACGCCTTGGAGCGCCCGGCGCCTGCTGATACGGGGGAACGTCTTGGACATGCGGGCGATCCTGCCAGCCGATGCGCGGCACTGACCAGGGCCGTGGCCGTTCCGGGGGCCGGCCGCGGCCGGCGGGCCCTGTCAGTGGCGGCCGTTAGAGTCGCCGTATGAGCACTTCGCCCGCCGGTCTCGTGCGTGAGTTCCACCGTGCCTTCGGCCTCGATGCCCGCAGCACGCCGACGCAGGTGGACCCCGCACTGGCGGCCCACCGCGGGGAACTGCTCGCCGAGGAGGCCGCGGAGGTCGCCGAGGTCGCGGTCGGGGGCCCGCTCGACCGGCTCGCGCACGAGCTGGCCGACGTGGTGTACGTGGCGTACGGCACGGCACTGGTGCACGGCATCGACCTCGACGAGGTGATCGGCGAGATCCACCGCGCCAACATGAGCAAGCTCGGCCCGGACGGCCAAGTGGCCCGCCGGGCCGACGGCAAGGTCCTCAAGGGCGAGCACTACCGGGCGCCGGACGTGTCGGCCGTACTGCGCCGCCAGGGCTGGACACCGGGCGGCGCGGCCTGACTTCGGCGGCGAGCGCCCGTCAGCGGTGGCCGGTGAGTCGTGGGCAGGCCCCGATGTGACCTGCCTCGCGAGGGGGCGGCGGAGGCCGGTGCCCGTCTGCCTCCCCGGGCCGGTTCCGGAGGTCCCGCAGCGCACGGCGTCCGGCAATCGACCGGGCGGCGCCCATCGGACCGGACCGGCCGCCCTGCACGGTCGCTCCATGCCGCCCCGTGAGAGGTTGGTGGCATGACGAAGCGCGTCGCGCTCCTGCGCGGGATCAACGTCGGCGGCCGTACGCAGATCGCCATGGCGGACCTGCGCGGCCTGTTCACCGCCCTGGGATGCGAGACCGTCCAGACGTATCTGCGCAGCGGCAACGTGGTGTTCTCGGCCCCGGCCGGGCAGACCGACGCCGAGCTGGCCGCACGCATCGGGGAGCGGATCGCCGGCGACCTGGGGGTGTCGGTCACGGTCCTGCTGCGCACGGCCGAGTCCCTGGCCCGCACCGTGGCCCGCAACCCCTACCTCGGCCGGGAGGACGACCCGGCCAAGCTGCACGTCACCTTCCTCGCGCGGGAGCCGACCGCCGAACAGGCCGCCCGGCTGGAGGTGCCGGCCGGCGAGACCGCCGTGTTCACGCTGGCCGGCGACGAGATCCACCTGCACGTCCCCGACGGGTACGGCAGGACGAGGCTGGACAACGCCTTCATCGAGCGCCGCCTCGGCATCCCGGCCACCACCCGCAACTGGAGGACGGTCACCGCCCTGCACGACCTGGCGGCGCGGGACTGAGCCACGGCCGGGGACCGGGCCGCCGCCCGGCCGCACGGCGTCGTCCGGGCCGGCATGACCGGCCCGGACCACGGCGGACGACCTCCTGACCGTCGGCGGTGAGATCGTCGCGGGGTGAGGTGCGTCAGGTGCTGCCCTGTGCCGTGACGCAGCCGATCGCACCGGCGGGGAAGTCGTTGCCGGTCGAGGTGGCGGTGAAGCCGAAGGTGACGCTGCCGCCGGCGGGGACGACCCGGTTGTGGTCGGCGTTGCGGACCGTGACCGTGCCGTCGGAGCCGGTCGACCGAGTGCCGTTCCACAGATTGCTGATGCTGGTGCCCGCGCCGGGCTCCCAGGCCACGGCCCAGCCGTCGAGCGGGGCCGCGCCGTGGTTCATGACCTCGACGGAGGCTTGGAAGCCACCGCTCCAGGAGTTGACCACGGAGTACGTGGCCATGCAGGAACCGGTGTGCGGATCCGTCGGGGTCGGGGTGGGCGTGGGGGTGGGAGTCGGGGTGGGGGTCCCGCCGGGAGTGCGCATGCCCGTGACCTCGCCGTGGCCACCGTCGAAGACGATGTCGGAGCAGGAGAAGAAGTTCTCCTGGCTGTCCGAGCGGACCCACTGGATGAAGACCAGGGCGTTCCCGGTGCGGCCGGAGGGCAGCTTCAGGTCCCAGGAGTAGTGGCCGCCCTCGGTGCCGGGCGACCCCTGTTGCGGCGGGTTGGTGACCGTCTGGATCAGATCCAGATCGGCCCAGCGCAGGGCGGAGGTGGGTGACCAGCCCTGCTTGGTGAGGTAGATCCGGAAGTCACCGGGGTGGGCCGCCCAGTTGCTGTACTGCGCCTGGATGGTCGCCCCGCTGGTCAGATGGGTCCGCGGCCAGTCCGAGCGGGCCGCGTTGTATGCGGAGAAGTCGTATGGGGAACGGTCGCCCGCGCTGCACAGGGTGCCGTCCGGGACGTAACCCGAGCCCCGGCCTCCGGCGTTGGAGTCGAGCACGGCGAACCAGTTGTACAGCGCCGTCGCCCCGCTCTTCGCCAGCGCGTCCCGGCAAGCCGGGTTGGTGGGATCCAGTCCACCGGTGGTGGTGTGCGCGTCCAGGTAGCACAGGTAGGTGCGGGAGCCGGGCAGCATCGCCACCCCGTGTGCCTGTGCGCTGCCCTGCCCCAGGAGGGTCAGGGCGAGTGCCGACAGCAGCGTCGACAGGGCCGCTGCCACCGACAGGAGTCTGCCGTGTCGGACCATGTGGTGCTCCTTCCGTTCGGATCGGGCGGGTGGTGCGCCCCGGAGGGGTGCCGGGGTGAGCAGGAGTCGCGGGAGCGCCGGTGCCGTGAGCCGTGGCGTGTTCAGCTGCCGGCGCAGTGCGGTACCGGTGTGCCCGCGGAGCCGTTCGCGGTGAAGCCGAAGGTGGTGATGGCGCCGGGGAGCAGGGAGCCGTTGAAGGCGGCGTTGCGGACGGTGGCGTGGCCCTGCGCCGTCGTGAGCGAGCCGTTCCACAGGCTGGTGACGGTGGAGCCGGCCAGGTCCCAGTCGACCGACCAGCCGGTCAGCGGCGCGGAGCCCGTGTTCTCGACCGTGGCCTCCGCCTGGTATCCGCCCTGCCACGCCGAGGTGGTACGGAACCGCGCGGTGCACCCATCCGGCGTCGGGGTCGGTGCGGGGGTCGGCGTCGGGTCCGTGCCGGCGTACGTCAGCCCGTACCCGTAGGGGAAGAGCGGATCCTTGGCGGGCAGGAGGCTCATGCGGGTGGGCCTTTCCGGGAGAGCCGGTGGGGGCCGCGCGAAGTGGAACCGGGACCCGGCCGATCGGCGTGTGGGAGACGGGCGGGTCCCGGGGCAGGTGGGCGTGTCACAAGGGCCGCGCGGCCGGTGGCGTCACGAGGCTCGCGCGGGCGGCCGCGTCACGCGGAGGTGCGGGGGCTGTGTCAGGCGGTGGTGCAGGCGGCACCGTTCAGGCTGAAGCCGGCCGGTTTGGCGAAGATGCCGCCGTAGGTGCCCTGGAAACCGAAGGACGCCTTGCCGCCGGCCGGGATCTGCGCGTTGTAGGCGAGGCCGGTCGCCGTGACCGCTCCCGAGGACGGCGCGACACCGGCGCCCCAGGCGCTGGTGATCCGCTGCCCGGCGGGCAGGGTGAAGGCCAGCTTCCAGCCGTTGACGGGGGCGGAGCCGGTGTTGGTGACGGTGACGTCGGAGGTGAAGCCGCCCTGCCAGACGTTCGTCGTGTACGCCACCGTGCAGGCCGTGGAGCCGCCGGGGCCGCCCGGGTCGCCGCCGGTGTTGACCGTGGAGGAGAACGAGGTCACGGCGAGGCCGGTGCCGTTCTGCCAGGGCTCGAAGCCCGCCTGCACACTCGTCAGGTACCAGCTGTTCTGTGCCAGACCGCGGGCGACGGCCTCGTGGGCGAAGTCCAGGACGTCGAAGTTCCAGCTGGTGATCGCCGACGGGGCGACGAAGGACAGCACGTCGTTGGAGCCGTTGTTGCCGGACCAGACCTGCCACGAGCGCCCGGCGACGGTGGCGGTGCCGACCGGCGAGCCGACGGGCTGGACGGACCCCACCTTGTTGAACCAGATCATGATCTCGGTCTGGTTGACGCCGTCGGTGCGGGGCGTGGAGTCGAGCCAGATGTCGTACGCGGCGTCGTAGACCGCGTTGCTCACATAGCTGTAGGAGATGCCGGTGGGCGCACTGGAGATGGAGCCGAGCCGGGCCGGGAGGCTGGTTCCGGGCGAGCAGTTGGTGTAGTGGCAGCCGTTGAAGACGGACGGGTACGACTTGGGGGCGCCGTTCGTCGGGACCGAGCCGTCGGCCTGGGTGATCCGGAATCCCGAGTCGGTGGCCGTGATGCACTGGGCCTCGCTGGTGCCCCAGCGGTTGTTCTGGACGACGTAGCGGCCCTGGATCGTGGTCGACCCGAACGCCTCGCAGATCGCGGTGTCGGCGTGTGCCGGCGGGGCGGTGGTGAGCAGTGCCGCGAGGGCGGCGAGGGCGGTGAGCAGCGCGCCCAACAGGCCGCGCGTGCCACGGGCAGGGTGCGTGGACGGTCGCATGCGGGTCCTCTCCGGGACGGTCGGTGCGATGCGGGAGCCCTCTCACACCCACGATGATGGGAGCGCTCCCATTCCTCCGTTCGGCAGGGACTGTAGGGAGAGTTCATGACCCTGACAAGACTGTGTGCGGGGGAAGTGGCGAAGGGGTATCGAAAGCGCAGGTGGCCGCCGGGCCGTATCGGCATGCGGAACGATGGGAGCGCTCCCGAGCGCACGGCCGGGTGGCGCTACGGGTGGGGCGCCGGGCGCCTCAGGCCGACTCGCGCAGCACCAGTTCCGTACGGAGGACGACGTGCCGCCAGGCCACGGACGACTCCGTCTCCGCCATCTCCTCCAGCAGAAGCCGGACCATGGCCCGGCCGATCTCCGCCACCGGCTGCCGCACCGTGGTCAGCCGCGGCTCGGTCCGCTCCGCCAGCGGGAAGTCGTCGAAGCCGATGACCGCGACGTCCTGCGGCACCCGGCGCCCCGCCGCGCGCAGTGCCTGGAGGGCACCGGCGGCCGTGGTGTCCGACGCGGCGAGGACGCCGTCGATCTCCGGGTGCCGCTCGATCAGCCGGGCCATGGCGCGGCGGCCGCTCTCCTCGGTGAAGTCGCCCTCGGCGATCAAGGACCGCTCGGTGACCAGGCCGGCCTGCGCCAGGGCCTCGCGGTAGCCGCGCAGCCGGCACTGGGCGACGTACATGTCGAGCGGCCCCGTGATCGTGGCGATCGTCCGCCGGCCCGAACCCAGCAGGTGGGACACCGCGCTGCGGGCCCCGCCGACGTTGTCCGCGTCGACGTGGCTGACGTGCTCGTCGCCCGAGCGACGGCCCAGCAGGACCGTCGGCAGCCGGGCCTCGGCGAGCATGTCGGGCAGCGGATCGCCCGCGTGCACGGACATCAGCAGCACCCCGTCGACGCGGCCGCCACGGGCGTACTCCAGGAAGCGCTGTCGCTCGGCGTCCGAGCGCACCAGGGTGAGCAGCAGCTGCATCCCGGTGTCGGCCAGGGCGTCACCGAGCGAGCGGACGACCTCGGAGAAGAACGGCTCGGCGAACAGCCGCCAGTCCGGTTCCGTCATGACGAGGGCGACGGCGTCCGCCCCGCGCCCGGCCAGGGACCGGGCCGCGAGATTGGGCACGTAGCCCAGTTCCGCTATGGCTCGCTGCACGGCCACGCGCGTCGAGTCCTTCACCCCCGCCGCGTTGTTGACGACGCGGGAGACCGTGCCCCGGCCCACTCCGGCACGGGCGGCCACCTCCTCCAGCGTCGGCGTGCCCGGGCGCCGCCTGCCCATGACCACCTCCCCCCGAGATCACCGATCTTACGGGCCCCGCGACAGCCGGCCCACAGCATGTTCGGCCTCCGAGGACGCACCACCGCCCTCACCGCCCCCACCGCACCGGCCGGGCCCCGGACCACCGCGGCTCGGCGCCCTCGGCGACCACCTACCCTTGAGGCATGACCAGCAGCAGCGACCGGAGCCCCGCAGTGGACGTTCACGCACCCAAGAGCTACGAGATCCGCACCTACGGGTGCCAGATGAACGTCCACGACTCGGAGCGGTTGTCCGGACTGCTCGAAGAGGCCGGATACGTACGGGCGCCCGAAGGGTCGGACGGGGACGCGGACGTGGTCGTCTTCAACACCTGCGCGGTCCGCGAGAACGCCGACAACCGGCTCTACGGCAACCTCGGCCGGCTCGCGCCGAGGAAGGTCTCCCGCCCCGGCATGCAGATCGCGGTCGGCGGCTGCCTCGCGCAGAAGGACCGCGACACCATCGTGCAGAAGGCGCCCTGGGTGGACGTCGTCTTCGGCACGCACAACATCGGCAAGCTGCCCGTCCTGCTGGAGCGCGCCCGCGTCCAGGAGGAGGCGCAGGTCGAGATCGCCGAGTCGCTGGAGGCGTTCCCGTCCACGCTGCCCACCCGCCGCGAGAGCGCGTACGCGGCCTGGGTGTCGATCTCCGTCGGCTGCAACAACACCTGCACCTTCTGCATCGTGCCGGCGCTGCGCGGCAAGGAGAAGGACCGGCGGCCCGGCGACATCCTCGCCGAGGTCGAGGCGCTGGTCGCCGAGGGTGTCTCCGAGATCACGCTGCTCGGGCAGAACGTCAACGCCTACGGCTCCGACATCGGCGACCGCGAGGCCTTCAGCAAGCTGCTGCGCGCCTGCGGGAACATCGAGGGGCTGGAGCGCGTCCGCTTCACCTCCCCGCACCCCCGCGACTTCACCGACGACGTGATCGCCGCGATGGCCGAGACGCCGAACGTGATGCCGCAGCTGCACATGCCGTTGCAGTCCGGCTCGGACACGGTGCTGAAGGCCATGCGCCGCTCGTACCGCCAGGACCGCTACCTGGGCATCATCGAGAAGGTGCGGGCCGCGATCCCGCACGCCGCGATCACCACCGACATCATCGTGGGCTTCCCCGGCGAGACCGAGGAGGACTTCGAGGACACGCTGCACGTCGTCCGCGAGGCCCGGTTCGCGCAGGCCTTCACCTTCCAGTACTCCAAGCGGCCCGGCACCCCCGCCGCGACCATGGAGAACCAGATCCCCAAGGAGGTCGTCCAGGCGCGCTACGAGCGGCTGGTCGCCCTCCAGGAGGAGATCTCCTGGGAGGAGAACAAGAAGCAGGTCGGCCGCACGCTGGATCTGATGGTCGCCGAGGGCGAGGGCCGCAAGGACGGTGCCACGCACCGCCTGTCCGGCCGCGCCGCCGACAACCGCCTCGTCCACTTCACCAAGCCGGAGCAGGAGGTGCGCCCCGGCGACGTCGTCACCGTCGAGATCACGTACGCCGCGCCGCACCACCTCCTCGCCGAGGGTTCCGCCCTCGCCGTCCGCCGCACCCGCGCGGGCGACGCCTGGGACAAGCGCAACGCCGCCGAGCTCGCCAAGCCGGCGGGCGTCATGCTCGGCCTCCCGAAGATCGGCGTCCCGGCCCCCCTGCCGGCCGCGACGACGGGCTGCGGCTGCGACTGACCGGAGCGCGATCCACGGCCACTGGCCGTCCCCCTCCCTGACCTGCGGGCGGCCTCGGCCGGGATGCCGTCGGGCCCCGGCTTCCTTCGCGGACGTCCCTGAGGTGCGGAAGCCCTGGTGGGGCTGCTGCTGGACATCGAAGACGCGGGGGTCGCCCGACGGCGGAGATCCCGGGCCGGCCGGGGACGGGCGGTCGCCCCCGGGGCCGTCCCCCCGCCACCCTGCGGCCCCGCCCGCGCCCGCTGTGGAATCGGTTTTGGCCCCTCCGGGAGTCGGACCCGCGCCCGCCGCGGGGTCGGTCCCCGCCCGCCCACGCCCGTTCCGGAGTCACCCCACGCCGCCCCCGAACAGTCGCGTCCGCGCCCCCGGCGGAGTGCCGGTTCGGGGGTGTGCGGCGCTACTCTGCCGATCATGCTTGTCGCCGCCGCCGTCTGCCCCTGCCCGCCGCTTCTCGTGCCCGAGGTCGCCGCGGGTGCCGCACCAGAACTGGACACCGCGCGCGCGGCCTGCGCGGACGCGGTCGGTGTGCTCGCCGCCGCACGCCCCGACCTCCTGGTGGTCGTCGGTCCTGCCGGGCAGGACGGGGCCGGGCCGTATCCCCAGGGCGCCCCGGGGTCCTTCCGCGGATTCGGGGTCGGCCTGGACGTACGCCTGGGCTCCGCCGACCCGGACGCCGTCGTCCCCGCACGTGGGCTGCCGACCTCGCTGGCCGTCGCCGCCTGGCTGCTGGAGCGGACCGGCTGGGCCGACGCACCGATCGAGGGACTGGGGATCGACACGTCGCTGGCGCCCGAGCGGTGTGCCGAGGCCGGCGCGGAACTGGGGGCCCGGGCCGCGCGCGTGGCGTTGCTGGTGATGGGAGACGCCAGCGCCTGCCGCACGCTCAAGGCGCCGGGATACCTGGACGAGCGGGCGGCGCCCTTCGACGCCGAGGCGGCACGGGCGCTGGGAGCGGCGGACCTCGCGGCCCTGCGGGCCGTCGACCCCGGGCTGGCCCGCGAACTGAAGGCGTCCGGCCGCGCCCCCTGGCAGGTCCTCGCCGCCGCGGCCGAGGACGCCGGCCTCTCCGGCGCCCTGCTGTACGAGGACGCCCCGTACGGCGTGGGCTATCTGGTCGCGACCTGGTCCTGACCTCCGCTCCGCGGCCGCCCTACGACGACGGCGGACGGCCGGGGAGAGATGCTCCCCGCAGCCCTCCGCCGACACGGGTCCGGGGACACTCCGCCGGGACCGGGGCGCCCTCGATGCGTGACGCTCAGGAAACCGGTGGCGGGCCCTCCGGCCGGGTGGGCGGCATCGGCCGGGTGGCCGACCCCGGGGTCTCGGGGCCGTCCTTGTGGGCGAGGCGGTCCACCGCACCCTTGGCCTTGCCCGTACCGGCCTGGATCTTGTCGCTGTACTTACCCTTGGTCCGCTCGTCGACGGCCTTCGCGGCCTTGTCGAGCCCGTCCTGGACCTTGTCCCCGTGCTGCCGCGCGAGGTCCGACACCTTGTCCTTCGCCGGTCCCAGCTTGGCCTTCATGTTGTCCAACAGACCCATGATCCACCTTTCCTCGCACCCCGGTCACCTGTGGGCGCCGTCGCCTGCCTCACTGTCGGCGGCCTCCTCGGCGGACTGCTGCCGAGGGATCCCGGCACCCTCGGACACGTCGTCCGCACCGTCCTCCGCACCGGCATCCGTACCCGCGTCCGCCCGCGCGGCCCCGTCCTCGTTCCCGTCCACGGCCGGGCCATGCGCCTCCGTCTGCCCGGCCCCCTTCGCCTCGGCCGGTTCCGCCTCCGGCGCAGCCTCCGCCTCGGTCCCGGCCGGCTCCGCTTCGGTCCGCGTCTCGGCGGCCGGCACCTCCCGAGTCGCCTTCGACCTGCCGAGGAGTCGTGCGAACATGCCCATTTCCACTCCATACGGTACTCGTGCGGGCGAATTCCCGCGTCACCCGTTGCACAAGGTCGTGCCGCCCGGGTCACCGCCTCCGGCAGTCCCGCAGGAGGCACCTCGCAACGGGCAACGACCCGCCGTGCCCGCCGTCACGTAACTCGTTCGGGATCATGCGGGGAGGTTTGCGAGACTGGTGCGGTGAGCAGCGCATCCCCCGCCCCCCGCGTCATCGCCGTCGTCGGACCGACCGCGGCCGGAAAATCCGATCTCGGTGTCTTCCTGGCCCAGCGCCTCGGCGGTGAGGTCGTCAACGCCGACTCCATGCAGCTGTACCGGGGGATGGACATCGGTACCGCCAAGCTGACGCCGCAGGAGCGCGGCGGCGTCCCGCACCACCTGCTGGACATCTGGGACGTGACGGTCGCCGCGTCGGTCGCCGAGTACCAGAAGCTGGCCCGCGCGCGGATCGACGCCCTGCTCGCCGAGGGCCGCTGGCCGGTCCTGGTCGGCGGCTCCGGCCTGTACGTCCGCGGAGCCGTCGACAACCTGGAGTTCCCCGGCACCGATCCCGAGGTCCGGGCCCGCCTGGAGGAGGAGCTGACGCTGCGCGGCCCGGGTGCGCTGCACGCCCGGCTGGCCGCCGCCGACCCCGACGCCGCCCGCGCGATCCTGCCCGGCAACGGCCGCCGTATCGTCCGGGCCTTGGAAGTGATCGAGATCACCGGGCGGCCCTTCACAGCCAATCTGCCCCGCCACGACTCCGTGTACGACACCGTCCAGATCGGGGTCGATGTGGCGCGTCCGGAGCTCGACGACCGCATCGCGCGACGCGTCGACCGGATGTGGGAGGCGGGCCTCGTGGACGAGGTGCGCGCACTGGAGGCGCGCGGCCTGCGCGAGGGGCGCACGGCGTCCCGCGCGCTCGGTTACCAGCAGGTGCTGGCCGCGCTGGCCGGGGAGTGCACCGAAGCGGAAGCGCGGGCCGAGACCGTCCGTGCGACCAAACGCTTCGCGCGCCGTCAGGATTCGTGGTTCCGGCGCGATCCCCGGGTGCACTGGTTGAGTGGGGCCCTCGCGGACCGTGGGGAACTTCCGCAGCAGGCCCTGGCGTTGGTCGAACGACCGGTCACAGCCTGATCACGTCATGGCATCGGGATGCGCCGCCGGTCATCCCGGCCTGTGGCGCCGTGCCATCATCGAGCTTCGATCGACCAAGTGGAGCCTAGTTGGGAGGGCGCGTGGCGATGGAGGCCGGCCCTCGCGACACCGCACGAAGTGCCGAGCACGTCACTACGGAGAGTGATGAGCTGGGTCGGACCGATGACGGTCCGGCCATGGAAGACCTGACCGCGGACGATCTGATTGCTGACGATCTGTCCGCCGACGTATCGGCCAGGGGTGGATCGGCCGGGGACGGACTGGCCGTGGACGTTCTGATCGTGGACGGGCCGGCCGTGGACCGGCTGGCCGACGACGGGCCCGACGAGGCGCTGGGCGGCGTCACCGCCGACGGACCCGACCCCGAGGAGATGTACCCGGTCGGGCCGGAGGTCGAGGTCGAGCTGCGCCCGCAGCGCCGGCTGCGGATCTGGCAGCTGGCCCCCATCGTGGGCCTCTCCGCCGTCGGCTCCCTGATGTTCGCCTTCCCGCTCGCCTTCGACTTCGGCGACAGCGGCGCGGTCATCGCCATGCTCGGCCTCCTGATCTGCTCGTGCGCGGCGGGCTGGGGCATGATGGCCGCCCGCCGGGTGGGCTACACCTGGCCCGGCCTTCCCCCGCGCGGCTCCGGCCGCCGACCCGACTGGCGCGTCGTGCTCGGCTACCTCCTGCTGGTGGCCCTGGTGGTCGTCCTCGCCGTATGGCGGGTGGCAAGACTCCGCTGAGACGTCCCTCGCGCGCGTGACGCCCCGCGAAGGGCCGGGGGCCGCTCCACCGGCCCCGCCCACCCCGCTCCCGTACGATCGGGGGATGAGCACACGGATCGCCTTCCTCAAGGGGCACGGCACCGAGAACGACTTCGTGATCGTGCCGGACCCCGAGAACGCCATCGAACTGCCCCCGGCCACCGTCGCCGCCCTGTGCGACCGCCGGGCCGGTATCGGCGCTGACGGCGTGCTGCATGTCGTGCGGTCCGCGGCGCACCCGGAGGCCAGGGCGATGGCCGCCGAGGCCGAGTGGTTCATGGACTACCGCAACGGCGACGGCTCGGTCGCGGAGATGTGCGGCAACGGCGTGCGTGTGTTCGCGCGCTACCTCCAGCACGCGGGACATGTGGCCGCAGGAGACCTCGCGATCGCCACGCGCGCGGGCGTCAAGGCCGTCCACATCGCGAAGGACGGTGACGTCACCGTCGGCATGGGCCGCGCCCGCCTCCCCGGGGGAGACGTCACGGTGACCGTCGGTGAGCGCAGCTGGCCCGCGCGCAACGTGAACATGGGCAACCCGCACGCCGTCGCCTTCGTGTCCGACCTCGCGCACGCCGGCCACCTGCTGGCCCCGCCGCCGGTCGGCCCGGCGGACGCCTACCCGGACGGGGTGAACGTCGAGTTCGTCGTCGACCGCGGCCCGCGGCACGTGGCGATGCGTGTGCACGAGCGCGGCTCCGGCGAGACCCGCTCGTGCGGCACGGGCGCGTGTGCCGTCGCCGTGGCCGCCGCGCGGCGGGACGGCGCCGATCCGGCCGTCACCGGCACCCCGGCGACGTACACCGTCGACGTGCCCGGCGGTCGCCTGGTCATCACCGAGCGACCCGACGGCGAGATCGAGATGACCGGTCCCGCCGTGATCGTCGCCGAGGGCGAGATCGACGGTGACTGGCTGGAAAACGCCGCTCACTGACCTGCGGGAACAAGGAGGACGAGGCGTCGCGCGCCCGGGGTCACCGCCTGCCGGCGGCCGGACCGTTCGAAACCGCGGCCGAGCGCCGCGCGTGTGGCGCAAACCCTTAAACCTCACTTCCCTCGCTCGAATGGGTGATCCGTTTCACGCTCGGCGAGAGGCGGTCGGCCGCACGTGGTGGGCTCGGTAGCATCAAGCACCGGCACGGACGGGGGAACGTCGCCATCCCTGAGCCGCGTATGCCCTGGGGCCCCGTCCGCCGGTAAGAGAGCCGGAGGTGCCCATGAGTGCGGAGGCCACGAACCCTGCGACCGCTGGCCCGGCAGCGCCCACGGCGCTCACGGCCACGGCGGGCCGCAGGAAGTCCCGGCCCCGGATCGACCTGCTCCGGCTCGGCCGGGCCGCGCTGCTCGGCCCCGCCGCCCGCGACAGGCTGCCCGACGCCATCGGCCATGTCGTGGAGGCCCACCGCGCCCACCACCCGGACGCGGACCTCGAACCCCTGCGCCGCGCCTATGTCCTGGCCGAGTCCTCCCACCGCGGCCAGATGCGCAAGAGCGGTGAGCCGTACATCACCCATCCGCTCGCCGTGACCCTGATCCTCGCCGAACTGGGCGCGGAGACGACCACGTTGACGGCCTCACTGCTGCACGACACCGTCGAGGACACCGAGGTGACGCTCGCGCAGGTGCGGGAACAGTTCGGCGAAGAAGTGCGGTACCTGGTCGACGGCGTCACGAAGCTGGAGAAGGTCGACTACGGAGCCGCCGCCGAGCCGGAGACCTTCCGCAAGATGCTCGTCGCCACCGGCAACGACGTGCGCGTGATGTCGATCAAACTCGCCGACCGCCTGCACAACATGCGCACCCTCGGTGTGATGCGTCCCGAGAAGCAGGCGCGGATCGCCGAGGTCACCCGTGACGTCCTCATCCCGCTCGCCGAACGCCTCGGTGTGCAGGCCCTCAAGACCGAACTGGAGGACCTGGTCTTCGCCATCCTCCACCCCGAGGAGTACCAGCACACGCGGGAACTCATCGCCGAGAACGCCGCCCGCTCCGTGGACCCCCTCGCCGAGGTCGCCGACGAGGCCCGCGGTGTGCTGCGGGAGGCGGGCATCCCCGCCGAAGTCCTGATCAGGCCACGGCACTTCGTCTCCGTCCATCGCCGCGCCCGCAAACGCGGGCAGCTGCGCGGCACCGACTTCGGCCGGCTGCTGGTGCTGGTGAACGAGGACGCCGACTGCTACGGCGTCCTCGGTGAGCTGCACACCTGCATGACGCCGGTCGTCTCGGAGTTCAAGGACTTCATCGCCGTACCGAAGTTCAACCTGTACCAGTCGCTGCACACCGCGGTCGCCCGGCCGGACGGCCAGGTCGTCGAGGTCCTCATCCGCACCCACCAGATGCACAAGGTCGCCGAGGCCGGCGTCGTCGCGCTCGGCAACCCGTACGCCGCCGCGACCGACACCTCGAACACCGACCCACCCGCGGCCGACGCCCCGGCCGACGGCGAGCGCGCCGACCCCACCCGCCCGGGCTGGCTGTCCCGGCTGCTCGACTGGCAGCGGGCCGCCCCCGACCCCGACACGTTCTGGTCCACCCTGCGTGAGGACCTCGCCCAGGACCGGGAGATCACCGTGTTCCGCCCCGACGGCGGCACCCTGGGCCTGCCCGAGGGCGCCACCTGCGTCGACGCCGCGTACGCGCAGTACGGCGAGGACGCGCACGCCTGCATCGGCGCCCGGGTCAACGGCCGCCTGGCCACGCTCAGCACGGTCCTGGGCGACGGTGACACGGTCCAGCTCCTCATGGGCCAGGACCCGGCCTCCGAGCCCTCCCGCGAGTGGCTGGAGCACGCCCACACCGCGGCCGCCCGCATCGCCATCCAGCGCTGGCTCACCGCGCACCCCGGCGGCGGCACCGACGGCGAGGCCGCGCACGGCGGCATTACCGGGCCCGCCGACGGCGCCACCCGGGCCGGAACCGCCGAGGCCGCCCCCACCGCCCGCCCCGCGGACGGAGCCCCGGCCGCGCGCCCCCGGCGCGCCGACGTCCTCGTGGACCGGCCCGGAGCCGCCGTACGGCTCGCCGGATGCTGTACGCCCGTGCCGCCGGACGAGATCACCGGGTTCGCGGTCCGCGGGGGAGTGGTGACCGTGCACCGCGGGGAGTGCGCCGCGGTGGCGGACATGAAGAGCCGGGGGCGCGCGGAGATCGGTGTGCGCTGGGGGGACACCACCGAATGCCGGGTGACGCTGGTCGCCGAATCGTTCGGCCGGCCCCATCTCCTGGCCGACCTCACCGAGGCGATCGCCCTGGAGGGCGCCGAGATCGTCTCCGCCACCGTCGAACCCCCCAGCCAGCAGCGGGTGCGCCACACGTACACCCTCGAGCTGCCCGACGCCGCCCGCCTGCCCGCGCTGATGCGCGCCATGCGGGACGTCCCCGGTGTGTACGACGTGAGCCGTGCCCAGCACCCGGCGCCGGGGTCCTCAGGAGCCCAGCTCCGGGCGCCGGGCGCCTGAGGACGCCGCCCGGCGCCCGACCCGTTCGGGTGGGCCGGGCGCGAGTCGCCACCGCGGCGCGGGTAGGCCCTGGTAGCGATGGTCCATGCTGCTCACCCCGCGCCACCGGCCCCGGATCTCCCGGCACCGCAAGGCGGCCCTGCTCGCCTGCGCCGTCTCCGTCTGTCTCGTCGCCGCCGCGGCCCCGCCCGAGCCCCTGGGCGTCGGCGACCGCCTCTACCCGTACCTGGGCAACCCGGGCTACGACGTGGCGGCGTACGACATCTCCCTCACCTACCCGGGCACCAACGACAAGCCGCTCCAGGCCGTCACCACCATCGACGCCCGGACCACCGAGGACCTGGACCGCGTCAACCTGGACTTCGCGCACGGCACCGTGCGGTCGGTCGAGGTCGACGGACGGCCCGCGAGCTTCACCAGCGCCGGCGAGGACCTGGTCGTGACGCCGCGGACCCCCCTGACCGAGGGCAGCTGGACCCGGATCACCGTGCGGCACACGAGCGACCCCGTCCCGGCCGAGGGCCAGGACGGCGGCTGGGTGCGCACCGTGGACGGTCTCGCCATGGCGAACCAGGCCGACGCCGCCCACCTGGTCTTCCCGGGCAACGACCATCCGTCCGACAAGGCGATGTTCACGTTCCGCATCACCGCCCCCAACGGCTACACCGCCGTCGCCAACGGCCTGCCCGCCGGCGCGGACCGGGTCGGCCGCACCACCACCTGGACCTACCGCACCCGGCACCCCATGGCCACCGAGCTGGCCCAGGTGTCCATCGGCCGCTCCGCCGTGGTGCACCGCGCGGGACCGCACGGGCTGCCCCTGCGGGACGTCGTGCCCGCCGCCGACCGCAAGGCCCTCGAACCGTGGCTCGCCAGGACGCCCGACCAGATCGCCTGGATGGAGAGCAAGGTCGGCCGCTACCCGTTCGAGACCTACGGCGTGCTCATGGCGCAGGCCGCCACGGGCTTCGAACTGGAGACACAGACCCTGTCGCTGTTCGAGAAGAACCTGTTCACGCAGCCCGCCTACCCCAAGTGGTACATCGAGTCGGTCATGGTGCACGAGCTGTCCCACCAGTGGTTCGGGGACAGTGTCACCCCGCGCACCTGGTCCGACGTGTGGCTGAACGAGGGGCACGCCACCTGGTACGAGGAGCTGTACGCCGAGGAGACGGCGCACCGGCCCATGGAGAACCGGATGAAGGCCGCCTACGGTGCCGCCGACCGCTGGCGCGAGGCCGGCGGCCCGCCCGCCCGGCCGAAGCCACCCGCCCCGGGTCAGAAGATCGGCATCTTCCGGCCCGGCATCTACGACGGCGCCGCACTCGCGCTCTACGCGCTGCGGCAGGAGATCGGCCGGCCGGCCTTCGAACGGCTGGAGCGGCTCTGGGTCCAGGTCCACCGGGACACCACCGCCACCACCGCCGACTTCGTCCGGCTGGCCTCGGCCGTCGCCGGCCGCGACCTGCGGGGCTTCCTCGATGCCTGGCTGTACGGCGAGAAGACCCCGCCGATGCCCGGCCACCCCGACTGGAAACCGACGGCCCAGGCCTCGCCGTCCCAGCCGCACGCCACGCGATAAGCCGGTGACGAGACGTGCCGTACCGTGCGACCATCTACGCGTCGGCGCGCACCGGGGGACACGGGAATCTCCCGGGGTACCCGCGCGTTGTAGACCACGAGCGGTCGAGTCGGCCGCCGTACGACCGCCGTAACGGCACTCTCATCGACGTAAGGATCAAATGACCTCCTCTTCTTCCCCTTCCCAGGACACCAAGCGCCTCGCGCACGCCTACCCCGAAGGTCTTCGGGCCGATGCCCTGATGGAAGAGGACGTCGCCTGGAGCTCCGAAATCGACGGCGAGCGGGACGGCGACCAGTTCGACCGTTCCGAGCGTGCGGCGCTGCGCCGTGTGGCGGGCCTGTCCACAGAGCTGGAGGACGTCACCGAGGTCGAGTACCGCCAGCTCCGGCTGGAGCGGGTCGTGCTCGTCGGCGTGTGGACCACCGGCACCGTGCAGGACGCCGACAACTCCCTCGCGGAGCTGGCCGCGCTCGCCGAGACCGCCGGCGCGCTCGTGCTCGACGGCGTCATCCAGCGCCGCGACAAGCCCGACGCGGCCACCTACATCGGCTCCGGCAAGGCCCTTGAGCTGCGCGACATCGTCCTCGAGACGGGCGCGGACACCGTCATCTGCGACGGTGAGCTGAGCCCCGGCCAGCTGATCCAGCTGGAGGACGTCGTCAAGGTCAAGGTCATCGACCGTACGGCCCTGATCCTGGACATCTTCGCCCAGCACGCCAAGTCCCGCGAGGGCAAGGCGCAGGTCGCGCTCGCGCAGATGCAGTACATGCTGCCGCGGCTGCGCGGCTGGGGTCAGTCGCTGTCCCGGCAGATGGGTGGCGGCCGTGGCGGTCTCGCCACGCGTGGTCCCGGTGAGACCAAGATCGAGACGGACCGGCGGCGGATCCGCGAGAAGATGGCGAAGATGCGCCGGGAGATCGCGGACATGAAGACCGGCCGCGAGGTCAAACGGCAGGAGCGCCGGCGCAACAAGGTGCCGTCCGTGGCGATCGCGGGTTACACCAACGCCGGCAAGTCGTCCCTGCTCAACCGCCTCACGGGCGCCGGTGTCCTGGTCGAGAACGCCCTGTTCGCGACCCTGGACCCGACCGTCCGCCGGGCGGAGACCCCGAGCGGCCGGCTGTACACCCTGGCGGACACCGTCGGCTTCGTCCGGCACCTGCCGCACCACCTGGTCGAGGCGTTCCGCTCCACCATGGAGGAGGTCGGCGACTCCGACCTGATCCTGCACGTGGTGGACGGCTCGCACCCGACTCCGGAGGAGCAGCTCGCCGCCGTGCGCGAGGTGATCCGGGACGTCGGCGCCACCGGCGTGCCCGAGATCGTCGTGATCAACAAGGCGGACGCGGCCGACCCGCTGGTCCTCCAGCGGCTGCTGCGGGTCGAGAAGCACTCGATCGCCGTGTCGGCCCGCACCGGACAGGGCATCGACAAGCTGCTCGCCCTGATCGACGACGAGCTGCCCCACCCCTCGGTCGAGGTCGACGCGCTCGTGCCCTACACGCACGGCAACCTGGTCGCCCGCGCCCACACCGAGGGCGAGGTGATCTCCGAGGAGCACACCGCGGAGGGCACCCTGCTCAAGGCCCGGGTGCACGAGGAACTGGCGTCGGACCTGGGACCGTACGCGACGGTCGCCACAGCCTGACCCGAGGCACCGAGCCACGAAGGCCCGCCACCCCCTCGGGGGCGGCGGGCCTTCGCCGTGCCGTGACGACGCGGCTCCTCTATCGGCCGGCGAACTGCTTGCTCACCGAGTCGTACACGCCCTTGGCCACCTCGCCCAACCGGGGGCCGGCCAGCCAGCCCGAACTCACCGGGCCGATGGACGTGTTGGACACCAGCGCCGGCTTGCCGTCGGCGCCCGTCTCCACCCAGCCGCCGCCGGAGGAGCCACCGGTCATCGTGCAGCCGATCCGGTACATCGTGGGGTCGGACCTGTCCATGGACAGCCGGCCCGGCCGGTCCTGGCACTGGTACAGCAGCTGACCGTCGTACGGCGCCGCCGCCGGATACCCGGACGCGGTGAGACTCTGCACCTTCGGCACGGCCGGCGCGTCGAAGTCGACCGGCAGCGCCCCGCCGACGGTCTCCTCCAGCGACTTGCCGCCGCTGCCCCGCTCCGGGGTCACATGGATGACGGCGAAGTCGTACGAGGCGCCGTTGCCGCCCGTCGAACCGCCCTCGCTGATCCACTGCTGCGAGGTCTTCGCCGCGTCGGCCCACCAGACACCGTACGGGGCGACCTCGGAGCGGCCGGCGTTCTCCAGCTCGGCGGCCGACCTGCCCTGGTCGTTGTACGACGGCACGAAGGCGATGTTGCGGTACCAGCCGCCCTTCTTGCCGGCGTGCACACAGTGGCCGGCCGTCCAGACGAGGTCGGACTTGCCCGGGTGCGCGGGGTCCGTCACGACCGTCGCCGAGCAGACCATGGTGCCATCGGGGGCGTCGAAGAGCAGCTTGCCCGAGGTGGCCGCGTTGCTGTGGTAGGGCGGGGCGACCGTCCGCGCCCGCACGGGCTGCGGCGCCGGGTCCGTCACGCCCTGGTCGCCGGAGATGTCGTTGTCGTCGACGCCCTTGTCCGGGTCGTCGGCGTCCCGCATGCGGTCCGGGTTCCACAGACCCTTGATCATCGGGTTGACGAAGTCATTGGCCTCGCGCAGCCAGTCCTGCTTGTTCCAGTTCTTCCAGGCGCCGTTCTTCCACTTGTCGATGTCGATCCCGTGCTCCTTGAGCCTCTGCCTGAGGTCGTCCGGGATCCTGAGTCTGCCGTCGCCGGAGCCGCCCGCGGTCGCGGAGGGCTTGCCGTCGGCGTTGTCGTCCCCGCCGCAGGCCGTGGCGGTCATCGCCAGCGCCGAGGCGAGGGCGACCGCCGTCAAGGCGCGGGAGGTCCGGTGCGGGACCCTCCCCCGCCGAACGGTGAACGACGGCCGTATGGATCGCATGCTTCTGACTCCCCCTGCTGTGAAGGAACTCGGCGATGAGGACGTGCAACCGGCTGGCCCCCTGGGTGGAGTTCATGCCGGGCCGCATCCTTGCGGAACGGCATCACACCCTATGCGGTCGCCGCGGGGGAGTTCCGGCGGGACGGCAACGGTTCGGCTACAAGCCCCCTGGCCTGCTACGTCTGTGTGCTCACCAGGCCGGGGTGAGCGTGACGACGGAGGTGAACAGGGTGTCGTCGCGCTGCACGGCGGCGACGCGCACCCGCTGTGCGGCGTCGCCGGACGGTTCCCGGGTGGTCTCGATCCAGCACGGCGCGTCCAGCTCGACGTAGCGCCTGAAGTCGGCCTCCAGGCCGGTCACCACCATCGGCTCGGGATGCGCGGCCCGGTGCGCGGCCTGCCGCGCGGCCTCCAGCAGCAGCATGCCGGGAACGTGGTCCACCGGGTGGTCGAAGAGCACCGGGTGGGACAGGTCCACCCGCAGCCGGCTGCGGCCGGGCTCCCCGGTGGCCGCCAGGACGACGTCGGCGGACCGCCTGCGCCCGACCTCACCGTGCGTCACCGGGGGCGCGGGGGGCACGGCTCGGGCGGTGGCCCGCTCCAGGTCGGCGTAACGCCCGCGCAGCCGCCGGTAGATGGCCGGCGGGTGGTTGTGGAAGGCCAGCTCCGCGGAGCCGAGAGGCAGGCCGCCGCGGACCAGGCCCACCCGCATGGTGACCGAGGCCAGCCGTCCGGCCCGGCGCACCACGTCGGTGCAGGAGATGCGCAGTTCTGTGTCAGCCGCCGTCGCACCGCTGGTCAGGGCGGCGGGGAAGAGTGTCTGCCGGTAATGGTCCCAGGACTGGCGGTGCCCGAACGGCACGTCGTAGGCGGCGTGGCTGAGCAGCGGGACCGCCTGGCGAATCGACTCCGCTGCGAACAGCGGGTCGAAGAGGTCGTGGACGGGGCCGTAGAAGGAATGGTCGGCGGGTCGGCGGGAGGTGACCAGGAACGTGTCGGGCGCGATCGTCCGGCACCCCGTCAGCAGCACCTCGGATTCGGCCAGCTTGTGGACCAGCTCCCGTGGTACGCGGTCGAGGACGGATGTGGACCCCGGTGCGCTGCGCCCTTCCCGGCTGGTGATGGCCAGCATGTGAATCCCCCTTGGTGCGGACGTCGGTTACCACCTGACTGCGCCCACAACGTAAAGAGTGGTCGTTTTGTTTTGGGTAAAGTACCGCTAAATGAAATATGCCGACAGGGCGGAATCCGGTCTCATGCAAGGCTGGGGAGCAGGGTGACCTGGTCACTTCCGCTTAACATAGAGAACGTTTCATTTGATGAAGGAGGGGACGCCGTGAGGCAACCCAGGCAGGAGCGGGCGATCCAGACGCGCGGGGCGCTCATCCTCGCGGCGGCGGAGGTCTTCGACGAGTACGGCTTCGCGGGCGCCAGTATCAGCCGCATCCTCAAACGGGCCGGGGTCACGGCGGGAGCCCTGTACTTCCACTTCGAGTCCAAGGAAGCCCTCGCCAAGGCCGTGATGAACGCCCAGTCCGACACGATCCTTCCGTACCTGGAGTCCCAGGGCCTGCAACGGTTGGTCGACATCACGCTGGTCTGGGCGCGCCGGCTCCAGACCGACCCGCTGCTGCGGGCCGGAGTCCGGCTCACCGGCGAGCAGACGACCTTCGGACTGCGCGACTCCAGCCCCTACCGGGCATGGAGCCAGATCATGGAGGAGTGCCTCCTGGCCGCCCGGGACAAGGGGGAACTCCAGGCCGGCGTCGAGCCGTGGGAACTCGCCCAGCTGATCGTCGAGACCTGTACCGGCATGCAGATGTATGCGGCGGCCGAGACCGGCCGCGCCGACCTGTCCGACCGGGTGGTACGGATGTGGCGGCTGCTGCTGCCGGGCGTCGCCGTGCCGACCGTGGTCGCCCGCACCGCTGTCGATCCCGCCCGAGCCCTCGCGGCCGAGGAAGCACCGGCTCCCGTCGGCGCCCCGAGCGGTGCCACCCGCTGAGCCGGCTCGCCCCGAGCAAGATCACTCATCCCCGCGGCCGACGGGGCACCTGCACGTAAGGTGTCCCGCGTCGTACGCCCTGTCTCCCGACAGGTCTGTCCCGCGGGGCCGTTGGGGCACCTGACGGGGTTCGCGCCACCGTAGGGGGAGTAACCCATGGTCCACACGCTCAGCCGGCTCCGGCTGGCCGCGGTCAACATCGACGGTGTCCTGCTCAACGACACCTTCAGCCCGGTCATCCACCGTTTCCTGGTCGACCGGGGCTGCGCCTACACGGCCGATCTGGAACGCAGCATCTTCTCGCAGCGACGCGCGGTCGCCGGCCGGCTCCTGGCCGAGGCGATCGGCGGATCCGCCACCCCGGAAGGAGCGCTGGAGCTGTACTTCCGGGAACGCGCGCAGTACGTGGAGACCCACCCCGTGCGGCTCAACGAGGGCGCGGTGGAACTCCTGCGGCGGCTGCGCGCCGCCGGTCTGCGGACCGTCTGCTACGGCGGCCTCGGCAAGGACCACTTCGACACGTTCCTCGGCCCGCACGCGGAGCTCTTCGACCACCCCGGGTACATCTGCACCGACGCGTTCCGGCCCGGCATCCACGAGATCGTCACCGAGTACTTCGGCCTCGACTACGACGAGGCCGTCTTCATCGACGACGTGGCGAACGTCGGCCGTGCCGCCAGAGAGCTGAACGTGCCCTTCATCGGCCATCCCACCGACTTCCGGCACAGCTTCCAGCCGCAACTGATGCGCGAGGCCGGGGTTCGGCACGTCGTGGACTCGCTGCACGCCGTCGATGAGGAACTGCTGCGGACCCTGGACGAGGAAGCGGCGCTCGGCACCGTCTGGCGGGACTGACATGCTCGACGGCAAGGTAGCCATGATCACCGGCGCGTCCAGCGGCATCGGCGCCGCCGCCGCCCGGCTGTTCGCCGAGGAGGGCGCCGCCGTGGTGCTCATGGCCCGGCGCGGGGACCGCCTCGGACAACTGGTGGCGGAGATCCGCGCGGCGGGCGGACGCGCGCTCGCGGCGGAGGGTGACGTCTGCTCGCCCGAGGACGTCGCACGGGCCGTACGGGCCGCCGTCGACACCTTCGGCAGACTCGACGCGGCGTTCAACAACGCCGGTCACGCCACCGTCGGCACGCCCCTGCTGGAGATGGACGACGAGGACTACACCCGCACGATGGACGTCAACGTGCGCGGCGTCTGGAACTGCCTGCGCCGGCAGATCCCGGCGATGCTCACCTCTGGCGGCGGAGCCGTCGTGAACACCTCCAGCGTCGCAGGGGTACTGGCCTCCAGCGCCTCCGCCGCGTACGTGGCCGCCAAACACGCGGTGATCGGCCTGAGCCGGGCCGCCGCGCGCGAGTACGGCGACCGCGGGATCCGGGTCAACGCGCTGGTCGTGGGCAGCACGCGCACCGAGATGATGGATCAGGTCATCGGCGGGTCGCGGGAGCTGGAGGAACGCTTCGAGGCCCGCACGCTGCGCCGGCGCATGGCCTCGCCCGAGGAGATCGCCCAGGCCGCGGTCTGGCTGTGCAGCGACCGCGCGGCCTTCGTGACGGGCGCGGCGGTGCCGGTCGACGGCGGCCGGACGGCGGTCTGAGCCGGCGGGGCCGGCGCCCGGCCGGAAGACCGGGGGCTCCAAAGGGGGCGGGGCGTGCACGAGTCCGGCCGGACACCGGCGTCCTGCGGCATGCGACCGCGCCCGGAGGAGTCCGCTGGGCAGGCGGGCCGTCCACCTCGACCCGCCGGGCGACGAGGCCGAGGGCTGCACCGCGTTCGTGGGCCCCCTCCTCCGTACCACCCGCCGCTCCGGCGGCCTCGAGATCGCGGCCTCGCTACCGGCCCTCGGCCGCTGCGGCTCGGGCGAATGGGTCGACGCCCGCCACTCCCAGGGCCCGGTACGCGGCCGCCCGCATCACCCGCGCCCCGGACCTCGACCCGCTCACCGAACCGATCCTCTCGATCCGCTCGCCGAACCGATCCTCAGCACCGTGATCTTCCGTCGCCGGGTCGGTGCGGCGGTCGAGGGCGAGAGCGCCCGGAACGTAGCCGTCCGCAGGCACCTGATGGCCGAGGGCAAGGTCCTGCCGGCCCACACGAAGGTACGGCGCCGGGACGGGCGGGCACAGGTGCACCTGAAGCCGGTTCTCCTGGAACCGGCCACCGCCACGGTCGGCATCGACCCGCTGCCGGACGACGTCGTGGCCGCCGCCGCGGGTGTGTGGGAGCCCACGAAGGGGCGGACTCGCGGACGGCACACCGAGTGGCCCACCGGTCCCGGCTCCGGACGGCGCTTCCACGCCCGGCCGGGCGTGGAAGCGCCCCCCGCACGGCACAGACGCCGCACAGGAGCCGCACGATGCCTTCCGGCGGTCACGGCACCGATCTCGACGCAACCCGTAACCCGCTGAACGGTCCGCGGTTGTAGGCGGTGGGGGACCGCCGGCTTCGCCGAGTCCCCGCGGATCAACTCGCCTCTGGACAGCGGGGAGGACAGCGCGCCGTGGCCGGTACGGAGTCGGTGGCAGGAGGCACGCCCGGGCAAGCGCGGGCCGTGCACGAGGGAATGCTCAGACGCCAGTCGGCGCGTGAGTCCTCGGCGCGCACCTACGCCCGCGCCCTGCCCATCGTGCCCGTCCGGGCGCGCGGGCTCACCATCGAGGGGGCCGACGGACGCCGCTACCTCGACTGCCTCTCCGGTGCCGGTGCCCTCGCGCTCGGCCACAACCACCCGGTGGTGCTGGAGGCCATCCGGGCGGTCCTCGACTCCGGTGCCCCTCTGTCCGTGCTCGACCTGGCCACCCCCGTCAAGGACGCCTTCGTCACGGAGTTGTTCCGCACGCTTCCGCCCGGCCTCGCCGGCCGAGCCCGTGTGCAGTTCTGCGGGCCGGCCGGCACCGACGCCGTCGAGGCCGCCCTCACCCTGGTGCGGGCCGCGACGGGCCGCACCGGCATGCTCGCCTTCACCGGCGCCTACCACGGCATGACCGCCGGCGCCCTGGCCGTCTCCGGCGGTGCCCCCGACGTGCGGGTCACCCGCCTGCCCTATCCGCAGGACTACCGCTGCCCCTTCGGTGTCGGCGGCCCGCGCGGCGCCGAACTCGCCGCCCGCTGGACCGAGTCCCTCCTCGACGACCCCAGGTCGGGCGTCCCCCTGCCCGCCGGGATGCTCGTCGAACCCGTCCAGGGCGAGGGCGGCGTCATTCCCGCGCCGGACGACTGGTTGCGGCGCATGCGACAGCTGACGGCGGACCGGTCCATCCCGCTGATCGCCGACGAGGTCCAGACCGGAGTCGGCCGGACGGGCAGCTTCTGGGCCGTCGGCCACAGCGGCATCACCCCCGACGTCATGGTCCTGTCCAAGGCCATCGGCGGCAGCCTCCCCCTGGCGGTGATCGTCTACCGCGAGGAGCTCGACGTCTGGCAGCCCGGCGCCCACGCCGGCACGTTCCGCGGCAACCAGCTCGCCATGGCCGCGGGCACCGCCACCCTCGCCTACGTCCGCGAGAACGGCCTCGCCGACCGCGCCGCCACCCTCGGCTCCCGCATGCTGTCCCGACTCCGGGGCCTGGCCGACGAGTTCGCCTGCGTGGGTGACGTGCGGGGCCGGGGCCTGATGATCGGGCTGGAGCTCGTCGACCCCGAAGCCGAGGGACCTGCCCCTGGCTTCGGACCCGCCCTCAATTCCGGTTCCGTACCCGCCCCCGGCTTCGACCCCGCCCCCGGTTCCGTACCCGCCCCTGGCTTCGGACGCGCTCCCGGTTCCGGCCCCGCCCCCGACGAACGCGGCGCCGCACCCGCCGGACGGCAACCCACCAGCACTGCGCACCCCGCTTCGCCCCGACTCGCCGCCGCCGTACAGCGCGAGTGCCTCCAGCGGGGCCTGATCGTCGAACTCGGGGGGCGACACGCGTCCGTGGTCCGGCTGCTCCCTCCGCTGACGATCAGTGACGAACAGGCGACAGCCGTACTCGACCGCCTGGCCGACGCGGTGGCGGCCGCGGCTCGCCGTCACGAGACCCACGGCCCACACCACCAAGGCCGCCACAGCCCCGCCGAGCGCGCGGGCTGAACACCACCCGCGCCCCACCCGGCCCCCGTCGCCACCCCGCACACCGGCACTCCGTCCCCTCACCCCACGCCCCCTTTCCCGGACATCCGGACCCACGCCGCTCGCCGGCACCGACCGCACAGCCTTGTCGTCCGCGTCCCGCTCTCCTCGCCCACCCGCTCCGGCAACCACGGGGGGCGCGGCGACCGAGTGGCCGGCCGACCGAGCCGCACCACCTCACCTCCAGCCCTGAGGAGCCGTCATGAACACCACACCCACACCCGACGGCCACTCCGGCGCCCCCGACGAACCGGGAGGCTCCGGCGCCCCGGCCACACCGGTACCGCTCACCGAGTCGGTCCCCCAGCAGAAGCGGCGGGACGCGGACCTCACGCGACGGACCGAGCCCGGCACCGATCCCCTGGAGAGCCCCGATCCCCGCACCGCGGCCCAGGCCGCCGCGGTGGAGAACCTCCTGCGCTGCTGGGTCCGTGAGACCGGCCTCGCCGCCCCCACGACCGGCAGCCTCCACATCCCGCTGCCCGCCAGCGGCACCGCCCTGACCGTGCCGGTCCGCTACTGGTCCCCGACGGGCTGGCACCGCTTCGGCCCTCCTCGCTTCACCGCCGCTCCCGAGACCGCGCCGCCCGTCGACGCCGTCACACTCGCGGCACTCCTCGTCCGGGAACCAGCCGATGCCCAGAGCAGCGCCATCCGCCCCTCGCAGCACACCGCCGCCGGCCCGGACGACGACGACGTGGTGGCACGAGTGGCCGACTCCGTCCGCCGCACGGCAGCCTTCATCCGCCACCGGCGCGACCACCCCGCCGACGCCCCCGACCTCTTCCTCAGCGCCGAACAGTCCCTCGTCCTCGGCCACCCGCTGCACCCGACCCCGAAGAGCCGGGAAGGCCTGACCGAGGCCGAGGCCGACCGGTACTCACCCGAGCTGCACGGCTCCTTCCCCCTGCACTGGATGGCGGTCGCCCCCTCCGTCCTCGCAACCGACTCCGCCTGGACCGAACGCGGCCGTCCCGTCCCCGCCGGCCACCTCGTCCGACGTCTCGCCGGAACCGGGCTCCCGCTGCCCGACGGCTACACCGCCCTGCCGCTGCACCCCTGGCAGGCCCGCGAGGTACGGCACCGCCCGGCCGTCGCCGCCCTCCTCGACTCGGGCCTCCTGCGCGACCTCGGCCCGCTCGGCGCTCCCTGGCACCCCACCTCCTCCGTACGAACCGTCCACCGGTCCGGCGCCCCCGCGATGCTCAAGCTGTCGCTGGGCCTGCGCATCACCAACTCCCGACGGGAGAACCTGCGCAAGGAACTCCATCGCGGAGTCGAGGTGCACCGGCTGCTGCGCACCGGCCTGGCCGAGCAGTGGCAGGCCGTGCATCCCGGCTTCGGCATTGTCCGCGACCCCGCCTGGCTCGCCGTCGACGACCCGGACGGCCTGCCCGTGCCGGGCCTCGACGCGGTGGTCCGGCACAACCCGTTCGCCCCGGCCGACGACGCCGGCTGCGTCGCCGGACTGCTCTCGCCCCGTCCCTCTGCCGGGCAGACCGTCATGCCTTCGCGGGGACAGGCGACCTGGCCGATGCGCTCCCGGCTCGAACGACTCGTCGGGCGGCTCGCCGCACGCACCGGCCGGCCGGTCGGCGCGGTCGCCACGGAGTGGTTCCTCCGTTACCTGGAGCACGTCGTCCGTCCCGTGCTCTGGCTGGACGGCGAGGCCGGCATCGCCCTGGAGGCCCACCAGCAGAACACCTTGCTCCTGCTCGACCGCGACGGCTGGCCCGCCGGTGGCCGCTACCGTGACAACCAGGGGTACTACTTCCGCGAGTCCCGGCGAGCCGAACTGGACGCCCGGCTGCCCGGTATCGGTGAGCACAGCGACACCTTCGTCCCCGACGAGGTCACCGACGAACGCTTCGCCTACTACCTCGCCGTCAACAACGTGCTGGGCCTCATCGGCGCCTTCGGCTCCCAGCACCTCGCCGACGAGCGGCTGCTCCTCGCGGCCTTCCGCCGCTTCCTCACCGACCTCGCCACGGGACCCGCCCCGCTGCGCAGCTCCCTGCCAGGCCGCCTGCTCGACTCACCCGTCCTGCGCTGCAAGGCCAATCTGCTGACCCGGCTGCACGGCCTCGACGAACTCGTCGGCCCGGTCGACACCCAGTCCGTCTACGTCACCATCGCCAACCCCCTCCATTGCTGAGCGCGACGCTCCAGGGCGCCCCCTGGGCGGAGCACACCCACCTCGTCTCCTGAGGAACATGACCCACCTCGTCTCCTGAGAGGAGCGCACCGTGCCTCCCACCGACGCCTGCGCCGCAACCAGCCCCGCCCGTGCCCACCAAGGCTGCGCCGGCCCCGGAACGGACACCGCGGCACCCCGCAGCACACGCTTCCGCCGGTTCACCGTCGAGGACGACGACCCGGACAGCGAGGACACGCTGGACCTGCGTCTGCCCGCCGACTTCATCGCCTTCTGCGCCGCAACGACGGTCGGCCTGCTCGATCGGCCCTCCGCCTGGGGGCCGGTCGCCACCTCGGCCGGCACCTTCCGGCTCATGCCCGTACACATCGAGCACGACCTGCCGCTCGTCCACCGCTGGATGAACGACCCCGCCGTCGCCCCATTCTGGGAACTGGACGGACCCCCGCGCCGGACGGAGGACCACCTGCGGACCCAACTGGCCGGCGCCGGACACAGCGTGCCGTGCCTCGGCGTACTGGACGGCACCCCCATGAGCTACTGGGAGATCTATCGCGCGGACCTGGACCCACTGGCCCGCCACTACCCGGCCCGTCCGCACGACACCGGGATCCACCTCCTCGTCGGTGGTGCCGCCGACCGCGGGCGGGGGCTGGGATCCGTCCTGCTCCGGTCCGTGGCCGACCTGATCCTCGACCGCCGTCCCGTCTGCGCACGTGTCGTAGCGGAACCCGATCTGTGCAACACCCCCTCCGTGGCCGCGTTCTTGAGCGCGGGCTTCCGGTACGCGGCCGAGGTCGACCTGCCTGCCAAGCGGGCCGCCCTCATGATCCGGGACCGGGTCCTGCGCCATGTCTTGTAGCACTCGGTCATCGAGCGCTCACCATGAGATACGAACGGCGGGCTCACGGTGTTCCCGCGACCGGAAAAACTTCCCACCTCACCCACGCACCTCAACGACCCATCCGGGTGACCGGTCTGTCCATCCCGCCCATCGACCCCACCCGCACCACCAGGAGCCCCCGGTCGTGATCCCGTCCCCTCTCCCCGTCACGAGACCCCGTTTGTCAGTGCAGGGCCGTAGGGTGGTCGGGCTATGACGAAGCCCTCACTCCCCGAACTCCTGCATGCCGCCGTCACTGCCGTCGGCGGTACGGAGCGCCCCGGCCAGGTCACCATGGCCGAAGCGGTCGCCGAGGCGATCGACGACGGATCCCACCTGCTGGTCCAGGCCGGCACCGGCACCGGAAAGTCGCTGGGCTATCTCGTGCCCGCGCTCGCGCACGGAGAACGGGTGATCGTCGCGACGGCCACACTCGCGCTCCAGCGGCAGCTCGTGGAGCGCGACCTGCCGCGCACGGTCGACGCCCTCCACCCGCTGCTGCGCCGCCGTCCGGAGTTCGCCATGCTCAAGGGCCGGTCGAACTACCTGTGCCTGCACCGGCTGCACGAGGGCATGCCGCAGGACGAGGAGGAGGGCCTCTTCGACCAGTTCGAGGCCGCCGCTCCCACCAGCAAGCTGGGCCAGGACCTGCTGCGCCTGCGGGACTGGGCGGACGAGACCGAGGACGGCGACCGGGACGATCTCAGCCCCGGTGTCTCGGATCGCGCCTGGGCGCAGGTGTCGGTGTCGTCCCGGGAGTGTCTGGGCGCGACGAAGTGCGCGTACGGCGCCGAGTGCTTCGCGGAGATGGCCCGCGAGCGCGCCAAGCTCGCCGAGGTCGTGGTCACCAACCACGCCCTGCTGGCCATCGACGCCATCGAGGGCGCCCCGGTGCTGCCCCAGCACGAGGTGCTGATCGTGGACGAGGCGCACGAACTCGTCTCCCGTGTCACCGGTGTCGCCACCGGCGAACTCACGCCCGGCCAGGTCAACCGTGCCGTGCGCCGAGCCGCCAAGCTCGTCAACGAGAAGGCCGCCGACCAGCTCCAGACCGCCGCCGAGGGCTTCGAGCGGCTCATGGAGCTGGCGCTGCCGGGCCGCCTGGAGGAGATCCCGGAGGACCTCGGCTACGCCCTGATGGCGCTGCGCGACGCCGCCCGTACGGTCATCTCCGGGATCGGCGCGACGCGCGACAAGTCCGTCCAGGACGAGGACGCGGTCCGCAAGCAGGCGCTGGCCTCCGTGGAGTCGGTGCACGACGTGGCGGAGCGGGTCGTGAACGGCTCGGAGTGGGACGTCGTCTGGTACGAGCGGCACGACCGTTTCGGCGCCTCCCTCAGGGTCGCCCCCATGTCGGTGTCGGGGCTGCTCAGGGAGAAGCTCTTCGCCGACCGTGCCGTCGTCCTCACCTCGGCGACGCTCAAACTGGGCGGCGACTTCAACGGGGTCGGGGCCTCCCTGGGGCTCGGGCCGGAGGGCGCGGAGGGCGAGGACCTGCCGAAGTGGAAGGGCGTCGACGTCGGCTCGCCCTTCGACTACCGCAGACAGGGCATCCTGTATGTCGCCAAGCACCTGGCGCGCCCCGCGCGGGACGGCGACCGGACCGACATGCTGGACGAGCTGACCGAGCTGATCCAGGCGGCCGGCGGTCGCACCCTCGGACTGTTCTCGTCCATGCGGGCCGCTCAGCTCGCGGCGGAGGAGCTGCGCTCCCGGATCCCCGAGTTCCCGATCCTCCTCCAGGGCGAGGAGACGCTCGGCGAACTGATCAAGAACTTCGCGGCCGACCCGAAGACCTGCCTCTTCGGCACGCTGTCGCTGTGGCAAGGGGTCGACGTCCCCGGACCCAGCTGCCAGCTGGTCGTCATGGACAAGATCCCGTTCCCGCGTCCCGACGATCCGCTGATGAGCGCGCGCCAGAAGGCGGTGGAGGACGCGGGAGGCAACGGGTTCATGGCGGTGGCCGCGACACACGCCGCCCTGCTGATGGCGCAGGGCGCCGGCCGTCTCGTCCGGGCCTCCGGCGACCGGGGCGTGGTCGCCGTACTGGACCAGCGGCTGGCCACCGCGCGATACGGCGGGTATCTGAAGTCGTCCCTGCCGGACTTCTGGTACACCACGGACCGAAACCAGGTCCGCAGGTCACTGGCGGCGATCGACGCGGTGGCGCAGCAGGCCGAGACCCAGCAGGCGGAGACGGAGCGCGCGGCGACGTGACCGTGGGGTGGTCCGACCGAATCGATCGGACCACCCCACGATGGCAGCCGTCCGTACGGCCACCCGGGACGGGCAGGACCCCGGAACCGGCGCAGAGGTTCCGGGGCCCGGTCAGGGAGCGAGCCGTCGGGGCCCACCTGCCGCGTTCGTCACACGCGGCGCAGCACCGCGACGACCTTGCCCAGGATCGTCGCGTCGTCGCCGGGGATCGGCTCGTAGGCGGCGTTGTGCGGGAGGAGCCAGACGTGGCCGTCCTCGCGCTTGAAGCGCTTGACGGTGGCTTCGCCGTCGAGCATGGCGGCCACGATGTCACCGTTCTCGGCGACCGGCTGGCGGCGCACGGTCACCCAGTCACCGTCGCAGATCGCGGCCTCGATCATCGAGTCGCCCACGACCTTCAGGACGAACAGTTCGCCGTCGCCGACGAGCTGGCGGGGGAGAGGGAAGACGTCCTCGACGGACTCCTCGGCGAGAATCGGGCCACCGGCCGCGATACGGCCGACCAACGGGACGTACGACGCGGCGGGCTTGCCGGCGGTGTCCGTGGGCTGCACGGTCACGGCCTGGTCGGAGCCTCGCACCTCGTACGCGCGCGGACGGTGCGGGTCGCGACGCAGGAACCCCTTGCGCTCCAGTGCCATCAGCTGGTGGGCGACCGACGACGTGCTCGACAGGCCGACGGCCTGGCCGATCTCCCGCATCGACGGTGGGTAGCCCCGCCGCTGCACCGAGTCCCTGATGACCTCGATCACCCGGCGCTGCCGGTCCGTGAGCCCCGAGCTGTCCGCCCGAATGCCGGGAGGTCGGCCCGGCAGGGAGCGCTTCTGTCCCTCGGGATTCGTCACTTCGTTCATCACGTGCATCGGCTCGACTCGGCCCTGGGAGCGGTCCTGGGCGGTGATGGTGGCACTGTCTGCGGTGGTGGTCACGGCGGCCCCTCTCGATGGTCTCCCTGCTGCACAACGGTAGTTGCTTTCGAAAGGTTGCGCCAAACACACGTTCGAGTGAAAAAGTCCGTTTCACGTGACGTGATCACGTGTCTGGGTGTATGGCTCACGCGACACTTGGCGGACAAAAGCGCCCATTGCTGTACTCTTCACCGCCGGGGTCGCCGACCTTGTGGGTCGCGCCCCCAGTCTGCCATCCGGAACCCCGCGATCCGGGATCCGGGGCCCTTCGGTGCCGGAGTGCCATGCCTCCTCCGTGCGGCGCCCACGCTATCCCGGTATGCGCCGCGACGGTACGGGTACGCGTGCGCGTGTCCGGCCGGTCGCCGCCGATGCCGGATCCACCGTTCCGCCGTGACACGCGTATCCGCCTGGGCGTATGAGTCAATCCCCACATCTAGTGCTTGGATGGCTACAGCAGCCCACAAGTTGTGGTCCCCGGGTCTGAAACGGCTTCGCGATCGCCTATGCTTAGGGCTGCTTCGCGGGGCCCGTGGGTCCGGTGAGGTCAATGAGACTGCTGTGAGGAGGGTTGGAGATCATGCACTGCCCCTTCTGCAGGCATCCCGACAGCCGCGTGGTCGACAGTCGTACGACCGACGACGGCACGTCGATCCGCAGGCGCCGCCAGTGCCCCGACTGCTCCCGTCGTTTCACGACCGTGGAGACGTGCTCGCTCATGGTGGTCAAGCGGTCCGGGGTCACCGAGCCGTTCAGTCGCGCCAAGGTCATCAACGGCGTGCGCAAGGCGTGCCAGGGGCGGCCCGTCACCGAGGACGCACTCGCCCAGCTCGGCCAGCGGGTCGAGGAGGCGGTGCGCGCCACCGGGAGTGCCGAGCTGACCACCCACGACGTGGGCCTGGCCATACTCGGCCCCTTGCAGGAACTCGACCTCGTCGCCTACCTGCGGTTCGCCTCCGTCTACCGGGCGTTCGACTCGCTCGACGACTTCGAGGCCGCGATCGCGGAGCTGAGGGAGGCCACGCGAGGCCCCGCCGCGGACGACCAGGACGCGGGAGTGGGGATCCAGGAAGCTGACTGCGGGCCCGGCGGGACCACCCAGGTTCCGGCGCCCGCCCACGCCGCCGACTGACCGGCGGGCCGGGAACCGGGACGAGACCTGGATTCCGGCCGGGAGGCGGCCGACAAAGACCTGTTGCGGGCGGCAGCTGAGGGTGCCCGCAACACACGACAGAACACCGTGCCACGGGAACAATCGGGGCACTTTTGGGCGTTTCGCCCGTACCAGGGAGGCGGCATGACAGAGACGGCGAGCGGTCCGGCACGAGGTTCCCGAGCCAAGGGCGGCAAGGCGGGGAACAAGGGGCTGCACATCGAGCGCATCCACACCACCCCCGGCGTGCACCCGTACGACGAGGTGAGCTGGGAGCGCCGTGACGTCGTCATGACCAACTGGCGCGACGGCTCGGTCAACTTCGAGCAGCGTGGCGTCGAGTTCCCCGACTTCTGGTCGGTGAACGCGGTCAACATCGTCACCAGCAAGTACTTCCGGGGTGCCGTGGGCACTCCGCAGCGCGAGGTCAGCCTCAGGCAGCTGATCGACCGCATCGTGAAGACGTACCGGAAGGCCGGCGAGGACCACAAGTACTTCGCCTCGCCCGCCGACGCCGAGATCTTCGAGCACGAGCTGGCCTACGCCCTCCTGCACCAGATCTTCAGCTTCAACAGTCCCGTCTGGTTCAACGTCGGCACCCCGCAGCCCCAGCAGGTCTCCGCCTGCTTCATCCTTTCCGTCGACGACTCCATGGAGTCGATCCTCGACTGGTACAAGGAAGAGGGCATGATCTTCAAGGGCGGCTCCGGCGCCGGCCTGAACCTCTCCCGCATCCGCTCCTCCAAGGAGCTGCTCTCCTCCGGCGGCAACGCCTCCGGCCCGGTCTCCTTCATGCGTGGCGCCGACGCCTCCGCCGGCACCATCAAGTCCGGCGGTGCCACCCGGCGCGCCGCCAAGATGGTCGTGCTCGACGTCGACCACCCCGACATCGAGGACTTCATCGAGACCAAGGTCAAGGAGGAGGAGAAGATCCGCGCCCTGCGCGACGCGGGCTTCGACATGGACCTGGGCGGCGACGACATCACGTCCGTCCAGTACCAGAACGCCAACAACTCGGTGCGTGTCAACGACGAGTTCATGACGGCGGTCGAGAAGGGTGGCAAGTTCGGCCTGCGTGCCCGCATGACCGGTGAGGTCATCGAGGAGGTCGACGCCAAGTCCCTCTTCCGCCGGATGGCCGAGGCCGCCTGGGCCTGTGCCGACCCGGGCATCCAGTACGACGACACCATCAACAACTGGCACACCTGCCCCGAGTCCGGCCGGATCACCGCGTCGAACCCGTGCAGCGAGTACATGCACCTGGACAACACGTCCTGCAACCTGGCCTCGCTGAACCTGATGAAGTTCCTCAAGGACGACGGCAAGGGCCACCAGTCCTTCGAGACCGAGCGCTTCCAGAAGGTCGTCGAGCTGGTCATCACCGCGATGGACATCTCGATCTGCTTCGCGGACTTCCCGACCCAGAAGATCGGTGAGAACACACGCGCGTTCCGCCAGCTCGGCATCGGCTACGCCAACCTCGGCGCCCTGCTGATGGCCACCGGCCACGCCTACGACTCGGACGGCGGCCGCGCCCTGGCCGGCGCCATCACCTCCCTGATGACGGGTACGGCCTACCGCCGCTCCGCCGAGCTGGCCGCGGTCGTCGGCACCTACGACGGCTACGCCCGCAACGCCGACGCCCACAACCGCGTCATGAAGCAGCACTCCGACGCCAACGGCACGGCCGTGCGCGTGGACGACCTGGACACCCCGGTGTGGGCCGCCGCCACGGAGGCCTGGCAGGACGTGGTGCGCCTCGGCGAGAGAAACGGTTTCCGCAACTCCCAGGCGTCCGTCCTCGCCCCGACCGGCACCATCGGTCTCGCGATGTCCTGCGACACCACGGGCGTCGAGCCCGACCTCGCCCTGGTCAAGTTCAAGAAGCTCGTCGGTGGCGGCTCGATGCAGATCGTCAACGGCACCGTCCCGCAGGCCCTGCGCCGCCTGGGTTACCAGGAGGAGCAGATCGAGGCGATCGTCGCCCACATCGCCGAGAACGGCAACGTGATCGACGCCCCCGGCCTCGCGCACGAGCACTACGAGGTGTTCGACTGCGCCATGGGCGAGCGCGCCATCTCCCCGATGGGTCACGTCCGCATGATGGCCGCCATCCAGCCGTGGATCTCGGGCGCCATCTCCAAGACGGTCAACATGCCGGAGACGGCGACCGTCGAGGAGGTCGAGGAGATCTACTTCGAGGCCTGGAAGCTGGGCGTGAAGGCGCTCGCGATCTACCGCGACAACTGCAAGGTCGGCCAGCCCCTCTCCGCGAAGACCAAGGAGAAGGAGAAGGCCGAGGTCACGGAGAAGACCGAGGCGGCCATCCGCGAGACGGTCGAGAAGGTCATCGAGTACCGCCCGGTCCGCAAGCGCCTCCCCAAGGGTCGCCCGGGGATCACCACCTCCTTCACGGTCGGTGGCGCCGAGGGTTACATGACGGCCAACTCCTACCCGGACGACGGTCTCGGCGAGGTCTTCCTGAAGATGTCCAAGCAGGGCTCCACCCTCGCGGGCATGATGGACGCCTTCTCCATCGCCGTCTCCGTCGGCCTCCAGTACGGCGTGCCGCTGGAGACGTACGTCTCGAAGTTCACCAACATGCGCTTCGAGCCGGCCGGCATGACGGACGACCCCGACGTGCGGATGGCGCAGTCGATCGTCGACTACATCTTCCGCCGCCTGGCGCTGGACTTCCTGCCCTTCGAGACGCGCTCCGCGCTCGGCATCCACTCCGCCGAGGAGCGTCAGCGTCACCTGGAGACCGGTTCGTACGAGCAGTCCCTGGATGACGACGAGGTCGACGTCGAGGGCCTGGCCCAGTCGGCGCCGCTCGCCCAGGAGCTGAAGGCGGTCGCCACGCCGAAGGCCGAGACCGGGGCGGCCAAGCCCGCCCCGAAGCAGGCCCACACCAGCGCCGAGCTGGTCGAGATGCAGATGGGTATCCAGGCCGACGCCCCGCTGTGCTTCTCCTGCGGTACGAAGATGCAGCGGGCCGGTTCCTGCTACATCTGCGAGGGCTGCGGCTCGACCAGCGGTTGCAGCTGACCGCCAGCCGCTAGGGACCTGACACGTGGTCCCCGCTGCAGAAGGGGCGCCGGCCACACGCCGGCGCCCCTTCTGCCGTCACCGCGTCAGGGCCGGCGCGCTCTGCCCATGACCTGGGTGAAGGCCGCCGGATCCTCGTCGAAGCCGTGCACGCCGGGACGCAGGGTCCACTCGCCGGAGTCGTCACGCACGAACTCGGCGATCGTCGCCGCGGTCGCCCCGAGGACCGACCCGAAATCGTCCTCCGAGAGGACCGTATATCCCTCCCGGACGCGCACGGCCGGATTCAGCACGTCGGCGAACGTCTTGGGCCCGGGCCGCTGCTGGATGACGACCCCCACCACCACGCGCGCGTACCGGCTGTCGAGTCGTTCCAGTTCCAGCATCATGACCTCGTCCCAGCCGAAGCCCCTGCCGTCGGCGCTGTCGCGGTTGAGGAAGATCGTGCCGTCCGGTGAACGGCTGTCGAAGTGCACCAGATAGGCCGGAGTCCCGTAAGCGTCGGCCGACACGAACGTCGCGGCGATGATGTCGAGATCGGTCGGCGGCCGTCCCGCCGGACTGGGATCCCACTTGAGCGCGACCTCGGCCTTGCGGATTCCCTTGCTGAAGCCGGTCATCAGGCTGCCCCTTCCCCCTGTGGCTCGCTCGCCCCCAACTCCTGTGAGTCGGACGCTCCTTGCCCATCGTGCCACGTGCGTGGGGGCGCACGCCCGGGCGTGGTCCACCGGAGCGGGACCGGCGCCACGCCCGGTGGCCTTACGATGGCGCGGTGCTGGTCAAGTGGATTCGCTGCACCGTGGTCGACCGCCGCGGTTTCGAGCGCGGGCAGCGGAAATGGGCGGGGCTGCCGGGGGAGCCGGGTTTCCGGGGGCAGGGCGGGGGGTGGAGCCGGCAGCGGCCGGGAGTGGCGCACGTCTTCGCCTTCTGGGAGAGCCGCGCCTTCTACGACTCCTTCATGGCCCGTTCCCATGACCGGCTGGCCGCCGCCCAGTCCGGCACCTTCAAGGACGCCCAGGTCAGGCTGTTCGAGTACCGCTTCGATGTGAAGACGGGCTTCGAGCCGCGCTTCACCGACGCCGATCTCGTCCGGGTGGCCCTGTGCCGGATCCACGAGGAGCGCGTGGAGCATTTCACGCTGATGCAGGAGAAGGTCTGGAACCCGGCCATGGCCGGTTCGCCCGGCATGATCCGTGGCATGTTCGCCGAGGCGCCCGAACAGGAGTTCATGATCCTCTCGATGTGGCGGTCGGCGGCCGAGCACGGCAAGTACCGCACCGAACGCATCGAACGCCTGGCCCTGCGCGCCCAGACCGAGGCGGACGTCGCGGCGCTCTCCGGCGACATCGTGGAACTGGAGCCGTCCTGGACTGTCTGAGGTCCCACCGGTCGGTTGGAGAACCGGACGTACATCCCGAAGGCATCGCACCGCCATCACGGAAGCGGCCGCGGCGTGGAAACCATGTGACATACGCCGTATGGAGCCCGTACGAGTGCTCGACCTTCCGCCGTTCGATCTAGGGTTTCGACATGGCACGACCACGGCGCATCGTCCTTGTCCGGCATGGCGAGTCGACCGGCAACATCGACGACTCCGTGTATGAACGCGAGCCCGACCACGCCCTCGCGCTGACCGAGCGCGGCCGGCGGCAGGCCGAGGAGACCGGAGAGCGGCTCCGGAAGCTCTTCGGCGGGGAACGCGTGAGTGTGTACGTCTCCCCGTACCGGCGCACGCACGAGACGCTTCACGCCTTCCACCTCGATGCCGACCTCATACGCGTCCGGGAGGAGCCAAGGCTCCGTGAGCAGGACTGGGGCAACTGGCAGGACCGCGACGACGTGCGCCTGCAGAAGGCGTACCGCGACGCCTACGGCCACTTCTTCTTCCGGTTCCCGCAGGGAGAGTCCGGCGCCGACGTGTACGACCGGGTCGGCGGCTTCCTGGAGAGCCTGTTCCGCAGCTTCGAGGCCCCTGACCATCCTCCGAACGTCCTCCTGGTGACCCACGGGCTGGCGATGCGGCTGTTCTGCATGCGCTGGTTCCACTGGACGGTCGCCGAATTCGAGTCGCTGGCCAATCCGGGGAACGCCGAGATGCGGATGCTCGTTCTCGGGGAGGACGGCAAGTACGCACTGGACCGGCCCTTCGCGCGCTGGCGGGAGCCGGTGCGGTACTGGGTCAGCGGATAGAGTGGCAGAGCGATGACCGCTGACTCCTCTTCCCTCGAGCGCTTCGAGCGCGCCTCGGCGAGCCTGCGCGGACTGGCCGTGGGAGACGCGCTGGGCTCCCAGTTCTTCGTTCCCGTGAACTATCCATTGCTGAAGCGCCGGGAACTGCCCGCGGGGCCCTGGCAGTGGACGGACGACACCGAGATGGCCTGCTCCGTGCTGGCCGTCCTCGCCGCCCACCAGCGGATCGACCAGGACGCGCTCGCCCGCTCCTTCGCCGAGCACCACGACTTCGACCGGGGCTACGGTCCCGCGGTCAACCGCTTGCTGCGTCTGGTCCGGGAGGGCGGGGACTGGCGTGAGCTGGCCGCCGGACTCTTCAACGGCCAGGGGTCCTGGGGCAACGGCGCGGCCATGCGGATCGCCCCCCTGGGCGCCTGGTACGCGGACGATCCCGAGCAGGCGACCCACCAGGCGGAGATCTCGGCCTATACGACACACCAGCATCGGGAGGCCGTGGTCGGGGCCATGGCGGTGGCCGCGGCGGCGGCTCTGGCCGGTTCGCCCGACGGGCCGCCCAGCGGCGAGGCACTGCTCGACGGCGTCATCGCGCTCGTGCCGAAGAGCGCGGTCGGCCAGGGCCTCCGCCGCGCCCGGGACATGCTCGACTACGGCGACCCGGGCACCGTCGCGGCCGTGCTGGGCAGCGGACGCCGCACGACCGCGCATGACACCGTCCCCTTCGCCCTGTGGTCCGCCGCGCGGGCCCTCGGTGACTACGAGACGGCGTTCTGGACGACAGCCCAGGTGGGTGGGGACGTGGACACGACCTGCGCGATCGTGGGTGGCGTGCTGGCCGCGGGCAAGTCCGGGGCACCGCCCGCCGAGTGGGTGCGGCGCACGGAGTCGCTGCCGGGCTGGGTGCCCGCGGGGCTCTGACGCGTCCCCCGCCGCGGTGGTAACGGAGAACACTCCGTGTCCGCCGGGAACTCTCCGTGATCGACGCTCGTTCTTCCCGTAGCCGCCGTGCACCGCGTCTTCCCGGCGCAAGGGCGCAACCAAGTGGTGAGCGCGGGAAGCGACACGAGGGAGGAGGGGCGCGGGATGGGTTATGTCCTACTGAGGCTGGGGCTGGCTGCGCCGCTGGTGATCCTCACGTGTGCGCTGCCGGTCCTGATGCCGGTGCCTCCCGTGACCTTGCTGTCCCTCGTGCGGCCGGCCGGTCCGCTGTTCATGCCGGCTGTGCGCGGGCGACGGTCCGGCCGGCCGCGGCTTGGCGCCGTGTGGTCCGGGTCAGCCGATGCCCGGGCTCGTCACACCCGCGAGGGATGCAAGATCGCTCTTGCGGACCCTGATCACCAGCCAAGCGGTGAGGAAGGCGAGCACGGCCATGGCGGCGGCCGGGACGAAGGCCGTGGAGATGCCGTGGGCGAGCACCTCGTGCCCCCAGGGTGCGGGCAACTGGTGCGTCCTGGCGAACTGCGCCTTCTGCTCCGGCGAGCCCTCGGCGAGGAACTTCGGCAGCTGCTTCTTCGCCTCGTCCTTGGCGGCCGAGCCGAAGACGGTCGTCAGGATGGACAGGCCGAGCGAGCCGCCGACCTGCTGCATGGCGTTGAGCAGCCCGGACGCCGCGCCCGCCTCGTGCTGGGCGACGCCGGACACGGCGGTGACGGTGGCCGTCACGAAGTTCAGGCCCATACCGAAGCCGAACACCAGCAGGGGGCCCAGCACTCCGCCGACGTAGGTGCTGTCGGGCCGGATGAACGTCTGCCAGGTCAGTCCGATCACCACGAACGCCGTGCCGCTCATCATGAACGGCTTGGGGCCGAAGGCCGGCAGGAAGCGCTGGGACAGCCCCGCGCCGACCGCGATCGCCACGGTGACGGGAAGGAAGGCGACACCGGCCTGGACGGCGCTGTAGCCGAGCACGTTCTGCACGAACAGGACGATGTAGAAGAACATGCCGAACATCGCCGCGGCCAGGCTGAGCATGATCACGTACGTGCCCCAGCGGTTCCGGTCGGTGAACATCCTGAGCGGAGTGATCGGCTCCTTCGCCCGCATCTCGGTGAAGACGAAGGCGAACAGCAGGAAGACGGACGCGGCGAACGAGCCGAGGGTGAGACCGTCCCGCCAGCCCTCCTCCGCGGCACGGATGAACCCGTACACGAGCGTGGCCATGCCCGTCGTGGAGGTCAGCGCACCGGTGAGGTCGAAGCGTCCCGGGTGGCGCCGGGATTCGTTGATGTACAGCGGTGCGAGCGACGCGATCAGCACGCCGATGGGCACGTTGACGAACAGCACCCACCGCCAGTCGAGCCAGTCGGTGAGCATGCCACCCGCGAGCAGGCCGATGGCACCACCGCCGGCGGACACGGCCGCGAACACGCCGAAGGCCCGGTTGCGTTCGGGGCCTTCGGGGAAGGTCGTCGTGATCAGCGCCAGCGACGTGGGCGACGCGATCGCGCCCCCCACGCCCTGCAGCGCCCGTGCGGCCAGCAGCTGCCAGGGTTCCTGGGCCAGGCCCCCCAGCAGAGAGGCGAAGGTGAACAGCAGGATGCCGGCCATGAACACCCGGCGCCGGCCGAGGATGTCACCGGCCCGGGCGCCGAGCAGAAGCAGGCCGCCGAAGGTGAGCGTGTAGGCACTGACCACCCAAGTGAGGTCGGTCGTGCTGAACTTGAGGGCGTCTTGAATGTGCGGGAGGGCGATGTTCACAATCGTCGCGTCGAGCACCACCATGAGTTGGCAGGCCGCGATGACGGTGAGCGCGATGCCGGGATGCCCCTCCCGGCGGGCCGTGCCCGGTTTCCGATCGTCCTGGAGCAGCTGAGAGGTCGTCACCATGGGTCCCCCATCGAGGCTTTAGTGAACGCTCGCGTTCACTGTCGCGCCCACGGTAGTGAGTCCCCAACAGTGAACGCAAGCGTTCACTCAAGTGCGTGCCGCGCTTCGCGTCCCCCATCGCTGCGACGCGGCACCCACCACCCCAGAACCCCCGCTTCCCTTTGCATGCTGGAGAAATACAGATGGCTACCTCGCGCTGGACGGCCGCGCCCGCTCGGACGGTTTCCCCTCGTCGGCGCGGTGCGGTGCTGGAGCGCGCGATCCTCGACGCCGCTCTGGAGCAGCTGAGCACGGTCGGCTGGAAGGGGCTGACCATGGAGGGTGTCGCGGCCGGAGCCCAGACGGGCAAGGCCGCGGTCTACCGCCGCTGGCCGTCCAAGGAAGATCTGGTCGCCGACGCGCTGGTGTCCGGGCTGCCCCGGTTGGAGAAGGCGCCCGACCTCGGAAGTGTGCGGGAGGACCTGCTCGCGCTGTGCCGGCAGGTGCGCCGGATCATGTTTTCGCGTCCCGGCGTCGCGCTCCGTTCGGTCATTCACGAATGCGACCAACTGCAGGCGGAGCGCTTCGAGGAGGTGATCGTGGGGAGCGTGGTGGAGCCGACCGTCAAGCTCCTCCGTGCGGTCATCTGCCGTGGCATAGAGCGAGGGGAGGTGCGTATGGATGCGGCCAACGGGTACGTCTTCGACGCCATCCCCGCCATGATGATGTACCGGTCGAAGATGTGCGCCAGTGAATGGAGCGATCGGGACCTCGGCGAGATGGTCGACCAGCTGATGCTCCCGCTGCTGCGCCCCTACGGGACCTGACCGTCCCCTGCGGCGGTCCCTGCGCGGGACGGGCGGACCGGGGTGTCGCGCGGCGATCCGTGCGGCGTAGGCTAAGGGCGCCATGCCGTACGAACCCCCTACACACACTGTCGAGCGCTCCCTGCGCGCCACGACCGGAGCGAAGGTCATAGCCGGTGTCGACGAGGTGGGACGCGGCGCCTGGGCCGGCCCCGTCACCGTCTGCGCGGCGATCACCGGTCTCCGCCGGCCGCCCGAGGGGTTGACCGACTCCAAGCTGCTGACGATCAGGCGGCGCACGGAACTGGCCGAGATCCTCCGGACATGGGTGACTGCCTATGCGCTGGGACATGCTTCCCCAGAGGAGATCGACGGCCTGGGGATGACGGCCGCGCTGCGGCTCGCCGCGGTCCGCGCTCTGG
This sequence comes from Streptomyces sp. Y20, assembly GCF_043195475.1. NCBI lineage: Bacteria > Bacillati > Actinomycetota > Actinomycetes > Kitasatosporales > Streptomycetaceae > Streptomyces > Streptomyces sp. Y20. The sequence continues at coordinate 85,043 of NZ_JBIDDP010000002.1, forward strand.
ACGCTCTGCCGGTCCGCCCCGACGCCGTCATCCTCGACGGGAAGCACGACTACCTCGGCGCTCCCTGGAAGGTGCGCACGGTGATCAAGGGAGACCAGTCGTGCGTGGCCGTCTCGGCGGCGTCGGTCATCGCCAAGGTTCAGCGCGACAAAATGATGGCCGAACTGGCCGTCGACCATGCAGACTTCGGATTCGCGGACAACGCCGGGTATCCGTCGCCCGTGCACAAGGCCGCACTGGCGGAGCGGGGGCCCACCCCGCACCACCGTTTGTCATGGGCGTATCTTGATGCGTTGCCCCAGTGGCGGCACCTCAAGAAGGTCCGCAGCTGGGCGGACGGAGGCGTTCCGGAAATCGAGGGTCAGCTCGGCTTCGATTTCTGACGGTTCCGCTGGCACTGATGTGCCACCCGGTCATCCGCGCCGCACGAATGTTTGATAAAAATCAGCTCATGCCTCTCATTCCCGAGGAGCCTCAGATTCACGAGAGTGCCCAGGGTCCCCGCGCCACTCCGGCCACCGGCCGTACCGCGCCGACCCCCCGCCCCGTACCCGGCCCCCGTCCAGCGGCTCCGTCCCGCCCCGGTCGTCCCGGCCCTCTGCGGCCCACGCCGCCGGTGCAGCGCACGCCGCGTGACGGGGCTCCGGCCAAGCCGGGCCCGTCCGCTCCGGCCGTCGCCGCCGCTGCGGCGACCCCGCAGATCCAGCTGATCCCGGCCTCGCCCGAGGGTGCGCTCGACGCCGCCGACGAGGCGGTGGACCTCCTCCTGGAATCGGGCCGCGCCCCCGGCGACGTGCTGGTGATCACCACGGGTGCCCAGCACCCGTGGGCCGAGCACGAGCTGTCCTTCGGCGAGGCGTCCTACTGGGCGCAGCACGATGCCGGCGACGACGTCTTCTACGCGGACGCCGCCGTCGCCTCCCGTGCCGCGACCCGCCCGGTGGTCGTCGTGGCTGTCAACGGAGGCCCCGGCTCCGCCGCCGGCTCGGCTCTGCCGCTCGCCCACTCCCGGGCCGGTGCCCTGTTGATCGTCTGCGGCGACCCGCAGACGATCAACTCGGTGCTGGGCGCCGGCGTCTGAGTCGCGTCCGGCACCACGGGGAACCGTGGTGCCGGAATTGCCGCTCCGGCGGGATCCGCACGGTGCGGCTCTCGGCATGCCCGGCCGACGGGCGACGGCCACACCGCTCGCCGGGCGGCTTCCCGGGAAACCGAGCGGTGGAGCCGGAGCCACCGGGCCGCGCTGAGCAAGGCGCCGGGCCGGCGCGCGCGCCGGCCTGAGGGGGAGTCGACCAGAGGGTGAGCCGGGCCCCACAGCGAGCCAGTGCAGTCCGGGCCTGCATGGCAGCAGCGGCGCCCGGGTCGGCGCGCGCCCGCCGGGGCCTGACCGCGCTGCTCTCCGGTCTCGTCCGCACGGGGGGCAGGTCGGCCGCTCGTACTGCCCCGTCGATCAGACCGGCCGTAGCCGCCGCAGTCCGCCCGCGCCCGCGCCGTTCAGCGGGCCGCCGCGCGGCGCAGGACCTCGGAGACCGGTCCGCCGGTGCGTGGCACGAGCGGCGGGGCCTCCGACGTCGCGAAGGGTTCCGGCGCCGAATGCGCGTGGGGATGGCGTCCGCCACGCCCTTCGCCGAGCACGTGCCAGCCGTCCTGCGTCAGCGTGATGTACGCCCCGCAGCGCAGCCCGTGCAGCGTGCAGGCATCGCGCAGTCCCCACATCCACGCGCCGTCCTCCTCCGTCCAACGCCCTTCCCCGTCACGGCAGTAGAGGAGCACGGCCGTGCGTACGGGGGTGCGGCGGCGCAGGTCGTGCGGAATCACCCGGCGGAGCTGGGCGAGCAGGGCGTTGCGGAACATCCAGCCGTCGGCCGGGGCCGGACGAGGCGTGAACGAGGCGCTGGCCCGCAACCGCTCGTCCGGATCGAGAACCGCCACGATCGCCGTGGACGGCTTCGGGTGATGGCGGGCGTGGAGCCCGCTGACGACCTCACGGGGGTTGCGCAGCAGAGGGATTCCTGCGGCGGCCCACTCCGCCGGCTCGAGCAGGCGGCTGGCGGACGCGGCGGACGCGGACGTCGACAAAGAGGCCGCCGAGGACGAGGCGAATCCGAAGGTCACGTTCCTCCCTTCGGCTACGCGCCCATACTGCGGGCGAGGTCGGATTCAAGGGGAGCGCGCACCGCAGGGGAGCCCAGCCTGATCACGGACGAGCCGTGCGGGGAGCGGACCTCAATTGTTCCTGTGGAACTTGGATGCGGCAACGAGCAATTGGGGCCACGGACTGTTATCTGATGGTGCGTGGCTTATATCCCTACCCCAAGGTGAGACCGCCGACGCCTGAGGCGCCCGCCTCCGGCCGGCCGGGCCGCGGCGAGCGCCCGCTGGTCAGCCCTGCACGGCGAGGACGAGCGGCAGTACCCCTTGCGCGCCGGACTTCCTGAGCAGGCGTGCCGCGACCGCCAGGGTCCAGCCCGTCTCCGTGAAGTCGTCGATCAGCAGCACCGGGCCGTGGCCCTCGGTGAGTGCCGTCGCGAGGGTGGGCGGCACCGTCAACGCCCCGTCGAGCGTCTTCAGCCGCTGGGCACTGTTGCTGCGCGGCACCCGGGGCACGTCCCCGTCGTACTCCACGGCGCCGAGCAGGGGGAGCCTGCCGATCTCCGCGATCCGCGCGCCCAGCGAGTGGATCAGCCGCGGTCTGGTGCGCGAGGCGACGGTGACCACGCCCACCGGCCGGGGCGGGGCGTCGGGCGCACCGGAGGCCCAGCCACCGGGTCCTCTGGCCCAGTCGGCCAGCACGTCGACCACGGCTCGTGCCACATCGTCCGGAATGGCGGCATCCGGTGTCTGGGACGCGAGCAGGGGACGCAGCCGGTTGCCCCAGCCGATGTCCGACAGACGTCCCAGAGCCCGCCCCGGCGAGGCCTGCTCACCGGCCGGGATGCGCCCTTTGAGGTTGATGCCGATGGCCGGGAGTCCGGTCGGCCACATGCGGCGGGGCTCCACGTCCACTCCGGCACGGCCCAGGTCGCTCCGTGCGGCGTCCAGGGCCGTCGTGGACAGACCGGCCGTGAAGCGCGGGCCCGCGCAGTTGTCGCAACGGCCACAGGGTTTGGCACCCTCGTCGTCCAACTGGCGCTGGAGGAACTCCATCCGGCACTCGGTGGTGGTCGCGTACTCGCGCATCGCCTGCTGCTCTGCCGCGCGCTGCCGGGCCACCCACGCGTAGCGCTCGGTGTCGTACGACCACGGCTGGCCGGTCGCGATCCAGCCGCCCTTGACGCGGTGCACCGCTCCGTCCACGTCGAGCACCTTGAGCATGGTCTCCAGGCGTGAGCGGCGCAGCTCGACGAGTGGTTCCAGGGCGGGCAGCGACAGGGGTCCCCCGGCCCGGGCCAGGACGTCGAGGGTGCGCCGGACCAGTTCCTCGGAGGGGAAGGCCAGCGAGGCGAAGTACTCCCAGATCGCCTCGTCCTCCTTGCCCGGCAGCAGCAGGACCTCCGCGTTCTCCACGCCGCGGCCGGCACGGCCGACCTGCTGGTAGTAGGCGATGGGGGAGGAGGGCGAGCCGAGATGGACGACGAAACCGAGATCGGGCTTGTCGAAACCCATGCCGAGCGCCGACGTGGCGATCAGCGCCTTGACACGGTTGGCCAGCAGATCGTCCTCGGCCTGCTGTCGGTCGGCGTTCTCCGTCTTGCCCGTGTAGGAGGCGACAGTGTGCCCGCGCTGCCGCAGGAAGGCGGTGACCTCCTCGGCCGCGGCGACGGTGAGCGTGTAGACGATGCCAGAGCCCGGCAGCTCGTCGAGATGGTCGGCGAGCCAGGCCATCCGGTGCGCGGCGTCCGGGAGCGGCAGCACAGCCAGACGCAGACTCTCCCGGTCCAGCGGCCCGCGCAGCACCAGCGCGTCCGACGCGCCGCCCGTGCCGAGCTGCTCGGCTACGTCCGCGGTCACCCGCGCGTTGGCCGTGGCGGTGGTGGCCAGCACGGGGACGCCGGGCGGGAGATCGCCGAGCATGGTGCGCAGCCGGCGGTAGTCGGGGCGGAAGTCGTGACCCCAGTCGGAGATGCAATGGGCCTCGTCCACGACCAGCAGGCCGGTGGCCGCGGACAGCTTGGGCAGGACCTGGTCACGGAAGTCGGGGTTGTTCAGCCGCTCCGGCGAGACGAGCAGCACGTCGACGCCACCGGCCGCGATCTCGGCCTGGACATCCTCCCACTCCTCGGTGTTGGCGGAGTTGATGGTCCGGGCGTGGATCCCGGCCCGGGCCGCGGCCTCCACCTGGTTGCGCATGAGCGCGAGCAGGGGCGAGACGATCACCGTGGGCCCGCTTCCTCTGGCCCGCAGCAGCGAGGTGGCCACGAAGTACACCGCGGACTTGCCCCATCCCGTGCGCTGCACGACCAGGGCCCGGCGCTTGTCGGCGACCAGCGCCTCGATCGCCCGCCACTGGTCCTCGCGCAGCCGGGCGGCGCCCGAGGCATTCCCGACGAGCCGGGCGAGGACGGCGTCCGCCTCTGCCCGGAGATCCGCGTTGCTCGTGTGCTCCATGCGTCCCATACAACAGGACGGGACCGACAAGCGGACGGTCCCGGCCGAGACTGTGGACAACGACCGCGATCTTGTCATGTCCCGGATTCGACTTATCCACAGGCCCAAGCGGAATCACAAGATCCGCGAGATCGTCGGCGCATGACGAATCACGGCGAAACCACCGGACCCTTCGAAAACAGCGGAATCTCGCGTCAGCAGTCGCCGACCGGACCGGCCGAGCAGGCCGCGCAGGTCACTCTGCGCACCCCGGCGGAACTGGCCGACGCCTTGCCCTACCTGCTGGGGTACCGCCCGGAGGACAGCATGGTGCTGGTGGCTCTGCACGATCACGCGAGCCGGGGCAGGTTCGGCGGCCGGGCCCGGCTCGGCATCCCCGCACATGAGGAGGACTGGGAAGCCGCCGCACGGCAGCTGGCCCGCGGGCTGGTCACCGGCAGCGAGCGGCGCGGCACCCGGCCCGAGCGCATGGTGGCCTACGTCTGCCAGGAACCCGGCCCTGGAGAGTCCGGCCGGGATGTCAAACGACGACTCGGCCGGCTGGCCCATCTGCTGCGCACCGAGTGCGGCAGCCTCGACGTGCCGGTCATCGAGGCACTGTGCATCTCGGACGGCCGCTTCTGGTCCTACTGCTGCGCGGTCGAGGGCTGCTGTCCCGAGGACGGCTCCCCGATGGGCCTTCCCGGCACCTCCGTGCTGGCCGCAGCGGCCACCTACGCCGGCCTCCAGGTCCGCGGCACACTCAGGGAGTTGCATGTCCGGCTACAACCCTGGGAGACCACCGCGGCGCTGGAGCAGGAGATCGCACTGGACACGGCGGCCATGACCCTGGTGCCCCGCATCCTGGACGAGACGACCCGCCAGGGCGTCGCGCAGGACACCCTGGACCTCGCCGGGCGGATCATCCGCCGCTACGCCGCGGCAGCGCCGGTCTCCGGCACGCATCCGGCGGACGTGCGCGACGACGGCCTCCTCGCGGACGACGAGGCGGCGATGCTGATCCTCGGGCTCCAGGACCGCACGACCCGGGACCAGGCCGCCGCCTGGATGGAGGGGGCGGACGCCGGTCCGGCTCTCCGGCTCTGGCGCGCTCTGGCCCGCCGTTGCGTCGGACCCTACGGCGAGCACGCCGCCGCTCCATTGACCCTCGCCGGCTGGGTCGCCTGGTCGACGGGCGACGAACTGGAGGCGCGGGAGGCCCTGGCCATGGCGCTGGGCGCCGATCCCGACTATCTCTTCGCCCGCCTGCTGCACCAGGCATGCAACGAAGGACTCGACCCCGAGTCGATCCGCCGCTGCCTGCGCGCGCAGAGCGCGGGACGCACACCGGCGGAGGTGGAAGCTGCCCCGGCGGAGACCATGGAGCACGCGCCCCCCGCGTCCCGCACCCCTCCCACCGCTTCTGCGGAAGCCCCGGCGCCCGGGTCCGCGGTGAGCGCACCGGCGGACACCGCAGAGGCCGCGCCCGGCTCGCGGACGGGCGCGCATCGCCGGCGGCGGGTTCGCTCCGCGTCCGGTGAGGGCAGCCGTCACGCAGCCCGGGCGACCGGTGGCCGACGCCGGCCGGCCGACTCCCGTCCCCGGTCGTTCACTGCCGAACCCACCCGGCTCGGCGCCCGTACCCCGAGCGCCACACGCACGCGTGCGACGGACACGGGCGACGTCACGACCAGTGGCGTCCCGTCGGAAAGCGGGCGCCCCGCGCCCGAGGTCGACGAATGAGGACCGGCCGGTACGCGTGCGGACCGGCGCCCGACTCCGTCGGGACAGACGGGGCCGCGCCGGCACAGAGCGGGGAAGGCGCCGCACGTAACCCGATCGGGTTGACGAGCCCGACGAGCCCGCGCTCCGCAGGAACAGCGATGCCCGGCGAATGTCCCGCTCAGGCCGCCGTTCGGCCGGCTTCTCCCAGCGGAGCCGTGATCCGTACGCGCTCCCGCCCATTCACCTGAGTGGCGGAATGCCTGGACGGGTCTGCCGCCGCCCCCCTGTCCCCGGAAGAAGCCACCGCATGCACCGGCTGCCGTCGCAGCCATCTCCGCCCTCCGCCGCCCATGAAGATCCGCCCCGGGGCAGCCGGAGGCCGTTCCTCACGAACGGCACCGGCCCCGCCGCACCCGCCCCCACTGCCAGCGCACCGCCGGGCGCACTCGGCCTCGCCGACCCGCGGGTCGCGGGCGCACCCTTCGCCGTGCGGATCAGCCGGCTGGGACTGGCCATGGTGGAGAAGGCCGCGGGGGGACGCCAGCTGGGATCGTGATCCCACGGCCCCCGCGAGCCGTACCGGAACCGTGCGGAACCACCACTGATGCGCTCGACGAAAGGAGTGTTTATCGTCAGGAAGACGACTATGATCGCGGCATGCCCTACGACCCGTCAGCCTTTCCGCCTTTCGCTGTCACCGTGGACCTGGTCGTGCTGACCGTGCGCCGCCACGCCCTGTGCGCGCTGGCGGTACGCAGGGGTGAGCCCCCCTTCCAGGGGCGCTGGGCACTGCCGGGGGGCTTCGTACGGGCCGACGAGGATCTGTCCCAGGCGGCGGCGCGTGAGCTGGCCGAGGAGACCGGGCTGCGCGCTCACGACCCTTCGGTCCCGGTCCAGGACCACGGCGCGCATCTCGAGCAGCTCGCCACGTACGGCGACCCCGAGCGGGACCCGCGTATGCGCGTGGTCAGCGTGGCGCATCTCGCGCTCGCGCCCGACCTGCCCGCACCGCGTGCCGGCGGCGACGCGAGCAACGCGCGCTGGGCACCGGTCGAGGAACTGCTCCAGCAGGGCGGCTACGGCCGCGACGGCGAGTCCGCGGCACCACTCGCCTTCGACCACGCGCAGATCCTCGCCGACGGAGTGGAACGAGCCCGCTCCAAGATCGAGTACTCCTCACTGGCCACCGCGTTCTGCCCGCCCGAGTTCACCGTGGGGGAGCTGCGCCGGGTGTACGAGGCGGTGTGGGGCGTGGCTCTCGACCCGCGCAACTTCCACCGCAAGGTCACCGGCACCCCCGGCTTCCTCGTCCCCACGGGAGGTACGACCACCCGTCAGGGAGGCAGGCCCGCCCAGCTCTTCCGGGCCGGTGGCGCCACTCTGCTCAACCCGCCGATGCTGCGCCCAGAGGTGTGAGACGCGGGGCGGCGAACCCGTCGGGCGGCCGGCGCATCAGCCGTCCGTATCCGGTCATGGCTGCGTCGAACGGCGGACATCGGTGGGATCACGGCACATGGCAGCTTGCCGTAATGCGCCTTATACCTAAAAAACGGACATCTCGCGCTATCTTGCTGTAGGTGATCCAGGCCTTCGGACTGACCAGCAACTCCCGCAAGGCGCAGCCGCCCGCCCTTGACGACCTTTCCTTCGAGGCGCGCGCCGGGCATGTCACCGCGCTCCTCGGTGGCGCCGGTGCGGGCAAGACCACGGCGCTGAGACTGATGCTCGAACTCCAACACGGGCGCGGCATCACCTACTTCAGGGGGCGCCCCCTGCACCGGATCGCTCATCCGTCGCGGGAGGTCGGCGTACTCCTCGGAGACGTACCGGGCCATCCGGCCCGCTCGGTACGCGGCCATCTGCGCATGCTGTGCGCGGCCGCGGGAGTTCCCGCACGGCGCGCGGACGAGGTCCTCGAAGTGGTCGGCCTCGTCAGCCTCCGGGAGGAGCGCCTCGGCACGCTGTCCCGCGGCATGGACCGCAGACTCGGCCTGGCCTGCGCACTGCTGCCCGACCCGCACACGCTCGTCCTGGACGAACCCACCGACGGCCTCTCCACTCGTGAGGCCGAGTGGCTGCACGGCATGCTGCGGGCCCACGCCGCCCAGGGCGGCACGGTGCTCTTCACCACGGCCGAACCGAAAGAGGCCGCCCGCACCGCGGACCGGGTCGTCACCCTCGACGAGGGCAGGCTCGTCGCCGACCAGGAGGCAAGGGAATTCGCCCGCACCCGGCTGCGCCCGCGCGTGGCCGTCCGCAGCCCCCACGCAGCACGCCTCGCGGCCCTGCTCTCCAAGGAGGCCCGCACCACCCGCCGCTCCGTCGAGGTCGTGCGTGAGGACGGCAACCGCCTCTCGGTGTACGGCAGTACGACCGCCGACGTCGGAGAGATCGCGTTCCGGCACGGCATTCTCGTGCACCAACTCGCTGACGAGGTAGGTGACATGGGGCCCGGCGCCGGTGCCGGCACCGGCGGCGCCACTCCCTCCGCAGAGCCCGGGCAGGCCGCACCGGACGCGCCTGCGAAGGCACGGGCCGACGCGGAGCAGGCCGTCCCGCGGGCGGAGCGGGACGAGGCCGGAGCCGACCGTTCCCTGGCGGATCGCAGAGACGCGGAGCCCGGCTCCCCGACAGGACGGGCCCCCTCGGCCGCGTCCGATGCTGCACGGGCAGACCCGGGCCCGGCCGCGGACGAGTCGCCCACCGCCCCGGCGCCCGCTCCGCAACCGGACACCGCCGCGCCCGACGCCCCGACCGCCGCACCGCGCTTCGCGGAGCCGGCGACGCAGCCGGGCACCACGGCGATCGACCCGGAAGCGGCCGAAACCTGTTCCGGCCGGTCCGCGTCGGCGCGACGTTCCCCGGTGCCGACTGTGCCGGCGGGAGGCCGGGGCGCGACATCCTCCGGCCACCTGTCGGGGCAGCGGGAGCACATCGCGGACGACCCGTCGACGCCGGAAGCGGAATGGGCCGGGGCCGGCCTCGACGCCTCCGACGGAGCGCGCGGGCCGTCCCGTTCGCCGGCGACGGGGCGGGCGCGGGCCGCCGTCGGCGAACCGTCCGCGACCGGTGAGACGCTCGGCGGACGGCCCGCGCCGGACCCCACGGAGCGCCGCCCGGGCGTAGCGGCCTCGGGCGTGTCGCCGGCCGCCGATTGCTCCTCGGGCGACGACGCGACACACGGTGCCGCCGCACCGGATGACTCGAAGGCGTCCGGCAGGGGGTCCGGCGAGGTTCGCACGCGAACCACCGGCGGCCGGTCCGCCGACCCGACGGGCGCGTCCGGCGCCGGGCCCGGCGGGGTCGCGACGGCATCAGGAGCTCAGCCCGGCCCCTCCAGCGCGCTGGTCGGCACCACCGGCACCCGCACCCGGCTCCCTGGGGCCCGGCAGCCGCAGGCCGGGAGCACCGCCCGTCCCGACGCTGCCCGCACGCTCGCCGCCCTGCCGCCCCTCCCGCCCCCCATCTCCGTCCGCCCCGCCCCCAGCCCGCTGCGCCCCCTGCGGTACGAGGTCCGTCGCGCCACCGGAATCGGCACCGGCTTCCTCACCTGCGGCGTCGCGCTGGTGGTGTCCGCCCTCACCGCCGTACTCCTGGCGCGGCTCGGTCACACCCCGCAGGCGCGGCTGTTCGCCGCATGGCCGCGGGAGCTTCCGCTGCCGCCCGCCGCGCTCGCGGCCGGACTGCTCGGCGCGCTGGCCTTCGGGGACGAGTTCCGCCACCCCGCCCTGGCGGCCGACCGCGGCACCGTGCCCCGCCGGCTGGGCCTGCTGACCGCCAAACTGCTCGTCTCCGGAGCCACCGCGGCGCTGCTCGCCTTCCTCACCGTGGGCTGCGACGCCGAAGTGCTCTACCTCGTCTACGGACGGGAGCTGACGCGAGTTCCCGCGGACTGGCTTTCGCTCACCGCGAGTTGGTTCGGGCTCGTCGCCGGGTGCGCCTGGGCCGGGGTGCTGGCGGCGGGTGTGTTCCGGTCGGCGTCGGCCGGCCTGGCCGCCGTACTCGCCGTACCGGTCGTTGTCGTCCCCGTCGTGCACGAGGTGCTGCGCGACCCCGCGGTCAGGATGGCGGCGGGCTTTCCGGTGCGGATGCGGCAGGTCCTTCTGTTGCAGTGGCCCTTCGGAGGGGAGAGGTATGCACTCGCGGCCGCGCGGGTCGTCGCCCAACCCGTCGGTGGCGCACTCACGTTGTCCCTCGCGGCTCTGCTGTGCGCGTACGTGCTCACGACGCTGCGGACCCGGTTCCGGTGACGGCCACTCGTACACTTCTGGACCCGCCGTGCTCACAACTCACCGCAGAACGCCCATTTCTTTCCGATAAGGCGTCAATTGCGACGGGGTGAGCGATCACCCTTTCGTGTGCTTTTCACCAAAGACCTCAAGGGAGTTGAAGGGAGCGCCGACAAAGGATCCGTGAGTACCCTTGCGCACACCATGATGACCGCCGCCCGCTCCGCAGACTCAGGTCTGGCCGGCCCGGGCGGATTCGACCGCTACTCGTACGCCGAGGCACCGATGGCCGACCGTGCCGGCGTGCCCACCTGGGACGGAGGGGATCCCGAGCTGGGCCGCGTCGGCCGGCGGGCCGGGGGCAGCCGCGGACGCGGGCTGCACGGCCAACTGGTCCAGCAGTTGGGCCAGATGATCGTCTCCGGCGACCTGGGCGCGGACCGACCGCTGGTACCCGAGGAGATCGGCCAGCGGTTCGAGGTCTCCCGTACCGTCGTCCGCGAGTCCCTCCGCGTCCTCGAGGCCAAGGGCCTGGTCAGCGCCCGCCCGAACGTCGGCACGCGCGTGCGTCCCGTCAGTGACTGGAACCTGCTCGACCCGGACATCATCGAGTGGCGGGCGTTCGGTCCTCAGCGCGACGACCAGCGCCGGGAGCTGAACGAGCTGCGCTGGACGATCGAGCCGCTCGCCGCCCGCCTCGCGGCCGGGCACGGCCGCGAGGAGGTGCAGCAGCGCCTGTGTGACATGGTCGAGATCATGAGCCACGCCATGGCCCAGGGCGACGCGCTCACGTACTCGCGCGCCGACACCGAGTTCCACGCGATGCTCATCCAGATCGCGGGCAACCGCATGCTCGAGCACCTCTCCGGCATCGTCTCGGCGGCCCTCCAGGTGTCCGGCGGCCCGGTCACCGCCTGTGACCGGCCGAACGAGGCGTCCCTCGCGCAGCACGCACGGATCGTCGACGCGCTCGGCGCCGGGGACGGCGCGGCGGCGGAGGCGGCCATGCGCCAGCTGCTCTCGATCCACCCGGAGGTGGAGCGCGTGGTTCCCGCCCCGCGTGAGCACTGACCCCCGCGACGAACGCGTTGCGGTCGCCGGTGTGCGGCGTCCCTGTGGTGCTCGCGGCGGCACCTGGCCGGGGTGTCGGCCGCCGCCGGACCCTGCCGGACCCTGTGGAGTCCGGCGGGGTCCGGGGGCGTGGCGGGACCCGGGGGTGCGAACGGCCGTCGCGGTCACGACTGCGGCCCGGCCATACATCACCGACTATCACATTTGTTAATGTCTGATCGTTTTTGACTGCTTACGGGTGTGACTCGGGCCACGCGGATTGGGCGTAACGCTTGCGGAGACAGCGCGATGACCTAAGAGGTGACAGCCGCGGAGGGAATACGGACGCCAGAGCAGGCGCTGTGCATCTCCCCGGCCCCCGCCCGCGCCGTCGGCCGATCCCCAGGCCGGTGGTCGGCTCCCGTCCGTAGTGGACGGCGCCGGAAGCCGTTTTCCAACGTTCCGAGAGGTTGTTCGTGTCGGCCAGCACATCCCGTACGCTCCCGCCGGAGATCGCCGAGTCCGTCTCTGTCATGGCGCTCATTGAGCGGGGAAAGGCTGAGGGGCAGATCGCCGGCGACGATGTGCGTCGGGCCTTCGAAGCTGACCAGATTCCGGCCACTCAGTGGAAGAACGTACTGCGCAGCCTCAACCAGATCCTTGAGGAAGAGGGTGTGACGCTGATGGTCAGTGCCGCAGAGCCCAAGCGCACCCGCAAGAGCGTCGCAGCGAAGAGTCCGGCCAAGCGCACCGCCACCAAGACGGTCGCGGCGAAGACGGTGACCACGAGGAAGGCCACCGCCACCGCGGCGGCCCCCGCGGTGCCCGCCGCTCCGGCAGAGGACGATGCCCCCGAGGAAGCCGCACCCGCCAAGAAGGCCGCCGCCGCCAAGAAGGTGACCGCGAAGAAGACGGTCGCCAAGAAGGCCGTCGCGAAGAAGACGGCCGCCAAGAAGACCACGGCCAAGAAGGACGACGTCGAGCTCCTCGAAGAAGAGGTCCTCGAGGACACCAAGGTCGCCGACGAGCCCGAGGGCACCGAGAGTGCCGGGTTCGTCCTGTCCGACGAGGACGAGGACGACGCGCCCGCGCAGCAGGTCGCCGCGGCCGGTGCCACCGCCGACCCCGTCAAGGACTACCTGAAGCAGATCGGCAAGGTACCCCTGCTCAACGCGGAGCAGGAGGTCGAGCTGGCCAAGCGCATCGAGGCGGGTCTGTTCGCCGAGGACAAGCTGGCCAACGCCGACAAGCTCGCCCCGAAGCTCAAGCGCGAGCTGGAGATCATCGCCGAGGACGGCCGCCGCGCCAAGAATCACCTGCTGGAGGCCAACCTCCGTCTGGTGGTCTCCCTGGCCAAGCGCTACACCGGCCGCGGCATGCTCTTCCTGGACCTCATCCAGGAGGGCAACCTCGGTCTGATCCGCGCGGTCGAGAAGTTCGACTACACCAAGGGCTACAAGTTCTCCACGTACGCCACCTGGTGGATCCGCCAGGCGATCACCCGCGCCATGGCCGACCAGGCCCGCACCATCCGTATCCCGGTGCACATGGTCGAGGTCATCAACAAGCTCGCGCGCGTACAGCGCCAGATGCTCCAGGACCTGGGCCGCGAACCCACCCCGGAGGAGCTGGCCAAGGAACTCGACATGACTCCGGAGAAGGTCATCGAGGTCCAGAAGTACGGTCGCGAGCCCATCTCGCTGCACACCCCGCTCGGCGAGGACGGCGACAGCGAGTTCGGTGACCTCATCGAGGACTCCGAGGCCGTGGTCCCGGCCGACGCGGTCAGCTTCACGCTCCTCCAGGAGCAGCTGCACTCCGTTCTGGACACCCTGTCCGAGCGCGAGGCCGGCGTCGTCTCCATGCGTTTCGGTCTCACCGACGGTCAGCCCAAGACCCTCGACGAGATCGGCAAGGTGTACGGCGTGACGCGTGAGCGCATCCGCCAGATCGAGTCCAAGACCATGTCGAAGCTGCGCCACCCGTCCCGTTCCCAGGTGCTGCGCGACTACCTCGACTAGGTCACGTTCGTACGGCCAAGGCCCGGCTCTCCTCGCGGAGGCCGGGCCTTCGTGCTGCGCGTGGCGGACGGTTGCCTGACTCTGGGTGTCCCACCGGCATCCGAGAGTGAGGAGTTCGTATGCGCCGTTCCCTTGCCCGGGCACTGATCCGGCCGCTCGCCCTGGCGGCCGCCATGACCGGCATACCCCTGGTGACCGCCGTCCCGGCCGTAGCCGGCAGCGTGGTGGTCGGGGGCTTCCCGATAGACGTCTCCCAGGCTCCGTGGACGGTGGCACTGGCCAGCCGTGACCGGTTCGGAGGTACGCGGGCGGGCCAGTTCTGCGGCGGTGTGGCCGTGGACCGCGCCGTCGTGCTGACCGCGGCGCACTGTCTGTCCGAGGAGGCCCTCGGGACGCCACCGAACCGGGTGCGTGATCTCCGAGTCATCGCGGGTCGCACGGACCTGCTGTCGGGCGAGGGCCAGGAGATCGCCGTACGAGACGTCCAGATCAATCCCGCGTACGAGGCCACGACCGACTCCGGCGACTTCGCACTCGTCACACTCGCCGGGGAACTGCCACAGAGCACGGTGATCGGCATGGCCCGTGCGGACGACCCGGCCTACACGCCGGGCACCGAGGCCTTCGTGTCCGGCTGGGGCGACACGACCGGCGGGGGTGACTACGCGCGCCGGCTGCGCGCCGCACGCGTGCACGTACTGCCCGACGCCTCGTGCGCCCGGGCTTATCCGGGCGGCCCGGAGGGCAAGTACCGGGCCGCCACCATGCTCTGCGCGGGCGAGGTCGCGGGTGGCCCCGACGGCTGCCAGGGGGACAGCGGCGGGCCCCTGGTGGCGGGAGGGCGACTGATCGGCCTCGTGTCATGGGGAAGCGGCTGTGGACGGCCGGGAAGGCCCGGTGTCTACACGCGCGTCTCTGAGGTCGCGGGGGTGCTGAAACCGGCCAGAGAGGCCGTACAGGGCTCCTACAGGCGCTCGTGAGCGCCTGCGGGAGAGCATGAGCACGGGCGGCTGCTCCCGGGGGAGGAGCAGCCGCCCGTTCACCGGCCTGTGCCGGGGCTGGCTCGTCGTGTGTGCGAGATTCAGCGCTCTTCTTCAGAAGCGTTGTCGGGAACGGTCGTCAGCCGCTCCGTCTCGTCCTGTATCTCAGCGGCGATCTTCTTGAGTTCCGGCTCGAACTTGCGACCGTGGTGGGCGCAGAAGAGCAGTTCTCCGCCGCTCAGCAGGACGACGCGCAGGTATGCCTGGGCGCCGCAGCGGTCGCAGCGATCGGCGGCCGTCAGCGGGCTCGCGGGGGTCAGAACAGTAGTCACGTCGCCTCTTCTCTAGCTCGACGAGCTGTCGTACCAGGGTCAACATCCAACCAGCCCCAAAACGTTCCCGCTCGTGGCTTTTCCTCGAAAAAAGTTTTCCGGGGCGGCTGTCTGCTGCCGGTTGGCGGCGAATGTGCCGTAGTGCGTCTCTGGGTGCGTACGGGTTCGCGCTGTCTTGCGGTCTCGATCCTCCCGGCCGGGTTGCCGGTTGTTCATGAGGACGTGCCCGGAGCCTAAATGGTTCATGCCTCGAAGGGAACGTGATGTGTACTTCACCCCATCGAGGGATCGAACACGCTTACGAGTCTGGTCTAGTGTGAGTTCTCCGCGAGGGTGGCGTTACATCGGCTCTACCAGGCCTCGGTACCCTCTGTGCGGCGACCGAAGCCGCCCCCTTACCCAAAAGGGGGCCACCTGAAATTCAGCGAGGAGCGAACCGCGTGACCGCCGATACGTCCGTGCCGTCCACAGCGCTGCTGACAGGAGCAGACCGGGACGGTTCCAACTACACCGCGCGGCACCTGCTCGTCCTCGAGGGCCTTGAGGCCGTGCGCAAGCGCCCGGGCATGTACATCGGCTCGACCGACAGCCGCGGTCTGATGCACTGCCTCTGGGAGATCATCGACAACTCCGTGGACGAGGCCCTCGGTGGCTACTGCGACCACATCGAGGTGATCCTCCACGACGACGGCTCCGTGGAGGTGCGTGACAACGGCCGCGGCATCCCCGTGGACGTGGAGCCGAAGACCGGCCTGTCCGGTGTCGAGGTCGTCATGACCAAGCTCCACGCGGGCGGCAAGTTCGGCGGCGGCTCCTACGCCGCCTCCGGTGGCCTGCACGGCGTCGGCGCCTCCGTGGTCAACGCGCTCTCCGCCCGTCTCGACGTCGAGGTCGACCGCAGCGGCCACACCCACGCCATCAGCTTCCGGCGTGGCGTACCCGGTGCCTTCGCCTCCGCCGGCGCCGACGCGAAGTTCGAGGCCAAGAGCGGCCTGCGCAGGACCAAGAAGGTCCCCAAGGCCCGCAGCGGCACACGCGTGCGTTACTGGGCCGACCGGCAGATCTTCCTCAAGGACGCCAAGCTCTCCCTGGAGAACCTCCACCAGCGCGCCCGGCAGACCGCCTTCCTGGTCCCCGGCCTGACCATCGTCGTCCGGGACGAGTTCGGCCTGGGCGAGGGCGGGAGCAAGGGCGAGGAGTCCTTCCGCTTCGACGGCGGCATCAGCGAGTTCTGCGAGTATCTGGCGAAGGACAAGCCGGTCTGCGACATCCTCCGCTTCTCGGGCCAGGGAAGTTTCAAGGAGACGGTCCCGGTCCTGGACGAGCACGGCCAGATGACTCCTACCGAGGTCACCCGCGAGCTGGGTGTGGACGTGGCACTGCGCTGGGGCACGGGCTACGACACCACCCTGCGCTCCTTCGTCAACATCATCGCCACCCCCAAGGGCGGCACCCATGTGGCCGGTTTCGAACAGGCCATCGCCAAGACGATGAACGAGATGCTGCGCGCCAAGAAACTGCTGCGCGTGGCCGAGGACGACATCGTCAAGGACGACGCGCTGGAAGGCCTGACCGCGGTCGTCACCGTGCGTCTGGCGGAGCCGCAGTTCGAGGGCCAGACCAAGGAGGTGCTCGGCACCTCGGCGGCCCGCCGCATCGTGTTCAACGTGATCTCCAAGGAACTGAAGGCGTTCCTGACCTCCACCAAGCGGGACGCCGCCGCGCAGGCCCGAGTGGTCATGGAGAAGGTGGTCGCCGCCGCCCGCACCCGTGTCGCGGCACGCCAGCACAAGGACGCCCAGCGCCGGAAGACCGCGCTGGAGTCCTCGTCCCTGCCGGCCAAGCTCGCCGACTGCCGCAGCGACGACGTCGACCGCAGCGAGCTCTTCATCGTCGAGGGTGACTCCGCCCTCGGCACGGCCAAGCTGGCACGGAACTCCGAGTTCCAGGCGCTGCTGCCGATCCGCGGCAAGATCCTCAACGTGCAGCGCTCGTCCGTGACCGACATGCTGAAGAACGCCGAGTGCGGCGCGATCATCCAGGTCATAGGAGCGGGCTCGGGCCGGACGTTCGACATCGACCAGGCCCGCTACGGCAAGATCATCATGATGACCGACGCCGATGTGGACGGTTCCCACATCCGCTGTCTGCTGCTCACGCTGTTCCAGCGCTACATGCGGCCCATGGTCGAGGCGGGCCGGGTCTTCGCCGCGGTCCCGCCGCTGCACCGCATCGAGCTGATCCAGCCGAAGAAGGGGCAGGACAAGTACGTCTACACGTACTCCGACCGCGAGCTGCGGGACACGCTCATGGAGTTCCAGAGCAAGGGCGTCCGGTACAAGGACACCATCCAGCGCTACAAGGGTCTGGGCGAGATGGACGCCGACCAGCTGGCCGAGACCACGATGGACCCGCGCCATCGCACCCTGCGCCGCATCAACCTGGCCGATCTGGACGCCGCCGAACAGGTCTTCGACCTGCTGATGGGCAATGACGTGGCGCCCCGCAAGGAGTTCATCTCCAGCTCGGCGGCGACGCTCGACCGGTCGCGCATCGACGCGTGACCGCTGCGCCGGCCCCGGGCCCATCGGCTTCCCGAGGCCGGGGGCGGTTGGGCGTGCAGGCGGCGGGCGGGCCGGAGACCGAGGCCTTCCGGCGCGTCGGGGAGGGCGGTACGGGGCCGGTAGTGGCGGAAGGCTGATTGCGCCGCCGCCACCGGCCCCGCCACCACCAGCCTCGCCCACTAACCACCGGCCCCGTCACCCACACCGGTGGCCCGCCGCCGCTTCGTGGCCGGTCGGCCGGCTCGCCCGGTCGCGCAGCGACGCACCCCTCCCGCCATCCCCACCACCTCGGGTCACTCGGGTCACCCCGAGTCGTGACTCCAGCTGACCCGGACGGCTTCTCCACCCGAGGGTGGAGGCGGGACGCTCGGAGGTTCCACCCGTGATCCACCCCAGCTCCGATCCCGTGACCTGCTCCTTTCCGTAACTTCGAAGGCGTCGGCGGCGCTCGCTGCCGGCATGACCCTCACGGTCAAGGTCAGGGAGGCACGATGTCCGGGCTCGTCAATGCGCTGGTGGTCGTGGCCGTCGTCGGCACAGTGATCGCGCGGCAGCTCCGTGCCCACACGCTCGACACGGACCGGCGCTGGTGGCTGCTGCCCTTGGTTCTGGCCGTCGTCGCCCTGCGTGAGCCCGAAATCCTGGACGCCCATCACCGCGGGGAGTCCGCCGCCCTGCTCGTGGTGGAACTGCTCATCGGCCTGGCCACCGGCGCCGGCTGGGGCTGGACCACCCGCATCTGGACGGCTCCGGACGGGGCCGTCTGGACCAGCAGCACGAAAGCGAGCGTCGCCGTGTGGGGCGTCGGCATAGCTCTGCGCGCCGGGCTCTTCGGCCTCGGCTCCGCGCTCGGCCTGCGCCAGGACAGCTCCGCGCTGATGCTCGGCCTCGCCGGCACCCTGCTGGTCCGCGGCGGGGTCCTGGCCTGGCGGGCCCAGTCGTTCGGCGCCGCCGGCCGTCCGGCCCCGGCGTACGGTGACGACAAGCGTTCGGCCTGGAAGGAGCGGGTGTGACGGACAACGCCTGGACACGCTGGCCGTCGCGCGAAGCGCTCGGCCCCGCGGGCACCACCGTGCCCCGCCGCCTGATCTCCTGGGCGGTCAGACTGCTCGTCCTCGCCATGCTCCTGTGGGGTGCGTTCAGCCAGAAGCACGTCGGCATGTGGGAAGCACTCGCGGCAGCGGGGGCGATCGTCCTCGCCGCTCTCGTCTCCTGGGCGTTCTTCACGACCACCTACGAACACCGGCTGGTGCGGTCCCTCGTGCTCATGGCCGTACTCCTGTGCATCGCGGTCGCCGCCGAGGCCACCGGGTCCACAGGTCCCGCCCTCGTGATCTGGTGCGGCTGCGGGGTCGCCGCGCTGGAGCGACTGCCGCTCGGGGCCGCCGTCCCGGTGGCCTCGGTGGCGCTGGCCTCGTACTCCGCGTTCACCAAGGACGTCTGGCTGACCACGGCCGCCACCGTGGCGGGCATGGCCCTGGCCGGATACGTCCTGCGGCTGGACGCCGAAGCGAGAGGCAGTGCGCAGCGGCTGCTCGCCCAGGAGCGGGCCGCACGCGCGGCGGAGGCAGAGTCCGCCGCGTTGGCCGAGCGGGCCCGCATCGCACGGGAGATCCACGACGTGCTGGCCCACAGCCTCTCGGCGCAGCTGGTGCACCTGGAGGCGGCCCGGCTGCTGATCGAGAACGGTGCGGACCGCGAGCGCATCCTGGAGCGGGTGGTGGCCGCCCGGGGAATGGCCCGGGAGGGCCTTACCGAGACCCGGCAGGCGCTGTCCGCCCTGCGGGGCGAGTTGACCCCGCTGGAGGACTTTCTCAGCGAACTCGTCAGCGCGGCCGCCGGCGCCGAGGTCACCGTCACGGGTGAGCGCAGAGCGCTGCCGGCCGAGGCGTCCCAGGCGGTGCGGAGGGTCGCGCAGGAGGCGCTGACGAACGTCCGCAAGCACGCCCACGGCGCCCGGGTCCGGGTGCGGCTCGACTACAGGGAGCACGAAGTGGCGCTTCACGTGCGGGACTCGGGTGGCCGGCCGGGCGAGCTCGGTGCCGCCGGAGGTGGGTACGGTCTGCTGGGCATGCGTGAGCGTGCCGAGCTGCTGGGCGGCTCGCTGGACGCGGGACCGCACGAAGAGGGGTTCATGGTGACGCTGAAGGTGCCCGTATGACGGAGGCGGAGGGGGCGAAGAAGCCGGCACGCCTGGTGGTCGTCGACGACCAGACCGTCGTCCGGGAGGGCATCGTGATGCTGCTCGGGCTGCTGCCGGGTGTGGAGGTCGTCGGCGCCGCGGGGGACGGTGAGGAGGCGGTACGGCTGGTCGGGGAACTCTCCCCGGACGTCGTTCTCATGGATCTCAGGATGCCCCGCTGCGACGGCGTGGAGGCGACTCGGCAAATCCGGGCCCGGTATCCCGGCACCCAGGTGGTGGTGCTCACCACGTACGCGGACGACGAGTCGTTGTTCCCCGCCCTGCGGGCCGGTGCCCGCGGGTACTTGACCAAGGACGCCGGCGGAGACGAGATCGTGCGCGCCGTGCGGAGCGTGCTGTCGGGGGACGCGGGACTGTCGCCGAGTGTCCAGCGCCGGCTGCTGGAGCGGCTCTCGCAGCCGGAGCCCGCACCGGCGCCGGCGCCGGCCGGGGCACCCGACGGGCTGACCACGCGTGAGTGCGAGGTCCTGGTGCTCATCGCCGAAGGACTCAGCAATCAGGAGATCGCGCGCCGGCTGCATGTGTCGACCGCGACCGTGAAGACCCACATCAACAACCTCTTCGCCAAGACGGGCCTCAAGGACCGGGCGCAGGCGGTGCGGTACGCCTATGGCAAGGGGCTGGTGCGGCCACCCATCGGATGAGTCACCTGATGGGGTGAAGAGCCCGGGGAAGAAGAGTCGCGGATGCTCCCGGTCTGTCCATGCTTGGGCATGCAGTCAAGCAAAGGTTGCCCCCGCGGAGTCGGGGACGGTCCCGACATTCCGGCCGGGAACCAGCAGGACCACGGCGCGCCCGTCCGTGACGTGACGTATGTAGACCCCTGGTACGACGCGCCGGCCGCGGGTTGGGGTGAACTGGACGGCGCCGGCAGGCCGGCGCCCGCCGTACCGCCCGCTCGCCGGGAGCCGGACGCGGCGGCGGTCCGTGCCCGGGACGTGTACGTCGAGGTCCAGCGCAGCGAGGCGTTTCAGGAGGTGCGCGGAAGGTACCGCCGGTTCGTGGTGCCCGGAACCGCCGCCTTCCTCGCCTGGTACGTGGCGTACGTGATCGCCGCGACGACCGCGCCCCGGCTCATGGCGCGGCCCGTGGTGGGGGCGGTGAACGTGGGCATGCTCGCGGGACTCGGACAGTTCCTCACCACGTTCCTGCTGACCTGGGCCTACGCCCGGCACGCGCGGCTGCGCCGGGACCGGGCCGCGCTGGAGCTGCGCTGGGACACCCAGGAGCTGACCCGCGGAGTGCGAAGGGAAGCCTTGTGACCGGTGACCATCAGACTCTGGCACTGCTGCTGTTCAGCGGCTTCGTGGCGGTCACGCTCGGGATCACGACCTGGGTGAGCCGCAAGCGGCACGGTTCGGCGGAGGAGTTCTACGTCGGCGGGCGGTTGTTCTCCCCGATGGAGAACGGGTTCGCCATCGCGGGCGACTACATGTCGGCGGCCTCCTTCCTGGGGATCAGCGGGCTCATCGCGCTGTACGGGTACGACGGGCTGCTGTACGGGGTGGGATTCCTCGTGGCGTGGCTGGTCGTGCTGCTCCTGGTGGCCGAACTGGTGCGCAACTGCGGCCGGTTCACCCTGGCCGACGTGGTGGCCGCGCGGATGAGCGAGCGGCCGGTGCGGATCGCCACGGGAACGTCCTCGGTCACGGTGTCCGTTCTCTATCTGGTGGCACAAATGGTGGGCGCCGGCAGCCTGGTGGCACTGCTGCTCGGGCGGACCAGCGGCGCCGCCCAGGCCTGGACGGTCATCGGCGTCGGTGCGCTCATGGTGATCTATGTGTCGTTGGGAGGGATGCGGGCCACCACCTGGATCCAGATCGTGAAGGCGGTCCTGCTGCTCGGCGGAACGGTCACGCTGACCGTGCTCGTTCTCGTACGGTTCCACGGAGACGTCGACCGGTTGCTGCTCACGGCCGCGCAGCGCAGCGGGCACGGGAAGGCGTTCCTGGCACCGGGCCTGAAGTACGGCGGGGACTGGACCGCACGTCTCGACTTCATCAGCCTGGGAATCGCGCTGGTACTGGGCACGGCGGGCCTGCCGCACATCCTGTCCCGGTTCTACACCGTGCCGACGGCGCGGGCGGCCCGCCGCTCCGTCGTGTGGTCCATCGGCCTGATCGGCAGTTTCTACCTGATGACGATCGTCCTCGGGTTCGGAGCGGCGGCGGTGGTGGGGCCGCAGGCCGTGCGCGGTTCGAACGCGGCGGGTAACACGGCGGTGCCCCTCCTCGCCCTCGACCTGGGCGGTGGAGCGGGCTCCACCGGTGGGACGGTCCTGCTCGCGGTCGTGGCCGCCGTCGCCTTCGCCACCATCCTCGCGGTGGTCGCCGGCATCACGCTCGCCTCCTCGGCCTCGGTCGCCCATGACCTCTACGCCTCGCTGCGCCGACCGCACCGCGGGGCACCGCGCAGCGAGGTGACGGTGGCCCGGTGGGCGGCGGTGGGTGTCGGTGTCGTGGCGATCGGACTCGGTCTGCTGGCCCGCGATCTCAACGTCGCCTTCCTGGTGGGTCTCGCCTTCGCGGTGGCCGCGTCGGCGAACCTGCCGACGCTGCTCTACTCGCTGTTCTGGCGGGCCTTCACCACACGCGGCGCGGTGTGGGCGGTGTACGGCGGACTGTTCCCGGCCATCGGGCTCGTACTGCTCTCCCCGGTGGTGTCCGGCAGTCCGGGTTCCCTGTTCCCGGACGTCGACTTCCAGTACTTCCCGCTGGAGAACCCGGGCATCGTCTCCATTCCGCTGGGCTTCCTCGCCGGCTGGCTGGGCACGGTCACCTCCGACGAGGTCGCGGACGAGGCGAAGTTCGCGGAGACGGAGGTGCGCTCGCTGACCGGGGCCGGGGCCGTCTGACCGGGCCGCGCCCGGCGCTACGGCGCAACCCAGGCGTACCGGTGTTCCGGTCGGCCCGCGTCGCCGTACTTGAGGGTCAGACGGGTCCGTCCGGTGCGTTCCAGAAGCTTCAGGTACCGCTGGGCGGTCTGCCGGCTCACCCCCGTCCGCTCGGCGATCTCCTGGGCGGACAGCGGCCCCTCGGCGCTGATCAGCGCCTGGCGTACCAGCTCGGCCGTGGTGGGGGAGTGGCCCTTGGGCAACCGGGGCTCCGACGGGGCGGACAGGGCACCGAAGATGCGGTCCACCTGCGCCTGTTCGGCTTCACCGCCGCCGTCCAGGGTCCGCCGCAGTTCGGCGTACGCCTCCAGCTTGGCCCGCAACCCCGCGAACGCGAAAGGTTTCACCAGGTACTGGAGCGCTCCGTGGCGCATCGCCGCCTGCACGGTCGACACGTCCCGTGCCGCGGTCACCATGATCACGTCCGTCTGGTGGCCGCGCCGGCGCATCTCTTGGGCGACCGCGAGCCCCGTGCCGTCGGGCAGATAGTGATCCAGGAGGACGAGATCCAGCCGCGGCAGGTTCTCCACCTGGCGCAACGCCTCCGCCGCGCTGTGGGCCTCACCGGCCACATGGAAGCCGGGCACCTTCTGCACGTAGGCGGCGTTGACGCGGGCGACACGGATGTCGTCGTCCACGACCAGAACCTCGATCATCGCGTCTCCTCCTCGGCCTCGGCGGTGACGGTGGCGCCGGTGGTCCCGAGTTGCTCCGCGCGTATCGCCGGATCACGTTCCGGCCCGGTCAGCGCCTCGGGCAGCACCACGGTGAACTCCGCGCCGCCACCGGCCGCCGTGCCCACGGTCGCGCTGCCGCCCCGCCGTTCGGCGAGGCGGCGCACCAGGGAGAGGCCGATGCCCCGCTGCCCGTGCGCGGGCGGCTTCTTGGTGGACCACCCTTCCGTGAAGACCAGCTCCCGCTGGTGCGCCGGGACGCCGGGGCCCGTGTCGCACACCCGGAGGACGACCGTACGGCCCTGCGTGCGCAATTCGGCCTCCACGCGCGCGTGCGCGGTGCCCGCCACCGCGTCCACGGCGTTGTCCACGAGGTTGCCCACGATCGTCACCAGCTCTCGTGAATCGATCAGCCGATCCGGGAGCCGGGTGCGCTCCGACACCCCCAGGGCGACCCCGCGCTCGGCCGCCACGGTCGCCTTTCCGACCAGCAGCGCGGCCAGCAGCGGGTCCTGGATCCTTTCGGTGACCTGCTCGGCGGTGGCCCGGTGGTCGCCGACCACTTCACCGACGAACTCCACGGCTTCGTCGTACATCTCCAGTTCCAGCAGCCCGAGCAGCGTGTGCATGCGGTTGGCGTGCTCGTGGTCCTGGGCGCGCAGGGCGTCGATCAGCCCGCGGGTGGAGTCCAGTTCGCGCCCCAGTTGCTCCAGTTCGGTGCGGTCGCGCAGAGTGGCGACGGCGCCCCCGTCGTCGATGGGCATCCGGTTGGCGACCAGGACCCGCTGGCCGCGCACGGTGAGCAGGTCGGTTCCGGTCACCCGGCCGGCGAGCACGTCTGTCGTGCGGCCCGCGCCGAGCGCCTCGTCGGGGGCCCGCCCGACCGCTTCGTCGCCGATGGCCAGCAGCCGCCGTGCCTCGTCGTTGAGCAGGCGGATCCGGCCGCCGCGGTCGAGTGCGACGACGCCCTCCCGGATGCCGTGCAGCATCGCCTCGCGTTCGGCGAGCAGCGCGGAGATGTCGGAGAACGCCAAATCCCGGGTCTGCCGCTGGACCCGGCGCGAGATCAGCCAGGCGGCCAGGGCGCCCACCGCGAGCGCGCCGCCGGCGTACGCGAACAGCCCCGGTATCGCGCTGATCAGCCGTGCCCGGACGCTGTCGTAGGCGATACCGACCGAGACGGCGCCGACGACGCGGTGACCGGCGCCGTACAGCGGAACCTTCCCACGGGCCGAGCGCCCGAGAGTGCCCTTGTCGATCTCCATGACCTCCTTGCCGGCCAGGGCGTCGGTGGGGTCGGTGGAGACGCGTCGGCCGATCTCCGAGGCCGTGGGGTGCGACCAGCGCACCCAGTCCCGGTCCAGCACCACGATGTACTCGGCGTGAGTGGCCCGCCGTATCCGCTCGGCCTCCTTCTGCACGGGCCCGGTCGGGTCCGGCGGGGCGGTGAGGACGCCCTCGGCGATCTGGGGATCCTGGGCGGTGGTCTCGGCGATGGCCAGCGCGCGGCGCATCGCCTCCTGGTCCAGCTGCTTGCTCAGCGGCGCCAGGAACAGCCCGGTCGCGAGCACCGCGACTCCCGCGGCGATCGCCACCTGCATCAGCAGCACCTGCGAGAACATCCGCCGGGGCAGACCGAGGCGCAGACGACGGGCGGGGGGAGTGGGGCTCATACCCCGACGGTACGGGGGACGGCCGTGAGCACCCCAGCGGATGTGGCGTGGATCTCTTGATCAATTATTGACGTGCTGATCAATGCTTGACAGGTCCAGCCGGCCGTTGCTGCCCATCGCGCACACCCGCCTAACTGGCCAGTGCCGTCCGGCTCAGTGCGCGCACGTCCGTCACGTCCATCCGCGCGGGCGCACCGAGCACCGCCGCGCCGCAGCTCTCCGGCCGGGGCGGCAGCGACGCGCCCTGAGCCACGGTGACGCGCCACCGGCGGCCGTCGGCGTGGACGACGGTGACCTTCCAGCGCGGGGCCGCGCCATCGGTCCGTACGACGCTGAGCACACCTGCCCGGTACTCGGCCGCGGCCGACCGGACGGCCAGTTCGGCCGCCTGCCCGGGCCGGTCCCAGGCGGAGCACCCGCGGCATCCCTCGACGACCACCCGCCCCTCCCGCACAGCGTGCAGGGCCTCCTTAACGGTGTGGGCCCCGGCGCGCCCGTAGGCGTAGCCGTACGGCAGGACGAGCACCGTCGGCGCGAAACGATGTCCACCCAGATGGGTGACCTCCCACACCCCGCGCACTCCCGAGTCGGCCAGCTCGGCGGCGAGGGGGCGGCCGAGCAGGGCGCAGCAGCGGTCGCGCTTGCCGTTGGTGCACACGAGCGCGAGCGGGTCGCCGCGGTGCGGCCGTCCGCCGAGGACGGTGCCGAGGGGACGGGGGTCGCCCGCTCCCAGTGCGGCGAAGTCGAGTCCGAGGAGCCGCTGAGGATCCCGGGTGGTGGCGCCGTGCAACCACACACGTCCGGGAACGGTGTGGGCCGCGTACACCTGGCGGACCGAGGAGGTGCCGTGGTCCGCGTGGGGCCCGGGCCGCCGGATCAGGGCGACGCGTACGCCTGTTCCAGCGGCGGCGACCTCCAGGGCCCGGCCCAGCGCGGGGTCCAGGTGGCTCGAAGTGAGCGCCTTGACACCCCACGGGCCGGGCTGTTCCAGCAGCAGCCACGTCGTCGCCGTGGCCGCCGTGCCGGAAAGCTGCTCGTCGAGGCTCCGGGAAACGGTCGCGCACCTACTCACAGAGGTGAGCCTAACCTGAGTCCCTCCGAGGTGACTTCCGGCCGGGCCGTGTCCTAGTCCGGGAGGGGCTGCGGCGGTCGCGCGCCGACGTAGTGGCCGCTCGGGCGCATGCGCAGCGGGCGCTCGCCGTACTCCTCCAGGGCGTGCGCGATCCAGCCCGCCGTCCGCGCGACGGCGAAGAGGGTCTCGCCGGCCGTGGCAGGCATGCCGCTGGAGGCGGTGAACACGGCGAGGGCCAGGTCGACGTTGGCGTGCAGCGGGGTGTGCCGGGCGGTCGTGGCGACGATGTCGCGGGCGGCGAGCAGCGCGGGCTCCGCGCGCGGGACCTTCTCCAGGAGGTCGAACAGCACGCGTGCGCGGGGGTCTTCACCGGTGTAGAGCCGGTGGCCGAGCCCGGGTACGCGGCGGCCCGCACGGAGTTCGTCGGCGATCACCGGGACCGCCGTGCCCTGGTCGAGTACGTCGAGCAGCATCCGGTGGGCCAGACCGCTGGCGGCGCCGTGCAGGGGGCCCTCCAGGACACCGAGACCGGCCGAGACGGCCGCGTAGGCGTGCGCCCGGGCGGAGGCCGCGACCCGGACCGCGAGCGTGGACGCTGCCAGGTCGTGGTCGGCGAGCAGGGCCAGCGCGGTGTCCAGGACGTGCAGGGAGGCGTCGTCGGCGGGGCGGCCGGTGAGCCGTCCCCACAGGCGGTGGGCGAGCGGGCCCTCGTCCTTGTGGTCGTGCCGGGCCGGCGGCAGCGCGGCGACGAGGGTGGGGATGAGGGTCCGTGCCGTGTTCAGCACGGTCTCCTCGGACAGGTCGAAGCGCAGCGGGTCCTCGGCCGCCGCGGCGATCGCCGCCACCCGCAGCCGGTCGGTCGGGGAGGCGTGCTCGGAGAGGGCGCCGACCGCGCGGCGAGCCACCTCGACGGTGGTCGGCGGTGCGGAGAACGTCACCCCCGGGACCAGCCGGCCCGTCCACAACCACTCCGCGACCTCCTCGTAGGAGTGGCGGACGGCCAGTTCGACGGCGTCCACGCCCCGGAAGAAGTACCGGTCCTGCTCGATCAACGTGAGGTGGGTGCGCACGGAGAGGTCGCCGCCGGAGCCCGGGCCACCGGCCGCGTCGCGTCGGTTGCGGCGGGCGAGGGCCTCCACCTCCCTGGACTCGAAGGTGCTGGCCCGGCCGCCGGATTCGCGTCTGCTGCTGAGCAGGCCGCGGCTCACGTACGCGTAGACCGTCTCGGGCTTCACGCCGAGCAGTTCGGCGGCCTCCTTGGTGGTCAGCCGGTGCCCGGGCCGGTGCGGCGGAGCGGGTTCGTGATCGCGCATGCAGCCCACCGTAGCGGTCTCTGCACACATTGATGCCTGAATATTGATTCAATCAACATTGACAGCCTAAGAATCAACTGTGGATAGTCGCATCAAGTTCGCGTCAAGTTCAGCAAGCACAGAGGGTGCAGCAAGTCCAGGAGGAAAACCATGACCGTCGACAGGCCCGCCACCCCTCTCATCGACGCTCCGCGCGGTCTCGCAGGCGTCGTCGTCACCGAGACCGAGATCGGTGACGTCCGGGGCCGCGAGGGGTTCTACCACTACCGCCAGTACTCGGCCGTCGACCTCGCCCGCACCCGCGGCTTCGAGGACGTGTGGCACCTCCTGGTGTACGGCACGCTCCCCGGCGCGGAGCGCGGTGCCGCCTTCGCCGCGCAGACCGCGGCGCTGCGGCGCCTGCCCGAGGAGGTCGTCGCGGTCCTGCCCGCGATCGCCGAGGCCGGCCGCGTCTCCGGTCCGCTGGCCGGCCTGCGCACCGCGCTGTCACTGCTGGGCGCCACGCGGGGTTTCCGGCCGGTGTACGACATCGACGCGGACCGGCGGCGCGCCGACACCCTGGCGGCCTGTGCCGCCGTGCCCACCCTGCTGGCCGCTCTGTACCGGCTCGGCCAGGGACTGGACCCCGTAGAACCGCGCACGGACCTCTCCCACGCGGCCAACTACCTGTACATGCTCACCGGTTCCGAACCCGATCCGCGCCGGGCCCGTGCGATCGAGCAGTACCTGATCTCAACCATTGATCATGGATTCAACGCGTCAACGTTCACGGCCCGTGTCATCGCGTCCACAGGTGCCGATGTCGCGGCCTGCCTGACCGGCGCCGTCGGCGCGCTGTCCGGGCCGCTGCACGGAGGCGCGCCCAGCCGGGCCCTGGACACGCTGGACGCGATCGGGACGCCCGGCCGGATCGACTCCTGGATACGGCGGCGGGTGCTCGCGGGCGACCGGATCATGGGCTTCGGGCACGCCGTCTACCGTACGGAGGACCCCCGTTCGCGGATGCTGCGCGAGATCGCCCTCGGCTTCGGCGGCCCCCGGGTGGACTTCGCGGTGGAGGTCGAGCGCCGGGTGGAGGCGATCCTCGCCGAGTTGAAGCCCGGGCGTGAACTGCACACGAACGTCGAGTTCTACGCCGGCGTGGTCATGGAACAGTGCGGCCTGCCCCGGGAGATGTTCACGCCCACCTTCGCCGCGGGACGGGTGGTGGGCTGGAGCGCGAACGTCCTGGAACAGGCGGCCGACTCGAAGATCATCCGCCCGGTGGCGCGGTACGTGGGACCCGAGCCGGTGGCCGCGGTGCCGGCGGCCGGGTAGTCGCCGGGCGGGCGGGCCGGCCCCTCCCCGCCGGTGAGCGGATCGATCACCCGCCGGGTGAGCGGCCCGGCCTGCCGGATCAGCGGACCACCGTCCGCCGGGTCAGCGGACCACCGTCCGCCGGGTCAGCGGACCACCGTCCGCCGGGTCAGCGGACCATCGGCCCCCGGGTGAGCGGACCACCGGCCCCCGGGTGAGCGGCCCGGCCGGCCGCCGGGCGGCCCGACCTGCCTTTTCCCGAAGCTGCCGCCCGCTCGTATCCTGGACGCTCGGTCCATGCTCGTCCGCGCGCCGGGCTCCGAGCCGGTGCGCGCTGGTGCGTCAGAGAGGTCGCCCGTTGGGGAACAGCTCAGGGAACAGCCGCGGTGCGCGGCAGATCCCGGTCGTCGTGCTCGCCGGTTTCCTGGGCTCCGGGAAGACCACGCTGCTCAACCACCTGCTGCATCGCAGCCGAGGCAGCCGGATCGGGGCGATCGTCAACGACTTCGGGGCCATCCAGATCGACGCGATGGCCGTCGCGGGCGCCCTCGGCGACTCCACCGTCTCGCTCGGCAACGGCTGCCTGTGCTGTGCCGTCGACGCCGGTGAACTCGACATCTACCTGGACCGGCTGGCCGCGCCCGCCGTCGGTATCGACGTCATCGTCATCGAGGCGAGCGGGCTGGCCGAGCCGCAGGAGCTCGTGCGGATGGTCCTGGCCAGCGAGCATCCGGGCATCGTCTACGGCGGCCTCGTCGAGGTCGTCGACGCCGCCGAGTTCGACGACACGCGCGCGAAGCACCCTGAGATCGGCAGGCATCTCGCCCTGGCCGACCTGGTCGTCGTCAACAAGCTCGACCGCGCGGACGACGCCGGCCGGGTCCTGGACCTCGTCCGTTCGCTCACCGACCGCGCCGCCGTCGTCCCCGCCACCTACGGCCGCATCGACCCGGAGCTCCTCTTCGACTGCAAGCCCGTCGGGGAACGCGTCGGGCAGCTGTCCTTCGACGATCTGCACGAGCCCGGCGCGGACGACGAGCACGCCGGCGCCGGCCATCTGCACACCGGTTACGACAGCCTGTCCTTCACCTCCGGCATACCCCTGGAACCCCGCCGGCTCATGGAGTTCCTGGACAGCCGTCCCGAGGGGCTGTACCGGATCAAGGGGTACGTGGACTTCGGGCCGTACGACCCGCTCAACCGCTACGTTGTGCATGCCGTCGGCCGGTTCCTGCGCTTCTACCCCGAGCCCTGGACGGCCGGCGCCGACCGTCTCACCCAGCTCGTGCTGATCGGCTCCGGGATCGACACCGACGCCCTCGGCAACGCGCTCCAGGCATGCAGGAACGACGCCCCGCACGCCGACGAGCACGGAATGTGGGGCGTGCTGCGGTATGTGCCGGGCTCCGAGGAGGAGCCGGCCGTGGAAGCGAGCGAGGCCTGGGACATCGGCGCAGCCACCGAGGCGTGAGCACCGGCCCCGTCGCCAAGGCGGGCGCCGCCCCGTCACCGAGGGCCCGGGGGCGCCGGCCCCGTCACCAAGGCCGGCGAGCCCCGCCCCGCCACCGAGCTTCCGGGCCCCGCCCAGCCACCGAGCCCTGACCACCGTCCCGGTCACCGAGGCTCAGGGCCCCGCCCCGTCAACCCCGTCAACCGAGGCCCCCTGCACTCCCCCCGTGACCGCAGCCGGGACGACCGCCCCGTCCCGGGCCTAGACCACCGGCCCCGCCACCACCGCCACCGTCTTCGGCAGCGACGTGCCCGAGCCGTCCCGGCGCGGGTCGGGTTCCGGCAGCTCCGCGGGGGTGCCGTTCTTCTGCGCCGCGCGCGCGGGAGCCGGGCCCGCCCAGCCCAGCGACAGGCAGTCCTCGCCCTTCAGGAACCGCTGGCAGCGCACGCCGCCCGTGGCGCGGCCCTTGCGCGGATACTGGTCGAACGGGGTCAGCTTGGCCGTCGTCTGCACCGAGTCGTCCAGTGTGCCGCGCGAGCCGGCCACCGTGATCACCACCGCGTCGACGGCCGGATCGACCGCCGTGAACGAGATCACCTTCGCGCCCTCGGTGAGCTTGATGCCGGTCATGCCGCCCGCCGGACGGCCCTGCGGGCGCACGATGGAGGCCTGGAAGCGCAGCAGCTGCGCGTCGTCCGTGATGAACACCAGGTCCTCGTCGCCGGTGCGCAACTCCACCGCGCCGACGATCCGGTCGCCGTCCTTGAGGGTGATGACCTCCAACTCGTCCTTGTTGGACGGGTAGTCGGGCACCACGCGTTTGACGACACCCTGCTCGGTGCCGATCGCCAGCCCCGGGGACGACTCGTCCAGCGTGGTCAGGCAGACCACCGTCTCCTCGCCCTCCAGGGAGACGAACTCCGCCAGCGGGGCGCCTCCGGAGAGGTTCGGCGCGGAGGCCGTCTCCGGCAGCTGCGGCAGGTCGACGACGTTGATCCGCAGCAGCCGGCCCGCCGACGTCACCGCGCCGATCACCCCGCGCGCGGTCGTCGATACCGCCGAGACGATCACGTCGTGCTTGACGCGCCTGGCGTCGGCCCCCTCGGGGGACGTGTCGACGCTCGCCGTACGGGCCAGCAATCCCGTCGAGGACAGCAGCA
Organism: Streptomyces sp. Y20; assembly: GCF_043195475.1. Classification (NCBI taxonomy): domain Bacteria; kingdom Bacillati; phylum Actinomycetota; class Actinomycetes; order Kitasatosporales; family Streptomycetaceae; genus Streptomyces; species Streptomyces sp. Y20. The sequence continues at coordinate 116,205 of NZ_JBIDDP010000002.1, forward strand.
CCCGGCACGGGTCGTCGGCCACCTGCAACGGCACGGTGGCCGCCGGGGAGCCCGCGGACTCCAGCAGGACCGTGCGCCGGTCGGTTCCGAACTTCTTCGACACGGCGGCCAGCTCGGCCGAGACCAGCTTGCGCAGCTCCGCGTCCGACTCCAGGATGCGGGTCAGTTCCGCGATCTCCGCGGTGAGCCTGTCCTGTTCCGACTCCAGCTCGATCCGGTCGTACCTGGTGAGCCGGCGCAGCGGAGTGTCGAGGATGTACTGCGTCTGCACCTCGCTCAGCGAGAACCGCTCCATCAGGCGGCCCTTGGCCTGCGCGGAGTTGTCGCTGGAACGGATGATCCGGATGACCTCGTCGATGTCGACCAGCGCGGTCAGCAGACCCTCGACCAGGTGCAGCCGGTCCCGCCTCTTGGAACGGCGGAACTCGCTGCGGCGCCGGACCACCTCGAAGCGGTGGTCCAGGTAGACCTCCAGCAGCTCCTTCAGGCCCAGGGTGAGCGGCTGGCCGTCGACCAGGGCGACGTTGTTGATGCCGAAGGACTCCTCCATGGGCGTCAGCTTGTACAGCTGCTCCAGGATCGCCTCGGGCACGAAGCCGTTCTTGATCTCGATGACCAGGCGCAGGCCGTGTTCGCGGTCGGTGAGGTCCTTGACGTCGGCGATGCCCTGGACCTTCTTCGCGTTGACCAGGTCCTTGATCTTCGCGATGACCTTCTCGGGACCGACGGTGAATGGCAGTTCGGTGACGACAAGGCCCTTGCGGCGGGCGGTGACGGTCTCGACGGTGACCGTCGCGCGCATCTTGAACGTGCCGCGGCCGGTCGCGTAGGCGTCACGGACGCCGCCGAGTCCGACGATCCGGCCGCCGGTGGGCAGGTCCGGGCCCGGCACGTGCCTCATCAGCGCGTCGAGGTCGGCGTTGGGGTAGCGGATCAGATGGCGGGCGGCGGCGACGACCTCGCGCAGGTTGTGCGGGGGCATGTTCGTCGCCATGCCGACCGCGATGCCCGAGGAGCCGTTGACCAGCAGGTTCGGGAAGGCGGCCGGCAGCGCCACCGGCTCCTGCTCCTGGCCGTCGTAGTTCGGCGCGAAGTCGACCGTGTCCTCGTCGATCGACTCGGTCATCAGGCTCGACGCCTCGGCCATCCGGCACTCGGTGTACCGCATGGCCGCCGGCGGGTCGTCGTTGCCCAGCGAGCCGAAGTTGCCGTGGCCGTCGACGAGCGGCACGCGCATGGAGAACGGCTGTGCCATGCGCACCAGGGCGTCGTAGATCGAGGCGTCGCCGTGCGGGTGCAGCTTGCCCATGACCTCGCCGACCACGCGCGCGCACTTCACGTAGCCGCGCTCGGGACGCAGGCCCATCTCGTTCATCTGGTAGACGATGCGGCGGTGCACCGGCTTGAGGCCGTCACGGGCGTCCGGCAGGGCACGCGAGTAGATGACCGAGTAGGCGTACTCGAGGTAGGAGCCACGCATCTCGTCCACGACGTCGATGTCGAGGATCCGCTCCTCGTACGAATCGTCGGGCGGCGGGGTCTTCGTGCTGCGGCGGGCCATCGCTGCCGGCTCCTTGCTGAAGCGACTGACTGATCTGACGCGGACCATTGTGGACCGCCGCACTGACAGCCCGGGCCACGACCCGGTCTCCGTCGGCCCGGCCGGTGCCGGCAAGCCCTCCGGAGACGGGTCGCACGCAGGCTACGCGATCCGCTGTGGGCGTACGTCCCGCGGGAACGTCGCCGGGGCCCCGCACGCTTTGCATACAGTGGCGGGAACGGCAGGAAATCCGCGGTTTCTACGACCGCCTCCGCTCGCGAAGGGACGTACATGCCCATGGGTCACACGACCACAGCCGAGGCAGGCTCCGGGGGCCTGACAGCGACCGAGCACCGCCTGGCCAACGGTCTGCGCGTGGTGCTCTCCGAGGACCACCTGACCCCCGTGGCGGCGGTCTGCCTCTGGTACGACGTCGGTTCCCGTCACGAAGTCAAGGGGCGAACCGGCCTGGCTCACCTCTTCGAGCACCTGATGTTCCAGGGATCCGGGCAGGTCACGGGGAACGGCCACTTCGAGCTGGTGCAGGGCGCGGGCGGCTCGCTCAACGGCACCACCAGCTTCGAGCGCACCAACTACTTCGAGACCATGCCCGCCCACCAGCTGGAGCTGGCGCTCTGGCTGGAGGCCGACCGCATGGGCTCCCTGCTGGCCGCCCTGGACGACGAGTCCATGGAGAACCAGCGGGACGTCGTCAAGAACGAGCGCCGCCAGCGGTACGACAACGTGCCCTACGGCACCGCCTTCGAGAAGCTGACCGCCCTGTCCTACCCGGAGGGCCACCCCTACCACCACACGCCGATCGGCTCGATGGCGGACCTGGACGCGGCCACCCTGGAGGACGCTCGCCGGTTCTTCCGCACCTACTACGCGCCGAACAACGCGGTGCTGTCCGTGGTCGGCGACATCGACCCCGAGCAGACCCTCGCCTGGGTCGAGAAGTACTTCGGTTCCATCGCCGCCCACGACGGCAAGCCCGAGCCCCGCGACGGTTCCCTGCCGGACGTCATCGGTGAGCAGCTGCGCGAGGTCCTCGTGGAGGATGTCCCGGCGCGCGCCCTGATGGCCGCCTACCGGCTGCCGCACGACGGCACGCGCGCGTGCGACGCCGCCGACCTCGCCCTGACCGTCCTCGGCGGCGGCGAGTCCTCCCGGCTGTACAACCGGCTGGTGCGCCGCGACCGTACGGCCGTCGCGGCCGGCTTCGGCCTGCTGCGCCTGGCCGGCGCGCCCTCGATGGGCTGGCTGGACGTGAAGACGTCCGGTGACGTCGAGGTGCCGGTCATCGAGGCCGCCGTCGACGAGGAGCTGGCCCGGTTCGCCGAGGAGGGTCCCACGCCCGAGGAGATGGAGCGCGCCCAGGCCCAGCTGGAGCGCGAGTGGCTGGACCGGCTCGGCACGGTCGCGGGCCGCGCCGACGAACTGTGCCGCTTCGCCGTCCTGTTCGGCGACCCGCAGCTCGCCCTCACCGCGGTGCGGCGCGTCCTGGAAGTGACCCCCGAGGAGGTGCGGCAGGTCGCCGAGGCCCGGCTGCGCCCCGACAACCGCGCGGTCCTCGTCTACGAGCCGAAGTCCCCGGAGGCCGTCGAGGACACCGAGGTCCCAGGGGACCCGGAGCAGCAAGCGACCGTAGAGGCGGGCCGCGACGAGACCGAGAACGAGGAGACGGCCAAGTGAGCGAGCTCGCCACCATGGAGTTCCACCCCCAGCCGCAGCCCGGTGAGGCCAGGCCCTGGGCGTTCCCGGCCCCCGAGCGCGGCACTCTCGGCAACGGCCTGACCGTGCTGCGCTGCCACCGCCCCGGCCAGCAGGTCGTCGCCGTGGAGGTGCTGCTGGACGCGCCGCTGGACGCCGAGCCCGCCGGCCTGGACGGCGTCGCCACGATCATGGCGCGGGCCTTCTCGGAGGGCACCGACAGGCACTCGGCCGAGGAGTTCGCCGCCGAGCTGGAGCGCGCGGGCGCCACGCTCGACGCGCACGCCGACCACCCCGGCGTCCGGCTCGGCCTGGAGGTCCCGGCCTCCCGGCTGGCCAGGGGCCTCGGCCTGCTCGCCGACGCCCTGCGCGCGCCCGCCTTCGCCGAGAGCGAGGTCGAACGGCTGGTCCGCAACCGCCTGGACGAGATCCCGCACGAGCTGGCCAGCCCGGCGCGCCGGGCCGCCAAGGAACTGTCCAGGGAGCTGTTCCCGGCGGACTCGCGCATGTCCCGCCCCCGCCAGGGCACCGAGGAGACGGTCGCGAAGATCGACGCGGCGGCCGTACGCGCCTTCTACGACCGCCATGTGCGGCCGGCCACGGCCACCGTGGTCGTCGTCGGGGACCTGACCGGCGCCGATCTGGACGCGCTGCTCGCCGACACCCTGGGCACCTGGACCGGCACCCCGGGCGAGCCCCGGCCCGTGCCGCCGGTGACCGCCGACGACACCGGGCGCGTGATCGTGGTGGACCGGCCCGGTGCCGTCCAGACGCAGCTGCTCATCGGCCGCGTCGGGGCCGACCGGCACGACCGGGTCTGGCCCGCCCAGGTGCTCGGCACGTACTGCCTCGGCGGCACCCTCACCTCCCGCCTGGACCGCGTCCTGCGCGAGGAGAAGGGCTACACCTACGGGGTGCGCGCCTTCGGTCAGGTCCTGCGCTCGGCGCCGGACGGCACGGGCGCGGCGATGCTCGCCATCAGCGGCTCGGTGGACACGCCGAACACCGGCCCGGCGCTGGACGATCTGTGGAAGGTGCTGCGCACGCTCGCGGCGGAAGGTCTGACCGACGCGGAGCGGGACGTCGCCGTGCAGAACCTCGTCGGCGTGGCGCCGCTGAAGTACGAGACCGCAGCGGCCGTCGCGAGCACGCTGGCCGACCAGGTCGAGCAGCACCTGCCCGACGACTTCCAGGCGACGCTGTATCAGCGGCTGGCCGCCACGGGCACGGTGGAGGCCACCGCTGCCGTGGTGAACGCCTTCCCGGTGGACCGCCTGGTGACGGTCCTCGTCGGTGACGCGTCCCAGATCAAGGAGCCGGTCGAGGCGCTCGGCATCGGCGAAGTCACCGTCGTCGCCGCGGAGTAGACGCGCCGGCGGACGCGAAGGCGTACGCGCGCGCGAGGGGCCCTGCCGACCTACGGGTCGTCAGGGCCCCTGCGGTTCCACTCGTTCACTCAGATGCCCGTTTTGGGGCGGAGGTTGCCTGTCTGCCCTGTGGGATGCGCTACAAAAACCCGGATCTGTTTGAGGAGGGGAGCGGACCGCCGTAGCGTCATCCCGGCTGTTCGTCAGGCAGTGCGCCGCAGCCGCGGCACCGGACAGTCATCGCCGAGTCCCCGTACGGCGCGAGCCAGGGGAGCCGGGGACCCATCGTCCCTGGGGTGAATCGGGCGCCCGCGCGCGAGCGAGGGGGCCCGTAGGAGACCTTCCTGCTCCGAACCCGTCAGCTAACCCGGTAGGCGAGAGGGAAGGAAAGGACCAGCCACTTCATGGCGTTCATGTGCGCCACCGGGAAGCACCGCAAGCCCGGCCGGGTCAAGCGCACCACCGCTCAGGCGGCGGGTGTCGCGGCCCTCACCACCACCGGCGTCATCGGCACCCTCGCCGCGTCCCCCGCGCTCGCCGCCGACGGCTCCGTGGAGCAGACCGGCCTCACCCCGGTCCTCACCGTGAACGACGACGTCGCCGAGCAGATCGACGCGCAGGCCGCCGCCCAGCAGCAGGCCGCCGAGCAGAAGGCGGCCGAGGCGGCCGCGGAGAAGGCGGCCGCCAAGAGGGCCCAGGAGGTCCGCGAGGCGCGGGTCCGCGCCGCCCGCGAGGCCGAGCGCAAGCGGCTGAACGCCTTCGTCATCCCGATCGCGCACTCGTACGTCTCCACGGCCTACCAGGCCAGCAGCTCCCTGTGGTCCTCCGGTTCGCACACCGGCATCGACTTCCACGCGGCCAGCGGCACCTCCGTCCACGCGGTGGGTTCCGGCACGGTCGTCTCCACGGGCTGGGGCGGCGCGTACGGCAACCAGATCGTGCTCCGGATGGCCGACGGCATGTACACCCAGTACGGCCACCTGTCGTCCATCGGTGTCACGGTGGGCCAGAAGGTCGTCCCGGGGCAGCAGATCGGCGTGTCGGGCGCGACCGGCAACGTCACGGGCCCCCACCTGCACTTCGAGGCCCGTACGACGCCCGACTACGGCTCGGACGTCGACCCCGTCGCCTACCTCCGCAAGCACGGCGTGAACGTCTGACCGGACGGACACCCGCACTTCCCTGCCAAGCCCCGGCCCACCGAGCCGGGGCTTTCGCCTTTTTCCGTCGTTTCCTTCCGGTGCCCGCCGGACCCGCTGACCAAAATATATCCATGGATGACGCCCGGCCGTCGGAAATTCGCGTCCATTGGAATAGAGTCACGGGAACACACGTCCATCGTCGGCGTTTTCACGGGTATTGAGGCGGAGGTCGGTCATGCGTATTCCGGCGCACTCGGTGTGCACCGCTGTCCGGGACGACATCGTCGCCGGTGTCCACGAACGCGGCAGCCGCCTCACCGAGGAAGTGCTGGCCCGCCGCTACGGCGTCTCGCGCGTCCCCGTCCGCGAGGCCCTGCGCACCCTGGAGGCGGAGGGCTTCGTGGTGACACGCCGGCACGCGGGCGCGTGCGTGGCCGAACCGACCGAGCAGGAGGCCGCCGACCTGCTGGAGATGCGGCTGCTGCTGGAGCCGCTGGGGGCCGCCCGGGCCGCGCAGCGGCGCACCGAGGCCCATCTGAAGGTGTTGCGCGGACTGGTCCGGCTGGGCCAGGAGCGGGCCAGAAGGGGTGGCGGGGAGGACCTGCGCGCGCTGGGCGGCTGGTTCCACGAGACGCTCGCCCAGGCCTCCGGCAGCCCCTCGTTGACCTCGGCGCTCACCCAGCTGCGGCACAAGATCGCCTGGATGTACGCGGTGGCGACGCCCCTCGTCCCGGTGGAGTCGTGGGCGGAGCACGGGGCGATCGTGGACGCGGTGGCGCGGGGGGACGGCGAGCGCGCGCGGGCGCTCACCGCGCTGCACGCCGAGCGCGCCACCGGCGGCCACCGGCTGCGGCTTCCTGGCGCCCCGGAGCGTGTGAGGACTTCGCAACGGGACGTAAACATGACGGGCCCGCGTAATTAACACGGACGCCGTATACAAAGGAGAGGCATTGTCGGGCGAATATTCCGCTGCCTGAATGCCTGCCTGAATGCCTGCCTGAATGCCTGCCCGAATTCCACTTCCCCTGAATTCGCGAGGGGGGTCCGGCGCGCGCCGGCCGTGAGCCGGCGCAATACCGTGCGGAGCGTGCGCGGAAACGCCGGAGCCGCGCCGCCCCGGAGGGCGAACGCGGCTCCGGCGCTCTGCGCGGGGAGGCTCAGACGGTCTCGGGGAGCTCCTCGAGGCCCTCGGAGACCAGCTTGGCCAGACGGTCGAGGGCGGCGTCCGCGCCCTCGGCGTCCGAGGCGAGGACGATCTCCTCGCCCCCCTGGGCGCCCAGGCCCAGGACGGCCAGCATGGAGGCCGCGTTGACGGGGTCGCCCCCGGCCTTGGCGATCGTCACCGGGACGCCTGTGGCCGTGGCGGCTCGGACGAAGATGGAAGCGGGGCGGGCGTGGAGGCCCTCGGCCCAGCCGACGTTGACGCGGCGCTCAGCCATGTGATGCTGCCCTTCAGTACTCAGGGTTGTCTAGACCAGTTTCCCATATCGTGAAGCGTGCCCGGGGCGGACCTTTCGTCCCCCGCGCGTGCCGTCGGACCGCGGCCTCGGTCCGGCGTGTCGTCCTCCACAGACTGCCTCGCGACGTTGTCGTACGCGAGCCGTACTCTGGGGCCCATGCAGACCCCGGCGGACCGGCAGGACCGGCACGAGTACCCCGCCCACTGGGAGGCGGACGTGGTGCTGCGCGACGGGGGTACCGCGCGCATCCGGCCCATCACCGTCGATGACGCCGACCGCCTGGTCAGCTTCTACGAGCAGGTCTCGGACGAGTCGAAGTACTACCGCTTCTTCGCGCCCTACCCGCGGCTCTCCGCCAAGGACGTCCACCGCTTCACGCACCACGACTTTGTGGACCGGGTGGGACTCGCGGCCACCATCGGCGGCGAGTTCATCGCCACCGTACGCTACGACCGCATCGGCGCCGACGGCATGCCCGCCTCCGGGCCCGCCGACGAGGCCGAGGTCGCCTTCCTCGTCCAGGACGCCCACCAGGGCCGCGGGGTCGCCTCCGCCCTGCTGGAACACATCGCGGCGGTCGCCCGCGAGCGGGGCATCCGCCGCTTCGCCGCCGAGGTGCTGCCCGCCAACAGCAGGATGATCAAGGTGTTCACGGACGCCGGCTACACCCAGAAGCGCAGTTTCGAGGACGGCGTCGTCCGGCTGGAGTTCGGCCTCGAACCCACCGACCGCTCGCTGGCCGTGCAGCGCGCGCGGGAGCAGCGCGCCGAGGCCCGCTCGGTACGGCGGCTCCTCGCGCCCGGATCCGTGGCGGTCGTCGGCGTGGGCCGCGCCCCCGGCGGGGTGGGCCGCAGCGTCCTCGGCAACATTCGCGACGCCGGGTTCCCGGGCCGGCTGCACGCCGTGAACACGGCCTTCCCCGAAGATCTCCGGGAGGTCGACGGGGTGGCCGCGTACCGGTCGGTGCGGGACATCGAAGGGCCCGTGGACCTGGCCGTCGTCGCCGTACCGGCCGAGCACGTGCCCGCCGTGGTCGCCGAGTGCGGGGAACATGGCGTCCAGGGGCTTGTGGTGCTCTCCGCCGGATACGCCGAGAGCGGTGCCGAAGGACGGGAGCGGCAGCGGGCCCTGGTGCGGGCCGCACGCGCGTACGGCATGCGGCTCATCGGCCCCAACGCCTTCGGGATCATCAACACCGCCGCGGACGTCCGGCTGAACGCCTCGCTCGCCCCTCAGATGCCCCGCCCCGGCCGCATCGGGATGTTCGCCCAGTCCGGGGCCATCGGCATCGCCCTGCTGTCCCGGCTGCACCGGCGCGGCGGAGGGGTCACCGGGGTCACGGGTGTGTCCACCCTCGTCTCCGCCGGGAACCGCGCGGACGTCTCGGGCAACGACGTCCTCCAGTACTGGTACGACGACCCCGAGACCGATGTCGTCCTCATGTACCTGGAGTCCATCGGCAACCCCCGCAAGTTCACCCGCCTCGCCCGGCGGACGGCGGCGGCCAAGCCGCTGGTGGTGGTGCAGGGCACCGGGACGGCCCCGCAGGGGCACGCGGTACGGGCCACGCGGCTGCCCCACGCGACCGTCTCCGCGCTGCTCCGGCAGGCGGGGGTGATCCGGGTCGACACGATCACCGAGCTGGTCGACGCCGGCCTGCTGCTCGCCCGGCAGCCGCTGCCCGCCGGGCCGCGCGTGGCGATCCTCGGCAACTCCGAGTCGCTGGGCGTACTGACGTACGACCGGTGTCTGGCCGAGGGACTGCGGCCGGCGCGGCCGGTGGACCTGACGACCGGGGCGACGGCGGAGGACTTCCACCGGGCGCTGTCGGCCGCGCTGGCGGACGACACCTGCGACTCCGTCGTGGTCACCGCCATCCCCGCCATCGGGGAGGCGTCGCCGGGGGACGCCGAACTGGCGGCGGCGCTGCGGTCGGCCTCGGCCGCCGTGCCCGGAAAGCCGGTCCTGGTGGTGCACGTGGAACTCGGCGGGCTGGCCGAAGCGCTGTCGGCGGCGGCGAGCACCGCGCCCGGGGCCGCCGACCGGACGCCCGGCCCCGAGGGCGGTGAGCGTCCCGTCCACCGCCTCGCGGAACGACCGCCCACCGCGACGGCGGGCACGGCGGCCCGTACCGCGCCGGAGGCCGGGGGGACGGGCGCGGACGCCCCGCCCGTCCCGCCGGAGGGGACCCGCCTCATCCCCGCCTACCCCGCCGCCGAGCGCGCCGTCCGCGCACTCTCCGAAGCCGTCAAGTACGCGCAGTGGCGCCGGGAGGCGACCGATCCCGGGAAGGTGCCGGAGTACGACGACATCGACGAGAAGGGCGCCGCCCGCCTGATCGGCGAGCTGCTCGCGCGCGGGGAGGGGCTGACGATCCCGGCCGCCGAGACCTGCGAGCTGCTCGAGAAGTACGGCGTCCACGTCCGCCGGGCGCTCCCCGCACCCACTGCGGACGCCGCCGCCGAGGCCGCTCATGCGCTCGGCTACCCCGTGGCCCTCAAGGCCACCGCCCCGCACCTCAGACACCGCGCCGACCTGGGCGGCGTACGCCTGGACCTCGCGGACGAGGAGCAACTGCGCCGAGCCTACGCCGAGTTGGCGGAGCTGTTCGGGCAGCCGGAGGAGCTGCGGCCGGTGGTGCAGGGGATGGCGCCGCGCGGGGTCGACACGGTCGTGCGGGCCGTGATCGATCCGGCAGCCGGGGCCGTGCTGTCCTTCGGACTCGCCGGGGCGGCCTCGCAGCTGCTCGGGGACATGGCGCACCGCCTGGTTCCCGTCACGGACCGGGAGGCGGCCTCGCTCGTGCGGTCCATCCGCACCGCACCGCTGCTGTTCGGCTGGCGCGGCTCCACGCCCGTCGACACCCCCGGGCTGGAGCGGCTGCTGCTGCGGGTGTCCCGGTTGGTCGACGACCATCCGGAGGTGGTCGCGGTCACCCTGGAGCCCGTCGTCGTCGCCCCGCAGGGCGTGAGCGTCCTCGGCGCCACCGTACGGCTCGCGCCTCCGCCCGCCCGTGACGACCTGGGCCCGCGCACGTTGCCGGCCTACTGAGCGGGGGGCGCGTGGAGGCCTGGAGGTGGTCTCTGTCGGTCCCGTCCTCGTCTCCTGCCCGTACGGCTCTTCAAGCGTCCGGCTTCCATCCGCCCACGACCGACGGGAGGGCGCGGCTCGCGCGGGCACCGGGCGAGGAAGCGCCCCCTCCTCGTCGCGTTCGAGGCGGACGCCGGTGGACCGGAACCCGCCTCCTGTCCGATCGCCGCGGAGCGGCCGGAGGCCCGGCCGGGGCTCGTGCCAGGTCCCGCGCGGAGGACCTCGGCACGGCCGCCGCCCGTCCGCGCGACTGGCCCGGACCGCCTCCGCCCACGGATTAGGATGGACGCCATGGCCAAGACCAGTACGACGACCCAGGGGCTGCGCGCGGCGATCGAGCGCAGCGGCTACTACCCGGCCCTCGTGGCCGACGCGGTGGAGGCCGCCGTGGGCGGCGAACCCATCCGGTCGTACCTGGTCCACCAGGAGACGACGTTCGACCAGAACGAGGTGCGCCGGCATGTGACGGTCCTGGTCCTCACCGGCAACCGGTTCATCGTCAGCCACACCGACGAGCAGGCCGCCGACACCACCTCCCCGACGCCGTACGCCACCACCTCCACCGAGTCCGTCAAGCTCGGCCGGATCTCGTCGGTCGTGGTCAGCCGGGTGGTGGCCAACCCCGAGCAGTACACGCCGGGCACGCTGCCCCGCGAGGTCGTGCTGACCATCGGCTGGGGCGCGGTCAGCCGCATCGACCTGGAGCCCGCCGCCTGCGGCGACCCCCAGTGCGACGCCGACCACGGCTACACGGGCAACTCCACGGCGGACGACCTCAGCCTGCGCGTCAGCGAGGCCGGGGACGGCCCGGAGACGGTGCGCCAGGCGCTCGCCTTCGCGCAGGCCATCTCGGAGGCGACCGCGGACTTCACCCGCTGATGTCCCAGTTCTCGACCTGGGACGATTTCGAACCCCTCGCCCTGGACACCGCGCCGCTGCCCGAGTACGGCACCGGCTCCCTCGCCGACCTGCTGCCCACCGTGGCCGCCGGTATGGGCGTCCCCGGCCTGAGCGCCACGATCACGGAACTGACCGCGGCCGACCGGGTCTGCGTGTTCCTGATCGACGGGCTGGGCTGGGAACAGCTCAGGTCCCACCCGGACGAGGCCCCGTACCTGACCTCCCTGCTCGGCAGCTCGCGCGGCGGCACCGGACGCCCGCTCACCGCCGGCTACCCCGCGACCACCGCCACCTCCCTCGCCTCCGTGGGCACCGGCCTGCCGCCCGGCGCCCACGGCCTGCCCGGGTACGCCGTACGCAACCCGGACACCGGCGAGCTGATGAACCAGCTCCGCTGGTACCCGTACACCCCGCCGCACCCCTGGCAGCCGTACCCCACCGTGTTCCAGCTGGCCCAGCGGGCGGGGGTGCACGCCGCGCAGGTGTCCTCGCCCGCCTTCCAGCACACCCCGCTCACCAAGGTGGCGCTCAGCGGCGGCACCTTCCACGGCCGGCTCACCGGCGAGGAGCGCATGGACCTCGCCGCCGCGCAGCTGGCCGCCGGGGACCGCGCGCTGGTGTACACGTACTACGCCGAACTGGACGGCTCCGGGCATCGGTACGGCATCGCCTCCGACACCTGGCGCGGCCAGCTCATGTACGTCGACCGGCTCGTCCAGCGCCTCGCCGAGCAACTGCCGCCGCGCAGCGCGCTGTACGTGACCGCCGACCACGGCATGGTCGACATCCCGTTCGACGAGCGGCACCGCATCGACTTCGACGAGGACTGGGAGCTGAGCGCCGGGGTCGCGCTGCTGGGTGGCGAGGGCCGGGCCCGGCACGTGTACGCCGTGCCGGGCGCCGAGAACGACGTCCTGACCTGCTGGCGCGAGGTGCTCGGAGAACAGTTCTGGGTGGCCTCGCGCGACGAGGCCGTCGCGGCGGGCTGGTTCGGGCCGCAGGTGGACGAGCGCGTGTACCCGCGGATCGGGGACGTGGTCGCCGCCGCGCACGACGACGTCCTGCTGATCGCCTCCGAGTGGGAGCCCAAGGAGTCGGCGCTGGTCGGCAACCACGGTTCGATGACCCCCGCCGAGCAACTGGTGCCGCTCCTCGAAGTACGCTCCTGACGGTCCCCGCCCCGCCACTCACCGAAAGGTGTTCCACTCCTCATGCCCGAGCTGGTCTTCTTCTCCGGAACGATGGACTGCGGGAAGTCGACGCTGGCTCTCCAGATCGAGCACAACCGCTCGGCGCGCGGCCTCGCCGGGATGATCTTCACCCGGGACGACCGCGCGGGTGAGGGCAAGCTGTCCTCCCGGCTCGGGCTGGTCACCGACGCGGTGGAGGTCGAGGACGGCCAGGACCTGTACGCGTACCTCGTGGACCACCTCTCCCAGGGCGGCCGGGCCGACTATGTGATCGCGGACGAGGCGCAGTTCCTCGCGCCCGGGCAGATCGACCAGCTCGCGCGCGTGGTGGACGACCTCGGCCTGGACGTGTTCGCCTTCGGCATCACCACCGACTTCCGCTCCAAGCTCTTCCCCGGCTCGCAGCGGCTCGTGGAGCTGGCCGACCGGATCGAGGTCCTCCAGGTGGAGGCGTTGTGCTGGTGCGGCGCCCGCGCCACGCACAACGCCCGCACGGTCGGGGGCGCGATGGTGGTCGAGGGCGCCCAGGTCGTTGTGGGCGATGTCAACCAGTCCGCGGGCGAGGTCGGTTACGAGGTGCTGTGCCGCCGCCACCACCGGCGCCGGATGACCGCCGCGTCGGCCCGCGCGGCGGCCCTGTCCCCGGACGTCCTGCCGGTCGCGTCCGCCTGAGGGATCAGCCCGGGTCGCGGACCACCGAGAACTCGGCGCCCTCCGGGTCCGCGACCGTCGCCACCCGCCCGTGCGGGCCGTCGTGGGCCGCCCTGAGGATCCGGCCGCCCAGACCGGTCACCTGCCGCAGCGTCTCGTCGACGTCGGCGACCTCGAAGTACGTCCGCCAGTGCGGTCCCCGGTCCCGGGGCATGGCGTGGCCCACCCCGTGCAGGCCGGCCACCGGCCGGTCACCCAGGCGCAGGGTCACGTAGTCGAAGTCGGGGGAGACCACCGGCTCCTCCTCGTAGCCGAACACGCTCGTGTAGAACTTGGCGACGCTCTCCGTCTCGAAGGTGAGCAGCTCGTTCCAGACGGGGGTGCCGGGCACGCCGGTGATCGCCGTGCCGAGATGCGCGGAGCCCTGCCAGATCCCGAACACCGCCCCGGAGGGGTCGGAGGCGATCACCATGCGGCCCGCCTCGGCGGCGTCCAGCGGGCCGACGGCCACCGTCCCGCCGCACAGCCGCACCGCGTCGGCCGTCCGGTCCACGTCGTCCGAGGCGAAATACGGCGTCCAGGCGACCGGAAGCCGGCGGTCCGGCGGCAGGTGGCCCATGCCCGCCACCTCCCGCCCGTCGAGCAGCGCCCGCACGTACGGGCCGAGCTGCTGCGGGCCCGGCAGGAACTCCCAGCCGAACAGCTCACCGTAGAACTCCTCGGTGGCGTCCAGCCCGTGCGCCATCAGGCTCACCCAGCAGGGTGTGCCGGGCGCGCGCCGCGCGTGCGGACCGGCCGGTTCCCGTGCCTCGGTCATCGATCACTCTCTCCCCGGCCCCTTCACGGTGGCCGTGTCGCTTCCGCTCCCCGGAAGGGTGTCCGCGCCGCCGGCGCGCACGCCCGTGCCGGTACCCGCATCCTCCGCGGTGCCGCGGGGCCGTACCGCGCCGCCCGGCGTCTCCTCCGCAAAGATGCCCGATTGCCGTCTTTCGCTGCTTCCTGACGAGGGCCGGCCGGTGTCCGCCGACTGTACGGCCCGTGCCCGATCGCATACTCCATGTGACCGAACCTGTCCGGCGGAGCAGAGTAGCCGGACCTGGACGCCGCGGCCACCCCTGGCGTATGGATGGACGCCATGAGAGCCATCATCACCGCGACCCGACTCGCGGACGAGCTGTCCGGGGCGAACCCGCCCGTGCTGCTGGACGTCCGCTGGCAGCTGAGCCTGGCGAAGGCGGGGGGCGCGCCGGCCTTCGACGGCCGGGCCGCGTACACGGCCGGGCACATCCCCGGCGCCGCCTTCGTCGACCTGGATCGGGAGCTGGCCGCCGCGCCCGGCGCGAACGGCCGCCATCCGCTGCCCGACCTCGCGGAGTTCGGTGCCGCGATGCGCCGCGCGGGCGTGTCGTCGCACCGGCCGGTGGTCGTGTACGACGGCGGCCAGGGCTGGGCCGCCGCGCGCGCGTGGTGGCTGCTGCGCTGGACGGGTCACCCGGACGTGCGGGTGCTCGACGGCGGGTTGCCGTCCTGGCAGGGCGAGCTGTCCACCGGGACGGCCGCCCCGGCCGAGGGCGACTACCGGCCCGCGCCCGCGACCACGGGGCTGCTGGACGCGGACGCGGCCGCGGCCCTGGCCCGCACGGGCGTGCTCCTGGACGCGCGCGCGGGGGAGCGGTACCGCGGTGAGGTGGAACCGGTCGACCGGGTCGGCGGGCACATCCCGGGCGCGGTGTCGGCGCCCACGACGGAGAACGTGGGTCCCGACGGCCGCTTCCTGCCCGCGGCGGAACTCAAGGACCGCTTCAAGGCCCTGGGCGTCTCGGATGACACCGAGGTGGGTGTCTACTGCGGTTCGGGCGTCTCGGGCGCCCACGAGGTGCTCGCCCTGGCGGTGGCGGGTGTTCCGGCGGCCCTGTACGTGGGCTCCTGGTCCGAGTGGTCCGCGGACCCGTCCCGCCCGGTGGCGGTGGGCGCGGACCCGCAGTAGGGCAGCCGGGTGAGGGGACACGCGCGCGTGCCCCCTCACCCGGTACGGAGACCTACTCCTGCTTCTTGCGGCGGGTACCGAACACGATCTCGTCCCAGCTCGGCACGGCGGCGCGGCGGCCGGGGCGGACGCCGTCGGCCTCGGCCTGCCGGTCGGTCGCGCCGACGAGCCGGTCGCGGTGACTACCGACGGAGCGCGGCATGAGGACGTCGGCGTAGGCGGAACCGGCCGACGCTGCGGGTGCCGGGGGGTCCTCGGCGGCGGGCTCGTCGTCGGTCTCCTCCACGGACTCCGCGGCGCTCTCCGGGACCACCAGGTCGCCCCGGAAGCTCGGCACGGCCTCCAGCAGGCTGGTCAGCGAGTCGCGTTCGGCCGTGCTCTCCTCGGCCGGCTCGGACGCCTGCGAGGGCAGGCTGAGCCGCTCCCGGTCGACCCGCTCGAGCGCGCGGTCCATCGACCGCTCGCGCGGCAGCCGGGCGATGCGCGGGACGAAGGGGAAGCTCGGTTCGGGTACGGCGAGGTCGTCCGACTCACCGATCAGCGAGCGCGCCTCGTCGTCCATGGCCTGGACGAGCCGCCGGGGCGGGTCGTACGTCCAGCTGGCCGAATGCGGTTCGCCCGCGACCCGGTAGACGAGCAGCACCTCCCAGGTGCCGTCGTCGCGGCGCCAGGAGTCCCACTGCACGGTGTCCTTCTCGGCGCCGCGCAACAGCAGCCGCTCCTGGACGGTCTCGCCGAGCAGCGGGCCGGAGTTCTCACCGGGGCGGCGGACGGGGGTCTTGCGGGCCCGCTCCGCCATGAAGGCGCGCTCGGCCAGCACGGGCCCCTCGAAGCGCCGTACCCGGTCGACGGGGATGCCGGCGAGCTGCGCGACCTCCTCCGCGGTGGCACCGGCCCGTATCCGCGCCTGGATGTCACGCGGGCGCAGATGGCTCTCGACCTCGATCTCGATCTGCCCGAGGCGGGGCCGGTCGCCGCGCACGGCGGCGCGCAGCCGCTCGTCGATCGGAAGTGTGTACTCCGTGGAATCGGCAGCCTTCAGCACCAGCCGTGTGCCGTCATTCGAGACGGCCACGACACGCAGTTCGGGCATGGGGACCTCCCGGGTGGTGCCTGCCGACGTCACGTGCGTCGCTGCTTCCGCTAGTCGAGTGTGGCCTGCCCGGGTTCAGCCTGCCACAACCTTGCCGAGTTGCCCGGCGTGTCGGGCACGAGCCCGGGGCCGCCGTTATGGCACGGTTACCTGTTCGCAACGCAAAGTGACCAATCGCGTCACCCTGTGCAACCAGCCTCCTCCCGGCGGCTCCTGCAAGCCCGCGGGCACCCTGGTGGGAGGCCGGACCCAGGGCTCGTCACAGTACTCCATTCGGGCCAAGTGCGTGGATCGGCGCGCCGCCCAACTTCTCCCTGGGGCTGCGACTTGGCCGCGCGCAACCGCTTCTCGCGATCTCGTACGTGGCGAACGTCACGCGCTGCCCTGAAGACGGTCCCATGGTTTCGCCCGTGGACCCCGGGGCAGTCAAGTGCCACGGACGCCGGGCCAGTTCGGCACCTACGCGCCGAGCACCCTGCGCACGTAGTCGTTCTGGAAGAGCCGCTCCGGGTCGAGACGGTCGCGCAGCGCGGTGAACTCGCCGAAGCGCGGGTACACCCGGGCGAGGTAATCCGCGTCGCGTGTGTGGACCTTGCCCCAGTGCGGGCGTCCCTCGTGCGCGGTGAGGACGCGCTCGGCGGCGGTGAAGTACGCCTGATAGGGCGTGCCCCGGAACATGTGCACGGCGATGTAGGCGCTGTCCCGGCCCGAAGCGGTCGACAGGGTGATGTCGTCGGCCGGCGCGGTGCGCACCTCCACCGGGAAACTCACCCGCAGGCCCGAGCGGTCGACCACGGCCTTGAGTTCGCGCAGCGTGTCGGTCAGGGCCGCGCGCGGGACGGCGTACTCCATCTCCACGAACCGGACCCGGCGCGGGGAGGTGAAGACCTTGTACGGGATGTCCGTGTACGTCCGCGCGGACAGCGCCCTGCTGGAGATCCGGGCGATCGCCGGGACGGTGGCGGGAGCGGCGCGGCCGGCCCACTGGGCCACCTGGAAGACGCCGTTGGAGAGGAACTCGTCCTCGAACCAGCCGGCCAGCCGGCCCACCGGCCGCTCGGGGCCGGCGCTGCGGTTGTTGCGCTTGGTGTTGGTGCTGCCGGTGTGCGGGAACCAGTAGAACTCGAAGTGCTCGTTCTCGGCCCACAGCTGGTCGAACTCGGCGAGGACGCGCTCGAGGGGCATCGGTTCCTCGCGCGCGGTGAGCAGGAACAGCGGTTCCACGGCGAAGGTGAGGGCGGTGACGATGCCGAGGGCGCCCAGGCCGACGCGGGCCGCCGCGAAGACGTCCGGGTTCTCCTGCTCGGAGCAGGTGAGCACCGAGCCGTCCGCCGTCACGAGTTCCAGTGCCCTGATCTGCGCGGCGATCGAGCCCGACTCCCGGCCCGTGCCGTGCGTGCCCGTGCTGGTGGCCCCGGAGACGGTCTGTTCCATGATGTCGCCCATGTTGGTGAGCGACAGGCCCTCGCGCGCGAGGGCGGCGTTGAGTCTCTTGAGCGGGGTGCCCGCCTCCACCGTGACGGTCATGGACGTACGGTCGATGTCACGTATGCCCGTCAACAGTTGAGGGCGTATCAACACACCATCGGTGGCGGCTATCGACGTGAAGGAGTGGCCGCTTCCCACCGCCTTCACCTTCAGGCCGTCCTCACGGGCCCGGCGCACCGCCGCGGTCAGCTCCTCCACCGAGGCCGGTGTGACCTGCCGGACGGGCCGGGCGGAGACGTTGCCGCCCCAGTTACGCCAGGTGCCGTTCTTCCCGCTCGCTGTGCTGACCAACGGTGCCTCCCCGACCCGAGGCCGGCCTGCGCAGCCGGCGGTACCCGAGGAAACCCACCAGGACCGCGACGGCCCCGGACACCACCGGGACCCCGTACCCGGCCCGCGCCCCGGCTGCGTCGATCACCCAGCCGGCCACGGAGGAGCCGAGCGCGACACCGACCGCGAGGCCGGTGCTCACCCAGGTCATACCCTCGGTGAGCTGCGCGCGAGGTACGTGCTCTTCGATGAGGGACATCGTCGTGATCATCGTCGGTGCGATGGACAGCCCCGAAACGAACAGCGCCACGGCCAGAAGCGGCAGGTTTCCGACCAGTAGGAGGGGGATCATACTCACGGCCATGGCCGTGACACCCAGCAGCCAGCGGCGTTCCGGCGCACCGGTGAAGCGCAGCAGCCCGAACACGGCGCCCGCGGTACCGGAACCGGCCGCGTACAGCGCCAGGACCAGGCTCGCCGCTGCCTTGTGGCCGCGCTCCTCGGCGAAGGCGACGGTGACCACGTCCACCGCTCCGAAGATGGTGCCGGTCGCCACGAAGGTGGCCACCAGCACCCGCAGCCCCGCCGAGCGCAGGGCGCTGCCGCCGGTGTGCCGCTCGCTCGGATGCGGCTCGGGCTCGGTGGCGCGCTGGGCGGTGAGCCAGAAGACGCCGGCCGCCAGGAAACAGGCGGCGAGCAGGGGGCCCGCCTCCGGGAACCACGCCGTGCACAGGCCGATGGAGAGGATCGGCCCGACGACGAAGCAGATCTCGTCCACGACCGACTCGAACGAGTAGGCGGTGTGCAGCTTCGGGGTGCCCCGGTACAGCGCCGCCCACCGGGCCCGGATCATCGCGCCCAGGCTGGGCACCGAGCCGATCCCGGCGGCGCACACGAACAGCACCCGGTCCGGCCACCGCAGGTGCGCGGCGAGCAGCAGCCCGGCCGCCGCGGCCAGCGCCACCAGGGTCGCCGGGCGCAGCACCCGGCGCTGCCCGTGCCGGTCCACCAGCCGCGAGATCCGCGGCCCGAGCACGGCGGCGGAGAGCGCGATGGTGGCCGAGAGCGCGCCGGCGAGGCCGTAGCGCCCGGTGAGCTGGGAGACCATCGTGACCACGCCGATGCCCATCATCGACAGCGGCATCCGGCCGAGGAATCCCGCGGCGGAGAAGGCCTTGGTGCCGGGCTCGGCGAACAGGGCTCTGTAGGGGCTGGGCACGTGGTCTCCGGAGCGGCTCGGTAAGGCGCCATGACGGCTGATACAGCTTACAAGTTAGGTCACCCTAATCTCGCCGCGCGTCAGGTCTGGGGAAAGCGGATCAAAATACCCGCAACACGACTCTACGTCCTGCTGTTTCCCCGCCGCCGGTGCCGGGTGGCAGGATCGAGACATGCCAGACGCGCTCGATGCCAGCCCCTACGACGCCCTGCTCCTGCTCTCCTTCGGCGGCCCCGAAGGCCCGGACGACGTGGTCCCCTTCCTGGAGAACGTCACGCGCGGGCGCGGCATCCCGAAGGAACGCCTCAAGGAAGTCGGACAGCACTACTTCCTCTTCGGCGGGGTCAGCCCCATCAACGACCAGAACCGCGCCCTGCTGGACGCCCTGCGCAAGGACTTCGCCGAACACGGCCTGAACCTCCCGGTGTACTGGGGGAACCGCAACTGGGCGCCCTATCTGACGGACACCCTGCGCGAGATGGCCGCCGACGGCCGCCGCCGCGTCCTGGTCCTCGCCACCAGCGCCTACGCCTCCTACTCGGGCTGCCGCCAGTACCGCGAGAACCTCGCCGACGCACTGGCCACCCTGGAGGCCGAGGGCCTTCCCCTGCCGGCGGTCGACAAGCTGCGGCACTACTTCAACCACCCCGGCTTCGTCGAGCCCATGACCGACGGCGTGCTGCGCTCCCTCGCCGACCTCCCCGAGGACGTCCGCGCGGGCGCCCACATCGCCTTCACCACCCACTCCGTGCCGACCGCCGCCGCCGACACCTCCGGGCCGGCAGAGGCACACGGCGACGGCGGCGCCTACGTCGAGCAGCACCTGGACGTGGCCCGGCTGATCGCCGAAGCCGTCCGCGAGCGCACCGGCGTGGACCACCCCTGGCGGCTCGTCTACCAGTCCCGCTCCGGCGCCCCGCACATCCCGTGGCTGGAACCCGACATCTGCGACCACCTGCAGGAGCGGCACGCCGCGGGCGTCCCCGCCGTCGTCATGGCCCCCATCGGCTTCGTCTCCGACCACATGGAGGTCCTCTACGACCTCGACACCGAGGCGAAGGCCAAGGCCGAGGAGCTGGGTATGCCGGTGCGCCGCTCGGCCACCGTGGGCGCCGACCCGCGGTTCGCGGCGGCCGTCCGCGAGCTGGTACTGGAACGGGCCACCGTGGAACGCGGCGGCCTGGTCACCCCCTGCGCCCTGGGTGCCCTCGGTCCGAGCCACCACGTGTGCCCGGCCGGCTGCTGCCCGGCCCGCGCCCCCCGTCCGGCAGCCGCGGGCGCCGACAGCCCCTACGCGTGAGGAGACCCGTGACCGACGCCCTGCACCGGGACCTGCTCGCCCTCGCCCAGGAGGCCGCCCGCCGCGCCGGCGAGCTGCTGCGCGACGGCCGCCCCGCCGACCTGGCCGTGGCCAGGACCAAGTCCAGTCCCATCGACGTCGTCACGGAGATGGACATCGCGGCGGAGAAACTGATCACCGATCTGATCTCCGGGCGGCGCCCCGACGACGGCTTCCTCGGCGAGGAGGGTGCCTCCGCCGAGGGCACGAGCGGCATCCGCTGGGTGATCGACCCCCTCGACGGCACCGTCAACTACCTGTACGGGCTGCCGACCTGGGCGGTCTCCGTCGCGGCCGAGCAGGACGGCGAGACCGTCGCCGGGGTGGTGGCGGCGCCGATGCGCGGCGAGACGTACCACGCCGTGCGCGGCGGCGGCGCGTGGGCCACCGGCGCGTGGGAGGGCGAGCGGGCGCTCGCCTGCCGCCCCGCGCCCCCGCTGGACCAGGCGCTGGTCTCCACCGGCTTCAACTACGTCACCGAGGTCCGCGCCCACCAGGCCGAGGTGGCCGGCCGGCTGATCCCGCTGCTGCGGGACATCCGGCGCAGCGGATCGGCGGCGGTCGACCTGTGCGACGTGGCCTGCGGCCGGCTCGACGGGTACTACGAACGCGGACTCCACCCATGGGACGTCGCGGCCGGGGACCTGATCGCCCGGGAGGCGGGCGCACTGACCGGTGGGCGCCCCGGAGAGCGCCCCTCACGCGACCTCACGGTGGCGGGTGCGCCAGGGGTCTTCGAGCCCCTCCAGCGGCTGCTGGAGGGGCTCGGCGCCTGGCACGACTGACGCCCGGCCCCGGCAGAGGTTCCCCGGGACAGGTTCCGGGGAGAGCGAGGGCCCCCGGCGCTGGATTCGCCGGGGGCCCCGCTGTCGCGCTCTCGAGCAGGTCAGACGTGTGACACGCCGACCTCCACGCCGTGTTCGGCGGCGAGGCGTCGCAGGTCGTCCAGCTCTGCCTGCTCCACCTCGACCAGGAAGTCGTCGCCCTCGTCACGAGCCCGCGACAGATCGGACTCCGTCGCCCTTATGCGCTGGAGAAGTCCTGCGGTGAAAGCGTCCATGCTGCGCCCCCTCGTCATGGGTCGTGGGTAGGTGGCACGGGGGTGTGCCGGGTGGAAGGGGTGATCACGTCTCTCGCAGGTGCCCAGCGCTGCCCGGCCGGGCGGCGACGGTGCCGGACACCCACGCCCACTCTGCGAAGCGGACCGAGAAGTACCACATGGTGCTGCGGCACATGCAGAGCGTGATCGCGGGGTGTACAGCCGTCCTCCCCTCGCGCCGTTCCCCGGAAACCTCGGACGGAGCAGAAAGTCTCGCGTTTCTCCGCCGGTACCCGGATTCCTGCGGCCCGGACCCCGTCTTACAGCCGACTTACGGCCGAAAAGGGCAGGATGGGGGCCACATTCCACGAACACCCCTGCCCGCGGGGCGCCCACGGCGCGCCGCGCGGGTGGACACAGGAAGGACAAGCGACGTGCGCGTACTCGTCGTCGAGGACGAGCAGCTGCTCGCCGATGCGGTGGCCACCGGACTGCGCCGGGAGGCCATGGCCGTCGACGTCGTGTACGACGGTGCGGCCGCCCTGGAACGCATCGGCGTCAACGACTACGACGTGGTCGTCCTCGACCGCGACCTCCCGCTCGTGCACGGCGACGACGTCTGCCGCAAGATCGTCGAGCTGGGCATGCCCACGCGCGTGCTCATGCTCACCGCCTCCGGTGACGTCAGCGACCGGGTCGAGGGCCTGGAGATCGGCGCCGACGACTACCTGCCCAAGCCGTTCGCGTTCAGCGAGCTGATCGCGCGCGTGCGCGCCCTCGGCCGCCGGACCAGCGTGCCGCTGCCGCCGGTCCTGGAGCGCGCCGGCATCAAGCTCGATCCCAACCGCCGCGAGATCTTCCGCGACGGCAAGGAGATCCAGCTCGCGCCCAAGGAGTTCGCGGTCCTGGAGGTGCTGATGCGCAGCGAGGGCGCGGTGGTCTCCGCCGAGCAGCTGCTGGAGAAGGCGTGGGACGAGAACACCGACCCGTTCACCAACGTGGTGCGCGTGACGGTCATGACCCTGCGCCGCAAACTGGGCGAGCCGCCCGTCATCGTCACGGTCCCCGGCTCCGGCTACCGGATCTGACCGGCCGTGGCCGCCACCCCCGCGCCCCCGCAGGCGCCGCCGAAACCGACCTGGGACCCCAGCAGGGCGCAGCCTCCCTTCCCGTGGCTGCGTCCGACCATCCGCATACGGCTCACGCTGCTGTACGGGGGCATGTTCCTGATCGCCGGCATCCTGCTGCTGTCGATCATCTATCTGCTGGCCGCCCAGGCGATCAGCAGTGGGAACCAGCCGCTTTTCAAGATCGTCAGTTTCCAGAAGCTCCAGGTCTCCAGCGACAACTGCCCCGCGATCAACACCACGAGCCTGCCCCTGGAGGACTTCAAGGACGCGATCAGCCGGTGTGTGGGCCACCAGCGGCAGGAGGCCCTGGACAACCTGCTCAGCCGCTCGCTGCTGGCCCTGCTCGGGCTCGCCGTCATCGCCTTCGCGTTCGGCTACGCGATGGCCGGCCGCGTGCTCTCCCCGCTCGGCCGCATCACCCGTACCGCCCGGCAGGTGGCCGGTTCGGACCTGTCCCGCCGGATCGAGCTGGACGGCCCGGACGACGAGCTGAAGGAGCTGGCCGACACCTTCGACGACATGCTGGAACGGCTGCAACGGGCCTTCACCGCCCAGCAGCGCTTCGTCGGCAACGCCTCGCACGAACTGCGCACCCCGCTGGCGATCAACCGCACGCTCCTTGAGGTGCACCTGTCGGACCCGGACGCGCCCGTCGAGCTCCAGCAGCTCGGCAGGACCCTGCTCGCCACCAACGAGCGCAGCGAGCAGCTGGTCGAGGGACTGCTGCTACTGGCCCGCAGCGACAACCAGATCGTCGAGCGCAAGCCCGTCGACCTGGCCGAGGTCGCGACGCAGGCCGTCGACCAGGTGCACGCCGAGGCGGAGGCCAAGGGCGTCGAGATCCGCGGTGAGCGCAAACCGGCCGTCGTGCGGGGCAACGGCGTGCTGCTGGAGCGGATCGCCCTGAATCTCGTGCAGAATGCGGTGCGCTACAACGTGGCCGAGCACGGCTGGGTCGAGGTGCATACCGAGGTCGAGCACGGGCAGGCTGTGCTCACCGTCTCCAACACCGGCCCCGTGGTGCCCGCGTACGAGGTCGACAACCTCTTCGAGCCCTTCCGGCGGCTGCGCACGGAGCGCACGGGCAGCGACAAGGGCGTCGGTCTCGGTCTGTCGATCGTCCGGTCGGTGACCCGCGCGCACGGCGGGCACATCCTGGCAAGGCCCCGGGAAGGCGGTGGCCTGGTGATGCGTGTCACCCTGCCGGTGTGACGGGCGACCGACACACCCGAAGGTTGTTCGCTTCGCGCGGAATTTTCCGACTACCGCGCAAGGTTCTTCTTGTGTGATCGATCACATGGGCGGAATCCCGTTCATGTACGCAGAGTGATCATGGCCGTAGGTGGAAAGCCGGGAAAGTCCTGGTTTTCAGGGCACTTGATCACGGGAAGTACACGGTGAGGCGCCTTTGAGGTGCGGCATCCGAACCGTGTACGGTCCTCACCGCCATCCAAGCCGATCACGCTCAACGGGTCGGATCGGGTGTCGATTGAGTAACAGACCTTGATGTGAGGCAAAATCTCCGCCTCAGGTCGGGCACAAGTCCGGCCTCTCACGCGTTAGTGCGCTGGAGACACCGCAGACCACCCAGAGGGGGAGAGCGATATGGCAACCGATTACGACACTCCACGCAAGACCGACGACGACGTCGACTCGGACAGCCTTGAAGAGCTGAAGGCCAGGCGGAACGACAAGTCCACCTCGGCCGTGGACGTCGACGAATTCGAGGCCGCCGAGGGCCTCGAGCTGCCCGGAGCGGACCTCTCGAACGAGGAGCTGGCCGTCCGGGTGCTGCCCAAGCAGCAGGACGAGTTCACCTGCATGAGCTGCTTCCTGGTGCACCACCGCAGCCAGCTGGCCCGGGAGAAGAACGGCCAGCCGATCTGCCGCGACTGCGACTGAGGACGGGTCGGCCGTGTCTGGCTCGACCCCTCCGCGGAAGCGCCGCTTCTCCTTGGGGAAAGCGGACCAAGGGCCGTCCGACGGCTCGCACGGCGCGCGTGACGACGAGCGGGGCTCACCCATGGCGGGGGCCTCGCTCGGACCGGTGGCCGACAGGGACGACCTGCCGGTGCCGGTGGGGCAGCCCGCGCCCGCCGCACGGCGCCGGGCCGCGGTCGCGCGCCAGCGGGCCCGGAACCTCGCGCGGCAAGGGGCCCGCAAGGGCGGCAGCCACGCCCGTGCGGGGCTGGCGTACGTCGCGGACCGCGTCATCGACATCGCGCCCCGGGTGCCCGTACGCGATCTCACGACCCTGCGCAGGCAGTTCCCCGGGCTCGGGCCCGAGGAGCTGGCCGACAAGCTGGTCGCGGGCGCGGCGGCCGGCACCTCGACGGTCGGAGCCGGGATCGGGGCGGCGGCGATGCTGCCCGTGCCGCCGGCGATGCCGACCGAACTCGCCGCGGAAGTCACCGGGGTCGCCGCGATCGAGCTGAAACTCATCGCCGAACTGCATGAGGTCTACGGCGTCCGGGCGCCGGGCGGGCTCAGGGCCCGCAGCACCGCGTACCTGTCCTCCTGGTCGGAGGAGCGCGGCATCGACGTGACGAAACCGTCGACGTACGACACGGCCCTCGGCGGCCGGATGAAACGCGAACTGCGCCGGCAGATCATGAAGCGGATGGTCCGCAACCTGCCCAACCTGACGCCGTTCATGGTGGGAGCCGCGGTCGGAGCGGTCATGAACCGCCGCGACACCAGAAGACTCGCGGCCCGGATCCGGGCCGACCTGCGCCGGATCCAGGTGCCCTGGGAGGAGCTGCCGGAGCTGCCGCCGCTGGAGAAGCCGGCGGATCCGCTGTCGCTGCGAGAGCTTCCCGAGGGGCTGTAGGGGCTGCGGGAGCCACCGCCAGGAAGCCCCGGGTGGCCGGGTCCGAGGCGAACCTGATCCCTTCGGACGCGCCCCTCACCGCCTCAGGCGTTCGCCGTGCGGGCCGCCTCGATCGCCGCCGCCAGCCTCTCCGGCTCACGCGTCGACAGGTACAGGTACGGCGTCGGGTCCTGCGGATCCGTGACCTCCACGCGCAACGCCGTCGGGATGTACGCGCGCAGCAGCAGGAAGGCGCGGGTGTCGGCCTTGTACGTGCGCCAGGCGCGCGCCTCCTCCGCGTCCAGCACCTGCGACGAGCCCAGCGCCGACACCGGGATCCTCGCCTCGCCCGCGACCAGGGAGTCGCCCACGACCCGGATGCGCGGCGAGCCGTAGGCACTGGCCACCACCGCCGCGGCGGCCGTCCCCCCGACCAGCCCGCCGAGCAGCGGCAGGGTGCCGAAGGGGAGCAGGATCAGGGCGAAGGAGACGCCGACCAGGAAGCTGATCAGCCACCACGAACGGGGGGCGGTGAGGCGTTCTTCGTAGGGGGTGGCGGAGAGCTGCATGAGCCCAAGCTTGGCACGGGATCCGCACAGGCCCGACGCACGGGTAAGGTCTGCGGCTGTGAGTGGTAGTTCCGCAGCTCTTCAGCCTCCCGCAGACGCGGTGAAACCGGTACGGCACCCCGACGCGCCCGCGCCCGGGGAGCTTCTCGGCGCCCACTACGAACACTGCTTCGGCTGTGGTCCCGGGCAGCCGCACGGACTGCACCTGGAGGCCCGCGCCGGCGAGGGCGTCACGCTGACCGCCGAGTTCACCGTCCAGCCCGCCCACCAGGGCGCCCCCGGCCTCGCGCACGGCGGAGTGCTGGCCACGGCCCTGGACGAGACCCTCGGCTCGCTGAACTGGCTGCTGCGCACCATCGCCGTGACGGGACGCCTGGAGACGGACTTCGTCCGGCCCGTCCCGGTCGGCACCACGCTGTACCTGGAGGCCGAGGTGACCGCCGTCGCCGGACGGAAGATCTACTGCACCGCCACCGGACGCATCGGCGGCCCCGGCGGACCCGTCGCCGTCCGGGCCGACGCCCTCTTCGTGGAGGTCAAGGTCGACCACTTCATCGACCACGGCCGCGGCGAGGAGATCCGGGCGGCCATGGAGGACCCCGATCAGATCCGCCGTGCCCGTGCCTTCGAGGTGAACCCGTGACCGCGGCGGGCTCCGCCGGCCGCGGCCCCCTTGAGGTGCAGATCCGGCGCGTCGATCCGGACGTCCCGCTTCCGTCGTACGGGCATCCCGGGGACGCCGGAGCCGATCTGCGTACCACCGAGGCGTGCGTGCTCGGGCCCGGCGAACGGGCCGTCCTGCCCACGGGGGTGTCGATCGCCCTGCCCGAGGGGTACGCGGCCTTCGTGCATCCGCGCTCCGGCCTCGCCGCCCGCTGCGGTGTCGCCCTCGTGAATGCCCCGGGGACGGTCGATGCCGGGTACCGTGGAGAGATCAAGGTGATCGTGGTGAATCTCGACCCGCGCGAGAGCGTGCGGTTCGAGCGCTTCGACCGGATTGCCCAACTGGTCGTCCAGCAGGTCGAGAGGGTCCGCTTCCGGGAGGTCGCGGAACTTCCCGGCTCGGCGCGGGCCGAAGGGGGCTTCGGGTCCACCGGTGGCCATGCCGCGGTGGGCGGCGAGAGCGGCGCAAGCGGTCAGGCCGCCGAAGGCGGTCCGACGGGTGGGAATCGATACGCTTCGGTCGTATCCGACCGGGAAGGACAGTGACGTGTTCGGACGTCGCAAGACGAAGGGTGCCGCCGAGGAAGCGGCCGGCGAGGCCGAGCAGGTCGTCGACAGCGTCGACACCGAGGCGGACGTAGAGGAGGCCGAGCGCGAGCGAGAGCGCGTCCGGCTGGAGCCCGGGCCCCGGCCCGACGGGCCCTGGGACAGCAGCGAGGTGCGTGACCCGGCCGAGGGCCGCGTCGACCTCGGGGGTCTGTTCGTACCGGGCGTCGACGGCATGGAGCTGCGGGTCGAGGTCGCCGGTGACGCGATCGTCGCCGCGACCGTCGTGCTGCGCGACAGCGCCATCCAGCTCCAGGCGTTCGCCGCGCCCAAGCGCGAGGGCATCTGGGGCGAGGTCCGCGAGGAGATCGGCAGCGGCATCACCCAGCAGGGCGGCATCGTCGACGAGGTCGAGGGCCCGCTCGGCTGGGAGCTGCGCGCCCAGGTGCCGGTGCAGCTGCCCGACGGCACCGGCGGCTTCCAGGTCGTCCGGTTCGTCGGTGTGGACGGCCCGCGCTGGTTCCTGCGCGGGGTGATCTCCGGCCAGGGCGCCGTGCAGCCGCAGGCCGCCGGGCTGCTGGAGCAGATCTTCCGCGACACGGTCGTGGTCCGCGGCGAGGGCCCGATGGCCCCGCGCGACCCCATCGTCCTGAAGCTGCCGAACGACGCCCAGATGGTCCCCGAGGGCGTCCAGCAGGAGGACGAGGGCTCACGCTTCTCCGGCGGTATGGGGCACCTCCAGCGCGGACCCGAGATCACCGAGGTCCGCTAGCCGCTCCACGCCTTCAGCCGTGACACCGGGCCGTGCCCCCTCCGCGGGGCAGCGGCCCGGTGTGCGTGGTGCGCCGCGGCGTGCTCGTCAGGGTTGCGTCAAAGTTGCCCGTCGCCCCCGGTTCCGTCCGGTCGGCCGGAACGGTGGGCCATAGGGTCGACGCTGCGTAGGCAACGGGCACGGGAAGACAATGAGGCCATGGCACGCGGCAAGCTACGGATCTACCTGGGCGCGGCACCCGGTGTGGGCAAGACCTACGCGATGCTCGCCGAGGCGCACCGCCGGATCGAGCGGGGCACCGACTGCGTCGTCGCGTTCGCGGAGCACCACGGCCGGCCGCGCACCGAGATGATGCTGCACGGCCTGGAAGTGGTGCCGCCGCGGCAGCTGGACCACGGGGGTGCCACCCTCGGCGAGATGGACGTCGAGGCCGTGCTGCGCCGCCGGCCCGCCGTCGCCCTCGTGGACGATCTCGCCCACACCAACGTCCCGGGTTCACGCAACGCCGAGCGCCGCCAGGACGTGGAGGAACTGCTCGCCGCCGGCATCGACGTCCTCTCCACCGTCAACATCCAGCACCTGGAGTCACTCGGCGACGTCGTGGAGTCGATCACCGGGGTACGGCAGCGCGAGACCGTTCCCGACGAGGTGGTACGCCGGGCCGACGAGATCGAGCTGGTCGACATGTCCCCGCAGGCCCTGCGCCGCCGCATGGCCCACGGCAACATCCACCAGCCGGACAAGGTCGACGCGGCCCTCTCCAACTACTTCCGCCCCGGCAACCTCACGGCCCTGCGCGAGCTGGCGCTGCTGTGGGTGGCCGACCGGGTCGACGAGCACCTCACCGCCTACCGCAGCGAGCACCGGGTGTCGGCGATATGGGGCTCGCGGGAGCGGATCGTGGTGGGCCTGACCGGCGGCCCGGAGGGGCGCACCCTCATCCGCCGGGCGGTCCGGCTCGCCGAGAAGGGCGCCGGCGGTGAGGTCCTCGCCGTCAGCGTCGCCCGCAGCGACGGCCTGACCTCCGCCTCCCCGCAGGAGCTGGTCGTCCAGCGCACCCTCGTGGAGGATCTGGGCGGCACCTTCCACCACGTGGTCGGCGACGACATACCGGCCGCCCTGCTCGACTTCGCGCGCGGGGTCAACGCCACCCAGATCGTGCTGGGCTCCTCGCGCCGCAAACCCTGGCAGTACGTCTTCGGGCCCGGTGTCGGCGCGACGGTCGCCCGGGACTCCGGCTCCGACCTGGACGTGCACATCGTCACCCACGAGGAGGTCGCCAAGGGCCGTGGGCTGCCCGTCGCGCGCGGCGGGCGACTCGGGCGGACCCGGGTCGTGCGGGGCTGGGCCGTCGGCCTGGCCGGCCCGGTCGTCCTGGCGGTGCTGCTGAACACCGTCGGCCTCGGCCTCGCCAACGACATGCTGCTGTTCCTGGCCGTCACCGTCGCCGCCGCCCTGCTCGGCGGCCTGCTGCCCGCCCTCGCCTCGGCGGCCCTCGGCTCACTGCTGCTCAACTACTTCTACACCCCGCCGCTGCACCGGCTGACCGTCGCCGACCCCAGGAACATCGTCGCCATCACGATCTTCTTCGGGGTCGGCATGTCGGTCGCCTCGGTGGTCGGCCTCGCCGCCCGGCGCACCCACCAGGCCGCCCGGCTGCGCGCCGAGGCGGAGATCCTCTCCTTCCTCGCCGGGAACGTGCTGCGCGGCGAGACCGGCCTGGAGGAACTGCTGGAGCGGGTCCGCGAGACCTTCGCCATGGAGTCGGCCGCCCTGCTGGAACGCGAGAGCGACGTCTCGCCCTGGACCTGTGCGGGGCGCGCCGGCTCCGGGCCCCCGCTGGAGCGTCCCGAGGACGCCGATGTCGACATGCCCGTCGGCGACCACATGGCGCTCGCGCTCACCGGCCGGGTGCTGCCCGCCGAGGACCGCCGGGTACTGGCCGCCTTCGCCGCCCAGGCAGCCGTCGTGCTGGACCGCCGGCGCCTGCGGGAGGAGGCCGACGGGGCCCGCGCGCTCGCCGAGGGCAACCGCATCCGCACCGCCCTGCTGGCCGCCGTCAGCCACGACCTGCGCACTCCGCTGGCCGGCATCAAGGCCGCCGTGTCCTCCCTGCGCTCGGCCGACGTGGCCTGGTCCGAGGAGGACGAGGCGGAGCTGCTGGCGGGCATCGAGGAGGGCGCGGACCGCCTCGACCACCTCGTCGGCAACCTGCTCGACATGTCCCGCCTCCAGACCGGTACGGTCACCCCGCTGATCCGGGAGATCGACGTCGACGAGGTCGTACCGATGGCGCTCGGGGGCGTACCCGAGGACAGCGTCGGGCTGGACGTGCCCGAGACGCTGCCCATGGTCGCCGTCGACCCCGGGCTGCTGGAGCGGTCGGTGGCCAACCTGGTGGAGAACGCCGTCAAGTACAGCCCGCGCGGCCGGCGCGTCCTGGTCGCCGCCAGTGCCCTCGCCGACCGCGTGGAGGTACGGGTGGTGGACCGCGGGCCGGGTGTGCCGGACGAGGCCAAGAACCGTATCTTCGAGCCGTTCCAGCGCTACGGTGACGCCCCGCGCGGCGCCGGCGTCGGACTCGGCCTCGCCGTCGCCCGGGGCTTCGCCGAGGCCATGGGCGGCACCCTCGACGCCGAGGACACGCCCGGCGGCGGGCTCACCATGGTGCTGACCCTGCGCGCGGCGGCCCCGCGTTCCGGTGCCTGCGACGGTGGCGTGGACGGCGTACGTCCGGGCACCGCGGACGAGGGGGACCGCGGCACCGAGGCGGGCGCGGGCACGGACATCGCAGAACCGGAAAGGCAGGTCCTATGACGACCCGGGTACTCGTGGTCGACGACGAGCCGCAGATCGTGCGGGCCCTCGTGCTCAACCTCAGGGCGCGCGGGTACGAGGCCGACGCCGCCTCCGACGGCGGGACCGCCCTCGAACTCGCCGCCTCCCGCCACCCCGACGTCGTCGTCCTCGACCTCGGCCTGCCCGACATGGACGGCGTCGAGGTGATCAGGGACCTGCGGGGCCGGACCCGCGTACCGATCCTGGTGCTCTCCGCGCGCCACTCCTCCGACGAGAAGGTCGAGGCGCTGGATGCCGGCGCCGACGACTACGTCACCAAGCCCTTCGGCATGGACGAGCTGCTGGCCCGGCTGCGCGCCGCCGTCCGCCGGGCCGAGCCGGCCGGGCCCGGCGAGGACGACCTGACGACCGTGGAGACCGCGGGCTTCACCGTCGACCTGGCCGCCAAGAAGGTGCGCCGCGGCGGCAGGGACGTCCGGCTCACCCCTACCGAGTGGCACCTGCTGGAGGCGCTGGTCCGCAACACCGGCCGCCTGGTCGGCCAGAAGCAGCTGCTCCAGGAGGTGTGGGGGCCGTCGTACGGCACCGAGACCAACTACCTGCGGGTGTACATGGCCCAGCTGCGCAGGAAGCTGGAGGCGGACCCCTCGCACCCGAAGCACTTCATCACCGAGCCGGGCATGGGCTACCGGTTCGAGAAGTGAGGCAGCGGCCGTTCGCCGCGGCGGTCGCGGGAGGCGAGCTGCGCCGCGGTCCTGTCCGTGCGCCCCGGTACGCTTCAGGTATGAGTGCTGTTCCTGGTTCCGAAAAGCCGGCCGGCCGGTTCCGGCGCATGCTCGACCGGCTCTCCTCGTCGCAGGAGGACCTGGAGTCCGAGGAGCTGCGCGAGGACGCCGAGACGGCGGGCTGCACGAAGATCGGCGACTGCCGCGACCGGCAGATCGTCACGGTAACTGGTACCTTGCGCACGGTCACCCTGCGCCCGCGCGCCGGCGTCCCTGCCCTGGAGGCCGAACTGTTCGACGGCTCCGCGGCGCTGGACGTGGTGTGGCTCGGCAGGCGTTCCATCGTGGGCATAGAACCGGGGCGCAAGCTGATCGCATCGGGCCGGATCTCGATGAGCCGGGGCCGCCGGGTGCTGTTCAACCCGAAATACGAACTGCGACCCCTCGGACGGGAGTAGCCGGTGACGTCCCTCGACAAGCCGACCGAAGACACCGACCAGCCCCCGTCGGGCGTGACCGAACCGGGCGTCCCCCGGCCGGACGACGCCCGCGCGGTGACCGAGGCCGCGCTGTTCGAGGCGTTCGGCGGTGTCCGTGGCATGGTCGAGACGGTCGTGCCGGGCCTGCTCTTCGTCACGATCTTCACGATCAACAAGGACCTGCACCTCTCGGCGATCGCCGCGCTGGTCGTGTCGCTGGTGCTGGTCGTGGTCCGGCTGGCCATGAAGGACACCGTCAAACACGCCTTCAGCGGTGTTTTCGGCGTGGCCTTCGGCGTCGTGTTCGCGATGTTCACGGGCAACGCCAAGGACTTCTACCTCCCCGGCATGATCTACACACTGGGCCTGGCGGTGGCGTACATCGTCACGACCCTCGCCGGTGTGCCCCTGATCGGCCTGATCCTCGGCCCGGTCTTCAAGGAGAACCTCTCCTGGCGCACCCGTAACCCGGGCCGCAAGAAGGCGTACGCCAAGGCCAGTTGGGCCTGGGGCCTGATCCTGCTGGCCAAGTGCGCGATCCTCTTCCCGCTGTACTGGTGGGCCGACACCACCCAGCTCGGCTGGATCCTCATCGCCCTGAAGATCCCGCCGTTCCTGCTGGCGGTCTGGCTGACCTGGGTCTTCCTCGCCAAGGCGCCGGCTCCCATCGACGTCTTCGCGGAGATGGAGGCCGAGGAGAAGGCCGAGAAGGCGGCGAAGGAGCGCGCGGCCGCTCTGGCCGCGGAGAACGGCGAGCCGACGAGCGGACGGCACCGCCGGGGGGCGTGAGCGAGGTCCTACGACGGCGAAGGGCGCCCCTGGCCATCCAGGGGCGCCCTTCGCCGTACCACGACTGCCCGCGTGCCGCCCGTGCCTGCTGCCGGGCGACCAGCGCCTGTGCCCGGCGCCTGCCGCCCGTGCCTGCTGCCGGGGCGATCAGCGACCGCGGCCCGGCTGCTGTGTGTCGGGGCGCACTGCCGTCGGTGGCCGGCCGCCTACCGCCTGCCGAGGCCTGTTGCGAAACGTAGCGCCGTCCCCCGGCCGGCGCCCGTTGCGGGCCCCACCGCCGCCTGTGGCGCACCGCCTGCTGCCGGACAGGCACTGTGGCCGGTCCGGCAGCCGCGGGAGACGGTCAGGCCTCTTCCCGGCGTACCGACAGCAGTTCCTCCAGCTGCTCCTCCCGGGCCTGCGCGGCCACGAAGAGCAGTTCGTCGCCGGGTTCCAGGGAGTCCTCCGGGGACGGGGTCAGCACACGGGTGCCGCGGATGATCGTGACCAGGGAGGTGTCCTGCGGCCACTCCACGTCGCCGACCTGGGTGCCGGCCAGAGCCGACTCCTCCGGCAGGGTCAGCTCCACCAGGTTGGCGTCACCGTGGCTGAAGCGGAGCAGGCGGACCAGATCGCCGACGCTCACCGCCTCCTCGACCAGGGCGGACATCAGGCGCGGGGTGGAGACGGCGACGTCGACGCCCCAGGACTCGTTGAACAGCCACTCGTTCTTGGGGTTGTTCACGCGGGCCACGACGCGTGGAACGCCGTATTCCGTCTTGGCGAGCAGTGAGACGACCAGGTTCACCTTGTCGTCGCCGGTAGCGGCGATCACGACGTTGCAGCGCTGCAACGCCGCCTCGTCCAGGGACGTGATCTCACAGGCGTCGGCGAGCAGCCACTCCGCCTGCGGGACGCGCTCGACCGAGATCGCGGTCGGCGCCTTGTCGATCAGCAGGACCTCGTGGCCGTTCTCGAGCAGTTCGCCCGCGATCGAGCGGCCGACGGCGCCGGCCCCGGCAATGGCGACCCTCATCAGTGACCGCTCTCCTCTTCCGGGCCACCGGCGAAGGCCGCCTCGACCTTCTCCACGTCGTCCGTCCGCATCATCACGTGCACGAGGTCGCCCTCCTGGAGCACCGTCTGCGAGGTGGGCAGGATCGCCTCGCCGAGCCGGGTCAGGAACGCCACCCGCACGCCCGTCTCCTCCTGGAGCCTGCTGATCTTGTGGCCGACCCACTTCGGGGAGGCGTGCACCTCGGCGAGCTGCACACCGCCGGTGGGGTCGCGCCACAGCGGCTCGGCCCCGGAGGGCAGCAGGCGGCGCAGCATCTGGTCGGCGGTCCAGCGGACCGTGGCCACGGTGGGGATGCCCAGGCGCTGGTAGACCTCGGCGCGACGGGGGTCGTAGATGCGGGCGGCGACGTTCTGCACGCCGAACATCTCGCGGGCCACGCGCGCGGAGATGATGTTGGAGTTGTCACCGCTGGAGACGGCGGCGAAGGCACCGGCCTCCTCGATGCCCGCCTCGCGCAGGGTGTCCTGGTCGAAGCCGACGCCGGTGACCCGGCGGCCGCCGAATCCCGGCCCCAGCCGGCGGAAGGCGGTGGGATCCTGGTCGATCACTGCGACCGTGTGTCCCTGTTGCTCCAGGGTCTGGGCGAGAGCGGAACCCACTCTCCCGCAGCCCATGATGACGATGTGCACGACCGTCCTTCCGGTGTCCAAAAGTTGCTGCTGAGCATCAGGGTCTCAGACCGACGCCCAAAGCTACACACGGGCGCCGCCCGGGCGGCACCCCTGTGCCGGGACCGGGGGAAGCCGCCGGCGAGTGATGCTGCGCACGCTGCACAGGGTGAGGATTCCGAGGCCGGTGAGGGCGGGCGTCGCCCCGATCAGCTCCGCGGTCGCGGGCATGGCACCTCCGGAGTGCGAGGAGAGGCGGGGTTTGCCATCCAGGCACGCGGGGCACCCAGACCACGGAATCCGCAGTTCCGTGCGCCCCCGAATTCACTCGTGAGGCAGATTGAGCATGCCGGGTGGGCGGGTGCCAGTTCGAAGGCTTACGATCCTCTCTCGTGTCCAAACTGACCGACGTGCCCAAACGGATCCTGATCGGGCGCGCACTGCGCAGTGACCGGCTGGGCGAGACGCTCCTGCCGAAGCGCATCGCACTGCCCGTCTTCGCCTCCGACCCGCTGTCCTCCGTCGCCTACGCGCCGGGGGAGGTCCTGCTGGTCCTGTCCATCGCGGGCGTGTCGGCGTACCACTTCAGCCCCTGGATCGCCGTCGCGGTCGTGGTGCTGATGTTCACCGTGGTCGCCTCCTACCGGCAGAACGTGCACGCCTACCCGAGCGGCGGCGGTGACTACGAGGTCGCCACCACCAACCTCGGCCCCAAGGCCGGCCTGACCGTGGCCAGCGCCCTGCTCGTCGACTACGTGCTGACCGTCGCCGTCTCGATCGCCTCCGGCATCGAGAACCTCGGCTCCGCGGTCCCCTTCGTGGTCCAGCACAAGGTGCTCTGCGCCGCCGCTGTGATCATCCTGCTGACGCTGATGAACCTGCGCGGCGTGAAGGAGTCCGGCAAGCTCTTCGCGATCCCGACGTACGTCTTCGTGGGCGGCGTCTTCATCATGATCGCCTGGGGCGCCTTCCGCGGGCTGTTCCTGGGCGACACCATGCGCGCCCCGACCGCCGACTACCACATCAAGGCCGAGCACCAGGGGCTCGGGGGCTTCGCGCTCGTCTTCCTGCTGCTGCGCGCCTTCTCCTCCGGCTGTGCGGCCCTCACCGGCGTCGAGGCGATCTCCAACGGCGTCCCCGCCTTCCGCAAGCCGAAGTCGAAGAACGCCGCCACCACGCTCGCCATGATGGGCCTGCTGGCCGTCACCATGTTCTGCGGCATCATCGCGCTCGCCATGACCACCAAGGTCCGCATGGCCGAGAACCCCGCGACCGACCTGCTGCACCACGGCGTCCCGCTCGGCGGTGGCTACGTGCAGAACCCGGTGATCTCCCAGGTCGCCGAGGCGGTCTTCGGCAAGGGCAGCTTCCTGTTCGTCGTCCTGGCCGCCGCCACCGCGCTGGTGCTGTTCCTGGCCGCCAACACGGCCTACAACGGCTTCCCGCTGCTCGGCTCGATCCTCGCCCAGGACCGCTACCTGCCGCGCCAGCTGCACACCCGCGGCGACCGCCTCGCCTTCTCCAACGGCATCGTGCTGCTCTCCGGAGCGGCGATGCTGCTCGTGTTCATCTACGGCGCCGACTCCACCCGCCTGATCCAGCTCTACATCGTCGGCGTGTTCGTATCCTTCACGCTCAGCCAGACCGGCATGGTCCGGCACTGGAACCGCCACCTCGCGGCCGAGAACGACCCGGCCAAGCGCAGCCACATGATCCGCTCCCGCGCGATCAACACGTTCGGCGCCTTCTTCACCGGCCTGGTGCTCGTCGTCGTGCTGGTCACCAAGTTCACGCACGGCGCCTGGGTGGCCCTGCTCGGCATGTGCATCTTCTACGCGACGATGACCGCGATCCGGAAGCACTACGACCGCGTCGCCGAGGAGATCGCCGCCCCCGAGGGCCCGAGCGACGACATGGTCCGCCCCTCCCGCGTCCACTCCGTCGTCCTGATCTCCAAGATCCACCGCCCGACGCTCCGCGCCCTGGCCTACGCCAAGCTGATGCGCTCCGACACCCTGGAGGCGCTCACCGTCAACGTGGACCCGGCCGAGACCAAGGCGCTGCGCGAGGAGTGGGAGCGGCGCGGGATCGACGTACCGCTGAAGGTCCTGGACTCGCCGTACCGCGAGGTCACCCGCCCGGTGATCGAGTACGTCAAGGGCCTGCGCAAGGAGTCCCCGCGCGACGCGGTCTCCGTGATCATCCCCGAGTACGTCGTCGGCCACTGGTACGAGCACCTGCTGCACAACCAGAGCGCCCTGCGCCTCAAGGGCCGCCTGCTGTTCACGGCCGGCGTCATGGTGACGTCGGTGCCGTACCAGCTGCAGTCCTCGGAGGCGGCCAAGCTGCGGGCCCGCAAGCGGCAGGAGTGGAACGCACCGGGCGCGGTCCGGCGCGGCCCGGCCGTGATGCGGCCCAAGGAGCCGTCGGGCAAGGACTGAGGCCGGGCGGGGAGGCCGTAGACTGGTGGGCTGTTGTCCGGCCCACCGGTGTGCGGCCTTCCGCGCACCGCCTTCCCGCTTCCCGATCTGGAGTCACCCCACCATGCAGGCAGAACCGAGCACGTCCCTGGTGGGTGAGGAGTACGAGGTCGAGATCGGCCCCGTCGCCCACGGCGGCCACTGCATCGCCCGTACGTCCGAGGGACAGGTGCTGTTCGTCCGGCACGCGCTGCCCGGCGAGCGGGTCGTGGCGCGGGTCACGGAGGGCGAGCAGGGCGCCCGCTACCTGCGCGCCGACGCGGTGCGCGTCATCGAGGCGTCCAAGGACCGCATCGAGGCCCCGTGCCCCTTCGCCGGGCCCGGCCGCTGCGGCGGCTGCGACTGGCAGCACGCCAAGCCGGGCGCCCAGCGCCGGCTCAAGGCCGACGTCATCGCCGAACAGCTCCAGCGGCTCGCCGGCCTCACCCCCGAGGAGGCGGGCTGGGACGGCACCGTCCTGCCGGCCGAGGGCGACAAGCTGCCGGCGGGCCAGGTTCCGCAGTGGCGGACGCGGGTGCAGTACGCGGTGGACGCCGACGGCAACGCAGGACTGCGCCGCCACCGCTCGCACGAGGTCGAACCGATCGACCACTGCATGATCGCGGCGGCCGGCGTCAGCGAACTGGGCATCGAGGACCGGGACTGGTCCGGCATGGTCTCCGTCGAGGCGATCGCCGCCACGGGATCCCAGGACCGCATGGTGATCCTGGAGCCGCGGCCCGGGGCACGGCTGCCGCTCGTCGAGCTGGACAGGCCCGTCTCGGTCATGCGCGTCGAGGAGAACGACGGCGGCATCCACCGCGTCCACGGCCGGGCCTTCGTGCGTGAACGCGCCGACGACCGCACCTACCGCGTCGGCAGCGGCGGCTTCTGGCAGGTCCACCCGAAGGCGGCCGACACCCTGGTCAAGGCCGTCATGCAGGGCCTGATGCCGCGCAAGGGCGAGACGGCCCTGGACCTGTACTGCGGCGTGGGCCTGTTCGCCGGCGCCCTGGCCGACCGCCTCGGCGAGAAGGGCGCGGTCCTCGGCATCGAGTCCGGCAAGCGGGCGGTGGAGGACGCGCGGCACAACCTGGCCGGCTTCCCCCGGGTCCGTATCGAGCAGGGCAAGGTGGAGTCGGCCCTGCCCCGCACCGGCATCTCCGAGGCCGACCTCATCGTCCTGGACCCGCCCCGCGCCGGCGCCGGCCGCAGCACGGTCACCCACCTCGCCTCCCTCGGCGCCCGCCGGATCGCCTACGTCGCCTGCGACCCCGCCGCGCTGGCCCGCGACCTGGCCTACTTCCGCGAGGGCGGCTACCGGGTGCGGACGCTGCGGGCGTTCGACCTGTTCCCGATGACGCATCACGTGGAGTGCGTGGCGATTCTGGAGCCTGCGAACAAGGGCGCCTGACCTGCGGTTCTGTGGTCCGGGTGGGTCGCTCGACCTGATTTTCTCCGTGTAGCGGGTCGGGCAGACGCACTGCTGTTCACACTCGCCTGACCTGCGGTTACCGGGTGTGGCGGGGTTCGTACGAATGATGTCGGCGACGCGCATTCATCATCTTGACGCTCGAATGACGCTCGATTCGTGAGACCGAAGCAGGGTCGCGTTGCTCGGCCGGCGAGGGGCGAGTGGGGCCGGCACGTGGCCCTCGTTCGCGACGCGTCGGCGTGACTGACGCCCACGTGGGACAGCCGACAGCCGGCTTACGCAAAGGGCGCAAGCCGGTGATCGGTCATCACTTCCTCCGGCACCATCGGTGACGACGGAGCGCATGCCGGAGGAGTCTCACATCCGCTCCCGGGCCGTCCGGTCGCGGACGCTCAGGACGTCACCCGCACGGACTGGTGCGACTCGGTGCGCGGCCCGTCCCGGGTGCTTCGATCCGCTTCAGCCGCCGATGGGCGTGACCCCTGAGGGAGCCGGGGCCAGTCGGTACCCGCCGTCCTCGCGTCGCACGTGTCCGGCGGTCGGCGGCGGGAAGTGGCTTCCCAGCAGGAGAGTTGACGTACCGGCCAGTGAGCCGAGCACCTGGTTCCGGGTCCTGGCCGCGAGTTCGGGAGCGACGTCCACACAGCTGCAGAGCTCCGGATGCGCCATCTGGACCGGGTGGTGGATGCTGTCGCCGGTGACCAGTGCGGTCTCGCCACGGCTGCTCAGTTCCACCGCTACCTGCCCCGGTGTGTGGCCGGGGGTGGGCAGCAGACGGATGCCCGGCGCGACGTCCGTGCCCTCGTCCGCGACATCGATGAGGTCGAACAGACCTGCCTCCCGGACGGGATGGACCGAGTCCCGGAACATCTGCCGACGCGCCTCCTCCATGTCGGCCCCCGCCCAGTAGTCCCACTCGGTGCGTGAGGTGAGGTAGCGCGCGTTCGGGAAGGTGGGTACCCAGGCGTCGCCCTCGGCACGCGTGTTCCACCCCACGTGGTCGGCGTGGAGGTGGGTCAGGACCACGACGTCGACGCTCTCCGGCGCGAAGCCCGCCGCCCGTAGCCGTGCTTCGTAGTCGCTGTTCAGGTTGTGCCAGGCGGGGTTGGAGCGCCGCTTCCCGTTTCCGATGCCGGTGTCCACCAGCACCCGCATGCCGTCCACCTCGACGGCGAAGCTGTGACTCGCCAGGCGCAGGACGCCTTGTTCGTCGGCGAACTCGGGGCTCAGCCAGGGAGTCCGGCTCACGAGGTCGGTGGTCGCCCCGGGCAGCAGCCACGGACCGGTCCGGGCGGGCAGGGCCACTTCGTCGATGCGTCGTACGGTGTGGTTGCCCACCGTCCAGGAAGAGGCGGGGGGAGTAGTGGACTTGGTCGTCTGCGATGAGGTGAACACGGCGATTTTCCTTATCTGTCATGGGTCGCGAGGACGGAGATGCCTGGAGCGGGTGTGTCGGGTGTGTCGGGTGAGGCGGATGTGTAGTTGCTCGTTGCCGGGCGGGAGTGGGCGTCCGGGGACGGTGTCCGGCGCCGACTGCGCAGCGGCGCGGTCAGCGTCGCGACTGCGACGGTCGCCAGTACGGCCACGAAGCCGGCATGGGCCAGTGCTGCCGCACGCAGCCCGAAGCCGGCGGTGAGGGCGCCGGCGCCGATGGCGGGCAGACTCATCGCCAGGTAGCTGAGTACGTAATAGGAGGCGAGCGTGCCGCCCTTCTCCCGGGCCGGGACCGAGTCGACGACCGCGCGCAGCGCACCCTGGGAGACGGCTCCGAAGCCGAACCCGGCCAGCGCCGCCCCGGCGAAGAGAAGTACGGGGCCGGCGAGACAGAGGGCACCCAGGGTCAGGACGGCCGCCGGAATCACCGCGCAGCTCCCGAGAAGAGCGCAGACGCCGGCACGCATCCTGCGCGTGAAGTACACCGTCGGGGCGGCGACGGCCGTCAGCGTGAAGAAGACCAGGCCGCCGGCGTATTCGGGTCCGCCGGGGGAGATGAGCCGTGTGAAGCCCGGTCCCAGGGACGAGTAGAAGCCGCCGAGTGCCCAGACGGCGACGACGCCGGCGCCGTTGAGCAGGAGAGCGTGGGCGGCCGCCGACGGCAGCGCCAGGTGGGGCCGCGTCGAGCGCAGTGCTCCGGGACGGCGGCGGACGGTCTCGGACGTCGAGACCAGGGCGATGGCCTGCGCGGCGAACACGGCGATCAGGGCCGCGTACACCGTGATCGCCGGAACGGGGGCGAAGCGCACCATGAGGGTGGCCGCCAGGACGCCGGCCGCCATGCCCGTCACCGGCGCGATGCTGTTGGCCAGCGCGGGGCGCCCCGGCCGGGCGGGGTCTTCCAGGTCGAGGAGAGCCGCACCTGCTGCGCTGGTCGCCGCGCCGGTCGCGATGCCCTGCAGCACGCGGGCGCCGATCAGGGTGGTCAGGCCGTCGGCCGTCGCGAACAGTGCCATGGAGGCGACCTGGACCGCGAGTGCGCCCAGGAGCACGGGGCGGCGTCCGACATGGTCGGAAAGGGTTCCGGTCGTCAGCAGTGCGATCAGGAGTGCCAGAGCGTAGGCGCTGAAGACCACCGTGATGTCGAGGGCCGACAACTGCCACTGAGCCTGGTAGTGGGGGTACAGCGGGGTCGGCGCGCTGGATGCGGCGAGCAGCGCGATGAGGATCGAGGTGTGCAATGCGAACGGCAGGCGTCCGGATGGGGAGGTGCGGGGAGGCGTGAGGCCCGCGGGGACGCTCTGCATGAGGGTCCTTCCTACGCTAAAAGCGATTGGTTTGCTTTAAGGCAACCGTAGGTCCTACGATCGACTAAAGCAAATGATTCGCTTTTACGGTGGTCGGAGGTCCTGCACCAGCTCCGGCCCGTCGCGCCGCACAGATCCGGAAGGAAGCCATGACCAGCGAACTCACCCCCCAAGAGGCAGCCCGAGGGGCGCTGCGGGCGGGGCTCCCCCTCGGGGACGGCCGACATGAAGAAGTGGCCATGACGGCCAACTACATCCATTCCGTGATCAGCACGTTGCGCGAGCTCGATTTCGGCGAGACCCCTCCCGCGTCCTCCTACCGAGCCGGACAGGGGAACGCCGATGCAACCGTTTGAGCTGTCGCTGACCGAAGCCTCCCGTGCGGTGCGCGCACGGGAGCTGTCCCCCGTCGAACTCACCGAATCGGTGCTCGCCCGTATTGACGCCGTCGAAGGACGGCTGGGCGCCTACGTCACCGTCGTCGCCGACGCGGCCCTGGCCGCAGCGGTCCGCGCCGAACGGGAGATCTCCGGAAGCGGACCGCGCGGGCCGCTGCACGGGATCCCCATGGCGCTCAAGGATCTGATCGACGCAGAGGGGGTACCCACCACGGCGAGCTCGCACGTCCGGGCAGGGCACGTGGCGGAACGCGACAGCCGGGTGGCCGAACGGCTCGGCGCCGCCGGGGCCGTCCTCCTGGGCAAGACGCACACGCACGAGTTCGCCTACGGCCTGACCACTCCGCAGACGAACAATGCCTGGGACCACAGCCGGGTCGCGGGCGGGTCGAGCGGCGGCTCGGCGGTAGCTGTCGCCGCCGGCGGGGCGACGTTCGCCATGGGCACGGACACGGGCGGTTCCATCCGGGTCCCCGCGGCCCTGAACGGCGTGGTGGGCCTCAAGCCGACCTACGGCCTGGTCCCACGCACAGGCGTGACCTCGCTGTCCTGGTCCCTGGACCACGTGGGCCCTCTCACCCGCACCGTCCAGGACGTCGCCCTGGTGCTGTCGGCGACCGCCGGCCACGACCCGCGCGACCCGGCGAGCGTGTCCGGCCCCATGCTGGACCGCTTCCCGGGAGGCGACCTGCGAGGACTGAAGGTCGGCGTACCGCGGAACCACTACTTCGACCGGGTCACGCCCGAGGTCGAGGAGTCCGTACGCGGCGCGATCGAGCGGCTGGCGGAGCTGGGGGCGGAGCTCGTCGATGTCGAGATCCCGATGGCGCGCTACATCCAGGCCGTTCAGTGGGGGCTGATGGTTCCCGAGGCCACCGCGTACCACGAGCGGTCGCTGCGCGCCACCCCCGACCTGTACGCGGCGGACGTTCGCATCCTGCTGGAGGCCGGCGAACTCACCTCTGCGGGCGACTACCTCCGCGCCCAGCGGGCCCGCACCATGATGCGAGACGCCTGGGCTCGCATGTTCGACGGAATCGACGTCCTCGCCGCGCCGACGGTGCCGATGACCGCCGCCGAGGCGGGGCAGGAAGCCGTCGAGTGGGCCGATGGCACGACCGAGGCCGTGTCGGACAGCTACGTCCGCCTCTGTGCCCCCGCCAACATCACCGGCGTCCCGGCCCTCACCCTGCCGGTCGGTCACGACCGCGCCGGACTGCCGATCGGTATGCAGCTGATGGCGCGCCCCTTCCACGACGCGACGGTGCTCCGTGTGGGCCGGGTCTACGAGGAGTCGGTGGCCGGCGCGGGGCGGCTTGCTCCCCTCGCCGCCTGAGGGAAGGGGGACGTTCCAACCGGCATGCGGTCGCGTCGCCGCAGGGCGTCCGCCGTGCTCGGGCGCCCGGATACGCAGCCCTGCGGGTCGCCGACGCCGGCCACCGCCTAGAAGCAACAAATTCGCATTAAGGTGGATCGCATGAGTCCCAAGCCCATGGCCCGCCCCGGCGGGCGCAGCGCACGCGTACAGGAGTCCGTCCATGCGGCGGTACGTGAACTCGTAGGGGAGGTGGGCCGCGACGCGCTCACGGTCCCGATGGTGGCCACTCGGGCGGGCGTGACTCCCTCCACGATCTACCGTCGTTGGGGTGACCTGCAGGAACTCCTGTCCGACGTGGCCGTCGAACGACTGCGCCCGGAAACGGATCCGGCCGATCTCGGAAGCCTGCGGGCCGATCTCGACGCGTGGGCGGAACAGTTCCTCGACGAGATGGCCTCACCGACCGGGCGTGCGTACATCCGGGACGCCCTGCTCGGCGACCCCGACGGCACCAATGCCGGTCAGTGTTCGGCGTATGCCGCAGAGCAGATCGACGCCGTGTTGGCCCGTGCGGTGCAGCGGGGGGAGCCGGTGCCCGAGACGGAACTGCTGATCGACCGTGTCGTCGCGCCGATCATGTACCGCATCCTCTTCCGCCCTGGCCGACTGGACGCCGCATACGCGCGCGAGCTCGTGACGAACGCCGTGTACGCCCTGCAGACCGAGGCCGGCTCTCGCCCCACCCAGGCCGCGGGACATCTTTCCGATGACGTCGCACGTGGAGTGTGCAGCGATCCTGGAGCCAGCTGACAAGGGTGTCTGACCTGCGGTTTTGCGGCCCAGTAGAGCGCTCGACCTGCTTCTCTCCGTACAGCGGTTCGAGCGGACGGCGTCCCTAGCAACCTTCTGGCCTGCGCATTCATGCGGGAGGTGCTGCATCGGAGGACGCCGTCAAGGTCTCGTCCGGGGATTCTTGACGCTCGCATGACGCTCGAAGCGGGCAACTCCACCTGCCGGACCTCTCCGGCCCGGCGCCGCGCGGACCGGCTCCATCGGCACGGGCAGGGACCCCGTCCGGCACGTGCGTCCCGCTTCGCCTCCCCAGGGGCGGCGCGGGTTGCCAGACTGCGACAGGCCAACGGCATCGCCCGGCTCAGCTGGGGAGCTCAAGAGTGACGACCGCCCCTTGCCTGGTGTTCTCGGCGTGCGCAGTGCCGCCGTGCGCGGTGGCCACGGCGTGTACGAAGGCGAGTCCGAGGCCGGACCCCTTGCTGGTGCGGCTCGCTTCGGCGCGGGCGAAGCGGTCGAAGGCACGGGGGAGGAACCCGGGCGGGAAGCCGGGCCCGTCGTCGTGGACGCGTACCCGTACCCTGCCGTCGTGGACGGCGGCCGTGACGCGGACGCTTCCGTTGCCGTGGCGCAGCGCGTTGTCGACGAGGTTGCCGATGGCGGGCACCAGCCAGCGGGCGTCTACGTCGACGGTCGTGTCGTCCGCGTCGGTGTGCAGGCCGTGCCCGGCGCGTTCGGCGGTGCGTCGATGCGGGGAGACGGCGGTGTCGACCAGGTCGGCGAGTCGTA
This sequence comes from Streptomyces sp. Y20, assembly GCF_043195475.1. Lineage (NCBI taxonomy): Bacteria > Bacillati > Actinomycetota > Actinomycetes > Kitasatosporales > Streptomycetaceae > Streptomyces > Streptomyces sp. Y20. The sequence continues at coordinate 160,568 of NZ_JBIDDP010000002.1, forward strand.
CGGGGGCCCGGGCGATGTGGCCGGTGCTGCCGAGTTCCTCCAGGTCGAGGAGGGCGTTGGAGAGGTCGATCAGACGTTGCACCTCGGCGTCCACGGCGCGCAGGGTCTCGGTGAGTTCCTCGGCGGAGCGGGGCCGGTGCAGTGCGACGTCGACCTCGGCCCGCATCAGGGTGAGCGGGGTGCGCAGTTCGTGGCTGGCGTCGGCGACGAACCGGCGCTCGCGTTCGGCGGATGCTTCGAGGCGGTCGAGCATGTGGTTGAGGGTGTGGCCGAGGCGGGTGATCTCGTCGTCCCGGTCGGCGGGCACGTCGAGGCGCAGATTCTGGGCGCCGCCGGCGAGGGTGGCGGCGCCGCTACGGTAGCGCTCGACGGGGCGCAGGGCGGCGCGGGCGGTGCGGTAGCCGACGTAGGAGGCGGCGATCAGGGTCAGGCCGGAGGCGATGCCCAGCTGGGCGAGGAGTTCGCGCAGCGCCTCATCCCGGTGACCGCGCCGTAGGGCGGCGACGACGATCCTGGTCCCGCCATCCGCCGTGACCTGCCGTGCCCGCAGGCGCAGGGTGCCGGAGGTGATCGGGAGCAGGGAACCGATGTCGTGCCGGAGCGTGGCTCCGCGTTCGACGGCGGCGAGTTCGGCGGGGGCGAGCAGTGGCCGGTGGCGCACGGCATCGCTGGAGCTCACGATGCGGCCGCGTGTGTCCAGGACCTGCTGGAGGCTGCCGCTGGGTCCGGGCGGGAGCTCGGTCCCAGCGCCAACCGCCTGGTCGAGACTGCGCCCGTAGGTGGTCAGGTCGTCGTTCAGCTGTTGGTCGAGGGCCGTCTCGACCCGCCAGTAGACCAGACCGGCCGCTCCGGTCAGGACCAGTGACATGGTGACGGCGACGGCCAGCACGAGGCGTGTGACGACGGGCAGCCGCCGGAACCAGAACCGGAGCCGGCCGCGCAGGTTCACGGGGCGGTCTCCAGGCGGTAGCCGCGGCCGCGCAGGGTCGTGATGGTCGTACGGTCGAAGGCGCGGTCGACCTTGGCGCGCACCTTGGAGACGTGGACGTCGATGGCGTTGCTGCGCAGATCGGTCTCGCCGTCCCAGACCTCGTTGAGCAGCTGCAGACGGCTGACCACGCGTCCGGCGTTCTCCATCAGCACCCGCAGCACGTCGAACTCCCGTCGCGACAGGTCGAGTTCGATGCCTGCCCGCCAGGCCCGCTGCTGGTCCGGGTCGAGGACGAGATCGCCGACCTGGAGTTGGCGTGCCACTTCGGGGCGGCGCCGGGATATCGCCCGCAGTCGGGCCAGTAGCTCCTCCACGGCGAAGGGCTTGACCACGTAGTCGTCGGCGCCGGCGTCAAGGCCGACGACCCGCTCGCTGATCGCGCCGCGCGCAGTGAGCAGGATCACGGGCACGTCGATGCCCTCGGCGCGCAGCGTCCGGCAGACCTCGACCCCGTCCATCCCCGGCAGCATGACGTCGAGGAGTACGGCGTCCACGCGCGGGTCACGGGCGGCGGCGAGCCCGGAGAGGCCGTCGTAGCGGCCCTCGGCGGTGTGCCCGGACTCGATCAGGTAGCGGACGACCAGGTCCGTGAGGCGTGTCTCGTCGTCGACGACCAGGTAGTGCATGCCGGTCAGGCTAACCACCTGCCGGCCACGGCACCGCCACCGGGAAGGCTTCATGGTCTGTTCATGTGACATCCCTACCGTCATTCAGGTTGCGGTGCACCGCGGACCGCGACCGGTCCGCCGTCCGACGTGCCGTGACGGAAGGGATCCCCATGCTCGCATCGGTGCTCGCCGCCAAGGGCATCACCGGCCACCTCACGGTCACCGACGTGATGACCCGCGGCGGTATCGACGTCCTCGCGCTGCTGATTCTGGTCGGCTGGCTCTACCGGCGTCGCCCCAGCGCACCGGCGATGCCGCTGGTGCTGGCCGCGCTGAACATCGGCCTGTTCGCCGCGATGAGCACGATCAGTTCCGGCAAGTTCCCGGCCGGGGTCGGCTTCGGCCTGTTCGGCATCCTCTCCCTGGTCCGGCTGCGCAGCGCGGCGTTCACCCTGCGCGACGTCGCCTACACCTTCGTGGCTCTGGTCATCGCCCTGTGCACGGGTCTGCCGCACCGGCAGATGTGGCTTGTCGTCGCACTGGGGGCCGTGGTGCTGCTTGCGGTGCTGCTGGTCGACGACCCGAAGTCGTACGACCCGCCGACCCGGACGGTGAAGCTCACCCTCGACCGGATCTACCCGGAGCCCGCGCTCATCGCCAATGACGTGGCGCTCCGCTTCGGCCGTGCGCCGCTGTCGGTCGAGGTCGACGAGGTCGACTACGTTCGCGAGACCACGCGGGTCTCCGCCCGCTACCCCGTGCAGCCCGGCGATGCCGCGCTCGCCGCGCGGCCCGAGCCGCGCGAGGAGCTGACGCTCTCATGACGTCCGCTTTCGCGTCCGCACTCGGCCTGTCCGGGCTGCGGGGCGCGACGCTGGCCGAGGTCGACGCGGCCGCCGCGCTTCAGCATCGCACCGACCGCAAGTACCTGGTCCCGCTCGACCGTGCCCGCGACCTCGTCGCCCGGCTCGCCGGTAGCCACCGCGTCCTCGACCTCGGCGCCGGCCGCCGGACGACGAGCTACCTCAGCACGTACTTCGACACCGAGGAACTCGGCGCCTGGCGCGCCCACGCCCAGGGGCGCCGCCGGCGCTGGAAGGTCCGCACCCGGCTGTACGCGGAGGACGGGCTGTGCCGGGTGGAGGTGAAGACGAAGGACGGCCGAGGCGCCACGGTCAAACACGCCCTCACGGTCCCGGCCGTCGCGTACGGCGAACTGGGCACGCGGGCCACCGAGTTCGTGGACGAGATGCTGGACGGATCCGGCATCCCCGTCACGGCCAAGGAGCTGGCCCCGGCCGCCGAGGTCCGCTACGTCCGCGCTGCCCTCGCCGACCTGGACCACGGCACCCGCGTCACCCTCGACGGCGCCCTCACCTGCCACCGGGGCGACCGCACCGCCGCGCTCGACTCCGGCCACGTCCTCGTCGAGACCAAGGGCGGCACCCGCCTCGCCCCCGCCGACCGGCTGCTGCTGAGCCTCGGCGCCCGGCCGGTCTCCCTCAGCAAGTACATCGTCGGCCAGTCCCTGCTCACCCCCGGCCTGCCCGACAACGACGTACGCCGCCTCGCGCGCGCCCACTTCACCACCGAGGCGCATGCGCTCTTCGAAAGGACCCCCGCCGCATGAACGCCCTGCGCGGCATCAAATGGCCGTATGCCCTGATCGCGCTGCTCGCCGTCGCGGCCGTCTCCGTCGGCGTGCTGCGACCGCAGTGGGTCGCGGCCGCCACCTTCACCACCGCGAAGAAGAAGCCCGGCGCGACGGCACGGATCAAGCAGGACCTGCCGCCGAAGCTCTTCACCGACGCCGAGATCGCCACGATCGGGAAGGAGGCGGCGGCCCAACGCGGCAAGGCCGACGCCCTCTTCGCGAAGTGGACCGCGGAGCACGGCACCACGCGCGACGACAAGGCGTTCACCGCCTGGGCCGCCGCGCAGATCCCCGCGCCCCTGTCCGCCAAGGAGCGCACCGCCGAACTCCACCAGGTCCAGGCCCTCGCCAAGACCCGCACGGCGGCGGGGAAGAAGGCCGCGACCTGGCTGGAGCTCCACGGCAAGAAGGACATCTGGAAGCTCTACCTTCACGACCGGCGCGAATTGATTCCGTCGGCGCAGGGCACGGCGGAGAAGGCCGACCTCAAGGCGGCCCTGAAGCTGGCCAAGACGATCAGCGACCAGCTGGCGGCCAAGGACAAGCAGCCGGCCCCGTTCGTCCTTGACCCGACCCTGCGCCCGGAGAAGCAGATCAAGCCCGGTGCGAAGGGCCCGTACTCCTACCCCTCCCGCCACGCCACCCGCGCCGCCGCGGCCGTCACCTTCCTCAGCGCCCTCTCCCCGCACCGGGCCGAGGACTACGAGTGGATGCGGGCCGAGGTCCTCTACTCCCGCCTCTACATGGCCGGCCACGTCACCAGCGACCTGACCGCCGGCACCCTGCTCGGCGACCTGATCGGCGACTACGAGCTGGCCGTCAGCGGACACTGGCACCGCTGAGCCGCGGCGGCTCGTGCGCGAGGTGGAGGCTGGCACGACGAGCGCGGTTTCAAGGGGCTCGCCATCGTGAGGCGCGCGTTATCGCTCGTGACGCTCGTTTGACGCGCGGGCCGCTTCGCAGCCTGTTTCCGAGGCGGAAAAATGCGGTCTCACCTGCATGTTTTCCCATCGGGCCGCCCTATGGCATGTTTCCGATGACGCATCATGTGGAGTGCGTGGCGATCCTTGAACCGGCGGCGAAGGGGCTCTGACCTGAGTTTTCCGTGTGATCGCCACCTGGCCGGCACTGCCGCAGGATCAGGTCCGGTCAGGGGCTTTTCGGCGGCGTTGCGCACGATGTCGTCTGCGTGCGTGGCGATCCACCGCGTGAGCGGCAGCATGTGCCACTGATCCCGTCGACGGCCTTGCGTAGTTCTCCCAGCGCTGGGTGGAGCGGGCCAGTGCGAGGAGGACCAGTACCCCCACCGGCTGGTGACGTGATCGAGGACGGTACGCGTGGCGCGGTCGCGGCGGACGGCGGCGGGCCACGGCGGGCGTGAACTGAGGCGGGCATCCCACTCTCTTCGTCGGGTGAGCCGCGACAGAAGGTCGTCGATGCGCTTGGCGAAAGCCAGCTGTGAGCGCGGAACGGCGGTGGTGTGTGCGGCCAGCAGTGTGCAGACACGTGAATTCCCTTGCGGCAGAGCGAAACGTGCTTTCGAAGCGCTTCGATGTCTGTCAGGGCACCAGGAGTGCATCAAGAGATCGACAACTTCCCGTCAAGAAGAGAACGCGAAGAACAACCTCCAGCACCGCGGAGAAATCTTTGAGGCGGCCCTTGTGCGCCCATGAGCGTTCACTTAATCTCACAGCAGCGTCGAAGCGCTTCGACAAAATGCTTCGACAGTGATGGGATGTCCGGTTTCAGCTCAGCTGGTTCAAGTCACGTCACCGCAGCCGACGGCCCACCGCCGGATGTCCGGGTGCGCCATGAAGGGGTGACGCAATGGCACCGAACGTCGCCTCCGCATCCTCAGGACCGGCAGAAAAGGGCATGCTCACCGGCGCGATCAAGGGCTGACGCCCTTGCCCCGGTCCGCGGCGTAGAGCCGTCGCCCCTGAGGGCGTCACCTTCCCCTTTGTCCCGCGCAAGAGGAGGAAAGTCATGCACGCATTGCACAACAGCAGAAGAGCTGTACTCGCCTGGACCGCTGCCACCGCCGCGGTCGCGACCCTGCCGGTCCTGCAGGGACGTGCGCAGGCGGCCGGTAGCGGCGCCGAGACTGCGGCCCCCGTCTACCGCTGGCGCAACGCCGTCCAGGGCGGCACGGGATTCGTCACCGGTGTCCTCTTCCACCCTTCCTGCCGCGGCCTCGCCTACGCTCGCACGGACATCGGTGGCGCCTACCGCTGGGACGACCGGACCGACCGCTGGATCCCGCTGACCGATCACCTCGGCTGGGACGACTGGAACCTGCTGGGCGTCGAGGCCGTGGCCGTCGACCCGGCCCACCCGAACCGGCTGTACCTCGCCCTCGGCGCGTACACGCAGTCGTGGGCCGGCGACGGGGCCGTGCTGCGGTCCGAGGATCGCGGTGCCACCTGGAAGCGCACCGACCTCACCGTGAAGCTGGGCGGCAACGAGGACGGGCGGGGTGCGGGGGAGCGGTTGCTCGTCGATCCGCGGGACAGCGACACGCTGTGGCTGGGAACCCGGCACGACGGGCTGCTCAAGTCGATCGACCGGGGCGCCAGTTGGCAGGCCGTGGGCTTCCCGGCCACACCGGGCGCCAGCGGCCAGGGCGTCACGCTCCTGGCCGCCGGGGGCCGTACGGTCTACGCCGGCTGGGGCGACTCGGACGGCACCGCCGGCAATCCCAACCTGTACCGCACCTCCGACGGCGCGACCTGGGAGGCCGTCCCCGGGCAGCCCACCGGCACCGCGGCCAAGGTGCCGATCCGCGCCGCGTACGACAGGCACACACGCGAGCTGTACGTGACGTACGCCAACGCGCCCGGCCCCAACGGGCAGTCCGACGGCAGCGTGCACAAGCTGCGCACCAGCAGCGGGAAGTGGAGCGAGGTCACCCCGGTGAAGCCGGGCGGCACGACGGCCGGCGGCTCCGCGGACTCCTTCGGCTACGGCGGTGTCGCCGTCGACGCCCGCCGCCCCGGCACGGTGGTCGTCTCCACGAACAACCGCTGGGCCGAGATCGACACCGTCTTCCGCTCCACGAACGGCGGCCGCACCTGGACGTCCCTGAAGGACACGGCCGTCCTCGACGTCTCCGAGACCCCCTACCTCAAGTGGGGCGGGAGCAACCCCAAGTTCGGCTGGTGGATCCAGGCCCTCGCTCTCGACCCGTACGACTCGCAGCACGTCGTGTACGGCACCGGCGCGACCCTCTACGGCACCCGCGACCTCAAGCACTGGGCCCCGCAGATCCGCGGTGTGGAGGAGGCGTCCGTCCGCCTGCTGGTCTCGCCGCCGACCGGTGAGGCGCACCTGCTCAGCGGGTCCGGGGACATCGGTGTGATGTACCACGAGCGGCTCACGGCGTCGCCGTCGCGCGGCATGGCGTCGAACCCGGTGTTCGGCACCTCCACCGGCCTGTCGCTGGCCGCGGCCAAGCCGTCGTACGTGGTCCGGGCGGGCTGGGGCAACGACGGCAACGGCGCCTACTCGAACGACGGCGGCAGGACGTGGGCCCCCTTCGGGGCGCAGCCCGCCATCGCCAAGGACGCGCCGGGGCCGATCGCCACCAACGCCGACGGCAGCGTGCTGCTGTGGTCCTTCGGCACGGCGAACCCCGGGTACCGCTCGGCCGACAACGGCGCCACCTGGTCCGAGGTCGCCTCCTTCCCGAAGGGTGCCGCTCCGATCGCGGATCCCGTCGACCCGACCCGCTCCTACGCCTTCGACACCACCACCGGGACGCTGTTCGCCAGCACCGACAGCGGCCGGACCTTCACCGCGCGGGCCACCGGCCTGAGCACGGGCGACAGCGAGTTCCAGCTGACGGCTGCTCCGGGCCGCACCGGCGACCTCTGGCTCAGCCTCAAGGGGAACGGCCTCTACCGCTCGACCGACGCAGGCGCGACCTTCGCCAAGGTCAGCAGCTGCCACGCCGCACACACCCTGGGCTTCGGCAAGGCCGCCAGGGGTGCTTCCTACCCGGCGATCTACATGGTCGGTGCCGTCGAGAGCTTCACCGCCGTCCACCGCTCCGACGACCAGGCGAAGACCTGGACGCGGATCAACGACGACCAGCATCAGTGGGGCTGGACCGGAGCGGCCATCACCGGTGACCCGCGCGTGTACGGCCGGGTCTACGTCTCCACCAACGGACGCGGAGTGCAGTACGGGGAGCCCGCCTGATACCCGGCCTGGCAGAAGCCCGAACTGCGGCCAGGTGCACGGGAGTTTCGCTGGTCGGGCAGGCCCCCGGAGTGGATGCGGGCAGGCGGCATCGGCGTGGTTCTCGCCACCCCACCTCGATCGCCCCGCCCTGGATGGGCCGGCTGCACGTGTTCGGAGAGCCGGATGCCGAGAGGGGCGCCGTCACGCATCACACCCCGGTACGGCCGGACGGCGATCAGCTCCGTTGATTGAGCAATCACTCGCAGAACAGAGGAAACTGCATGAAAAAGTCCCGGATTCTCCCCCTGGTCACGCTTGTCGCTGTCGCGCTCGGGGGGACGGCGGCAGGTGTGGCCCCGGCCTCCGCCGCCTCCAACACGCCTTTGCGGATCATGCCGTTGGGCGACTCGATAACCTGGGGCGTGGGAAGCAGTACGGGCAACGGCTACCGCGCGCCGTTGTGGAACCGGCTCGCGGCGGACGGCCATCCGCTGGACTTCGTGGGTACGGTGCGGAACGGTTCGATGTCCGATCCGGACAACGAAGGCCACTCCGGGTACCGCATCGACCAGATCGCCGCGCTCGCCGACGCCTCGCTGACCCGCTACCGGCCCAACGTCGTGACGCTGCACATCGGTACCAACGACCTCCAAGGAGCCTCCGAGGTCGACAGCGCCATAGCCCGGCTGAGGTCCCTGGTCGGCCACATCACCGCCGACGTCCCCGACGCCACCGTCCTCGTCGCCTCCCTGGTCGTGTCCACCAGCAGCTCGGAGGAGCGGTTCCGGGGCACGTACAACGAGGCCACCCGGCAGATCGTCAGCGACGCGCAGGCCGCGGGCAAACGCGTCGCGTTCGTCGACATGAGCAGTCTGACCACGGCCGACCTGGCCGACCCCCTGCATCCCGACGACTCGGGCTACCAGAAGATGGCCGACGCCTTCCACCGCGGTGTCCAATCCGCGGACAGCGCCGGGTGGCTGAAGAACCCCGCCCCCGCGCCCGCCCGCGTGCAGTCCGGCGTGGCCGGCAAGTGCATGGACGTCAACGGTGCCAACAGCACCGACGGGACCGCCGTCCAGACGTGGAGCTGCGGCGACGGCGCCAACCAGTACTGGTCCGCCTACACCGACGGCACCCTGCGCTCCCTGGGCAAGTGCCTCGACGCCGCCGGCGGGGCCACCGCCAACGGCACCGAGCTGCAGCTCTGGGCCTGCCACGGCGGTGCCAACCAGGTCTGGCAGCCCTACAACGGCGGATACCGCAACCCCGCCTCCGGCCGCTGCCTCGATGTTCCGGGCTCCTCCACGGCCGACGGCACACAGCTCGTGCTGTGGGACTGCAACGGCGGCTCCAACCAGAAGTGGACCACTCTGACCACCGGATGAACCCCGAGCCCGGGATCTGAGCCCTCTCCGGGCTCAGATCCCAGGAGGACACCGGTGCCGGTCCCGCCGGGGACGGCACCGGCTGCGGTCGGCTCGTACAAGGCAGACAGCGAGGATAAGCATCGCACGACTGAGCGCAGAGTCGATCTCGGCGCACCTGACCAGGTGGGCGCCGACTCTCTTCCAGGCGCAGTCGGCCCGGGGACCTCGACGGTCAAGGCGGTGTTGAGCGGAACGTCTCGGGGCCGTTCACGACGTGGGGCCATCCGAGTTGCTCCCCGGCGGTTCGCCATGAGTGTCGTTCCGCTTCGGGCCCACCGTCCGGAGGCAGGCAGCGGGGTCCGGGGACCCCGGCTGCGTGCCCGCCGGGGCGGTGTGTCAGACCATGGCGAGCCGGTCCACCAGCAACTCCACCCTGCGCTCGGTGTCCTCCGGCGGGAGCCGTCGCGCCCGGGTCAGGGTGGCCAGTCCGTGCAGGGCCGCCCAGAACACCTCGGTGAACAGTCCCGGGTGGACGCCGTCCCCGGCGACCTCGCCGAGGCTTTCCAGCAGGGCGGCGAAGGCGTCCTTCAGAGGCTCGGGGGTGTCCTCGTTCGCGAAGGCCAGGCCGCCGTCGAGCTGGAACAGGGCGTCGTAGACCGCCGGGTTGCGCGCGGCGAAGTCGAGGTAGGTGCGGGCGAGGGCGGTGACCCGGGTGCGGGGGCCGTCTGCGGCGGAGGTCGCGGCCCGCAGCGCCGCGGCCATCTCGGTGGCGCCTTCGAGGGCGACGGCGCCGATGATCTCGCGTTTGCCGCGGAAGTGGCTGTAGAGGACGGGCTGGCTGTATTCGATGCGCTCGGCGAGCCGGCGGGTGGTGACCGCGTCCCAGCCCTGCTGCTCGGCGAGTTCGCGGGCTGTCGCCACGATGAGGCGTTCGCGCTCCGCCCGTTCGCGCTGCTTGCGTTCCTGTACCGACATGACCCGATCCTAGCATCGCTAGACAATCAAGCGGCGGCAGCGCTAGCGTTGCTTCATCGGCTAGCGCCACTAGTTTTCAAGAGGGGTCACATGCTCAACGCACTCGAGGTGTTCACCACCGTGGTCGTCGGCGTGATGGTGGGCGTGGAGTTCTCCGTCGCCTTCGTCATCAACCCGATCCTCAACGCCCTCCCGGAGGACAGCGGCCAACTCGGCCGCGCCCACGGGGGCCGGATGCTCGGCGCCGTGATGCCGGTCTGGTACATCACCTCGCTCGTCCTCGTCGCGGTCTGGGCCATCGCCGGACGGCACCACCACGGCACCGGCCTCGTCGTCACCGCCGGCGCACTGCTGCTCCTCAGCGTGATCACGTCGATCCTGCTGCTCGTCCCGATCAACAACCGGGGCAGGACGTGGACCCCCGACAACCGGCCCGAGGACTGGAAGCAGCAGATGAACCGCTGGGACCGCTACCACTATGTCCGCGTCGCCGTCATCATCGCCGCCTTCGCCTGCCTGGCGGCCGCCCTCGCCTGAGCCCGCGGGCCGACACCGCGCCGGTGGCGCACGATCCCCACTCCCCGGGCGGCAGCGCGCCACCGAAATCCGGACATCCGGAATGCTTGATGCCACGCCTGCGCAGGTGGGCGGGGTTGCCGCAGGACGAGTACGCCTTGTCGATCGGCCGGTACGGCTCGATGAACTCCCACTCCACATCGGTCAGCCGCGCACGCGTCACGCAGGACGACCTACCGGATCGAAGATCAGCACGAGGGGAGGACCCACTCATTGATCACGACCCGGTACGCGCCCCAGGCATCGCGCCGGGACTTCGGGGAGACGGCCTCACCGACCCTGACGGTGACGCGGCCTACGTCTCGGGCCAGGTCCCGCAGCCATGGCGGGGCCGCCGGCCATGGTGGCTGCGGCCCCGCTCGGGTGTGCGGGTCAGGACGGGTCGCCGTACTGGAGGCCGCGTCCGTTGGTGCCGACGTAGACGCGGCCGTATGTGTCGGGGTCGCCGGTGATGACGCCGACGGCGCCGATGGCGCCCCACTGGTGAGCCTTGTCGTTGACGCGGAGCCAGGTGGCACCCTTGTCGGTGGAGCGGAAGACGCCGGTGACGTCGTTGACGGTGCCGATCAGGTACAGGGCCTGGTAGCTGGTGCCCGGCTCGGGCTTGCCGAAGCCGAGGGCGGAGGCGGACTGCACCGACCTGAGCGTGGTGAAGGTCCGGCCGCCGTCGGTGGAGTGCAGCAGCCCTTTGGTGCTGCTGGCGATCCACAGGTCTCCGGCGATGCCGGGGACTGCCTTGAGCCGGCCGTCGGGCAGGTTGCCGGCGCGGGCGGTGAAGGTCGCGCCGCCGTCGGTGCTGGCGTAGAGCGTGCCGCCGGACAGCGAGTAGAAGGTCTTGGCCGAGGAGCGGTCGGCGACGACCGCCGTGTCGGCTCCCAGGCCGCTGGCCTTCGACCAGCTTGCCCCCTTGTCGGTCGAGCGGTACGGGACCTGACCGGCCTGGGTCCAGACGATGGTGGAGCCGTCCGCCGCGAGCGCGACATGCCCGTCCTGGGCACCGGCCACCGGCTCTGCCTCGAAGCCGTTCCAGCTGAGGCCGCCGTCGGTGGAGTAGGCACCGTCCTGCTTGCCGCCACGGCCGACGCGGACCATCATCGAGGGCTTGGACTGGGCGAAGTCGATGTCGGTGCTGTTGGTCATCATCGGGTTCGTCAGCCGCCCGGAGGGCACCTTGGTCAGGGAGTCGTGACGGAAGCCGCCCTGGTCGCCCATGGCGGTGATGACGGTGGCGCCGCCGGGAGGGGCGATAGCGTCCATCAGCGCGGTCTCCTCCAGCCCTCGGGCGCCCATGCTCCAGTGGCTGGTGCCGCCGCTGTCGGATGCGTCCGCGTCCTTGCTGCGCAGGATGCCGTTGCCGGTGCCGTACAGCACATGCCCGGAGTTGAAGGGATCGATGGCCAGGGCGGTCATCCAGTGCCCGGTGCGGGTGCCGACGTAAGGAGCGGCGGAGGCGTTGCGCACGGACTTGCCGGCAAGTGCCTTCCAGGTCGTGCCGCCGTCGGTGCTGCGGTAGATCTCGTCCTCAGGCCACCAGCGGCCGAGAGTGGTGACCATCACCGTGGAGGGCTTGCGCGGGTCGACGGCCAGACCGGAGAACCCGTAGCTGCCCTGGGACGGGGAGACGTTCTTCCACGCCCCGCGGTCCGGCGTGTACTTCCACACCGAGCCCGCCGTCACGCCGTTGGGTCCGAGGTTGTTGGTGTAGGTCAGGTACAGCGAGCCGTCACCGGAGAGCACGCCGTGCTGCGGCAGCTGGCCGGCGGGCTGCCCGGAGACGGCCTGCCAGCTGCCGCCGCCGTCGGTGGAGCGGTACAGGGAGGTGGACCTGTCGGCGACGCCGACGTAGATCGTCTTGCTGCCGGCCGGGCCGTACGTCACGAAGGAGATGCCGGCGCCGCTGCTCGCCCCGTCCTTGACGGGGAACGAGGAGACCTGCCGCCACGTCACGCCGTGGTCGTCACTGCGCCACAGGCCGTTCTTGCGGGTCCCCAGCAGGAGGGTGCCGTTGTCGGCGGGGTTGATCGCGAGCCGTTCGCCCGCGCCGCGGCCGTCCTCGTTGGCGCCCACCTTGAAGGGCAGATCGGTGCGCTTGAAGGTGCGGCCCCGGTCGGTGGAGCGCAGGATCGCGCCGTTGCCCGCCCACTCGTTGGTGTAGGTGCCCGCCCCGAGGTAGAGCCGCTCGGGGTCGACGGGGTCGGTGGCCACCGAGTCGATGCCCAGCAGGTTCCAGTCCTTCTCGCCGATCCAGTCGGTCAGCGGGATCCACTGCTCGGCCCCGGTGTCCCAGCGGTACGCGCCGCCCATGTCGGTGCGCGCGTACAGCAGGCTCTTCTCGCGCGGGTTGAACACCAGCCCGGTGACGTAACCGCCGCCCACCACCTGGGCGTTCTTCCACACATACGGTTGGGCCGCAGCCGTGGTCCGCCCGCCGCCGGCCCCGGCCGCCCGGGTCTCGCCCACCTTCACCAGCTTCCACTGCTGGTCGGTGGTGCCCCGGCTCGGATACTGCACGACCGCCGCACCCTGAGCCGAGGAGCCCCCGGAGACGTCCAGGACCAGGCCGCTCCTGCGGGAGGTGAAGGTGACGGCCCCGGAACCGCTCACGTTGCTGATTCGCCACTCCTGCGAGGTGGCGGAACTGTCGGTCTGCTGCTCGGCGGTAGCCCCCTGCGCGGGGGAGTTGCCTGCTATGCCCAGCACTTTGCCGCTGTTGCGGTTCACCAGCTCGTAGTAGCCGTCCCCGGTGGGCTTCAGCTTCCACTGCTGGTTGGCGGCGTTCTGGTCGGTCCACTGCTGGATGCGGGTGCCGTCGGCGGTGGAGAAGCTGTTGACATCCAGCACCTTGCCGCTGCGCACGGAAACCAGCCGGTAGTAGGCATCGCCGTCGACTGTCGCGGCCTGCGAGTCCTCCTGCGCGAACAGCAGATACGGCACGAGAACGGCGGGCACGCCGAGCAGCAGACCGGTCGCGGTCCAGCCGCGGCGGTGACGCCCGCGGCGCCCGCCGTTCGTGGGGTTGTTCATGGGGAGGCGTTCTCCTTGCAAACTGTTCGACAGTGGACAGCAGGATCCCGGCCCCGGAAACGGCCGGATCCGCTTCCTTGTCGTCACAGGTTCCGGACAGGTTGCCGCGAGCCGGAACTTTTTCCCATCTCCTCGTGGCGCGGTAGGCGCTGATCAGCGTCTGGGTGGTGCTGTTACGGGAGTTGGCGGTGTGCTCCTCCTGGCCCACGCCGCCTCCTTCGACCAGCCGGCTGGAGGAAGGCTCTCGCCCCTGATCCGGTGCCGGAACCGCGCCCGAGCGGCCCTGATCCGGTGCCGGAACCGCGCCCGAGCGGCCCCGGACCGGTGCCGGAACCGCGCCCGAGCGGCCCCGGACCGGTAGCCGTGGATCACCTTGTGGGTGACCTCCGGGAATCTGGCCGGCCGAGGAGCCGGCTCCCACGCAGTGCGCGCAGGTCAGCGCTGAAGGGTGAGCAGGCCCGGCCGGTACGGCAGTCGCTGGTAGGGGGTTTCTCTTGGGATGTCGGGGTCGTAGCCCTGGTAGAGGAACTGCAGGTTGCAGGGGTCGATGGTCATGGTCTGGTCGGGGTTGTTGCGGACCAGGTCGCCGTGGCTGATGTCGTCGGTCCAGGTGGCACCGCTGTTGGCCTTGCCCGCGAAGGGGCTGCTCTCGCTGCCGGCCTGCAGGGTCCACGGACCGTTCAGGCTGGAGGCGGTGAACGAGCGGAAGTAGCGGCCGCCCGCGCCCTTTGCCTCAACGATCATGAGGTACTGGTTCTGGCCCTGGACCTTGTAGACCTCCGGCGCCTCGAACAGCTTGTCCTCCGTGTCGCTCATGACCGTCGTGTACGACGAGCCGAAGCTGCTCGGGAAGTTCCCGATCGGCATGGTCGACTTGAAGATGCCGCCCTTGTCATTGGCGAAGAACAGGTACATGTTCTGGTCGTCGGCGATCACGGTCGGGTCGATCGGGCCGCCTGTGGGGAGGCTGCCGGTGAACAGCTGCTGCGGCGCGGACCAGCCGTTGGGGTTGGTGGGGTCGCTGGACGTGCGGTAGGTGAAGGGCCAGGCGGTGCCCCACCCGTTCGAGACCAGCACCCATATCTTCTTGGGCGCGAAGTAGAAGAGTTGGGGCGCCACCGCGGACCCGCTGATCCCGGTCTGGCCGGCCGAGGCCATGTCCGACCAGTTCGTGAAGGGCCGGAACGTCATCGCGCCCCACGACGATCCGTCGGAGGTGGTCGCATAGACCAGGTGCTGGCCGTTGTACGTCACGGTGGTGAAGTCCTTGAGCGCCACCCAGCCGTTCGCCGGCTGCGCCAGCGGACCGGTCGACGTCCACCGGTATGTCGACTGAAGAGAACACGAGTTGGGCGTTCCGGACAGGCCGGTCCATTTCTGGTTGATGCCGCCGTTGCAGTTCCAGAGCTGCACCGCCGTGCCGTTGGCCGTAGCGCCGCCGCTGACGTCCAGACACAGCCCGGACCCCACGGCGACGATCGTGCCGTCGGCGTTCACCCGCCACTGCTGGTTCGTACCGCCGTTGCAGGACCAGATCACCGGCCGGGTACCGGCCGTGGTCGCGTGTCCCGGGACATCCAGGCACTTGTTGCCGTACACGGTCAGCTGGTTGCCGTCCGTCAGTGTCCACTGCTGGTTGGTCCCGCCGTGGCAGTCCCAGATCTGCAGGTTCGTGCCGTCGGTCTGGGCGGCACCCGGTACATCGAGACACCGGTCGGAACCGGCGCCGCGCACGGCGCCGGTGGTGGCCGCCTGAGCCGGGTCGGCGACGAGCGTCGCCGCCGACGCGACCAGGGCCGCGAGCACCACGGACAGATGTCTGCGGCTGAAACGTAGTCTGCGCAATGCGGGCCTCTTTCGTTGGGTGAGCGCTCCGGTTCGGCCCCGTCAGAGGCTGTCCGGACTGTCGATGTGCTGCGCCTCGACCTCCTTTGTTCTCGATATCGAACGAGGGTCGAGGAGTCGAGCGCGGTGGAGGAGGGAGACCGATCAGGGTGTACTTCCTCGGCGGCCTAGTTCCTCACGATGCGCCACCGGTTGTCGGCAGTGCCGTCGTCCGAGTCCTGGACTGCGAAGGCACCTACGGCGGTGGAGTTGTTCGCGATGGCGAGCAACTTGCCGCTGTTCTCGTTGCGGATCTTGTAGGTTCCGTCTCCCTGGTCGAGCAGCGTCCATCGGTGGTCGGCGGTGCCGTTGTCCGACCACTGCAGGACGGTCGCGCCGTCTGCCGTCGACATGTTCAAGACGCCGAGCACCTTGCCGCTGTGGGCGTTGCGGAAGCGGACCGCGTTTCCGTCGGCGATCATGTGCCAGTCGTGGTCGGCGGTGCCCGAGTCGTTCCAGTGCAGAGCGCGGCCACCGTCGGCCGTGGACATGTCCTCGATGCCCAGCACGAGACCGCTGCCCGCGTTGGCGAGCCGGACGGTGCCGCTGGTGTTCCAGTAGACGGTGTAGTTGTGGCCGTGCGCGTCGTGGAACGGGCCCAGGTTGACGGTGGAGCCGTCGGCGGTCGCGGTGAAGGCGAGCGAACTGCTGCTGGTCCGTGTGATCGAGGACGTGTTCAGCGACGGGAGGGAACTGAGTTCGGAGTCACCGTAGTTGCCGGACAGGACCACCGGGCCGTAGGTGATCGCGGTGACGTTCGGGTTGTCGTTGGCCGCTCGCATGATGACCCGCATGGGCAGACGGACGGTGACCGTGTCGCCGGAGGTCCAGGAGCGGGTCAGGGTGGCGTAGCTGCCGGGGGTGGTGGTGATGTTCTGCCGCGTGCCGTTGACGCTGATCGCGGCCCCGGCGGTCCAGCTCGGGATGCGGATGCGCATCGCCCACGTGCCGCCGACGTTGCCGGTGACCTGCAGGGTCGTGGTGTCGCTGACGGGGTACGACGTGGTCTGGGCGACCGTGATTCCGCGCTCCGACCAGTTGAGCACCGAGGGCACGAACAGGTTCACGATCAGCGTGTTGTCACGGCGGAAGTAGATGGAGTCCATCAGCCTGGTGTGCATCTCCAAGCCTGTGCCCTGGCAGCACCAGAAGGTGCCGTAGTCGGTGCTCCAGGTGCCGCCGCCCCACGCCGGCCCCACACCGCGGCGGCCGCCCGGATCGAGGGGGGTGAAGTAGGTGACGTGGCCGTGGTCGTCGGCCGGGTTCTGCTGGCCGATCATCTGGTTGAGCCACGCCTGCTCGTAGTAGTCGGACAGCGCTACCCGGTCCGGGTCCAGCGTGAACAGCTCCCGGGTGAGACTGAGCATGTTGAAGGTGTTGCAGCTTTCGCACGTGTCCTTGTCCAGGTAGCCGGCGATGGCGTTCGGGGCGCGGAAGTGCTCCGCCTGGCTGTTGCCGCCGATGGCGTAGGTGTGCGCGTTGACGGTGAAGTTCCAGGCGTTGGTGGCGATGTCCCGGTAGCGGGTCGTGCCGGTGGCCTTGTATTCCCGGGCGGCCCCGATCCACTTGGGCACCTGGGTGTTGGCGTGCAGTCCGCTGAGCTGGTCCTGGCCGGACGCCAGGGGGTCGAACACCGCGGCGTGGTCGAACCGCTGGGCGACGGTGAGCCACCGCGCGTCGCCTGTCTGCTGGTAGAGGTCGGTCAGCACGCTGTTCATGCCGCCGAACTCGGTCTGCAGCATGGTCTGCATCTGCTGGCCGCTCAGCCTGCCGGTGCGCCAGTCGACCCATCCGGCCAGGGCGAGCAGCACGTCACGGGCCTGTGTGCTGCCGATGTGGCGCCATACGTCCAGCAGGCCGGTGAGGGTCTTGTGGATGGTGTAGTACGGCACATTGCCGTTGCTCAGGGTCCGCTGTTCGAGAGCGGTGAAGTCGGACTCGGGGTAGCCGGAGAGGTACCCGGCGTTGAAACCGGCGGCGCTGTTGTTGGCCTGGCACTTGGCCAACTCAGCGACCATGTGGGTTGCCCTGTCCCGGCAGGCGGTGTCCCCCGTCACGGCGTACAGCTGTGCCCAGGCGCTGAGGAAGTGCCCTTGGACGTGGGTGCGGAAGGGGAAGTTCGGTGCGTCCCAGCCACCGGTGGCGGCGGCGCCGTTGGTGGAGAGCCGGTGGTTGGCGCGGAAGTTGTACAGCAGCCGGTCGACATCGACGAACCGCAGATAGTTCCGCGTGCGGTCCTGGTTGTCCAGCCACCGGCTTGCGGTGAGCCGGACCTGGCCGAGTTCGAAGGGGTACGCCAAGACCCCTATGTCGGCCCTTGCGGGAGGAACGGCCGCCTGCGCGGGAGATGTGCCCATGAAGGATTCCGTGGCGGATGCGGCGACCGTGGCCCCGGCTACTTGTAACAGGCGCCGTCTGCTGACGAAGGAAGACATCTTGCACCTTTCGATGACGAGCGGGTGATTGCTTGGTCGTTGACACCCGGCGAGACTTCCGCCTCCACCCCTCAGGGTCCTTGCCGAGGTCGCGGTGGAGGGTCCATCGCTGGTTCGGTTTTCCCACGCGGAGCACCGCCTGGATCTCGAGGACGTCGAAGTCCGGTGCCGGGGCGGTGGGGTGGGGGAAGGGGGCGCGCCTGGAAATGCGCGGTTCGGGGCATGGGGGGTGGCTTCCTTCCGGAGGCGGGACCGCTCTCGCACCGCGAATGTCCGATATTCCGAACGCGGGTCGATTTGCCGGACGGGTCGGCGCCGAACGTAAAGGGTTTCCCGTACGGAAGTCAACGTGTGTGACAGCGCGGCTTCTTCGATATCCGGGCGGTGTGAAATGCGCCGAACGGTACCCGCCGGAAACATTGACGGAACCACGGCCCAAACCTATCTTCTGCTCGAACTTCCGCACATTGTTCGATGCATCGAACAATCGCGTCCCTCGTCACGGCGATCGGTCCAGCGGACTGGCCGACCCCGGAGGAAGAGCTGAACAGAGCCGTAAGAGAGCCGCTCGCGCTGCTGGGCCCGCTGCTGCTGGTGCCGGGTGGCGCGTCTTTGAGGGCACCGCCTCCGCCGCCCCGCCGGCCGGGCAGGCCACGCGGTACGCGATGACCGCGTTCACCAACAGCGGTGAGTCGAACCTGTATGTGTACGACTCGCCGGACGCCACCGGGTTCACCCTGCAGAAAGGCCCCGCCCACACCCCTCCGTCCGCGCTGATCCGGGACCCCAGCGGCGGGTTTGCGATCGTCGGATGGCGGGGCGACCATTTTGTCAGGGCGCCACGGGCAGGGCATTGCCGCCGACCCCGTCGTTCGTGCATCGCGCCCTCCGGCTCTCCATGCCGGCAGGCGACGAGCGCCACCGTGCAAGCCAGCGGGGCATCGGGGCAGCGGACGATAGCGAGCCCCCGTCGGTGGACCCGGCCGGGTCCACCGGGTGGCACCACAGCCGAATCGCCCGACAAGAGGGTCGAGACATCCCACGACTTCATGAGCGCGCCGGTGGACGCCTGGGGCGTGAGGCGGAGCGGAAGGAGCCTGCCCATGCGGATCGTCGTGGACCTGAATCGGTGCCAGGGATACGCGCAATGTGTGTATCTCGCCCACGAGGTCTTCAGGTTGACCGGTCAGGAGGCGCTCACCTATGAGCCGAACCCTGATGACGAGGGGCGCTTGCGGGTCGAGCGGGCCGCTGCGGCCTGCCCGGTCCAGGCGATCGTGATCGATCGCCTGGACGGCGCGGAGGGGAGCGCGACGCCATGACCTTGCCGGCGACCGTCGCCGAGCTGGTGCGAGAGTTCAGGGCCAGCGGCCGGATTGTCATCGTCGGTGCCTCCCTGGCCGGGCTGCGGGCCGCGGAAGCCCTGCGTGAGGAGGGCTTCACCGGTCCGCTCACCATCATCGGGGACGAACCGTACGAGCCCTACGACCGTCCCCCGCTGTCCAAGCAGGTGCTCAAAGGCTGGGTACCGGCTGACCACACCGAGCTGCCCCGCATGCGAGAAGTGGACGCGGACTGGCGGCTGGGGGTGGCCGCCGTCGGGCTGGACCGGGTCACCAAGCAGGTGCGCCTGGCCGACGGTGCGCAGGTGCCGTACGACCGGTTGCTGATCGCCACGGGCACTCGCGCGCGGCAGTGGCCGGACCCGACCGAGGCCGCTCTGCACGGGGTCCACACGATCCGCTCGCGTGACGATGCCGCACAGCTGCAGAAGGCGCTGGCCGAGCCGCCGTCGCGGGTCCTGATCATCGGTGCCGGGTTCATCGGTTCGGAGGTGGCCTCGGTCTGCCGGGAACTCGACATCCCGGTGACCGTCGTCGAGCGGGGTTCCGCACCGCTGGTCGGCGCGCTCGGAGGGGTGATCGGGGAGATCGCCGCGCAGATGCAGCGCGATCACGGCGTGGACCTGCGCTGCGGGCTGGGCGTGTCGTCACTGGAGGGCGATCCCGGCGGACACGTGCGGCGTGCGCACCTGTCGGACGGAACCGCCGTCGACGCCGATGTGGTGGTGGCCTCTCTGGGGTCGATCCGCAACGTGGAATGGCTGGAGGGCTCGGGGCTGGCGGCCGGTTTCTGGGGCGTCGGGTGCGACGCCGGCGGCCGCGCCTTCGACATCAACGGCGTGGTCACCGACAGCATCTTCGTGGCGGGGGACGTGGCACGTGCGCCACATGTGCTGTACGAGTACCAGTTCCTCGCGATGGAGCACTGGGACAACGCTGTTCTCGGTGCCGAGGTCGCGGCCCACAACATGGTGAACCTGGAGCCCCACTATCGCCCGCACCTGCTGCTTCCCGGCTTCTGGTCCGGTCAGTTCGGCGTCAACATCAAGTCCGTCGGCGTGCCGCCCTTCGGTGACGAGATCGTCTTCACACAGGGATCGGTCACGGATCGCCATTTCGCCGCCGCCTACGGTCATCGGGGCCGGATCGTCGCCGCCGTCACCTTCGACCACGGCAAGTGGCTGGAGTACTACGGCAAGTTGATCGAGCGATCCGCTCCGTTCCCGCCTCCGCCACCGGGCTGGGACCAACCGACCGACATGAAGCCGATGCCGGCCGAGTTCCCGGAACGTGGCGCTCCCGGAGCGGTCCCCGACGTGGTCCTGACCGGCCATGCTCCGAGCGAGCGGACGGCCGAGTTCCGGGCTCGGCGTCACTGAGGTGCCCGCCGGGTCGAACCGTGTAAGCGGACAGTACCGACAGGAAGAAGGAGGGGAGCCTTGTGGTCGAGGAAACCCCCTGGCAGCAGGCCCTCCGCTACGCGAACCGCGCCGATCCGTACCCTTTCTACAAGGAGCTGCGCAAGACACCGGTGGCGCGGCAACCGGACGGGACCTACGTGGTCAGCACCTACCGGGAGATCGTCACGCTGCTCCACGACCCCCGGGTCAGCTCGGATCCCAGAAAGTGCCCCGTCCCGGTCGCGGCCCGGACGGAGGGCTCGGCGGAGCCGATCAGGGAGGCGCTGACCGAGCCGAACATCATCACCTGCGATCCACCCGAACACGATCGCGATCGCCGGATGATGATGCCGCACTTCGCCGGACCGCCCCATGCGCCCCACCTGATCTCCGACCTGGAGCCCGAGATCCGCCGAATCGTCGACGGCCTCCTGGACGGCATGAAGGGCAAGGACCGGATCGATGCCGTCGACGACTTCGCCTACCCCCTGCCGGTGACGGTGATCTGCAAGGTTCTCGGCGTGCCGCTGGAGGACGAGCAGCGCTTCCACCGCTGGATAGAGACCGCCCTGGACGCTTTGGACTTCGGCCCCGAGGCAGCCTCCGAGGAGATCCGGAGCCGGCAGACCGGGGGACGGCAGGCCGTGCAGGAGTTCGGGCAGTTCGCAGCCGAGTTGCTCGACCGGTACGCCCAGCAGCCCGGACCGGGCATGCTCTCGGCGATGGTGAACGACGACGGTCCGCAGGGGCGGATGCCGAAGGGGGTGCTCGCGAGCAACACCCTGCTCCTGATCTTCGCGGGGCACGAGACCACGGTCAACCTCATCGCCCACAGCGTGCTCACGCTGCTGCGCCGTCCCGAGGCGCTCGACACACTGCGCCGCCGGCCCGAACTCATCGTGCCCGGGGTGGAGGAACTGCTGCGCTTCGAATCGTCGGTCCAGTTCTGGCACACCCGCTCCGCCTTGGAAGACATCGACATCGCCGGCACCACCATCCCGAGGGGAGCCCCGATCTTCCTGGCCTACGGCTCGGGGAACCGCGACCCGGAACGGTTCACCGACCCTGACGAACTCGACCTCGAACGCCGTGACAACCAGCACCTCGGATTCAGCCAGGGCATCCACTTCTGCTTCGGCGCTCCGCTCGCGCGGCTCGAAGTCCAGGTCGCGGTCGGCGAGTTCGTCCGCCGGGTGCAGAACCCCCGGCTGGTCGAGGACCCGCCGCCGTACCGGCACAACCAGATCTTCCGCGGGCCGCGGCACGTCTTGGTGGACATCGACGGCATCCGCGACTGACCCCGGTCGCGGGATCGCCCTCGCCTGCGGCGCAGTACTGCGCCGCAGGCGAGGGCGGAGAGCACGGCGGCCTGGGAGGCGGCCTGGTCCTCCGCGGGCACCCTGACCCGTCACCGTGAGGCGTGGTTTCCGTCGGCCGTCACGGGTGGTCGCCGGTACCGCCTCCGGTGGGGGCGGAGGTGGTGCCCTGGTGGCCGCCGGGACGTGGTGCCTGGCGGGCGTCACGGATGCTGTCGCGGGCGGCTTCGGCAACTGCCTGCGGGGTGATGCCGAACTCCGAATACAGGCGCTGGTAGTCGGCGGAGGCGCCGTAGTGCTCCAGGCTCACGATCCGTCCGGCGTCGCCCACCACCTCGCGCCAGCCCTGTCCGACCGCGGCCTCGACACTGACCCGTGCGCGCACGGACGGCGGCAGCACCTGCTCCTGGTAGGTGGGGGACTGGGCGGCGAACCACTCCCGGCACGGCATCGACACGACCCGCACCGCGAGAGAGTCGGCCGCCAGCAGTTCGCGGGCGTCCAGGGCGATCTGGACCTCGGAACCTGTCGCGATCAGGATGACGTCCGGCGTGGCGCCGTCCGCCGCGTCGGCCAGGACGTATCCGCCTCGGGCCGCGTGCTGGGCGGGGGCGTAGGCTCCGCTGTCGCGGTCGAGGACGGGCAGGTTCTGCCGGGTCAGGATCAGACCGGCGGGCCGGTCCTTGTGTTCCAGGACGGTGCGCCAGCAGGCGGCGGTCTCGTTCGCGTCGGCGGGGCGCACGACGTCCAGGCCGGGGATGGCGCGCAGGGCCGCCAGGTGTTCCACGGGCTGGTGGGTGGGGCCGTCCTCGCCGAGACCGATGGAGTCGTGGGTCCAGACGTAGGTGGCGGGCAGCTTCATCAGCGCGGCCAGGCGTACGGCGGGGCGCATGTAGTCGGAGAACGTCAGGAAGGTGCCGCCGTAGGGGCGGGTCAGGCTCTGCAGTGCGATGCCGTTGAGGATGGCGCCCATCGCGTGCTCTCGGATGCCGAAGTGCAGGGTGCGGCCGTACGGGCCGCCCTTCCACTCCTTGGTCTGCCGGTCGGCGGGGACGAAGGAGGGCTCGCCGCTCATGGTGGTGTTGTTGCTCTCGGCCAGGTCCGCCGAACCGCCCCACAGTTCCGGCAGTACCGGCGCGAGCGCGGTCAGCACCTGGCCGGACGCCTTGCGGGTGGCCATGCCCTTCGCGTCGGCCGGGAACGTCGGCAGCGCGTCGGCCCAGCCGTCGGGCAGCTCCTGCGCCCGGAGCCGGTCGAGCAGCGCGGCACGGTCCGGGTTCGCCTCCCGCCACGCCGTGAAGCCACGCTCCCACTCGGCGTGTGCGTCGCGGCCCCGGTCGGCCACGGCGCGGGCCCGGCGCAGCACGTCGTCCTCGACGGTGAAGGTGCGCTCCGGGTCGAAGCCGAGTACCTGCTTGGTGGCGGCCACCTCGTCATCGCCCAGAGCCGAGCCGTGCGCCTTCCCGGTGTTCTGCTTGTTCGGCGCGGGCCAGCCGATCAGGGTGCGCAGCATGATCAGCGACGGGCGCCCGGTCTCCCGCTTGGCCTCCTCGATCGCGGCCAGCAGCGCGTCGACGTCCTCGACATAGGAGCCGGTGCGGGTCCAGTCCACGGTCTGCACGTGCCAGCCGTAGGCGGCGTACCGGGCGGGAACGTCCTCGCTGAAGGAGACGTCGGTGTCGTCCTCGATGGAGATGTGGTTGGAGTCGTAGAACGTGATCAGGTTGCCCAGCTCCTGGTGGCCGGCCAGGGAGGCGGCCTCGGAGGTGACGCCCTCCATCATGTCGCCGTCCGAGGCGATCACGTAGACGTGGTGGTCGAACGGGCTGGCGCCCGGCGTGGCGTCGGGATCCAGCAGGCCGCGCTCGCGGCGGGCGGCCATCGCCATGCCCACCGCGCTGGCCAGACCCTGGCCCAGCGGACCGGTGGTGATCTCCACACCGCGGGTGTGCCGGTACTCCGGGTGCCCGGGGGTGGCCGAATCCCAGGTCCGGTACGCCTCCAGGTCGGGAAGCTCCAACCCGTACCCGGACAGGTAGAGCTGGATGTAAAGGGTCAGACTCGAGTGTCCGCAGGAGAGCACGAACCGGTCGCGTCCCAGCCACTGGTCGTCGTGCGGGTCGTGCCGCATGACGTTCTGGAACAGCAGGTAGGCGAGCGGGGCCAGGCTCATCGCCGTGCCGGGATGGCCGTTGCCCACCTTCTGCACCGCGTCGGCCGCCAGCAACCGTGCGGTGTCGACCGCCCGCACGTCGACGGCGTCCCAGCCGGCCCGGTCCGCCACCGGCGCGGGTACCGACCTGCTCCGCTGGATGCTCGACTGCTCACTTGCCATGCCAGTTACTCCTAACCAGAACCGGTGAGCCGGGCTTACGGCTCTGTGGCCGACCCTTCGTCGCGAGGAACGAGAGGGCGCCTGTGGATGAGGGGTGCGGTGACCTCCGCGCCACGACGGGACCGCGTTCAGCCGGCCCGGCGGTCCGCCGGCGGGCGTGGCGGCTCGAACGGGTTCCCCGGCCGTACAAGGCCCACCCGGCGCTCCGCACCGCCGGGCGGGCCTTGTACGCCGGCCGGAAACTCCTCTCGCGTCCCTGTCCGCGGCTTCTGCAGCCGTGGCGGAGGGGCGCTCAGCGGTTGTCGTCGTAGGGGTCACGGCTGCCGGACTTCGCACCCTGAGGATTCACGTATGTCCACCGAGTACCCATCGCCCGGCGAGTAAACAGGACGTCGGCCGTGGCCATGACATTCCGGGAGGTGGCCGGGCGACTTCAGCGGTACGGCTGCGCTCTTCTTCGGTGACCGGCCGGTGACCGGCCGGCGGGTGAGGGAGTCAGTCTCCGCGGAGCACGTCCCCGACCGTCTCGTGCAGCGGCAGGACGGACGTGAGACGGGTGAGTTCCAGGATGCGTCTGACCTCCGGTTGGATACCGGTCAACGCGAACTGGTGGCGTGCCTCCGCACGGCGGCGGTGGATGTCGACGAAGGCTCCCAGCGCGCTGGAGTCGCAGAAATCCACGTGGGTCAGGTCCAGGATCAGCAGCGGGACCTCCTGCATCTCCGTGGTGGCGAGATGCCCCAGCAACTGCGGCGCGGTGTGGTAGTCGATAGGGCCGTCCACGGCGACGACCGCGTGGCGCGGGCCGCGGTGCGATGTGAGGGTCAGTGTCGGGCCGGTGGGGACCAGGCTGTTGGATTCGACCGCTGGTGAGCCGCCGGTCGGCGTGTGCGCCTCGGGGCCGGGGGAGGGGGTCATCGGGAGCGGCTCTCCTGTATCCGGGGCGAACGGGTCGGCTGGTCGTCCTGGTGCCGGTCGAGGAGGCGACCGGGGTACGCCGTCACGAGGTCTTGACCTCCGCCCAGACTACTTTCCCTCCGTCGATCCAGCGGGTGCCCCATCGTGACGCGATGGCGTCGACCAGGAATATGCCCCGGTGCCCGAACCCCCCGGGATGCGAAACGATCAGACGAGGTTCCTCGGGGCTGCTGTCCGTGACCTCCAGGACGACGCGTTCACCCGCCCGCCGCAGCTCGACACGCAGCGGTGTCCTGGCGTGGCGGACGGCGTTGGCGACCATCTCGTCCGCGATCAGCATCATGTCGTTCGCCAGATGCCGCAGGCCCCACTCGCCCATGACCCTGGACACCAGGTCGCGGGCGTCGGGGACCGCGCTGGAGACCGGGGCGTAGTCACGTGTGACCGCCACCACCTGGTGCGACGCGTCCTCGGGCCGGTGCAGGTACAACATGGCGATGTCGTCGTCGTGCTGCCCGCCGGCCAGCGCGTCCAGCCACGAGTCGCAGTCCGCCTCGATCTCGCCCACGGGCCCGGCCAGCAGCTCCCGCAGGTGCCGCAGTCCGTCGTCGATGGGACGCCCGCGGCGTTCGACCAAGCCGTCGGTGTACAGCAGCAGCCGCGAACCGGGCGGCAGGGAGACCTCCTGCTCCGCATAGCGAAGCCTGCCCACCCCCAACGGCGGCCCCACCTTCTCGTCCAGGAACCTCACGCTGCCTCCGGGGTCGCGCCGTACCGGCGGCAGGTGTCCGGCGACGGCCGCGCGCAGCAGGTCCCGGCGCGTGTCGAGCACCGCGTACACGCAGGTGGCGATGGAGCCGGGAGCGATGTCGTCCACCAGGACGCTGAGCTGCTCCAGCACGTCGGCGGGGGCGAGACCGAGCTGTGCGTAGGCCCGGCAGGCCGTGCGGATCTGGCCCATGACCGCTGCCGCCCTGACGCCCTTGCCCATCACGTCCCCGACGACCAGCGCCACCTCGCCGTCCGGGAGCGGTATGAGGTCCACCCAGTCACCGCCGGCGCCGCGATCCCGTGCGGCGGGCAGGTATCGCGACGTGCTGGCGACCCCGTCGACGCGTGGCAGCGCCGACAGCAGGTGGCGTTGCAGCTCTGTGGCCGCTTCCCGTTCCTGGCGGTACGTCTGCGCGTTCTGCAGCGCCACGGCGGTCTGCGCGGCGACACCGGTGATCAGGCGTTCGTGCCGCTCCGTGAAGACCCCCCGCTCGGGGTGGCCGAAGAAGAACCCGCCGAGCACCGTCCCGCGGGACATCACCGGAACGGCCAGATAGCTCCGTACCGGCAGGTGCCCCTCCGGCATGCCGTGGTGCGGTGCGTTGTGCCCGTAACGCGAGTCCGCGGTGATGTCGTCGGACCGCACCACACCAAGGCCCCGGAAGGTCTGTTCGAACACCAGGGTGTTGCGCGGCATGGGGAACTTGTCGAAGGCCGACCGGTCGACACCGGAGATCACGTAGAGCAGGTACGACTCTCCGGTCTCGCCCAGGACGTTGTAGAAGAAGGCGCCGAACGCCGCCCCGGCCAGGCGGGTGGCGGCGTCGACCGCGTGCTGGACCAGCGCGTCGAGGTCGAGTTCCGCGGTCAGGACACTGCCCGCCTCTTGGAGCAGCTCGACGGTCGCCGCCTCCTCGCGCAGCTCCCGCTCCCGCTGCTCCAGCTCCTTCTGGGACCGGCGCAGCTCCGTCGTGGCGGAGCGCAGCTCGGCCACGACCGTCTGCAGATGCGCGGCCCGCTGTGCCACCAGGCTCTCCAACCCCTCCAGGAGGGTGCGAGCCGCGTCCGCCTCCACGATGGGCGACGGCCGGCCGGCGGACAGCAGCGCCAGGCGCGTGCTGCCGGCGACGAGGCGGAAGATCCTCGCGGCCTCGGCGGACAACGGAAGGCGGGAGAACAGCACCACCGCGAACCATTCACCCGGCGACAGGGTTCCCCCGAAGGCCAGTGCGGAACGGACGCCCTGCCCCGGGAGGAGTTCCTCCAGCCCGCCCACCTGGCTGCCGGACAGGTGCACGACCTCGACGTCGCTCTCCGCGGGCACAGCGCCGTCCGCGTTCCCGGCCGTGACGCCCAGCCGTTCGAGCAGCCGGTACACCGACGGTGCCTCGTGGGCGGCGCCGGACGGCACCGCGGGCATGTGCAGCGGACCGGAGCCCTCGGCGCCGGGCCGGCGGACGTACGGGCCACGCCACCCGGCCGGGGTCAGCCGCCGCGCGTGCTCGGCGGGGGGGCCGGCGGTTGCCGGTGCCGCGGCGGCGGCGCTCCACGGCCCGGCGAGGAAGACGCCCACCGCAGGGCAGGCACGTCCGTCACGCCCGTCGACCAGGCTGTCGTAGAAGAAGTCGGCGACCGCTTGTGCCGCCGCGCCCGGCGACGGCACACCGCTGACGGCCTTCCGCAAGCGGGCACTGCACCGGGCTGTTTCACTGAGATCGAAAGCCGACAGGTCGAACCGGGCGTCCTGCACGGTGTGTCACACCTCGATAACCGAAGAGGGTAGGGCCATGGACGAACAGCAGGACCATGGACATCACAGGTTAGCCCCTGGCTGAATCCTGGTTCGTCGCGATCCGTGCTGTCGTCCCAGTGCCCGGCACGTCCGTGCGGATGCGGTGCGGGCCGCGCACGCGAGGGTGACGCAGTCGGTACGGCTACGGACAGGGCGAGCAGCGCAGTGTCGTCGCCGGCCCCTGGACCGAGGCTGCCGAGGAGGCCGTCCGCAGTGTGCGGCACGTGGTCGGCCGACGGTGCGCCGGCGGCCGCGAGATGCCGGGCGAGCCGCTCCTGGCCGACCATGCCGCCATCGGGTGCCGGGGAGGCACAGGACCAGTCCTGCGTCTGCACATGGAGCTGAGGTGGAACCTGGGAGCAGGGTGGCCATGGGCGTCGGCGTGAGATCGGCCGTCAGGCTGTGAGCTCGGTGCCTGTGCGACGCCTGTGCTCGGTGTCGTACGGGCCGAACCCGGACGGCGCCGGCCATGGAGTGGGCTGCTTCGGCACGGCGCTGCCCAAGCGCAGCGAGACCTGCCCGGCTGCCCGCGACTGGGTACGCGGATCTCGGTGAGCCGCTGACTCCGTGGCCCCTGGCGCGATTGGCCCCTGACCTGCCCTCGGCTTAGGGTGCCTCAGTCCGTGTCAACCCCCCTCGGCCCGGCAGCGAAAGCGAACAGTGATGACCCAGCAGACGTCCGCAGCCGGCCCTGTCCCGGGGCCGCGCCCAGAGGTGGTTCCGGACACCGAGGTGGAGACTCGCCGCATCGCGGCGGTTCGCCGTTACGACATCCTGGACACGCCGCCCGACGGGGCGTTCGACCGGGTGGCGGCGCTGGCCGCCCGGCTCTTCGACGTGCCGGTGGCGACGGTCACCATCGTGGACACCGACCGCATCTGGTTCAAGGCCGCCCACGGCCTGGACGGTGTGAAGGAGATAGGCCGCGATCCGGGACTGTGCGGCTCGGCCGTCCTGCGCGACGAGACCCTGGTGATCCCCGACACGCTGCTCGACCCGGTCGCGGCGGCCAACCCGCTCGTGGCCGGCGAGATGGGAGTGCGCTTCTACGCCGCGGCCCCGATCGTCACCGGTGACGGGCACCGATTGGGCACGGTCAACATCCTCGACACCAAGCCGCGCTCCATCAGCCGGGCCGACACCGCTACCCTCACCGACCTGGCCTCCATCGTGAGGGACGAGCTGGAACTGCGGCTGTCCGCCCTGCGGGCCCTGCGCCACGAGCAGGAACGGCGCGAGGCCGAGCGCCGCCAGGCGGAGGCGGAACGCGCACGAGCGGAAGCGGAGTACGCGCGAGCGGAAGCGGAGAGTGCGGCACGGGAGCGTGCGGAGCAGGACCGGGCCGCGATCGCCGTTTTCGCTTCGACGCTCCAGCGAGCCCTGCTGCCCCCGGTGCTCCCGACCGCTGACGGCCTCGAACTGGCCTGCCACTACCACGCGGCCTCCGTGTACGAGGTGGGAGGGGACTTCTACGACGTCTTCCCCCTCGACGACGATCGCTGGGTCTTCTTCCTGGGTGACGTATGCGGCAAGGGAACGGAGGCGGCGACCGTCACCTCGCTGGCTCGTCATACCTTGCGGGCCGCCGCCCGGGCCGACTGCGACCCCGCCGCGGTGCTGTCCGCGCTGAACACGGTCCTGCTCACCGATGTCGCCGCCGGCAGCCGCTTCTGCACTGCCGTCTTCGGCCTCCTCACATCGGAGGAGACCGGTGGGTTCACGGTCAGGATCGCCACCGGCGGCCACCCGCCTGTCTACCACCTGCGTCCGGACGACGGCGGCGCGGTCTGGGTGCGGGCGGTACGGCCCAAAGGAGGGATGCTCGTAGGCGCGTTCCCCGAGGCGCGGTTCGCCCAGATCACCTTCCGGCTGGCCCCGGGGGAAGCGCTGCTCCTCTACACGGACGGTCTGATCGAGGCGCATACCGCTCAGGGCGTCATGCTGGGCGACGAGGGCCTGACCGGCTTTCTGCACCAGCGCACCGGCCCGGTCACGGCCACCGCCCTGGTGCGGGACACCGTTGCCCTGCTGGAGGCACTGCCCGACGGGGCCGGGGACGACGTCGCCGTCCTGGCGCTGTCGGTCCCGGGGGAGGGGGCGGCCTCCGACGACGCGCCTGTCTCCGGTTCCCGGGGCGCTGCCGCGGCCTCGGACCCGGTTCAGCAGGGAGAGGAGGGACGACGACATGACCGCCGACGTCGGGATGACCGTCGAGAAGCCTCGTGAAGGCGTCGTTCTCGCCACTCTGACCGGTGACCTGGACCAGCGGAGCGGTCGTGGGTTGCGCGACCGGGTCGCGGACGTCGTCCGGGACGAACCCGCCTATCTGGTTCTGGACCTGTCCGGGATCGGCTGCTGCGACTCCACCGGCCTGAGCGTCCTGATCGGCATCTGGCACCTCGTGCATCAGTCGGGCGGTTCGGTCGCCGTGGCCGGCGTGCCGGCCCGCCTGCAGCGCATGCTCACCGTCACCGGCGTGGACGAACTCCTTCCACCGCATCCGACGGCCGCCGACGCGGTGCGGGCAGGGCCGGCCGGGCCGTCCTGACGCGACCGGTGCGCAAGCTCGCCGGACGGAGGAGAAGCAACCGCACCTGCCCGTCGTGTGGCTGGGAAATTCCGCCTCACGGCCAGGACGATTCATTCCGGGGCACGATCACCACCTCTGGCATGGCACTGGTGGAGGGTACGGACAACGCGCACAGCACCGCGTCGGCCACGATGTCGGGATGCTGGAGTTTCGATGTGTCGGCGTCCGGGAAGCGCTCGGTGATGAACGGCGTTTCCATCCCGCCGGCCATGACACCCGTGACGCCGATGCCGAGGCAGTCTCGCTGGGCTTCCTGAAAAAGCGTGTGGGTGAAGGCCCGCAGGCCCGTTTTGCTCGCGGCGTAAGGGCCCGCCTCGGTCCAGGTCCGGTGGGAAGCGGTGGACAGAATATTGACGATATGGCCGGCACCGCGTGCGACCATGCGCCGATAGACAGCCAGACACAGGTACATCGGGCCGAGGAGGTTGGTGGTCACCACCTGGGTGACCTCATCGGTGGTCAGGTGCTCGATCGGCTTGGTGACGTCCACGGCGGCGTTGTTGACCAGGATGCCCACCGGCCATCCGTCCTGTTCGAGGTCCTCGATCGCCGCGGCGACGGCGTCGGCGTCGCGGACATCGAGGTGCAAGAAGCGCGCGTCGTGGCCGTCCATGGTCAGAGCGGCGCACACCTTCTCGCCGTCCTCGCGGCGTACGTCGGCGAGGCACACACTCGCACCGGCCCGGGCCAGGCGGCCGGCGATGGAGGCCCCCAAGCCCCGTGCCGCCCCCGTGACAATGGCGTGTTTGCCGGACAGGTCTGGATGGGAGTCGGGTCTCAAGGTCGGTCCCTTCTTCATCGGCGGCTCCTTTCTCCTTGCCCCGGCAGGGACAGGCGGGACGGTGCCCGGCACGGAGAGCACCCGGTTGGGCCAGGGACGTGTTCGCAGGCTGCCTGCCTGCCTGCCGACGGCGTGCGGGGATCCACCGAGGGGGGCCGCGGATCAGGTGCCGGTCGGGGCGGCGTGGTCACGCACGGTCGGCGCCGCACCCTGATGCCGCTGGACCGGCCGACGGCCGATGCGCTGTGTCCCAGCTCGTGAGCCACACCGTGCCGGTGGACACGCGCGGTGATCCGGCCGGGCGGCTGACCGTGGTCCACTGCAGGCAAGTCCGCTCCGTTTGCCGTCCGCGCAGGTGGGGACCCGGCCGATCATGAGCACTACGCCACGCCGCCCCCGGATGCGGCAGAGCCGCGTCCTGTGGTTGCTGGAGCGGGAGGCCGACGCGCTGATCGACGCGCTCCGCGAGGGAGTGCAGGCGCTGCCGCTCGGCAGCTGGATGCCGGCGGCGGTACCGGACGTGCGCCCCGGCGGCTCCCGCGAGGCGGGCCTGCTCGCAGAGCGGCGACGCATGGGAACGGGAGCACATGAACACGGCAGCTGACAACCGCCTCGCACGACGTCTGCAGGGGCTGCTCCAGCGCACCGGACGAGGTTACTCGGCAGGGCACGACCGGCCGTTGACCGGGTATCTCACAGCGATGGCGGGCTTTGCCGCGTACACGACGGCCTGGGCCACCGCCGTACGGCTGCGCGGCCGCCCACTGCCCGACCGGCCCGAGCCGTGGGACGTGGTCCTGACATCGGTCGCCACATTCCGGCTCAGCCGGCTGCTGACCAAGGCATCGGTCACCAGCCCGCTACGCGCCCCCTTCACCAGGTACGTCGCTCCGCAGGGCCCGGCGGAGCTGCACGAGGAGGCGCAGCCGGACAACCGGCACACCGTCGGGGAACTGGTCACCTGTCCCTTCTGCATGGGCGTCTGGGTGGCCTCGACCCTGACCGCCGGCCAACTGCTCTGGCCGCGCGCGACCCGCACCGCCATGGGCGGGCTCACCGCCCTGGCCGGGGCGGACGCGTTGCACCTGGCGTACAGCGCGCTGGTCGAGAAGACAACCGGCGGCGAGTGACCCGGCAGCAGCGGAACGCGGCGGTGTCCGGCGGGGCCGATCGTTTCCCGGGCGGTCCGCGTTCTGCTGCTGTGCGGGGCATCGACCGCGCGGGTGAACGCGGTGCCGGCGGGTGAATGCGGTCCCGGCGGGTGTCCGCCGGGACAGGCTCAGGCGCGCACCGTGGCACGGCCGCTCGCGGGCAGCGTCTGAGGAGTCGTGACGGCCCTCGCGTGAGCAGTCCCCGACCCGCGGTTCGTGCGTGCCCTGTCGGCTGCCTGTCGGGGCTGTCGGTCCGCTGTCGGCTGCTTGTCGGCGAGGGCGGGGAGTCTTGCTGGAGATCGTGCCGGAAGCCCGTCCGGCAGGGCTACGACAGGCAAGGAATCACCATGACCACGCACGTCACGATCGTCGGTGCCGGACTCGGCGGACTGACGCTGGCCCGTGTCCTTCACGTTCATGGCATCCCGGCCACGGTCTACGAGGCGGAGTCCTCACCGGCGGAGCGTTCGCAGGGCGGCATGCTCGACATCCACGATTACAACGGCCAACCGGCTCTGCGGACGGCCGGCTTGATGAACGAGTTCCGCGGCATCGTCCTGGAGGGCCGCCAGACCATGCGGATCCTCGACCGGGACGGCAGCCTCCGGCTCGAGCAGGGCGACGACGGTACGGGCGGGCGGCCCGAGGTGATGCGCGGGGAACTGCGGCGGATCCTGCTCGACTCGCTGCCAGCCGGAACCGTCCAGTGGGGGCGCAAGGTCCGCGGGACCCGCACTCTCGGAGACGGACGTCACGAGGTGACGTTCGCCGACGGCAGCACCGTCGTCACCAGCCTGCTGGTCGGCGCGGACGGCGCCTGGTCACGGGTCCGGCCGCTGCTTTCCACCGCCGTACCCGAGTACATCGGCAAGTCGGTCGTGGAGACGTACCTGTTCGGCGCCGACACCCGTCACCCCGCCACCGCGAAGGCGGTCGGCGGCGGGTCGATGATCGCGCTCACCCCGGGCAGGGAGCTCTTCGCCCACCGGGAAAGGGACGACACCCTGCACGCCTACGTGGGGCTGTCCGAGCCGCAGGACTGGTTCGCCGCGATCGACTTCACCGACTCCGCCGCGGCCACCGCGCGGATCGCGCAGGAGTTCGGCGGCTGGGCGCCGGAACTCAGCGCTCTGATCACCGACGGCGACACCGCGCCGCTCCTGCGCCCCCTCTACGCTCTGCCGACCGGGCACCGGTGGGATCGAGTGCCGGGAGTGACCCTGCTCGGTGATGCCGCCCATCTTTCGGCTCCGAACGGAGAAGGCGCCAACCTGGCCATGCTCGACGGCGCCGAACTGGGCAAGGCCCTTGCCGCGCACCCCGAGGACATCGAGGCGGCGCTGGCCGAGTACGAGCGAGCGCTGTTCCCCCGCAATGCCGCTGTCGGTGAAGCCGAGATCCCTGACAAACCCGCACTCGAGGACCTGATCACCCTCTTCACCCGGGACGAGCGGACCGCATGAGCCGCCGGCCGACGTCACCACGGTGACTGTCGCCCCTTGCTCATCTGCCCCCTCGATCGGGGGGAGTGGTCACGCCCCGCGGGTGTCGCGCGCGCCGTAGGCCGCGCGCCAGGCGGCGGGGGGCACGGCTGCCTTACGCCGGAAGAAGGTGGTGACGGCTGTGCCCGCCGCCTCGCACGCTGCACGAGAAGGCGGCGGCACTGCTGCACTCCCTTGCCCGTAATAGCGCGCTGATCGACGGCAACGAGCCCACCGCGTGGCTTGCCATGCCGCGTCTTCCTGCGGCTCAACGGGCTCAGCGCCGGTACGGCACCGCCGCCCGTCTCCATTGCCGGGCCGTTCGTCGAGGAAGTCGCTCAGGACACCATCGATCCACCGGTCATTGCCAAGCGGCTGTCGGCCTGGTTCCCCATTTCCTGACCTGCGACGGGGCCGACCGGCGCGCGCCGGTCGGCCCCACACCGCTTGCAGCGGGTTCCCGCCGCAGTGCCGGCTCAGTGGTCGGAATAGCTGAAGTCGCCCACCGTCCAGGCGCTGACGTCCTCGATCGACACCCGGTACATCCCGCCCGAGTCCGGGATGCCCACCGTGCCCTGCAGGATCCGGGCGACGTGGAAGTGCAGATGCGTAGGCGGCCCGTCCTTCTTCGCGGGCGGGCCGAAGACGCCGGAGAACTCCCCCAGGCGGTCGGAATCCGTCAGCACATCCGACACCCTCTGCCTCCACACGGCTTCGGGAGCCAGCCGGCCGGTGATGACAGCGCCACCGGTGACCACGGTCAGGGACATCTGATTGCTCCGTCCGGACTCCACCAGTGTGGCGACGTCTACGAGCAACTCGTCAGGCTTCGACATGAGACCGATTGTATTTGCCTGCCGGGCGGCTGCTTGAGCGGCACCGCTCCAGGACGGGGCGGGGTGTGTCCGGTCCGGGGCCCGGCAGCTCTGCGCCTCGCCGCCCTGTTCTGCCGGTGGGTGACTACCTCGCTGCGGGACGCCCGAAAATCTGTACCGGCGAGAGTAGACATCGCGAGGCGGCGTGGTTAGGGTTTCTCTCGTAGTCGAGATCGAGAAGGGCCCGGCAGAGATGAACTGCCGGGCGGCAGTACACGCAGTCGCAGTACGTAGGACGGTGCGGCGGTGGAGTGTCGGAGCCAGAGCGGTTGCAGGACGGCGACGGGACTGACGGCCGGACCGGGTGGCCCGCGGTGATCAGGGGCCGCCATGAGCGGTACCGCAGTACCAGCAGTACGCAGTACCCCTTCGGTAAGTGATTGATCAGAGGGAAGAACGGAGGAGTTGAGCGCCATCAGGACCGCCCGGACGGCAGCACTGGGTCCGGGTACCGCAGGACATCGATAGGCAGGTGGTCTCCGGTCACACGTCCGCGATCCCCGCATCCCCGGCAGGATTCAGGCCGGGTCGGCGGAAAGAGAAGGCCGACGCGGAATCAGGGTCGGCAGATGGTGTAGCACTTCCTTCGGGGCCCTGGTGCCGGTATGCACCAGGGCCCCTCCGAGCGTTCCGCACGCAGCGGCGACGACGGCGGACGGCACCCACGGCCCACGGCCGTCCCCGTTCCGCGACGATGAGCATCCCGCTGCGCCTCGGTCGGGCCGCCGAAATGCGCGCCACCGTTCAAGGCTTCTCCGCGCGATCGGCGAAGCCGCCTCATCACTCCGCTCCGCTCTGCGGGCGGCCACCGCCGCCATTCCGGCTACCGCCTGCGCATCGCCGCCCGCGCCCGGAGGCCGCGACCGCCCGCACGGCCGGATCGAACCGAACCGGTCGGAGGCTACGCGCGGTCGGCCGCAGGTACCCCAGGGGTGACTCGTTCGCCGGGCACGGGTTTCGCCAGCTCCGCGTTGAACTGGGCGCCGATGAGAAGGGACAGGTTGGACAGCCACAGCCAGACCAGGAAGACCACGACGCCTGCCAGTGAACCGTAGAGGCGGTCATAGGTGCTGACGTACGAGGTGTAGACGGCGAATCCGAGGGAGACGGCCAGCAGGAGGACGACCGCCAACGCGCCGCCGGGCGCCATTCTCCTGACGGGGCGGGAGGATGCCGGGCCCGCACGGTACAGGACGAGCACCAGGGCCACGGCGACCGCGGCCACGACCGGCCACCGCAGCGTGTCCCAGGCGGTCTGCGGCCCGGTGCCCGGACTCAGTGCCCTGCCCAGACGCCGGGCCAGGCTGCCGGTGAGCAACAGCGCGAGGGTCGACGTGGCGAGCAGCGAGATCAGGACCAGGGCCGTGGCGACGATGCGCGGAGCGGTGCGCCAGACCGGCCGGTCCGCGTCGATCCGGTGCATCGCGTACAACGCCCGGCGGAAGACGCTCAGATAGCTGCACCCCGACCACAGGGCTCCCGTCCCTCCGACGAAGATCAGCGTCCAGGCCGCCGACGACTGTTCGGCCATCTGCCGCAGGGTGCCGCGCAGCAGAGCGCGGGACGCGTACGGGGCGGCCTGTGTCACGCGGTCGATGACCTCCGGCTTGGCGGTGGGCATGGTCAGACCCAGGATCGAGAGGATCACCAGCAGCAACGGGAACAGGGCCAGCACCGCGTAATAGGTCAGCGCGGCGGCCCAGTCCGTTATGTCGTCGTTCCAGACGACCACCGGCGTCCGTCGCAGTGCCGCCCACCACCGGGCCGTGTGACCGTGCGCACCATCCATGCCGCGGATCTTCTCACCCTCCGCCCTCGGGCCGCCGTCGAGCACTGTGCAGCGAAGCCACCCCTGCGCGTGTGCCGGGGCACCGCACCTCGTACCTGCTGCCCCGCCGCGAGCCCGGTCATGTGCGGGAAGGACCATCGATCACGGCCGTACGGGGTCCCTGGCGGGATGCCGGCTCGACGGGCTGCGCGGAATGGGGGAGGAGGGGATGAACCACGTCGCGCCGGCGTGCACCGCTTGTCTTTATTAATACAGCCTCATATAGGTCCAGACGATACCTGACCTAGGTGCTAGTCGGGCTAATGTGTCACCCGTTCGCCCCCGCATCCATCATCGAATGGCGGCGTTATCTGCAACATGACGAAGGCATCCAGAGGACGGGCACTCGAAGTCACCCCAGGGTGGTCGTACTCGACTGTAAGGCGACCCGCACGGCTGGGCTCCTACATGTATCTGCCTGCACCGAACACGGCCGGGTCCGCCAAGGGCGTGCTGGTGAAGGGTGGCCTCCCCGTCACGCTCGAGGTCATCGAGGGCACCCTTCAGGAATTCATGGACGCCATGAGCTCCCTGGAAATGGACATGTCGAGACGCTGGCCGAGTCCGGAAACCGGGTCGTTCGTGCCGGCGGAATGACCGGGCGGCGCCATGTACGGTGAACATATGGGGCATTATCCAGAGCCCCCCGTCGAATATCCGGACGGATTCCAGATCGGCGGTGGACGGCACCGGGCGTCCGTCGACGAATTCGAGTCGAACCTGACTCCTCCCGATGCGAACTGGGACCCCGCGGAAGAGCTGGCCTTCATGCTGCGGGACGCCATCGACCAGCAGTCGAGGATCCCGACGGCAGGCCATGAGGACTTCCTCGCCGGTACGGGGCCGATGTCCCCCGGCGAGACCCTGGTGGACGTCGCAGCGGAACCGCTGCCGGTGAAGTCCCCTCCTCGGGGCCACCGGAAGGTGCGAACACGGCAGCGTCCGAACAAGATCAGGATCGCCACCCGCTTCATCGCCGCCCTGGTGACCGCCATCGCCTCGGCCGTGAGCATCTTCGGCGGCCTGATCGCCTACGATCCGCTGCGGTTGGTGGCCGTGTCGCGGATGCAGAGCAGCGCGGTCTCCTGGTGGCCTCTCCTGGTGTTCGGCCCCTGGCTGGTGGCGTCGCTGTCCATTCTCCGGGCGGCGCTGCATCAGCGTCGGGCCTTGCACTCCTGGTCCATGCTCCTGGTCTTCTCCGCCATCGCCATGGCGCTGTGTGTCGCGCAGGCGCCGAGGAACCTCGTCGGCATCGCGGCCGCCGCCCTGCCGTGCTTCGCCTCGCTGGCCTGCTTCCAGCAGGTGGTGCGGCAGATCACGCTGACGAGGCCGCCCCGGCGGACGCTGCCCCGGCACCGGTTGCGCATTCCCAGGGTCCCCGCCGACGAGACGCCGGACGGGCGACCGCCACAGGGCCGTACGCCCTCGGCATACGGCGACCTCGCCAGGGACGGGCACGGGCCGCGGGATGCCCGCTCTCCCGGTCGCGGGCCGGTGACGCCGCACGACGTGACCACCACCGGCCTCACCCGGCAGGCCGAGCCGGGGCGGTTCGGCTCCGGCGGCCAAGCGGTCCACGACCAGCGCCTCGGCGATCCACGCCCCTTCGGACGGACCGGCGACATCCGGTGAACGCGCGCCGGCGCACCGAGGCATCACCAGCCAAGCCGACCACAGCCTGCCGACAGCCGAGGGCCCCACATCGATGACGAGTTCCATCACCCCAGCCCGGACAGCGTCCGGCGCCCGCTTCCGCGCCGCCGGTGGCCGGACCTTCCGGCCCGTGCCGCTCACGACCGACACCGGCCACGGGCTCATCCAGGACACCACCGGCACAGGGCACCCGCACGGCACACAGGTGGGGGCCGGACCGAGCGGGTACGCCGGGTGAACAGTTCCGTCACAGCGCTCACGTCCTTCCCCGACATCGCCCAGCTCCTGCCTCGCCAGCAGATGGCCATCGACTGCGCCGTCTGCGCCCGTCCGCTGGGAGGGAGCGGGCGGGTGCTGGCCGAGGTGCGGCACCGGGGGCTGCCGTTCCGGCTCTGGGTCTGCGTGATCGGCTGCCCGGCGTCCCGGCCGAGCTTCCGGACCATCTAGCTTCAGGGCTGCCGGCACCGCGACCCTCCTCGTCCGGCGCCTCGGCACCGCCTCCGCCGTGCCCCCTTACCGGTTTCTTGACGAAACCGCAGGACTGGAAGGGCGGCCCAGGGCAAGGAGCGAGAAGTGACTCGTATGGCAATCGTGGCCCTGACCCTGGTCGCCGGCATCGCGGCGGCCGTCGCGGCGGTCGGCCTGTCCCCCTGGTGGTGCGTGGCCGCCGTACCGCTCGTCCTGCTCGGTCTGCTGGGGACGGCGGACCTGGTGCAGCGCCGGCATTCCGTGCTGCGCAACTATCCCGTGCTCGGACATGCCCGCTTCCTCCTGGAACGGATCCGCCCGGAGTTGCAGCAGTACTTCGTCGAGCGGAACTTCGACGGACGCCCCTTCGACCGGGACGTCCGCACCATCGTCTACGAGCGGGCGAAGGGCACGGACGCCGAGCAGCCGTACGGCACCGAACGGGACGTCTACGAGCCCGGTTACGAGTTCCTCGTGCCGTCGATGGCCCCGTGCGAGGTGCCGAAGACGCCGCCGCGGGTGCGGATCGGCGGCCCCGACTGCACCCGCCCCTACGACATGGCGCTGCTCAACGTGTCGGCGATGAGCTTCGGCTCGCTGTCGGCCAACGCCGTCCTCGCGCTCAACGGCGGCGCGGCGGCCGGGGGATTCGCCCACGACACCGGTGAGGGCGGCCTGTCGGAGTACCACCTGCGGCCGGGTGGCGACCTGGTCTGGGAGATAGGCACCGGCTACTTCGGCTGCCGCACCCAGGACGGTGACTTCGACCCCGCCGAGTTCGCCGACAAGGCCGCGCACGACCACGTCAAGTGCGTGTCCCTGAAGCTCTCCCAGGGCGCCAAACCGGGCATCGGCGGTGTCCTGCCGGGCGCGAAGGTCAACGCCGAGATAGCGAAGGTACGGGACGTGCCCGAGGGGCGGACGGTGATCTCACCGCCGTACCACCGGGTGTTCTCCACCCCGCGCGAACTCGTCCGCTTCATCGCCCGGATGCGTGAGCTGTCCGGTGGCAAGCCCACCGGGTTCAAACTGTGCGTGGGCTCCCGCCGGCAGTTCCTGGCCGTGTGCAAGGCCATGCTGGAGGAGGGCACGGCCCCCGACTTCATCGTCGTGGACGGCAGCGAGGGCGGTACCGGAGCCGCGCCCCTGGAGTTCGCCGACCACATGGGAACCCCGCTGACCGAGGGCCTGCTCACCGTGCACAACGCCCTCGTCGGCGCCGGCCTGCGCGACCGCATCAGGATCGGTGCGAGCGGCAAGATCGCCACGGGTACCGACCTGGTCAAACGCCTGGTGCAGGGAGCCGACTACGGCAACGCGGCACGGGCGATGATGTTCGCCGTCGGCTGCATCCAGGCCCAGCGGTGCCACACGAACACCTGCCCCACCGGTGTGACCACCCAGGACCCCCACCGCGCCCGCGCCCTCGACGTGCGGGACAAGACGCCGCGCGTCCAGCGCTTCCAGGAGGCGACCGTGGCCGGCGCCCTCCAGCTCATGGCGTCCATGGGCGTCACCGACCCCGCCGAGCTGCGCCCGCACATGCTCCGCCGGCGCATCGACCCGTACACCGAGCGCTCCTACGACGAACTGTACGAGTGGCTCCACCCCGGGCAGTTGCTCGCCGAACCCCCTGCCGCCTGGGCGGCCGACTGGCAGGCCGCCGACCCCGACCGATTCACCGTCTGACCTGGAGGACTCAAGTGGCCCGTACCGTCGCCCGCGTCATCGTGGACGCACTGAGCGAACTCGGCGTGCGCCAGGTGTTCGGCGTGGTGGGAGACGCGCTCAATCCCCTGACGGATGCCATCCGCACCACCGAGGACCTGGAGTGGGTGGGCTGCCGGCACGAGGAGGCGGCGGCTTTCGCCGCGAGCGCCCAGTCACAGCTCTCGGACACCCTCGGGGTCTGCATGGGCACGGTCGGACCCGGTTCCGTCCACCTGCTCAACGGGCTGTACGACGCCGCCAAGAGCCACACGCCCGTCCTGGCGATCGCCGGCCAGGTACCGCTCGCCGAACTCGGCACCGACTACTTCCAGGAAGTCGACAACGACGCCCTCTTCAGTGACGTGGCCGTCTTCCGCGCGACCATCACCTCCCCCGACCAGCTGCCGCAGATGCTCGAGACGGCGGTGCGCCACGCCCTGGGCCGCAAGGGGGTCGCCGTCCTGACCGTGCCCGGCGACCTGGGTGAACGCGAACTCACCACGGACCGCCCGGCCAGGTTCTCCCTCAACCCCCCGCTCAGCCGGCCGGAGGAATCCGGCGTGCGCCGGGCGGCCGAACTCCTGGACGGCTCGGAACGGGTCACGCTGCTCGTCGGACGGGGCGCGCGCGGGGCGCGTGCGGACGTCCTGACCCTCGCCGACCGGCTGGCCGCGCCGATGGTGCTCACCCTCAAGGCCAAGGAGGGCTTCGAGGGCGACACCAACCCGTTCCAGGTCGGCCAGACCGGACTGATCGGCAACCCGGCCGCCGCGTCGGCCCTGCGGGACGCGGACACCCTGCTGCTCCTGGGAACCGACTTCCCCTACCGGGACTGGTATCCGGAGGGCAAGACCGTCATCCAGGTGGACACCGAGGCGGCCCACATCGGGCGGCGCGTACCGGTCGACGTCGGTCTCGTCGGCGACACCGGCGTGACCGTCCGAGACCTTCTCACCCACCTCGCCGCCGCTCCCGCCGGCACGGAAGGCGCCCGCGACCGCTCGCACCTGGACAAGGCACGCGAGCGTTTTGGGCAGTGGCGCGAGAACCAGGCGCGGCTGGCCGACCCGGCCCACGACAAGGGGCTGATCGGCCGCGTCCGCTCCTCGCTCGACAACCGCACCCACGACATCCGGCCGGAGGCACTGGCGGCCGTGGTGGACCGGCTGGCCGACGACGACGCCGTCTTCACCTCCGACACCGGTATGGCGACGGTGTGGCTCTCGCGCTTCGTCGAGATGCGCGGCGGACGGCAGCTCATCGGCTCCTACAACCTCGGTTCGATGGCCAACGCGATGCCCCAGGCGCTGGGAGCGCAGAGCCTGGACCGTGAGCGGCAGGTCGTGGCCTTCTGCGGGGACGGCGGGTTGAGCATGCTCCTCGGGGACCTCATGACACTGAAGACGCACAACCTCCCCGTCAAGCTCGTCGTCTTCGACAACCGCCGCCTCGGCATGGTCAAACTGGAGCAGGAACAGGCCGGGCTCCCCGAGTTCGGCACCGTCCTGGACAACCCAGACTTCGCCGCCGTCGCCACGGCCATGGGTATCCCCGGCATCCGCGTGACCGACCCGGCCGACCTGGAGAAGGCCGTACGCCAGGCCTTCGACACCCCCGGGCCCGTCCTGCTCGACGTGCTCACCAACCCGGACGAGATCGCGGTACCGGCCAAGCCGACCGTCGAGCAGGGCTGGGGGTTCGCCATGGCCAAGGTCAAGGAGATCGTCCGCAGCCACGGGGACGACAGCACGCTCTGAACAGAACCGGGTTCAGCGTCCGTCGTTCAGCCGGTCGTTGCCGACTGCGGTCACGAAGCGGGCCCAGCCAGCGGCGGGGAACACGAGCACCGGCCCGTGCGGGACCTTGCTGTCCCGCACGGGAACGACGGCGCCGAGGTCGTCGGAGACCTCAAGGCACGCGCCGCCGTCCGAGTTGCTGTAAGAACTCTTGCGCCAGGCCAGGACACTCACGTCGATGGTTCGCACGGTGCTTTCTCCCAGTTCAGCGTCCGTCGTTCAGCCAGTCGTTCCTGACGGCGGTCACGAAGCTGGCCCAGCCGCCGGCGGGGAACACGAGCACCGGCCCGTGCGGGACCTTGCTGTCCCGTACGGGGACGAGGGCGTCGAAGCCGTCGCAGACCTCGAGGCACGCGCCGCCGTCCTGGTTGCTGTAGCTGCTCTTACGCCAGGACGCCACGCTCAGGTCGGTGGATCGCACGCCGTTTCCTCCAACATCCGCAGGATGTACTTGCGCGACTCCGCCGGGGTGAGGGCCAGATCGCGCACCGCATCGTAGGTCTTCTGCAAACGTACAACCGGACCGGCGTCCTCGATAAGCTCGCCCCAGTATCCGTTCTCGGTGTACGCCACGGTTTTCCCTTCCGGAAGGAGGAGATACCAGACGTCCACGCCCAGCAGGCCGTGCAGCCCGGCACACTGAAGCAGCACTTGAACCGTGACGTTGGGACGCCCCGCCACTTCTCCCAGGTACGCCAACTGCGCTCGCCACTCTGTCGCGTCCCGCGACGGCGTTCGCAGCACCGCTTCCGAGAGGATCGTTCTGAACGGCGGTGCGTCCTTCCCCTCCAACAGCTCCCGGCGTCCCATCCGAGCCTGACCTGCTGCTCAAGTTCCCTCCCCTTGAGCCCACCCGCCGCCAGCACCTCCCGCGCGTACCCCGGTGTCTGCAACAGTCCCGGCAGGACGCTCACCGCGAAGTGCCACAGGCTCACCGCCTTGGCCTCCAGCGCCATGTACCGCCGGTAGCGCTCGCGGAACTGCGTGTGGTCC
This sequence comes from Streptomyces sp. Y20, assembly GCF_043195475.1. NCBI lineage: Bacteria > Bacillati > Actinomycetota > Actinomycetes > Kitasatosporales > Streptomycetaceae > Streptomyces > Streptomyces sp. Y20. The sequence goes on from NZ_JBIDDP010000002.1 coordinate 203,468, forward strand.
CCGGCGGCCAACTCCCACAGCGCGAGCAGCAGTCCCGGCGTGCCGTAGTGCGTGTCGAGTGCCTGGACGACCTCGGGGCTGCCGAGCGTCTCGCCCTTCTCCATCTTGCCGAACAGGGACCAGTCCCAGCCCAGCCGCTCCCCGAGCTGACGCAGGCTCGTCCCGCTGCCGGTCCGCAGGGTCCGCAGTTCCTCGGCGAAGCGCTGGCGTGGTTCCTGGCTGCGGCCGGTGACGACGCGTCGCTGTGACATACGGCTGGCTCCCCCTCGGTTCCGAGGGCGGTATCGTAACGCGACGGCTACGTACCGTAGTTCATCCGGTGCTTGGGCGGCTGCCGCGGCGGGCGGCCGCTGCGGACAGCACGGCCAGGGCGGCCGACGCGGCGAGCATCCACTGGAGGGCGTGGGCGGCAGACTCTGCCGTGGCCGTGGCCGTGTCGGACAGGTAGAGGTAGACGCCGCCCAGTGTCGCGACGCCCAGCGCCCCGCACAGTTGCGCGTTGGTGCTGATGACCCCGGAAAGGTCGGCGGCGTAGCGGTCCGGGAGGGTGAACGTCATCTGGCCGATCAACGAGTTGGAGCTGATGCCCAGCCCCAGTCCGCCGATGCCCAGCAGCAGGAACAGGGCGGGTCCGGAACGGTGTCCGGTGGCCAGGTAGCACCACACGGCGGTGTAGCCCGCGGCGAGGACCAGGCAGCCGAGTACGGGCATCGCCGGCCGGTGGCGTTCGGGTACGGCGGCCAGCAGTGGTCCGGCCAGGCCGAAGGCCGCCACCCATGAGACCATCGCCAGCCCGGCGTAGGCGGGCCCGTGTCCCAGGCCGTCCTGGAGGTAGACCGCCAGGACGAACAGCAGGGCGAAATAGGTCATGGTGGTGGCGCCGTGGGCGGTCAGCAGCCACCGGACGGCGGGCTCGCGGACCACCTCCTCGGCGATCAGCGGCCGGCCGCCCCGCGCGGCCAGGCGGCGCTGGCCGCGCCGGAAGGCCACCGCCACCGGCACGCTCGCGGCCAGGCAGACCCAGGTCCAGGCGGGCCAGCCCTGGTCGGTGCCGAGGAGCAGCGGGACGATCAGCAGCAGGACCGCGACGGACAGCAGGAGCATGCCGTGAACGTCCACGTCGTCCCAGCCGCCGGTCCTCTCCTCGGCCGGCATGCAGCGCAGTGCCGCCCAGCTGAGCAGGATGCCCACCGGCACGTTGATCAGGAAGATGGGGCGCCAGCCCGTACCGAACAGGTCGGCCGCGATCAGTACGCCGCCCAGGGCCTGGCCGGCCACCGCGCCGCCGGAGAGCGCGATGGCGTAATAGCCCAGCGCCTTGATCCGCTGCCGGCCGGCGAAGTGCGTCTGGATGCCGCTGAGCACCTGCGGCACCATCAGCGCCGCGCCGGCCCCTTGCGCGACGCGTGCGGCGATCAGCACGAGCGCGCCCGGGGCCAGCGCGCAGGCCAGCGAGGCGACGGTGAACAGGGCCATCCCGGCCAGGAAGACACGGCGGTGGCCGTGGCCGGCGCCGAGCCGGGCGCCGGTGACGAGCAGGACGGCGTAGGCCACCACGTAACCGGAGATCACCAGACCGGTCTCCCCGCCGGACGCGTGGAGGTCGCCGCGGATGGCAGGTGCGGCGATGTTGGCGATCGCGGTGTCGATGTTGGCCATGAACTGCGCCGCGAGCAGCACCGCGAGGAGCCGCCAGCGGTGGGCGGCCGGGAGGGCCGGCGCACCGCTCCCCCCGGGGGGCACCGGATCGTCCGTTCGCGGCTGTGCGGGGGAGTGGTGCGGGCCGGCGTCCTTGCCGCGCATGGTGGGTCCGTCCGTGGAGTGGATCAGGCGGCGAAGAGCCGCGGCCAGCTGATGTCGGCGAGGTCGGGCGCGACGAGGTCCGCCGCGCCGAGCGCCTCGGCGGCGTGCGTGGTGGTCACCGCTACGCACCGGAGCCCGGCCGCCTTGGCCGCGGCGATCCCCGCGGGCGCGTCCTCGAACGCCACCGCGTGTGCGGGGGAGACGCCCAGTGCGGCACATCCGGCCAGGAAGCCCTCGGGGTGCGGCTTGCCCAGGCGTACGTCCTCGGCGGTGACCAGCGCGCTGAACAGGCCCGCGCCGCCCACGTGGTCGAGCAGCGCGCGGGCGTGCTCGCGCAGCCCGGAGGTGACCACGGCCATGGGCACCCCGTCGGCGTGCAGCTTCTTCACCAGCGCCTCGGCGCCCGGTACGGGAAAGGGCGGCGGGATGTCGGGGCCGTCGAGGTAGCCGACGGCCTCCTCGAAGAGGTCGGGGACGGAACCGCCCGGGAAGCGGTGCACATGGTCGGCCAGCGCCTCCTGGCCGCGGCGGCCGACGAAGGTGGCCAGCAGGGCGTCGTCGACCTCCAGTCCGTGCGCGCGGAACAGCCTGGTCCACGCGGCACGGCTGCGGTGCTCGGTGGCCACGAGCGTGCCGTCGAGATCGAAGAGTGCGGCGCGGACCGGCTCGGCGCCGGCAGGGTGTGCGGTCATCGTTGTCGAACCATCCTTGTCCCTGGGGTGCGGGTGTGGGGCCCAGTGGCCGGCCGGGACGTCACGGAGCGGTGAGCGCCGGGTCGAACTCCTGGTACAGGTGCTGCCAGTCGAGGTGCCGCTGGCAGGCGGCGGCACCGCGGACGACGGCCGCGTCGTGGTGCCGGCGGGCCGCGAGCTGCATGCCGACGGGGACGCCGTTGGCCGCCCGGCCCACCGGGACCGTGGCCGCGGGGCTGCCGATCAGGTTGTACGGGCTCGTCATGGACCAGCCGACGAACGGGTCGGTGTCCTGACCGTTGACCTGACGGGGGCCGACGGTGGTGCGCGTGGTGTCGTTGGGGATGCCCGCCACACAGTTCACCGGGCTGACGATCAGGTCGTAGCCGTCGAAGAGGTCCTCGAACGCGTCCAGCACCTGGGTGCGCACGAGGTCGCCGAGGCGGAAGTCCACCGCGCTCAACGCCGCGCCGGTGCGGATGCTGTCCAGATAGCCCGGGTCCACGACACGGCCCTGCTCGCCCAGCAGGTCGATGCCCTGCCGCAGGCTGATCTCGGCGGACTCCGCGTGGGCCATCGACAGGTAGCGGCGCCACATCCTGGTCAGCTCGGCGGCGGGGAGCGGCAGCCGGAAGTCCACCTCCACGATCTCGGCGCCGGCCTCTTCCAGGGCGGGCAGCGCGGCCCGCACCAGCGCCTCGACCTCCGGCTCGACCGGGTATCCGCCGAGGTCGAGCGTGTAGGCGAGCCGCATCCCGGCCAGTGACGGTGAGAGCGCCGCGGCCAGCGGCTCACCCACGGGGAAGGAGTAGGGGTCCCGGGGATGCGGGCCGGACATCAGATCGAGTCCCAGGACGGCATCGTCCACGGTCCGGGCCAGCGGCGCGTAGCAGACCATCGGGTTGAGACGGCGGAACGCGTTGGGCCGGGCCGGCACCGCCACCCGTCCGAAGGTCGTCATCATGGTGAAGACACCGCAGAAAGCCCCGGGCACGCGCAGCGAACCGCCCGCGTCCGAGCCCTGCGCCAGCGGGACCATGCCCGTGGCGACGGCCGCCGCGCTGCCGCCGGAGGAGCCGCCCGCGTTCATCGTCAGGTTGAAGGGCGTGGACGCCGGCCCGAGCAGGGCGCTGTCCGTGGTCGCCTTGAACCCGAACTCCGGTGTGTTCGTCTTGCCGACCACGATCGCGCCGGCATCGGTCAGCCGCTCGACACACAGGATGGTGTCCTGTGCGACCTCCTCCGCGAAGATCTTCGACCCGCGCGTGACGCGCACGCCCGCGACGGGGTCCAGGTCCTTCACGCCGATGGGCACGCCGTGCAGCGGTCCCAGCTCGGCTCCGGACAGCACGGCCTGCTCGGCTTCCTTGGCGGCGGCGAGCGCCTGGTCGGCACAGACGGTGACGAACGCGTTGACCGCGGGGTTGAGCCGCTCGATGCGGTCCAGGGAGCTCTGCACCACTTCCACCGGTGACACGGCCCGGGAACGAACAAGTTCAGCGAGCTGGAGCGCCGTCAGCGCCTCGAAATCGCTCATCACTGTTTCCTTCCTCGACAACACTGGCATGTGCGGACCGGCGCACCAGGAGCCGGCCCAGCCGGGTGGGACTTGGTACGGACTAAAACACCGCGCCGTCGCGGAGGGTTGCATGATCCGTGGCCGCGCACATACGCCGGACCGCCCGTGACGATCGTTTTCCGCCGCTCCCCCGGCGCCCCCGCGGGCCCCGGACACTGATCGTGAGGGACGCTGAGCGCTGCGAAGTCATGGCCGGTCGGGTGCGGCGGTACTACGGTGACCCCTCAAGCGATGCCCTGACCGTGTTCGAGGGGGGACCCGGTCCGCTCACCGGGGCGTCCGGGGCCGAGGGGAGCCACCGTGCAGGTGCTGTATGCCGTCGCTTTCGACGTCCAGGACGCCCGGTCCGCCCGGCGGCCGGGACACGTGTACGAGCGTCTCCGTGACCATCTGGCCGCCTGGCTCGGTGACCGCGGCCGGTTACCGGCGCCGTACCCCGCGGATCTCGACCGCGCCGGGCGGGCGGTGCTCACCGGGAAGGCTCCCGGGCAGGGCGAACGGCGGGTGAGCTGGTCCGTGGCGGGTGACGAGCGCGCCCGCGCGCTGCGGATGACCATCCACCAGCCGTTGTCCGACGGCCCGGCCCAGTTCGTCACCCGCGTCACGGTCTCCCGGGCGGAGGACGGCGGCGGGGGACTCCGGGTCGTCATGGGCAGGGAGATCCCCGACGGCTGGATCGCGCCGGTGCAGAACCCGCGGCTCAGACGTCCCCATCTGCTGCGCGCGGTGCTCGCGGACGGCGAACTGGATGTGCGGGTGCTCGGCCAGCGCGCCACCGGGCGGTACGAGCGCATCCGGGAGCCCGGGCACGCTGCCGTGCTGCTGGAGTCGCTCGCGCTGAGCACACGCCTCCCCATCCTGCTGATGCACCCCCGGGACCAGGCGGCCTGGACCACGGCGGCCGACGCCTCGGGGCAACTCGCCGGACTGGCCCAGGTCGTGACGCTGAACTACGTCACCGCGCAGGCCGTCCGCCGAATCCACGAGCAGGTGGCCGTCCCCAGCGGCGGCGCCCGGCTGGTCTGGCCCAACCTCGGTCTGGAACATCCCGCCTACTCGCGTGAGCAGGTGTCCCAGCCGTCCTTCGTGAGCAGGCGGCTGATGCCGTCGCTCGCCCATCTCTCCGTCATCGCCCGGGGCAGTGACACGGCGTGGGAGCGGGCACGGCAGGCCTCGTACCGGGACGGGGCACGCAGAGCCGCGGAACGCCTGTCGCGTGCGCGGGCGGCCGGGGACACGACCGCCGAGCTCCAGGCGCTGAAGGAACGCGCGCGGCAGTTGGAGGAGGACGCCAGGTCGTGGGAGGACATGGCCCAGAGCTGTATGGAGGACCGGGACAAGGCGCAGTCCGAGGCCACCGCCGCCGAGGCGCTGCGCCAGGACCGGGACTACTGGAAGAAGCTGTACCTGGACCTGTCGAGGGGCGGGAGCGGACAGGCCGCCGAGCCGGACGTCTGGAACGGGATCCCGGTCCTGGGACCCGACGCCCTGCCCACGTTCGAGGCTCTCGCCAGGGCGTCGGAGGAGCGCATCGTGTTCACGGTGCGGGCGGCACGCGCGTGGAAGGCCTCCCAGTACCCGTATCCCGAGGAGATGACCGACCAGCTGATCGCCCTCGCGCAGGCCGCGATGGACCTGTACACCAAGCCCGGCAAGCGGCCCCGGCTCGACCAGTGGTTCTACGACCACCACGGGCTGAGGTTCGCGAACAGCGACGAGAAGCTCAGCAAGAACAAGGACAAACGCTACTTCACGTTCGAGAACAAGCGCCGGGACGGACTGCCGCACATCAAGGTCCGGGACGCCGTGGCGCCCAACGAGGCCGGACGCATCTACTTCGCCCTGGACCCCGAGGGCAAGCGCCTGATCGTGAACCATGTGGGGCTGCACCTGTGACCCGGGCGACTCCCGGCAAGGCCACTGCCCCCGCCGCGGGCGGGAACGCCGGGACGAGCGGGGACTGCCGCTGCCGCACCGCCGGGGTGCCCGTGCGGGTCCCGGCCTGCCTCGACGCGTCCACCCGCCCTCGACGCGACCCTCACGCCGCCCGGCCGGCCCGCCACCTGCTGCGGGCCGGGCCGGGCGGTTCAGTCGTCCGTCGGGGGAGCGGTGCGGTCCTCGAAGGCCGCGAGGATGCGTTCCGCGGCCAGGGTCGCCGTCAACCGGCCCTCCCTGACCTGCCGTTCGAGGCCGGGCGCGGTCGCGCGCACCGCCGGGTCGGCGTACAGGCGGCCGAGCAGTTCGTCGCGGACCATCGCCCAGGTCCACTCGACCTGCTGGTCCCGCCGCTTGGCGGCCAGCCGCCCGGTGGAGTCCAGCAGCGTACGGTGCTGCTCCAGCCGTTCCCACACCGTTTCCAGACCGCTGGAGTCCCGGGCGCTGCAGTGCAGCACCGGCGGCGTCCAGAACGCGTCCCTGCCGTGCATCAGCCGCAGCGCGCCCGCCAGTTCCCGGGCCGCGGCCCGCGCGTCGCGCTCGTGCGGGCCGTCCGCCTTGTTGACGGCGATGACGTCGGCCAGTTCCAGGACGCCCTTCTTGATGCCCTGGAGCTGGTCGCCGGTGCGGGCCAGCGTCAGCAGCAGGAAGGAGTCGACCATGCCCGCGACCGCCGTCTCCGACTGGCCCACGCCGACGGTCTCCACGAGGATCACGTCGTAGCCGGCCGCCTCCATGACCACCATCGACTCCCGCGTGGCCTTGGCGACGCCGCCCAGCGTGCCCGCGCTGGGGGAGGGCCGGACGAAGGCGGCCGGGTCCACCGCCAGCCGCTCCATCCGGGTCTTGTCACCCAGGATGGAACCGCCGGTGCGGGTGGAGGACGGGTCGACGGCGAGGACGGCGACCCGGTACCCCAGCGAGGTGAGCAACGTGCCGAACGCGTCGATGAACGTCGACTTGCCGACACCGGGCACGCCGCTCACCCCGATCCGCCGGGCCCGGCCGCTGTGCGGCAGCAGCTCGGTGAGCAACTGCTGGGCCAGCGCACGGTGCTGCGGGCGGGTGGACTCGACGAGCGTGATGGCACGGGCCACCAGGGCCCGTTTCCCGTCGAGGACACCCTTCACATACGTGTCGAGACCGATCGCTGCCATCGGCGCTACAGGGTGTGGCCGAGGTCGGCCGACAGCTTCTCGACCAGGTCGTGGGCCGCGTCCGGGATCACCGTCCCGGGCGGGAACACGGCCGTGGCGCCCATCTCCAGCAGGGTCGGCACGTCCTGCGGCGGAATCACCCCGCCGACCACGATCATGATGTCCTCGCGGCCCTCCTCGGCGAGCTGCTCGCGCAGCGCGGGGACGAGGGTGAGGTGACCGGCGGCCAGCGAGGACACGCCGACCACGTGCACGTCCGCCTCCACCGCCTGCCGGGCGACCTCCTCCGGCGTCTGGAACAGCGGGCCGACGTCGACGTCGAAGCCGAGGTCGGCGAAGGCGGTCGCGATCACCTTCTGGCCGCGGTCGTGCCCGTCCTGGCCCATCTTGGCGACCAGGATGCGCGGCCGGCGCCCCTCGGCCTCCTCGAAGGCCTCCACCAGGGCACGGGTGCGGTCCACGGACGGGGACGAGCCTGCTTCGTTGCGGTACACGCCGGAGATCGTACGGATCTGCCCCGCGTGCCGCCCGTACACCTTCTCCAGGGCGTCGGAGATCTCACCCACGGTCGCCTTGGCACGGGCCGCGCGCACGGCCAGCTCCAGCAGGTTCTCCGTGCCGTCGGCGGCACGGGTGAGCGCGTCCAGGGCGTCCCGGCAGGCCCGTTCGTCCCGCTCCGCGCGCAGCCGCCGCAGCTTCTCGATCTGCTGGGTGCGCACGGAGGAGTTGTCGACCTTGAGGACGTCGATCTGCTCGTCGGTCTCGACGCGGTACTTGTTGACGCCGATCACCGGCTGCCGCCCGGAGTCGATGCGCGCCTGGGTGCGGGCCGCCGCCTCCTCCACGCGCAGCTTCGGGATGCCGGCGTCGATGGCCTGCGCCATGCCGCCGGCCTGCTCGACCTCCTGGATGTGCGCCCAGGCCTTGCGCGCGAGGTCGTAGGTCAGCCGCTCCACGTAGGCGCTGCCGCCCCACGGGTCGATGACCCGGGTGGTGCCCGACTCCTGCTGGATGAGCAGCTGGGTGTTGCGGGCGATGCGCGCCGAGAAGTCGGTCGGCAGCGCGAGGGCCTCGTCCAGGGCGTTGGTGTGCAGCGACTGGGTGTGGCCCTGGGTCGCGGCCATCGCCTCCACACAGGTGCGCGTGACGTTGTTGAAGACGTCCTGCGCGGTGAGCGACCAGCCGGAGGTCTGCGAATGGGTGCGCAGCGACAGCGACTTGGCGTTCTTCGGCTCGAACTGCTGCACCAGCTTCGCCCACAGCAGCCGCGCCGCCCGCAGCTTGGCGACCTCCATGAAGAAGTTCATGCCGATCGCCCAGAAGAACGACAGCCGGGGCGCGAACGCGTCCACGTCCAGGCCCGCCTCCCGCCCGGCACGCAGGTACTCCACGCCGTCGGCGAGGGTGTACGCCAGCTCCAGGTCGGCCGTCGCGCCGGCCTCCTGGATGTGGTAGCCGGAGATGGAGATGGAGTTGTAGCGGGGCATCCGCTGCGAGGTGTACGCGAAGATGTCGGAGATGATCCGCATCGACGGCTTCGGCGGATAGATGTAGGTGTTGCGGACCATGAACTCCTTGAGGATGTCGTTCTGGATGGTCCCGGCCAGCTTCTCGGGCGGTACGCCCTGTTCCTCCGCCGCCACGATGTACAGCGCCAGCACCGGCAGCACGGCACCGTTCATCGTCATCGACACGGTCATCCGGTCCAGCGGGATGCCGTCGAACAGCTGACGCATGTCGAGGATCGAGTCGATGGCCACGCCCGCCATGCCGACGTCACCGGTCACGCGCGGGTGGTCGCTGTCGTACCCGCGGTGCGTGGGCAGGTCGAAGGCGACCGACAGGCCCTTCTGGCCCGCCGCCAGGTTGCGCCGGTAGAACGCGTTGGACTCCTCGGCGGTGGAGAAGCCCGCGTACTGGCGGATCGTCCAGGGCTGGTTGACGTACATCGTCGGGTACGGGCCGCGCAGATAGGGGGCGATACCCGGGTAGGTGCCCAGGAAGTCCAGGCCCTCCAGGTCGCGGCCGGTGTACAGCGGTTTGACCCCGATGCCCTCCGGGGTCTCCCACAGCGGCGGCACGCCACCGGTGGCGTCTTCGACGGCCGCCCGCCACGCGCCGTCACTGCCGCCGGCGACCGGGGTCCCCAGCTCGATGCCGGAGAAGTCGGGGATTCCCATCAGGACACTCCCATGCGGTCGAGGGTCGCGGACAGCACGGTCACGGCGTCGCAGCCCGCGTGGACGTAGGAGTCGATACCGGCGTGGTCGGCCGGCCGGCCCGCCAGGGCCACGTGCCGGGCACCGGCCGCACGCAGCGACCGGGCGGTCTCGGCGGCCCGTTCGGCGTAGACGGCGTCGCTGGAGCACAGTACGGCCTCGCTCGCGCCGCTGTCCTCGAAGCGGCCCTCGGCGACCGTCTCGATCCCGCCCGCCTGGAAGAGGTTGGCGGCGAAGGACGAGCGCGCGGTGTACTCGGCGGGCGAGCCGAGGGTGGCCAGGAAGATCCGGGGCCGGGCGCCGGTCGCCGCGAGATGGGCGTCGGAGCGGGCACGCAGTTCCTCGTACGCCTCGTCACGGCGCACCCGCGGCAGCCCGCCCGACAGCGGCTCGGGCGCGGGGGCGCGCTCCACCGGCTTCTCCGACAGCAGCGGGAACTCGCTGACCCCGGTGATGGGTTCACGGCGCTTGGCGAGCCGCTTGGAGCGCTCGGCCCAGGTCGTCGCCAGGTCGGTGCGCAGCCGGCCCGAGCGCAGCACGCCCGCCTGGCCGCCGTCCCGCTCGACCGACCGGAAGAACTGCCAGGCGGACTCGGCGAGTTCGTCCGTCAGCCGCTCGACGTACCAGGAGCCGCCCGCCGGGTCGATGACCCGGGCCAGGTGGGACTCCTCGATCAGGATGGAGGAGGTGTTGCGGGCGATCCGCCGCGCGAACGCGTCCGGCAGCCCGATCGCGTGGTCGAACGGCAGCACGGTCACGGAGTCGGCGCCGCCCACTCCCGCGGCGAGCGTCGCGACGGTCGTGCGGAGCATGTTCACCCACGGGTCACGGCGGGACATCATCACCGGCGAGGTCACCACGTGCTGCACCTGCGCACCCGCGTCCGGCGCCCCGCACACTTCCGCGACCCGCGCCCACAGCCGGCGCGCGGCGCGCAGCTTGGCGATGGTCAGGAACTGGTCGGCGGTGGCCGCGTACCGGAACTCCATTTGGCGCACGGCCTGTTCGACGCCGAGCCCGGCCTCGGTCAGCTCCCGCAGGTAGGCCACGCCGGTGGCGAGCGAGGCACCCAGTTCCTGCGCGGCCGAGCCGCCCGCCTCGTGGTACGGCAGCGCGTCCACGGTCAGCGCGCGCAGGCCCGGGTAGGACTCGGCGCAGCGCGCGGCCAGCGCGGCGAACGGCGCGAAGTCCAGCGCGGTGCCGGTACGGGCCTCGTGGCCCAGCGGGTCGCCGCCCAGGTTGCCGCGCGCGGCCTCCGGGGCGACGCCCCGGCGCGCGTACAGCCGCAGCAGCGCCTCCGCGGCCGCCTCGGTGTCGCGGCCCGCGTCCAGGACGACCGGCGCCAGGTCGAGGTAGACGCCGTCGAGGGCGCGGTCCAGCTCGGAGACGGGGAAGCCCCCCGCACCGAGCACCAGCCAGAGGGAGGTACCGCCGTTCTCCAGGTCGGCGAGCACGGCGTGCGCCGTGCCGTCGCCGAGTGCCGCGTGCCGCTGCCGTACGTCCCAGCCGTTCGCGAGGGATCCCTCGGGGCGGCTGCCCCGCACGAACGGGGAGAAGCCCGGCAGGCCGGGGTCGGGCGCGCTGTCGCGCGCGGTGTACAGGGGCCGGGTGCGCAGCCCGTCCTCCAGCGTCGTGGACAGGGCGTCCTCAGCTGCCGCGCCCGAGACTTCCTTGCCCGACTTGCGCAGTACGCCCTCGACCAGGCGTTGCCACTGCTCATGTGTCGCGTCAGGGAACTCGGCGGCCAGTGAGAGCCCGTCGTCAGGCAGGACCGTCATGGCTGGATGCTAGGGCAGGCCGCGCAGGCGGGGGCGGCGCACGGGCTGTGAGCTTTCTCCCCTTGCGGTGGTGACCGGCGCCTCTCCCGCCCGGGACGGTACGCCCCGGGACCCGGCGCGCCCGGCGGCGGCCGCGCCGCGGTTCAGCGGGGCGGGGGCCTGAGGCCCAGCTCCGCGCGCCGTACATCCCGGGTGGACAGCGTCTGCGGGTCCGCCGTGAAGGCGCGCAGCCGCAGGCCGGCCGTCTTTTTCGAGGACACCGTGAACGTGCCGGACGGAGCGCGCAGTTCGACGGTCGCCGTGCTGTGCGCGGCGATGGTGGCCGGGCCGCGCACCAGCGACCAGTAGCGGCTCATGCCCTGGCCGGTGGTCAGCATGTAGTGCGGGGTCAGCGCGTCACCGCCGGTGTTGGCGACCCGCAGGGTCAGCCGGGACACGCTGTACGGCGAGGTGCGCCGGGCCGCCGTGACGTCCATCCGCAGCGGCGGCCGCCCCGTCACCGCCAGCGCCGCGCTCACCAGCGCGGGCGTCAGCAGCAGGACGGCGGTCGCGGCCAGGGCGGCCCGGCGGCGCGGACCGGCCAGCGGGCGCGGCCGCGGCTGCCAGGCGCGGGCGAACTCGGGCAGGGGCACGGTGACCGCCGCCGCCAGCCACAGCGGAGTCATCATCAGGTAGTAGCCGTCCTGCGACCGGGTCGCGAGGTAGAAGGCGCACCACGGCAGCACCGTCACGGCCGGCCCGAGCCGCCGCACGAAGAGCACGGACAGCGCCAGCAGGGCCAGGGCGAGCAGTATGCCCGCGTGGCCGTACCAGTCGAGCCGGTCGCTGCCGTGGGTGAAGTACAGCGAGACGCCCACCAGGCCCTGGCCGTGCAGCACCGCGCCCTGCGTCAGCGGCAGGGCGACACCCCGCAGCCACGGCCCCGGCTCGCTCACGATGAAGTACGTGCTGATCAGCAGCCAGGTGAGCACCGCGGTACCGGCGATCCGCAGTACCACCCGCGCCGCCTGCCGCCCGCCCAGTTCGCCGCGGCGCACGGCGTACACCCCGGCCAGCAGGAACGGCGTGACGAACCACGGCAGCTGCTGGGCCGCGCACGCCGCGCCCAGACACACGGCCCGCGCCACCCCGCCCGCGCCCAGCCGGCCGTGCGCGCCGAGCCGGGGCCAGCGCACCACCACCGGGATCAGCAGGACCATGCCGGTGATCGCCGGATAGCCCTGACGGGCGTACGACGGCAGGAAACCGAACCCCAGGCAGGCCATCGTCGCCGCCGAGCGCCACGGCACGGGCAGCAGCCGCCACAGCGTCACCGCGCCCGCCACCAGCGCCGCCGTGGCCACCGCCGTCGCCGGGGCGCCGCCGTGGCCCAGCCACAGCAGCGGCACGGTGAGCAGCGGGGCCAGCGGGGGATAGCCGTACGTGAAGTCGTACCCGCCGTCGGCCGTCGGGGTGAGCGCGACGCCCGGGCCGTGGAACAGCCAGGGCCAGGGCTGCCCGTACACGGGGTGGCCGCCGACCAGTTCCCGCGCCGCCTGCGTGGTGAGGACCGCCTCGTCGCCGCCGGCGTGGTTCAGCGCCCACGCGCACAGCACGAGGGTCACCGCGGTCACCAGCACCACCAGGTCCAGGCGAGCCAGCGAGCGCGTCCGGCGGACCGTCAGGGCGAGCACTCCGGTCACCAGGATCGCGGCGTAGCAGACCGAGATGACCCCCGCGAGGACCAGCCGGTGCGTGGCCGCCTGGGTCCACACCGACCGCGTGCCGATGAACAGGCTCACGTCGGCGAGCAGTGTCAGCACGCGATGCCACTGCGCGGGACCGTCCGGGGCTTCCGTGCGCACGGCCCGCGGAGCGGGTGCCACCTGTTGTTTTTCTGCCAAGTGCACGGCACCGCACGCTAGCGGTCACCGGTGAGCGGAGCACGGAGGCCGGTGAAGAGTCGGGTATGAGCCCGGTAAGAACCGGGCGTATGCGCACATCTGACGCGAGACGGGTCCCGGATCGGGGGCCCGGCCGGTCGCGGACCGTGTCGCTGTTGGGCCGAACAGGTGACTTGGCGTAAGAATTGCCTGGTGCACGGATCGCAAGCGAGTCAGGTCAGGGGGAGCCGGTGAGCCGTTACGACGTCACCGATGAACAGTGGGAGGGGCTCGCCCAGGTCGTGCCACTGCGGGGCCGGGACGCCTGGCCCTCCGCGGTGAGCCACCGCTCACTGCCCGACGCCGAGACGGAGACCCGGCGCCGGTTCGTGGTCCTGCGTGTCAACGTCTTCGCGGACGCCCGCGAGGTCGCGGAGACGCTGATGGCGGGATCGCCGGTCCTGCTCGACCTGTCCGGAGCGGAGGGGGACGTCGCCAAGCGCGTCCTCGACTTCAGCACGGGCGTCGTCTTCGGCCTGGGCAGCGGCATGCACCGCGTCGACCGCAACGTCTTCCTGCTCACCCCGCCCGGCACGGAGGTCAGCGGCCTGATGGAGGGCGCCGGCTGACCCACGGCCCGGGCTGGTCTGCGGCCGGGGTTGGCCCACGGCCCGGGCTGGTCTGCGGGCTGGTCTGCGGCCTGGTTCGGCCCACGGCCGGGGCTGGTCTGCGGCCTGGGTCGGCCTGTGGCCCCGGCCCGCCGTGAGGTGGAGTCGGTCGTTCGGTCGCGGCGTCGGCGCGCGCAGGCCGTCCCCGCCCGGCCGCCACTGCCTCCCGCCCAGGTGTTCCGGCACATCCTGGTGGCCGTCGGGGCCCGGCGGTCGCTCGTTCGTGGGAAGCGGGTGGTGGTGAAACGGTTCGCCGGTCGGGCGGAGTCTTACGGTCCGCATATGGCCGTGCCTTCCGTGTCCGCCGACCCCCCGGCGGTCGCCGCGCCCGCCGGGACCGTCACCGCGCCGTCCCGCCCGCCCCTCGACGTCCGTGCCCGGATCACCGAGCTGCGGCTGTCGGCCTTCGCCGGACACCGCGGTGCCGGGTATCCGCTGGGGCCGGTCACCCTGTTCGCGGGGCCCAGCGGGTCCGGCAAGACGAGCGCGCTTGCCGCCTACGAGGCCCTCGCACGACTCGGCGGCGGCGCCCCGCTCGCCGAGGCGTTCCCGGACCCCGCCGCCCGCGTACCGGAACGCGCGCGCCCCGACGCCGGGGGACGGCGGGGCTTCAGGATCGGGTGTACGGCCGACGGCGCGCAGGGCCCGGTCCGGCTGGACATCGCCGTACAGGCCGAGCCCGAGCTGCGCATCGTGGGGGAGCGGCTGACCGCGCGCGGAGTCGTCCTGCTGGAGACCGCCCTGCGCGACCCGGGCCGCCGTACCGTCCAGGCGGCCTGGCACACCGCGGGGGCCTCCCCCGTGACCCGCGCCCCGCTCCCCGACGACCGCCTCGGCACCGCCCTGCTGCCGCTGCGCGTGGCCGGCAAGACGGACGGGCAGCGCCATGTGCTGGCCGCGGCCGAGCAGATGGTCGTCGCCCTGCGCTCCGTCTTCGCCTGCGACCCCCGCCCCGCCGCCATGCGCGCCCCCGTCCCCCTGGGGTCGGGCCGGCTGCTGCCCGGCTGCGACAACCTCGCCGACGTGCTGTGGCGTACGCGCGCGGAGTGCGGCCGCCGGCACGCCCTGCTGGTCGAGGCGCTGCACGCGGGCTGCGCCGGACCGGTGGCCGACCTGGTCGCCGAGCCGCTGCCGGACGGCACGGTCCGGGCGGTGCTCGACCGCGGCGACGGCCTGCGCACCGGACTCGCCCGGCTCGGCGACGGTGAACTGCGCTATCTCGCCCTGACGCTGGTGCTGCTGACCGGACCCGGCGTCCTGGAGGTGGACGCCCCGGGCGAGGTGCCCGACGCCCTGCGCACCCTCACGGTGCTGGCCGACGGCTTCGACCGCGGCCTGGATCCGGCGCAGCGCCGGGAACTGCTGGGGCTGGCCGCGCGGATGGGCGGGCGCGGGCACATCCGCTGCGTGGCCGCGGTGAGCGACGCCTCGTGGGCCACGGGGACCGCGGACGTCACGGTGGTACACATGAACCCGTGACAGAACATCCTGACCTCGCCGGACTCCAGCGCAGGCTGGCCGAGTTCGCCGCCGTGCGCAACTGGCAGCCTTTCCACACCCCGAAGAACCTCGTCGCCGCCCTCTCGGTGGAGGCCTCCGAACTGGTGGAGATCTTCCAGTGGCTGACCCCGGAGGAGTCCGCCGGGGTGATGGCGGACCCGGACACCGCGCACCGGGTCACCGACGAGGTCGCCGACGTGCTGGCCTACCTGCTGCAACTGTGCGAGGTCCTGCGCATCGACCCGCTGGCCGCCCTGGCCGCGAAGATCGACCGGAACGAACACCGCTTCCCGGTCCCGGAGCCGGAGGAGCAACAACCGGAATCCTAAATTCCACTATTACTCTCCGAAGTCAAAAGGCCCGCCGAATCCGAATTGTTGTCCACAATTTCCGTCTTCCTCTAGCTTTTCGATCCGGATCCCCTCACGCTGGGTAGTGGATAACAGAGAGTCCCGGCAGAGGCGCGACAGCGCACGGAGGACGGACGGGGGGCACCGGATGGACGCGGTACGGCTCATCCTCACGAGCAGGCGTGCGCTGGCGGGCGGCGCCGACGCGGCGGAGATGATGGCGGAGGTCTGGCAGGCGCAGGCCCTGGCGCAGGCGATCGGCAGCCGCCTCGCGGTCTCCGGCCCGCCGGAGCTGCGCGGCGAGGCGCTGGGGCTGACGGAGCTGGCGGGCCGGGGCTGCGGCGTCCTGGACCCGCCCGAGCTCGACCCCGGCGACCTGCGCGCCGCCCAGCTCACCGAGCTGGCCGACCCCCGCGAGACCCTGCTCTGCCTCGGCGGCCTGCTCGGCGAGGTCGGCATAGCCCTGGTCGGCATGGCCAGCGCCGCGGCCGACGAGACGACGTACTGGCAGTGCATGGAGGCCATCGACGCGGCCGACGAGTCCCGCGACCGCGTCCGGGAGATGCTGCGCAAGCTGGCGGCCCGGGAGGAGGTCCTGCGGGAGAGCGGCAACGAGAGCAGCAGCCCCTCCGGCGCCCTGTGACGGCGAGCGGCACGAGCGGTACGAGCGCGACGAACGGACGGCGGGTCCGGACGGGTGCTCACCCGATCGGGGACGGCCTTGCCGGGCGGTACCGGCGCGGCCGGCGCGCCCCGCGGCGTGCAGGATAGGTGTATGGACCTTCGAATCTTCACCGAGCCCCAGCAGGGCGCCACCTACGACACCCTGCTCACCGTGGCCAAGGCCACCGAGGACCTCGGCTTCGACGCCTTCTTCCGCTCCGACCACTACCTCCGCATGGGCAGCGTGCACGGCCTGCCCGGTCCCACGGATGCCTGGATCACGCTGGCCGGCCTGGCCCGTGAGACCAAGCGCATCCGCCTCGGCACCCTGATGACGGCCGGCACCTTCCGGCTGCCCGGCGTGCTCGCCATCCAGGTCGCCCAGGTCGACCAGATGTCCGGCGGCCGGGTGGAACTGGGCCTGGGAGCGGGCTGGTTCGAGGAGGAGCACAAGGCGTACGGCATCCCGTTCCCGAAGGAGAAGTTCGCCCGGCTGGAGGAGCAGCTGGCGATCGTCACCGGGCTGTGGGCGACCGAGGCCGGCAAGACCTTCGACTTCCACGGCACGTACTACGACCTCACCGACTCGCCCGCGCTGCCCAAGCCCGCCCAGCGGAAGGTGCCGGTGCTCATCGGCGGTCACGGCGCGACCCGTACGCCCCGGCTCGCCGCCCGGTACGCCGACGAGTTCAACATCCCGTTCGCCTCGATCGAGGACAGCGAGCGGCAGTTCGGCCGGGTGCGGGCCGCCGCGGTGGAGGCCGGCCGCGACGCGGACGGCCTGACGTACTCCAACGCGCTCGTGGTCTGCGTCGGCAGGGACGACCGCGAGGTGGCCCGGCGGGCCGCCGTCATCGGCCGTGAGGTGGACGAGCTGAAGGCCAACGGACTGGCCGGTTCCCCGGCCGAGGTCGTCGACAAGATCGGCCGGTACGCGGCGATCGGGTCGCGGCGGATCTACCTCCAGGTGCTGGACCTCGACGACCTGGACCACTTGGAGCTGATCTCCTCCCAGGTCCAGTCGCAGCTGTCGTAGGGGCCCGGCGGCCCGTCCCGGTTCTGGGACAGCCCGGCCCCGGGGCCGGCCGGTGCCGGGGGGATCGGGCGATCCCCCCGGCTCTGGTCAGCCGCGCCGGGCGAAGCCGTAGTCCAAAATCTTCGTCGCGTCCTTGAACCGCTGGTCCACCGAGGTGTCGGCGAGCACGGCGCCCACCACGGTCTTGGAACCGCGGGTCGCGGCGAACACCAGGCAGAACTTCGCCTCCGGCCCCGAGCCGGTCTTCACGCCGATCGCGCCCCGGTAGGAGCCGAGCAGCGTGTTGGTGTTCTTCCAGGCTTTCATCGCGTGCGTCCCGCCGCCGGGCCGGTAGGACTTCATGTCGGCGTAGACCTTCCTGCCGACGACCGCCTTGAACGTCCTGTTCCTCAGCGCCGTCCCGGCCAGTTCGGCCAGATCACGCGGCGAGGCGTGGTTCTTGCCGTTGGACACCCCGTCGAAGCCGTCGAAGTGGGTGCTGGTCAGGCCGAGTTCACGGGCCTTGGCGTTCATCTTGGCGATGAAGGACTTGGTGCGCAGGGCCGTCGTGGTGCCCGTCCCGTAGGTGTCGGCGAGTGCGTACGCCGCGTCGCAGCCCGAGGGGAGCAGCAGCCCGTACAGCAGGTCGCGCACCGTCATCGAGTCGCCGAGGATCAGGTTCGCGCTGGAGTAGCGCTGGGCGTGGGTCACCGGGTCGATGACGTAGTCCGTGTACTCCTTCCTGATCCCCACCTTGCGGTCGAGGTCCACGTGCGGCTGGGACAGCACCACGAGGGCCGTCATGATCTTCGTGGTGGAGCCGGTCCGCAGCTGCCCGTCCGGCGCCTTGCCGAAGAGCTGCTTGCCGGTGGCCGCGTCCATCGCGTACGCGCCCTCGGCCTGCACCTGCGGCGCCGCCGCGGCGGCGCGCACCACCCCCGCGGCGGACGCCGGCGTGGCCGCACGGGCCGGAGCGGTCGCGAGGACCCCCGCACCCAGGACGGTGCCGGCCGCCACAACGGCGACGGCTCTCCCGCGCACCCGGACTCCCTGGCCGATGGTCATGGTTCCCCCTTCTGTCACTGGTCAGTTGACAAGGCATCAGTTCACCAGCTCCGGGGTGCAGGGGCCATAACCGAGATCACACGGGAGACGTGTGGGCCCGGCCGAGCGGCTCCGGGCGCCCCGGCCGGCCGCCGGAGTGCGGAAAACCTCTGGTCACAGGGGCCCGGGCCCGGGAGACTCGGCAGCATGTTCGTGACGATCTCCACCACCGGTGCGCCCGGCAGCCCGGCCACCGACCTGGGGTACCTGCTGCACAAGCACCCCGGCAAGGCGCAGGCGTTCTCCACCTCGTACGGCACGGCGCACGTGTTCTACCCCGAGGCGGACGCCGAGCGCTGCACGGCCGCGCTCCTGCTGGAGATCGATACCGTCGCGCTGGTCAGGCGGGGGAAGGGCAAGGGCCGCGGCGGCGCACCCGACGCGGCCCTCGCGCAGTACGTCAACGACCGCCCCTACGCGGCCTCCTCACTGCTGGCGGTCGCGCTGAGCAACGTGTTCTCCAGCGCCCTGCGGGGGGTGTGCGCGGCCCGTCCGGAGCGGGCCGCCGCGCCGCTGCCCCTGCGCGTCGGGATACCGGCCCTGCCGGCCCGCGGCGGCGCCGCCCTCGTACGGCGCCTCTTCGAGCCCCTCGGCTGGAGCGTGACCGCCGACCCGGTGCCCCTGGACACCGAGTTCCCCGCGTGGGGCGACTCGCGGTACGTCCGGCTCGTCCTGGAGGCGCGGACACTGACCCTCGCCGAGGCGCTGCGCCACCTGTACGTCCTGCTGCCGGTGCTCGACGACGCCAAGCACTACTGGGTCTCCGCCGACGAGGTCGACAAACTGCTGCGGGCCGGCGAGGGCTGGCTGGCCGGGCACCCGGAGCAGGAGCTGATCACCAGCCGCTATCTCTCCCGCCGCTGGTCGCTGACCCGGCAGGCGCGGGAGCGGCTGGAGCTGGTGCGTCTGGCCGAGGCCGACGACAGCGCGGTCGAGGACATCGACAACGCGGTCGCGCAGGACACCGGCGCGGAGGCCGAGGAGAAGCCGGCCCCGCTCGCCGTCCGGCGCAGGGAGGCGATCCTCGCCGCCCTGCGCGACCGCGGTGTCGCCCGGGTGCTCGACCTCGGCTGCGGACAGGGCCAGCTGGTGCAGGAGCTGCTGAAGGACCTGCGGTTCACCGAGGTGGTCGGGGTCGACGTGTCCGTGCGGGCCCTGGCCATCGCCTCCCGCAGGCTGAAGCTCGACCGCATGGGGGAGCGGCAGGCGTCCCGCGTCAAGCTCGTCCAGGGTTCGCTGGCCTACACCGACAACCGGCTCAAGGGCTACGACGCCGCCGTGCTCAGCGAGGTGATCGAGCATCTCGACCTGCCCCGGCTGCCCGCCCTGGAGTACGCCGTGTTCGGCCACGCGCGCCCCGGCACGGTCGTGGTGACCACCCCGAACGTCGAGTACAACGTCCGCTGGGAGAGCCTGCCCGCCGGGCACGTCCGGCACGGTGACCACCGCTTCGAGTGGACCCGTGAGGAGTTCCGCGCCTGGGCGGCGGCCGTGGCCGGACGGCACGGCTACGACCTCGCGTTCACCCCGGTCGGACCGGACGACCCCGAGGTCGGGCCCCCCACCCAGATGGCCGTGTTCACCCTCACGGCCGCCACGGACGAGAAGAAGGACGCCAAGAAGGAGGCGAAGGGCGCATGACCGAGACCCGTACGGGACGGGTGCTGCCCGTCACCGACCTCTCCCTGGTCGTCCTCGTCGGCGCGTCCGGCTCGGGCAAGTCCACCTTCGCCCGCCGGAACTTCAAGCCGACCGAGGTGATCTCCTCCGACTTCTGCCGCGGCCTGGTCAGCGACGACGAGAACGACCAGAGCGCCTCCGGCGACGCCTTCGACCTCCTGCACTACATCGCCGGCAAGCGGCTGGCCGCCGGCCGCCGCACCGTCGTGGACGCCACCAGCGTGCAGCAGGACAGCCGGCGGCAGCTGATCGAACTGGCGAAGAAGTACGACGTGCTGCCCATCGCCATCGTGCTGGACGTGCCGGAAGAGGTGTGCGCCGAGCGCAACGCCGCCCGCACGGACCGCGCCGGCATGCCCCGCCGGGTCATCCAGCGGCACATCCGCGAACTGCGCCGCTCCCTGCGCCGGCTGGAGCGCGAGGGTTTCCGCAAGGTGCACGTGCTGCGCGGCGTGGAGGAGGCCGAGAACGCGACCGTCGTCACCGAGAAGCGCTTCAACGACCTGACCCACCTCACCGGCCCCTTCGACATCATCGGCGACGTCCACGGCTGCTCGGCCGAACTGGAGTCGCTGCTCGCCGAGCTGGGGTACGCCGACGGCGTGCACCCCGGGGGCCGTACCGCGGTGTTCGTCGGCGACCTGGTCGACCGCGGCCCGGACAGTCCCGGCGTGCTGCGCCGCGTGATGTCGATGGTGAGATCGGGCAACGCCCTGTGCGTCCCCGGCAACCACGAGAACAAGTACGGCCGTCATCTCAAGGGCCGCACGGTCCGGCACACGCACGGACTCGCCGAGACCGTCGAGCAGATGCGGGGCGAGAGCGAGGAGTTCCGGTCGGAGGTCCGGGAATTCATCGACGGGCTGGTCAGCCACTACGTCCTGGACGGCGGCCGGCTCGTGGTCTGCCACGCCGGTCTGCCGGAGAAGTACCACGGCCGCACTTCGGGCCGGGTCCGCTCGCACGCCCTGTACGGCGACACCACCGGGGAGACCGACGAGTTCGGACTGCCGGTGCGCTATCCGTGGGCGGAGGACTACCGGGGCCGGGCGGCCGTGGTCTACGGGCACACCCCCGTCCCGGAGGCGACCTGGCTCAACAACACCATCTGCCTGGACACCGGCGCCGTCTTCGGCGGCAAGCTGACCGCGCTGCGCTGGCCGGAGCGCGAGCTGGTCGACGTACCGGCGCAGCGGGTCTGGTACGAGCCGGCGAGGCCGCTGCGCTCCGAGGCGCCCGGCGGGCACGACGGCCGGCCGCTGGACCTGGCGGACGTGCACGGCCGCCGGGCCGTGGAGACACGGCACGCCGGCAGGGTGGCGGTCCGCGAGGAGAACGCGGCGGCGGCCCTGGAGGTCATGAGCCGCTTCGCGGTCGACCCGCGCCTGCTGCCCTACCTGCCGCCGACGATGGCGCCGACGGCCACCTCGGCGGTGGACGGCTACCTGGAGCACCCCCGGGAGGCGTTCGCGCAGTACGCGCGGGACGGCGTCGCGCGGGTGGTGTGCCAGGAGAAGCACATGGGCTCGCGGGCCGTGGCCCTGGTGTGCCGGGACGCGGAAGCCGCCCGCACCCGCTTCGGCGCCGGGACAGGGCCGACGGGCTCGCTGTACACCCGTACCGGGCGGCCGTTCTTCGACGACGCGACGATGACCGAGGACATCCTCGGCCGGCTGCGCACGGCGGTCACGGACGCCGGGCTGTGGGACGAACTCGGCACGGACTGGCTGCTGGTGGACGCCGAGCTGATGCCCTGGTCGCTCAAGGCCGCCGGACTGCTGCGCAGCCAGTACGCGGCGGTGGGCGCGGCCTCCGGCGCGGTGTTCCCGGACGCGCTCGCCGCCCTGGAGGCGGCGGCCGGGCGCGGCGCCGACGTCGGCGGCCTGCTCGCCCGGCAGCGGGAACGCGCGACGGACGCCGCCGCGTTCACCGCCGCATACCGCCGCTACTGCTGGACCACCGAGGGCCTGGAAGGCGTCCTGCTGGCCCCCTTCCAGATCCTGGCCGTCCAGGGCCGCAGCCTCGCCGCACTGCCGCACGACGGGCAACTGGCGCTGATCGACCGGATGGTGGAGCACGACGGCAGCGGACTGCTGCGGACCACCCGGCGGCTCTACGTCGAAACCGGTGACCCGGAGTCGGTCCGCGCGGGCGTCGACTGGTGGCTGGAGATGACCGGCCGGGGCGGCGAGGGCATGGTCGTCAAGCCGGTCGGCGCGCTGGTCCGGGGCGGGGACGGACGGCTGGTGCAGCCCGGCGTCAAGGTCCGGGGCCGGGAGTACCTGCGGATCGTCTACGGTCCCGAGTACACCCGGCCGGACAACCTCGCCCGGCTGCGGGGGCGGTTCCTGAACCACAAGCGGTCCCTGGCCCTGCGCGAGTACGCGCTCGGTCTGGAGGCCCTGGACCGGCTCGCGGACGGGGAGCCGCTGTGGCGGGTGCACGAAGCGGTGTTCGGGGTGCTGGCGCTGGAGTCGGAGCCGGTGGACCCGCGCCTGTAGGCGGACGGCGCAGAAAGCCCTTGTGCCGCACACATGCTGTCCATATGGTGGACAGCCGTGCGGCACAGGGGTGTCGGCGCGTCGTGAGGGGAGTGGCGGGCGTGGAGATCAAGAAGGTGGTGGTCCGCGAGGACCGGAAGAGCACCACGCGCAGGCCGGCGATCCTGGAGAAGCGGCCGACCCGCTGACCATGCGCGTCCACCTCGTCGCCATGCCGTGGCATCCACTCGACCTGCCCTCGCTGCAACTGGGTCTGCTTCACCGGATCGTGCGGCAGGCGCGTCCCGGCGACGAGGTGACCGAGTTCCACGGCTCGCTGCGCTGGGCGGAGTTCCTGCTGGAGCGGACCGGCGGCCGGCTGCTGCCGGGCGACTGTGTGGAGGTCGGCAGCGACGGGATCTTCCACGGCCTGGGCGACTGGGTCTTCTCCGGAGTCCTCCAGGACGACCCCGGCTGGGGTCTGGCCCGGCTGCGGGACTACGCCGCCGGCCGGGACGTCCGCATCGACACGGCCGTCGCGATGCGTCCCTACGCGGCGCCCTTCGTCGACGCCTGCGCCACCGAGGTGCTGGCGGCCGAGCCGGACGTGGTCGGGTTCACCAGCACCTTCATGCAGAATGTGCCCTCCCTGGCGCTGGCCCGCGAACTCAAGCGAAGACGCCCGGAGTTGATCGTCGTCTTCGGTGGCGGCAACTGCGAGGGACCCATGGGCCACGCCCTGCACCGCAACCACCCCTTCGTCGATCACGTGGTCCGCGGCGAGGCCGAGTACGCCTTCCCGGCCCTGTTACGGCACCTGGCCGGCGGCACCGCCCCCGCGGACGTGCCCGGCCTGTGCTGGTGGGACGGCACGACGGCGCGGGCCAACGCCGAGACCCGGCGCACCGTGGCCCCCGCCGACATCCCCTCACCGGACTACGACCAGTGGCAGGCCGCGCTGGACGCCTCCCCGGTCCGGGAGCACATCCACCCCAAGCTGGTCGTGGAGGGGGCCCGGGGCTGCTGGTGGGGCGAGAAGCACCACTGCACCTTCTGCGGCCTGAACGGCACCGCCATGGAGTTCCGGGCCAAGCCGGGGGAGCGGCTGTGGGCCGAGATCGACCGGCTGGTGCGCCGCCACCGCCTCCTCGACGTGGTCACCGTCGACAACATCATCGGCATGGCCTACTTCCGCGACTTCCTGCCCCGCGTCGCCGGCAGTGGCTGGGACCTGCGGCTGCACTACGAGGTCAAGTCCAACCTCACGGCCGACCAGCTCCGGCTCCTCGCGGCGTCCGGCACGGTGCACATCCAGCCCGGCATCGAGAGCCTGGACAGCCGGGTCCTGGACCTCATGGACAAGGGCGTCACCGGGGCCCGTAACGTCCGCACCCTGCGCGAGTGCGAGAACCACGCGCTGACCTGTTCCTGGAACCTGCTGTACGGCTTCCCCGGCGAGAGCGCCGACGACTACACGCACGTCATCGACCAGCTCCCGAACCTGGTCCACCTCCAGCCGCCCAGCGGCGCCCACCGCATCCAGCTGGAGCGGTTCAGCCCCCACTTCACCGATCCACGGCTCGGCTTCGGCAAGCGCCGCCCGGCTGGGATGTACCAGCACGTCTACGACCTGCCCGAGGAGGAACTCGCCGAGCTGGTCTACCTGTTCGACACCGAGGAGGCGGGCATCACCGGCCGGGTCGAACGGCGGCTGCGGGAGGCCGTGGCCGCCTGGCGGGCCGGGCACGCGCACTCCCGGCTGCTCTTCGAGGAGGACGGGGCGGACCTGCTGGTGCACGACCGACGGCACGGCCGGCCGCCCGCCGGCCACCGCTTCACCGGCTGGCGCGCCGCGGCCCTGCGCCGGCTGGAGGACGGCCGGACCGTCCCCGCGCTGCACCGGCTGCTGGCCGCCGACGGCCACGAGGTGCCGTCCGGCACGCTGGCGGACTGGGCCGAGGAGGCCCTGCGGCTCGGCCTGCTGTTCCGGGACGGCGCCACCTACGTGTCCCTGCCGACCTGGGGCGAACCGGCGCGGCTGCCCGAGGGGGCCGGATGACCGGGCTGCCCGCCACCGTGCCCCACCGGCGAACCGGGCACCGGGTGGAGACGGCCGGGCCCCTGGACCTGAGCGGGAGCGGGCGCGGGACCGCGGAGGCGGTGCGGTTCCTGCGCGAGTGCCAGAGCCTCGGCCTGCACGTGGACTGGCGGGCGGCGGGCACCCCGTCGTACGACCCCGCCCTGCTCTACCACCTGCCACCGCCCACCGCGCACCCCTCACCGGCCTCCGGGCGGACGGACTGGGGGGCGGCCTACGGCCACGGCATCCTCTACCACCGGCGCGGCCCGGACTTCGTCACCGTCCTGGACCGCCGGGAGCGGGGCACGGCCGTGCGGCTCACCCTGGACCACCCCGCTCTCGTCGCGACGTTCCTGCGCCTCCTGGAGCCGACGCCCCTCGACGCCCTGGATCCCGCCGGACGCGAGCCGCTCGGCCTGCTCGTCGCCGAACGGCTGGTCCTGGCCGCCGGCGGGTGGGCGGTGAGCCTGCCGCCGCGGATCCGGCGGTGGCCGGTCCCGTGCACCGCGATCTGAGCCCGCCCCGCGCACCGCTCGGGGCCCGAGTGACGAAGAACGCCGACGCGGATCCGGCCGGGCAGGGGGTGAACCCCGCCCTCCGTGGTCAGGATGGAGGCATGGGATTCCACGTCGACTCCGAGGCCGGGCGGCTGCGCCGCGTCATCCTGCACCGGCCGGATCTGGAGCTCAAAAGGCTCACCCCCAGCAACAAGGACGCCCTGCTCTTCGACGACGTGCTCTGGGTGCGCCGGGCGCGCGCCGAGCACGACGGCTTCGCCGACGTCCTGCGCGACCGCGGGGTCGAGGTCCACCTCTTCGGGGACCTGCTCGCCGAGACCCTGGCGCTCCCCGGGGCCCGCTCGCTCGTCCTGGACCGCGTCTTCGACGAGAAGGAGTACGGCCCGCTCGCCACCGACCACCTGCGCGCCGCCTTCGACGGCATGGCCCCGCCCGAGCTGGCCGAGGCGCTGGTCGGCGGCATGACCAAGCGGGAGTTCCTGGACGCGCACGCGGAACCGGCCTCGGTCCGCTTCCACGTCATGGACCTGGACGACTTCCTGCTGCGCCCGCTGCCGAACCACCTGTTCACCCGCGACACCTCCGCCTGGATCTACGACGGCGTCTCCATCAACGCCATGCGCTGGCCCGCCCGGCAGCGCGAGACCGTGCACTTCGAGGCGATCTACCGGCACCACCCGCTGTTCCGTGACGAAACGTTTCACGTCTGGTCCCGGGGGCAGGCCGACTACCCCTCCACCATCGAGGGCGGCGACGTCCTGGTGCTGGGCGGCGGCGTCGTCCTGATCGGCATGAGCGAGCGCACCACCCCGCAGGCCGTCGAGATGCTCGCGCACAAGCTGTTCGCGGCCGGCTCGGCGCGCACGATCGTGGCCCTGGACATGCCCAAGCGGCGCGCCTTCATGCACCTGGACACGGTGATGACCATGGTCGACGGGGACACCTTCACCCAGTACGCGGGCCTCGGCATGCTCCGCTCGTACACCATCGAACCGGGCGTCGGCGAGCGCGAGCTGAAGGTCACCGACCATCCCCCGGAGCACATGCACCGCGCGATCGCCGCCGCCCTCGGCCTCGGCGAGATCCGGGTGCTGACCGCCACCCAGGACGTGCACGCCGCCGAACGCGAGCAGTGGGACGACGGCTGCAACGTCCTCGCCGTGGAACCCGGTGTCGTCGTCGCCTACGAACGGAACGTGACCACCAACACCCACCTGCGCAAGTGCGGCATCGAGGTGATCGAGATCCCGGGCAGTGAGCTGGGCCGGGGCCGGGGCGGCCCGCGGTGCATGAGCTGTCCCGTGGAACGAGACGCCGTATAGAAATGTGGAAGCTCGTATAGACTTTCAGGGTCATCCGTAGTCGTACGTCTGGAGCGCCCCCATGGCGACAGTGCCGACGGCCCTCGCCGGCCGCCACTTCCTCAAGGAGCTGGACTTCACCGAGGAGGAGTTCCGCGGCCTGGTCGAGCTGGCCGCGGAGCTGAAGGCCGCCAAGAAGGCCGGGGCCGAGACCCAGTACCTGCGGGGCAGGAACATCGCGCTGATCTTCGAGAAGACCTCGACGCGCACCCGCTGCGCGTTCGAGGTCGCCGCCGCCGACCAGGGCGCCCACACCACCTACCTCGAACCCTCCGGCTCGCAGATCGGGCACAAGGAGTCCGTGCGGGACACCGCCCGGGTCCTCGGCCGGATGTACGACGGGATCGAGTACCGGGGCGACAGCCAGGCCAAGGTCGAGGAGCTCGCCGCGCACGCCGGCGTGCCCGTCTACAACGGCCTCACCGACGACTGGCACCCCACCCAGATGCTCGCCGACGTGCTCACCATGACCGAGCACAGCGCCAAGCCGCTGCGGAAGATCGCCTTCGCCTACCTCGGCGACGCCCGCTTCAACATGGGCAACTCCTACCTGGTCACCGGCGCCCTGCTCGGCATGGATGTCCGGATAGTCGCCCCGAAGTCCTACTGGCCCGCCCAGGAGATCATCGACCGCGCCCATGACCTGGCCGCGTCCAGCGGTGCCCGCATCACCCTCACCGAGGAGATCGCCGAGGGCGTCGCGGGCGCCGACTTCGTCGCCACCGACGTCTGGGTCTCCATGGGCGAGCCCAAGAACGTGTGGAGCGAGCGCATCACCGCCCTCGCCCCCTACGCCGTCACCATGGACGTCCTGCGCGCCACCGGCAACCCCGACGTCAGGTTCCTGCACTGCCTGCCGGCCTTCCACGACCTCGGCACCGAGATCGGCCGGGAGATCCACGACCGCCACGGCCTGACCGCCCTGGAGGTGACCGACGAGGTGTTCGAGTCCACGCACTCGGTCGTCTTCGACGAGGCCGAGAACCGCCTGCACACGATCAAGGCGGTGCTGGTGGCGACACTCGCCTGACCCGCCCTATCCTGACCGGCGGCCCGGAGCCACCCCTTCCGGGGCCACCGCCGCGCCCGTACGACGGGCGCCCGCACCACCAGAAACGAGCACCACCCGCATGCCCGCTCCCCGCATCAAGTCCCCGCACGCCCTCGTCGCCGAATCCGGTGCCGACCGCGAGGGGCACGGCCTGAAGCGCACCATGGGCCTCTTCCAGCTCATCTGCTTCGGCGTCGGCGCCATTGTCGGCACCGGCATCTTCGTCGGCCTCTCCGACTCCGTCGCCCAGGCCGGCCCGGCCGTCGTCGTCTCCTTCATCCTCGCCGCGCTGACCTGCGTCTTCACCGCTTTCTCCTTCGCGGAGCTGGGCGGCGCCATCCCGGTCTCCGGCTCCTCGTACTCCTTCGCCTACGCCGGCCTCGGCGAGTCCACCGCGTTCCTGGTCGGCTGGTGCCTCCTGCTGGAGTACGGCATCTCCATCTCTGCCGTCGCGGTCGGCTGGAGCCAGTACGTCAACGAGCTGCTGCACAGCCTCACCGGCTGGCAGCTCCCGGCCGCCCTGTCGGCGGGGCCGGGCGACGGCGGGGTGGTGAACCTCCCCGCGGTGATCGTCATCGCCATGGCCTCCGTGCTGCTCGTGCGCGGGGTGCGCGAGAGCGCCCGGGCCACCGCCGCCATGGCCGCCGTCAAGCTGGCCATCCTGCTCGCCTTCTGCGCCATCGGCTACAGCGCCTTCAAGGACGGCAACCTGACCCCGTTCTCCCCGGCCGGCCTCGGCGGCATCGGCGCGGGCACCACCGCCGCGTTCTTCTCCTACATCGGCTTCGACGCGATCACCACCGCCGGCGAGGAGGCCAAGAACCCGCGCCGGGACGTGCCCGTCGCGATCCTCGTCTGCATGGGCCTGGTCACCCTGCTCTACTGCGCCGTCGCGGTCGCCGCGATCGGCGCCATCGGCGGCGACCAGGTCGCCGGCCGGCCCGCGGCCCTCTCCTACGTCGTCAACGAGGTCACCGGCTCCGCCGTCGGCGGCGGTGTCATCGCCTTCGGCGCGGTCGTCGCCATCGCCTCCGTCGTCCTCGCCGTGATGTACGGCCAGACCCGCATCCTGATGTCGATGTCCCGGGACGGACTCGTCCCGGCCGTCTTCGAGAAGGTGTCCCCGAGGACGTCCACGCCCGTCGCCGGCACGCTGATCGTCGCCGTCGTCTTCGCGGTCCCGGCGGCCTTCGCCTCCCTCGACGCCGTCATGAACCTGTGCACCATCGGCACGCTCGCCATCATGGCCGTCGTCAACATCTCCGTGATGGCCCTGCGCCGCCGCGAGCCGGGCCTCACCCGCAGCTTCCGCGTGCCGCTCTACCCCGTGGCACCGCTGCTCGGCGTCGGCTTCTGCCTGTACCTGATGTACGAGACGGGCTGGCGGACCTGGATCCAGTTCGCCGTGTTCCTCGCGGCCGGCCTGGTGGTCTACGGCGCCTACGGCCGCCGGCACTCCACGCTGGCCACCGCCGCGCCGGACGCGGTCACGCCGGACGCCGCTGAGCGGGAACCACAGGCAGTCTGAACCACACCGCCTTGCCCGACGGGGTGGGGCGGTGCCCGCACGAGGAACTCAGGGCGCGGATCAGGAGCAGCCCGCGCCCGCCCTCGTCCCACACGTCGGGCTCCTCGATCACCGGCCGGGTCAGATGGCCGGGCGGCGCCGGGTCCGGGTCGTGCACCTCGACCTGGCAGCCGGTCGACGCCAGCTCCACCACCAGCTCGATGGGGCCCCGCCCGGCGGTGTGCTCCACCGCGTTGGCCACCAGCTCGGCCGTGAGCAGCTCCGCCGTGTCGCAGTCGGTCACGTGCTCCACCTCGGTGAGCGCGGTGCGCACCAGGGCGCGGGCCACCGGCACCGCCGCCGTGGTGTGCGGCAGCGCGATGCGCCAGGAGGCCGGTCGGGCGGAGCGTTCGGGCAAGGTGAGTCCGTTTCGTGGAGCAGGCTGTCCTGCTTTCGGCTGTGGGAAATGGTACGGGCCCGGCTCCGCGGGCCGTCGCCGGGCGTCGTCCGGGGCTCCCGAGCCCGGGCGGCGGACCCGCTTTGTCGCGCACCCGTGACGACAGTCACAAACAGGTGATAACTTCGTCAGGGAGAGCAACGTACGGCACCGCCCCGCCTAGGAGGCCGCACGTCATGAGTCCCTTCACCGGCTCCGCCGCCAGCACCGCCGACTGGGAACACCTGCGCGTCCGGTTCGACGACGGGGTCGCCACCGTCACCCTCGCGCGTCCCGAGAAGCTCAACGCCCTCACCTTCGGGGGCTACGCCGACCTGCGCGACCTGCTCGCCGAGCTGTCCCGGGAGCGCGCGGTGCGCGCCCTCGTCCTGGCCGGCGAGGGACGCGGCTTCTGCTCCGGCGGCGACGTGGACGAGATCATCGGCGCCACGCTGTCCCTGGACACGGCCCAGCTGCTCGACTTCAACCGGATGACGGGCCAGGTGGTCCGGGCGATCCGCGAATGCCCGTTCCCGGTGGTCGCGGCGGTCCACGGCGTCGCCGCCGGCGCCGGCGCCGTCCTCGCCCTCGCGGCCGACTTCCGGATCGCGGACCCCTCGGCCCGCTTCGCCTTCCTCTTCACCCGGGTCGGCCTCTCCGGCGGCGACATGGGCGCGGCCTATCTGCTGCCCCGGGTCGTCGGCCTGGGCCACGCCACCCGCCTGCTCATGCTCGGTGACCCGGTTCGGGCCCCCGAGGCCGAGCGCATCGGCCTGATCAGCGCACTGACGGAGGAGGGCCGCGCGGACGAGGCCGCCCAGGCCCTCGCCCGCCGCCTGGCCGACGGCCCGGCCCTGGCACACGCCCAGACGAAGGCCCTCCTGACGGCCGAGCTGGACATGCCGCTGGCCGCGTCGGTGGAACTGGACGCCTCCACCCAGGCCCTCCTCATGAACGGCGCGGACTACGCCGAGTTCCACGCCGCGTTCACGGAGAAGCGCCCGCCGAAATGGCAGGGAAGGTGACCTCGTGACGCCGGCCCCGGACGCACCGGAGCGAGGGGCGCGAGGGACCGCCGGCGATCTGCGGACACCGGTCGCGGGCGGCCGGCCCGCGCGCATAGCGGTCGTCGGCGGCGGCCCCGGCGGCCTCTACGCCGCCGCCCTGCTGAAGCGCCGCGACCCCGCACGGCACGTCACCGTCTGGGAACGCAACGCCCCGGACGACACCTTCGGCTTCGGTGTCGTCCTGTCCGACGAGACCCTGGGCGGCATGGAACACGCGGACCCCGCCGTCCACGAGGCCCTCCGCCGGGACTTCACCCGCTGGGACGACATCGACGTCGTGCACCGGGGCGTACGGCACCGCTCGGGCGGACACGGATTCGCGGCCCTGGGACGGCGCCGGCTCCTGGAGATCCTGCACGCCCGCTGCCACTGTCTCGGCGTGCGGATCAACTTCCGTACCGAGGCCCCGCACCCGGACGTCCTGGCCGCCGGGCACGACCTCGTCATCGCCGCCGACGGTGTCCACAGCACCGTCCGCGCGGCCTACGCGCATGTGTTCCGCCCCCATGTGGCCGAACACCACTGCCGCTACCTGTGGCTCGCCGCCGACCTGGCCTTCGACGCCTTCCGTTTCGAGGTCGCCGAGACCGAGCACGGCGTGATGCAGCTGCACGGCTACCCGTACGCCGCGGACGCCTCCACCGTCATCGTCGAGATGCGCGAGGAGGTCTGGCGGGCGGCGGGGTTCGACGACATCACCCCCCAGGAATCCGTCGAACGCTGCGCCAAGATCTTCGCCGACGCGCTCGGCGGCCGGCCCCTGCGCTCCCACCGGCCGGCCTGGACCACCTTCCGCACG
Source organism: Streptomyces sp. Y20 (assembly GCF_043195475.1). Classification (NCBI taxonomy): domain Bacteria; kingdom Bacillati; phylum Actinomycetota; class Actinomycetes; order Kitasatosporales; family Streptomycetaceae; genus Streptomyces; species Streptomyces sp. Y20. The sequence continues at coordinate 234,772 of NZ_JBIDDP010000002.1, forward strand.
GTGGTCAACGAGCACTGGTCGCACGGCAACGTCGTCCTCCTCGGCGACGCCGCCCACACCGCCCACTTCTCCATCGGCTCCGGCACCAAACTCGCCGTGGAGGACGCCGTGGCCCTGGTGGCCTGCCTGGAGGAACAGCCGGACGTCCCCAGGGCGCTGGCGGCCTACGAGGAGGAGCGCAAGCCGGTCGTCGCCTCCACCCAGCGGGCCGCCCGGGCCAGCCTGGAGTGGTTCGAGAACCTGCGGCTGTACCTGCGCCAGCCGCCCCGCCAGTTCGCCTTCAACCTCCTCACCCGCAGCCGCCGCGTCACCCACGACAACCTCCGCCTGCGCGACGCCCACTTCACCGGTGCCGTCGAGCGCGAGTTCGGCTGCCCGCCCGGCACGCCCCCGATGTTCACACCGTTCCGGCTGCGCGGCCTGACCCTGCGCAACCGGGTCGTCGTGTCACCGATGGACACGTACTGCGCCACCGACGGCCTTCCAGGCGACTTCCACCTCGTCCACCTGGGCGCCCGCGCCCTCGGCGGAGCCGGCCTGGTGATGACCGAGATGGCGTGCGTCAGCGAGGAGGGCCGCATCACCCCCGGCTGCGCCGGCCTCTACACGGGGCGGCAGGCCGAGGCCTGGCGGCGCGTCACCGACTTCGTGCACACCCGGGCACCGGGCACCGCGATCGGAGTGCAGCTGGGGCACTCCGGCCGCAAGGGTTCCACGAAGCGGATGTGGGAGGGCATGGACGAGCCGCTGCCCGACGGCAACTGGCCCCTCGTGGCCGCCTCGCCGCTGCCCTACCGGCCGGACGGCCAGGTCCCGCGCCAGCTCTCGCGCGCCCAGCTGACCGACATACGCGAGCAGTTCGCCGCCGCCGCGTGGCGGGCCGCCCGGGCCGGCTTCGACCTGCTGGAACTGCACTGCGCCCACGGCTATCTGCTCTCCGGCTTCCTCTCCCCGCTCACCAACCGGCGCACCGACGCCTACGGCGGCTCGCTGGAGCGGCGGCTGCGGTTCCCGCTGGAGGTCTTCGACGCCGTACGCGCGGTGTGGCCGGCGGAACGGCCCATGACCGTCCGCATCTCCGCCACCGACTGGGCGGAGGGCGGGACGACAGCCGAGGACGCCGTCGAGATCGCCCGGGCGTTCGCCGCGCACGGCGCCGACGCCCTCGACGTCTCCACCGGGCAGGTGGTGGCCGAGGAGCGGCCGGAGTTCGGGCGGTCGTACCAGACGCCGTTCGCCGACCGCATCCGGCACGAGGCGCGCGTCCCGGTGATCGCGGTCGGCGCGATCTCCTCGTGGGACGACGTGAACTCCCTGATCCTGGCCGGGCGGGCCGACCTGTGCGCACTGGCCCGCCCGCATCTGTACGACCCGCACTGGACCCTGCACGCGGCGGCCGAGCAGGGGTACGAGGGCCCGGGGGCCGGCTGGCCCGCGCCCTACCGCGCGGGCAGCCGGCCCCCGCGCACCGGCCGCACCGACGCGCCCGGGCCCCGCCTGTCGCCCGGCCGCTGAGAAGCGCCGCCCCGGCTCCCGGGGGCGCCGGGGGTCACAGTCCCGCGAACTCCGCGCCCGCGTCCCGCAGCCGTTCGTGCAGGCCCCGGAACACCTCCGCGGAACGGACGCCCGGCCAGTCGGCGGGCAGCAGCCGGGCGGGCAGGCCCGGGTCGGCGTAGGGGAGGTGACGCCAGGAGTCCAGGACGAGTAGGTAGTCCCGGTAGGCCTCCTCGGGCGGGGTGCCGGTGCGCCGCTGCCAGGCGTGCAGCACCGGCGCGTGCGTGTCCAGGAAGCGCTCGTGCTCCTTGGCGATCGCGGCCAGGTCCCACCAGCGGGCCACCGCCTCGCCCGTCGGCGCGAAGCCCAGGTGCTCGCCGCGGAAGAAGTCCACGTACGGATCCAGGCCCAGCCGGCGCAGGGTGTGCTCCGCCTCCTCGTACAGCCGGGCCGGGGCGATCCACACCCCCGGGGCCGCCGTGCCGAACCCCAGCCGGGCCAGGCGGGAGCGCAGCACGTGCCGCTTCTGCCGCTCGGACTCGGGCACCGAGAACACCGCGAGCACCCAGCCCTCGTCCCCGAAGGGCGCGGCGGCGTAGATGCGCCGGTCGCCGTCGTCCAGCAACTGGCGTGCCTCGGTGGAGAGTTCGTAACCGGCGGCGCCGGAAGCGGTGCGGGCCGGCAGCAGCAGGCCGCGCCGTTTGAGCCGGGAGACCGAGGAGCGCACGGAGGGCGCGTCCACCCCTACCGCGGCCAGCAGCCGGATCAGCTCGGCGACGGGCACCGGGCCGGGCACGAAGCGGCCGTACGCGCCGTAGAGCGTGACGATGAGGGACCGGGGGGCGTGTTGCTCGGACACGTTGATCATTTTAGGTCGTCGGTATCTCCGCTGGTCACGTGGGTGCGCAGCCGGAACCGCTGCACCTTTCCGGTGGCCGTGCGGGGCAGCGCGTCGAGGAAGACGAACTCGCGTGGGCACTTGTAGGGGGCCAGTTCGCCGCGGAGGAAGGCACGCAGCGCCTCCGGGTCGCGCCGGGCTCCCGCGCGCAGCACGGTGTAGGCCACCGCGATCTGGCCGCGGGCCTCGTCGGGGCGGCCCACGACCGCCGTCTCGGCCACGTCCGGATGGCGCAGCAGCGCGTCCTCCACCTCCGGGCCCGCGATGTTGTACCCGGCGGAGATGATCATGTCGTCGGCGCGGGCCATATGGCGGAAGTACCCGTCGGCCTCGCGGACACACGTGTCCCCGGTGACGTTCCAGCCGTCCCGGACGTACTCCCGCTGCCGCGGGTCGGCGAGATAGCGGCAGCCGACCGGGCCGCGTACCGCGAGCAGACCCGGCTCGCCGTCGGGCAAGGGCCTGCCGCCGGCGTCCTGGACGCGCGCCTGCCAGCCCGGGACCGGGACGCCCAGGGTGCCGGGCCTGGCCCGCTCGTCCGCGGCGGAGAGGAAGATGTGCAGCAGCTCGGTGGCGCCGATGCCGTTGATCAGGCGCAGCCCGGTGCGGGCGTGCCAGGCCCGCCAGGTGGCCGCGGGCAGGTTCTCGCCGGCCGACACACAGCGCCGCAGCGACGACAGGTCGTACCGGTGGGTGTCGTCCAGCATGGCGCGGTAGGCGGTCGGCGCGGTGAACAGGACCGAGACCCGGTGCTCGGCGATCGCGGGGAGCAGCTGCCGGGGGCCCGCCTGCTCCAGCAGGAGCGCGCTGGCGCCGGCACGCAGGGGGAAGACCACCAGTCCGCCGAGGCCGAACGTGAATCCGAGCGGGGGGCTGCCTGCGAAGATGTCGTCCCCATGGGGGCGCAACACATGCTTCGAGAAGGTGTCGGCTGTTGCCAGCACATCCCGGTGGAAATGCATGCACCCCTTCGGCTGGCCCGTCGTGCCGGAGGTGAACGCGATCAGCGCGACGTCGTCGGCAGCGGTGTCCACCGCCGGGTAGGGGGCGGCGGGCGCCGGGCGGCGCAGGAGGTCGTCGGGGGTGTCGCCGCCGTACGTGGTGATGCGCAGCCCGGGTATCCGGGCCCGCGCCAGGTCGTCCACGGCCCGTATGTCGCACAGCGCGTGTCCCACCCGGGCGATCCCGCACAGGGTCGCCAGTTCGCGCGGGCGCTGCTGGGCCAGGACGGTGACCGCGACCGCGCCCGCCTTCAGCACGGCGAGCCAGCAGGCGGCGAGCCACGGGGTGGTGGGGCCGCGCAGCAGGACCCGGTTACCCGGGACGACGCCCAGGCCGGTGGTGAGGACGTGCGCGATGCGGTCGACGCGCGCCCGCAGCTCGCCGTACGTCCAGGTGGCACCTGCCGGGGTGCGGAACACCGGGCGGTCCGGGTCGGCGTGGTCCACCAGCTCCGCGGCACAGTTCAGCCGGCCGGGGTAACGCAGCTCCGGCAGGTCGAACCGCAGCTCGGGCCAGGCGTGCGGCGGTGGCAGGTGGTCGCGCGTGAACGTGTCGACGTGGGCCGAGCGATGCATGGCGGTCCGCCCCCTTGCCGTGACAGACGTCCGGACGGGCTTCCTGGTGGGCTCGCAACTGGAGCGTATCGTGTTGGTGACGGCAGTCAACTGTGCGCGATAACGTCATGGGGGAGACGGGAAGCCGCCTCGGAGGTGACGGCACGCCGGTGGGGGCGCGCCCCCGGGTGGCGAGCGTCATGGCGTCGCGGGGAGGGCCCGTGGTCCTTCCCCGGAGGGAGGAACGGCAGTGTCCGGAGGAACGGCAGTGTCCGCATTCTCGCTCGGGCCGGAACAGGCCGCCTGGTGCGCCGAGCTGCGCGCACTGGCCGCCGGACCGCTGCGCCCGCTCGCCGACCGGGGCGAACCCGGCCGCGTCAACCGGCCGCTCCTCGCCGAACTGGGCCGTCTCGGACTGCTCGCCCGGCTGTTCGACTCCGGCGCGCTCGACCTGTGCCTGATGCGCGAGTCCCTCGCCCAGGCCTGCACCGAGGCCGAGACCGCCCTCGCCCTCCAGGGCCTGGGCGCCCACCCGGTGCACGCGCACGGCACCCCCGCCCAGCGCGGGCGCTGGCTGCCCCGGGTCGCCGACGGCAGCGCCGTCGCCGCGTTCGCGCTGAGCGAGCCCGGGGCCGGTTCGGACGCGGCGGCGCTGGCCCTCGCGGCCGAGCCCGACGGCGGGGGCTGGCGGCTCACCGGCGCCAAGTGCTGGATCTCCAACGCCCCCGAGGCCGATTTCTACACCGTCTTCGCCCGCACCACCCCCGGTGCGGGCGCCCGGGGCGTCACCGCCTTCCTGGTTCCCGCCGGCCGGCCGGGACTCACCGGCAGCCCCCTGGAGATGATCTCTCCGCACCCCGTCGGCGCCCTCGCGTTCGACGCCGTGCCCGTCACCGCCGATGACGTACTGGGCGAGCCCGACCGCGGCTTCGCCGTCGCCATGGGCACCCTCAACCTCTTCCGCCCCAGCGTCGGGGCCTTCGCGGTCGGCATGGCCCAGGCCGCGCTGGAGGCCACCCTCGACCACACCAGCCGGCGCGAGGCGTTCCGGGGCCGGCTGAGGGATCTCCAGGCCGTGTCCCACCAGGTCGCCGAGATGGCGCTGCGCACGGAGGCGGCCCGGCTGATGGTGTACGCGGCGGCCTCGGCGTACGACGCGGGGGCCGCCGACGTACCCCGGCGCGCCGCGATGGCCAAGCTGCTCGCCACCGAGACCGCCCAGTACGTCGTCGACACCGCCGTCCAGTTGCACGGCGCGCGCGCCCTGCGCCGGGGCCACCTCCTCGAACACCTCTACCGCGAGGTGCGCGCGCCCAGGATCTACGAGGGCGCCAGCGAGGTGCAGCGAGGCATCATCGCCAAGGAGCTGTACGCCACGGCACCCGAGGAGGCCCGGTGACGACCGAGCGCGTCAACCCGCCCGAGCTGTCCCCGCCCACGGGGTTCTCGCACGCCGTCGTCGCGACCGGTTCCCGCGTGGTGTTCCTCGCGGGCCAGACCGCCCTCGACGCCGAGGGCGGGATCACCGGCGACACCCTGCCCGAGCAGTTCGGGACGGCGCTCGGCAACCTCCTCACCGCCCTGCGCGCGGCCGGCGGCACGCCCGCCGACCTGGCCCGCGTCACCGTCTACGCCACGGACGTCGCCGCGTACCGCGCGCACGCCCGGCAACTGGGTGGCATCTGGCACCGGCTGGCGGGCCGCGACTATCCCGCGATGGCCGTCGTGGAGGTCGTACGTCTGTGGGACGAGCGGGCGCTGGTCGAGCTGGACGGGTTCGCCGTACTGCCGTAGGGCGACCGCCCGCACCGGCCGTACGCCCGCCCGACCGGCCCGGACGGTGCCATGACGCGCCACCGATGGGGTGACGGTCACGCCCGCCCGGCCGACCGCCCGGTACCAGTGGTACCCCTCGAATCCACCCGAAACGGGAGGTACCCCATGCCCCTGCGCCCCGCCCTCGTCACGGCCCTCGGCGCCGCCGCCCTGCTGTGCGCCGCCGCCCCGGCCGGCGCCGTCCCCTCCAGGGCCGCCGCCGGCCCCGCCGAGACGCTCACCGTCGCCACCGTCGGCCGGCTCGCGTCCGACGGCTCGGTCACGCTCTCGGGGACCTACCGGTGCGCCGGCGGCACCGGCCCGGTCTTCGTCAGCACCTCGGTCAGCCAGGGCGACTCCCTGCTCCAGTACCCCATCGGCGGCGACGTCGCCCGGTGCGACGGTGCCGAACACCACTGGGAGAACTCCGGGCAGGTCTCGTCGGAGGCGCTGCGGGCCGGGGCGGCGCACGTCGAGGCCACCCTCATGGAGCTGCGCCCTTCGGGCCTCCTGCTGCTGCCGGCCTTCCACGCGGTGAGCGACCAGGACATCACGCTCGTCCAGGAGTGACACCGGGCGCCGCGGCCCGACGCCCCGTCCCCTGACCGGCGGCTACGCCTGAACCGTCCCCGACCCGGTTTCAGGCGTGGCCGGGTCCGTCCCGGTCCACGGGTGTCCTGCGCCGGACCACCGGGGCGCCCGGCCGGCGCAGGGCGGCGACGAACTTGTAGCGGGAGCCCCGGTACACCGAGCGCACCCACTCCACGGGGGAGCCCTCCGCGTCCCGTGAGTGCCGGGACAGCAGGAGCATGGGCAGTCCCACGTCGGTGCCGAGCAACTGCGCCTCGCGCGGGGTCGACAGCGAGGTCTCGATGGTCTCGTCGGCCTCGGTGAGATGGACGCCGTACACCTCGGCGAGCGCCGTGTACAGCGACGGGCAGCCGGCCAGGGAACGGCGCAGGCCGGGGAAGCGCCGTACGGACAGGTGGGTCGTCTCGATCGCCATCGGGTCGCCGCTGGCCAGCCGCAACCGCTCGATGCGCAGCACCCGTTCGCCGATCCCGATGCCGAGCAGGCCCGCGAGCTTCTCGTCCGCGGGCACCTCTGCGACGTCCAGCGTCTGCGAGGCGGGCGTGAGGCCCTGCGCCCGCATGTCCTCGGTGTGCGAGGTGAGCTGGAGCGTGCGGTACAGCTTGGGCTGGGCGACGAAGGTGCCCTTGCCCTGGATCCGGTCGAGCCGGCCCTCGCCCACGAGTTCCTGGAGCGCCTGGCGGACGGTGGTCCGGGAGGTGTCGAACCGGACGGCGAGCAACCGTTCCGCGGGCATGGCCGAACCGGGCTGGAGCTCCTCGGCCATGCCGAGGAGCTGCTGCTTGATCCGGTAGTACTTCGGCACGCGCGCGGTGCGGCCGGGCACTCCTCTGTGCGGCTGGGCGCTGCTGACGTCGGTGGTCATGCCTGCCTTCCCGACTGTGTCGATGGGCTCCCGTTATAGCGACCAACTGCCTTATGGTCTAGTCCAACTGGCCCGTCCGGGCGAATGCGGCCGAATGCGGATGGACGCGCTCCGGTGTCTTTCTCGTAACGGCCGGGACCGGCTTCCCGAACCACCCTTGACACTCCAAAAGGTCTAGGCCAAGCTCCACCGTACTGGTCTACACCATTAGTGGCCAGGTCCCGAGCCCTACGTGCAACAGCGTCGTATGCAGGTCACCGCCGAGGGCGTGGGGGGATAAGTGGCATCCCTGAGGAGGGTGGCGTGAAGCGCAAGCTTGCGGCCGCGATCGTGATCGCGGGCATGATGGTCTCCGTGTCGGCGTGCGGCGGAGACGACGGCGACGACAGCGGCAAGAACGCCGGACCGGACAGCTTCAAGGGGCAGACGCTGACGGTCTGGGCGATGGACGGCTCCACGCCGGACCAGTGGTCCAAGGACGTCACGGCCGCCTTCGAGAAGAAGACCGGCGCCAAGCTGAAGTTCGAGACGCAGAAGTGGGACGGGATCCAGCAGAAGATCACCACCGCCCTCTCCGAGTCCACCCCGCCGGACGTGCTGGAGGTCGGCAACACCCAGACCCCGGCCTACGCGGCCACCGGCGGCCTCGCCGACCTGAGCGACCTCAAGCAGGAGATCGGCTCCGACTGGACGCCGTCGGTCTCCCAGTCCTCGGTCTACGAGGGCAAGCAGTACGCCGCCCCCTGGTACTTCGCCAACCGCGTGGTCATCTACAACAAGAGGATCTGGGCGAAGGCCGGCATCAAGAACACCCCGAAGACCCGGGACGAGTTCTACCGGGACCTGGAGACCATCGGCAAGAAGACCGACGCCGAGCCGCTCTACCTGCCCGGCCAGAACTGGTACTTCTTCGACGGCCTGACCATCGGCCAGGGCGCCGACCTGGTGAAGAAGGACGGCGGCAAGTACGTCTCCAACCTCGGTGACCCGAAGGTCACCAAGGCCATGGAGATCTACAAGAAGTACGCCTCCTACTCCAAGGCCCCCAAGGACAAGGACGAGGCCACCCCGCAGCAGGCCGAGGTCTTCGCCAAGGGCAAGACCGGCGCCTTCATCGGCATGGGCTGGGAGGCCGGCACCGCCGTCACCGCCAACAAGGCGATCGAGAAGGACCTCGGCTACTTCACGATCCCCGGCGAGAGCGCGGACAAGCCCGAGGGCGTCTTCCTCGGCGGCTCCAACCTCGCCGTCGCGCAGGGCAGCAAGAAGCAGGCCCTGGCCAAGGAGTTCCTCAAGATCGCCCTGTCGGACCGGTACGAGGGCGAGCTGGCCAAGCTCAACGGCGTCATCCCGAACAAGCAGGCCCTGGAGAGCAACCTCAAGGGCAACGTCGTCGCCGAGGCCGCCGCTCCCGGCGCCGCCGTGGGTGGCACCACCCCGCTGATCCCCGAGTGGGGCGCGGTGGAGAACAGCCCCAACCCGATCAAGTCCTACATGACCGCCGTGCTCAACGGTAAGTCCCCGGCGGACGCCGCCAAGCAGGTCGAGGGCGAGATCAACAAGCGCCTGGCCCAGCAGAACTAGACCCGCGCCGGGGGCGCCACGAGGGGGCGCCCCCGGCTCACCTGTGCCGTGCGCACGGCCGAGGAAGTCGTTCGTACGGCCACGGAAGAGATGGCAACTCATGTCAGTGCAGACCGAAGGCACGGACACGGCCGGGGAGCCCGCTGTCCGCAAGGCTCGGATGCCGGCCCCGCCGCCAGGTGGAGACCGCGCCTTTGCCGGGACCCCGTCCCGGCGCGCCGCCGCCGCCCCCTACCTGCTCCTGCTCCCCGCGCTGCTGGCCACCCTGGTGCTGCTCGGCTGGCCCCTGGTCAAGAACGGCATGCTGTCGTTCCAGAACCTCAACCCGCGGCAGCTCATCCAGCACCTCACCGAGTGGAACGGCGTCGACAACTACCGGGAGGTGCTGTCCGGCGGGGAGTTCTGGCACGTCGTCGAGCGTTCCGTCGTCTTCACCGCCGTCAACGTCGTCCTGATCATGGTGATCGGCACCCTGATCGGGCTGCTGCTCGCCCGGCTCGGCAAGAAGATGCGGCTGCTGCTCATGGTGGGCCTCGTCCTCGCCTGGGCCATGCCGATCATCGCGGCCACCACCGTCTACCAGTGGCTCTTCGCCCAGCGCTTCGGCGTCGTCAACTGGGTGCTGGACAAGCTCGGCTGGCACTCCATGGCCGACCACAACTGGCTGGAGACGCAGTTCTCCACCTTCGCCGTGGTCACCCTGCTCATCGTCTGGCAGTCGATCCCCTTCGTGGCGATCAACCTCTACGCCGCCACCACCACGATCCCCAAGGAACTGTACGAGGCCGCCTCCCTGGACGGCGCCGGCGCCTGGCAGAACTTCACCTCCGTGACCCTGCCCTTCCTGCGGCCGTTCCTGTACGCCACGACGTTCCTCGAAGTCATCTGGGTCTTCAAGTCGTTCGCGCAGATCTTCGCCATGAACGAGGGCGGCCCCGACCACCTCACCGAGACCCTGCCGATCTACGCCTACGTCCAGGGCGTCGGCAACCAGCACTTCGGGCTCGGCGCGGCGATCTCCTTCCTGACCATCGTGGTGCTGCTCGCCATCACCTCGTACTACCTGCGCATGGTGCTCAAGCAAGAGGAGGACGAGCTGTGAAGCGCTCGCTCATCGGCCGCATCTGGCCCAACGCGACCGCCGTCATCCTCTTCGCCGGCTTCGTGTTCCCCGTCTACTGGATGTTCGCCACGGCCTTCAAGCCGACCGGCGACATCATCGCCGACGACCCGGTGTGGTTCCCGACGCACGCCACGCTCGACCACTTCAAGAAGGCCGTCGACGCCGACCACTTCTGGACCCTGGTCCTCAACTCCGTCACCGTCACGGTCCTGTCGGTGGTCTTCTCGCTCGTCATCGCCCTGTTCGCGGCCTTCGCCCTCACCCGGATGCGGTTCCGTGGCCGGCGCGGTCTCATCGTGACGTTCATGCTGGCGCAGATGGCCCCCTGGGAGGTCATGATCATCGCCATCTACATGCTCGTCCGCGACAACGACATGCTCGACAGCCTGGTCCCGCTCACCGTCTTCTACACGATGATGGTGCTGCCCCTGACCATCCTGACGCTCCGCGGCTACGTCGCCGCCGTGCCCAAGGAGCTGGAGGAGTCGGCGATGGTCGACGGCTGCACCCGCTTCCAGGCCTTCGTCAAGGTGATCTTCCCGCTGCTCGCACCCGGCCTGATGGCGACCTCGCTGTTCGGCTTCGTCACCGCCTGGAACGAGTTCCCGCTCGTCCTGATCCTCAACAAGGACATCGAGAAGCAGACCCTGCCGCTGTGGCTGTCCCAGTTCCAGACCGCCTTCGGCGACGACTGGGGGGCCACGATGGCCGCCTCGTCCCTGTTCGCGCTGCCCATCCTGATCCTCTTCATCTTCCTGCAACGCAAGGCAGTCAGCGGTCTCACCGACGGCGCCGTGAAGGGATGACGCCCCCGATGACCACCATCCCCACCACCGCCTCCGGCAGCGGCTCCACCGCGGGCGACACCCTCGGCCGGGACGCGCTCGCGGTGCTCCAGCCGGGATTCGACGGCACCACCGCGCCCGACTGGGTGCGCCGCCGCCTCGGCGAGGGCCTCGCCTCCGTCGCCCTGTTCGGCCGCAACGTCGTCAGCGAGGCGCAGGTCACCGCCCTCACCGCCCAGTTGCGCGCCGAACGTGACGACCTGCTGGTCGCCATCGACGAGGAGAGCGGCGACGTCACCCGCCTCGACGTACGCACCGGCTCGTCCTTCCCCGGCAACCACGCCCTCGGCGCCGTCGACGACCCCCGGCTCACCCGGGCCGTCTCCCGCGAACTGGGCCGGCGCCTGGCCGCCTGCGGCGTCAACTTCGACTGGGCGCCCTCCGCCGACGTCAACGCCAACCCGGACAACCCCGTCATCGGCGTCCGCTCCTTCGGCGCGAGCCCCGATCTGGTGGCCCGGCACACCGCCGCCTGGGTCGAGGGACTCCAGTCCACCGGCGTCGCCGCCTGCACCAAACACTTCCCCGGCCACGGCGACACCAACGTCGACTCCCACCACGCCGTACCCCGCATCGACGTCGACGCCGACACCCTCTACGCACGCGAACTGCCGCCCTTCCGCGCCGCGATCGCCGCCGGCACCCGGGCCGTCATGAGCGCCCACATCCTCGTCCCGGCCCTCGATCCGGACCGCCCCGGCACCCTGTCCCGGCGCATCCTCACCGAGCTGCTGCGCGGCGAACTCGGCTACCAGGGCCTCATCGTCACCGACGGCATGGAGATGCGCGCGATCTCCGGCACCTACGGACTGGAGCACGGTGTGGTCCTCGCGATCGCGGCCGGCGCCGACGCCATCTGCGTGGGTGGCGGACTGTGCGACGAGGGCACCGTGCTGAACCTCCGGGACGCGCTCGTGGCCGCCGTACGCTCCGGTGAACTGCCCGAGGAGCGGCTGGCCGACGCGGCCACCCGAGTGCGGGCGCTGGCCGCCTGGACCGCCGGGGCACGCGGTGACGCGGACAGAACCCCGGCCGACCCGGAGATCGGCCTGGTCGCGGCCCGCCGCGCGCTGACCGTGACCCGCGCGGGCGCCGTCGCACCCGTCACCGCACCCGTGTTCGCGGCCCAGTTCAACCCCGCCCCGAACATCGCCGTCGGCGACCAGACCCCCTGGGGTGCCGCCGCCGAGCTCCAGCGGCTGCTGCCCGGCAGCACCGCCGGCTCCTTCACCGGCGACGGCGCCGGGGAGGCCGTCCTCACCGCGGCCGGCGGACGCCGGATCGTCGCGGTCGTCCGCGACGCGCACCGGCACGACTGGATGCGCTCCGCGCTCGACACCCTTCTCGCCGCCCGCCCCGACACCGTCGTGGTCGAGATGGGCCTGCCGCAGGCCCCGCCCCGCGGCGCCCTGCACATCGCCACCTACGGCGCCGCCCGCGTCTGCGGCGTGGCGGCGGCCGAGGCCGTCGTCGCCGGCTGACCCACGGCCGTACCGGGTCGCCCGTCCCCGCGGCGGGCGGCCCGCACCTTCCCCCTCCCCGCGGAACCCGGCGGCCCTCCCGCGCTCCGGCGCCCGCCACCGGCACATGTCTCACGCCCGACCCGAAGGTGTTCCCGTTCCACCCCGGAGTGATCGCATGCAGACACCCGCCCCCTACCTGCACCGAGCGGCGACCGGCCGCCCCTACTTCAGCGCCGACGGCGAGACCTACCTCGCCCCGACCCCCCTGCGCGACCTGGAGAAGACCCAGCCCCTGCGCGTACTGTCCGAGGAGGACCTCGCGTTCTGGCAGACGTACGGCTACGTCGTCGTCCGCGAGGCCATCACCCCCGGCGACGCCAAGGAACTGCTCGACTTCACCTGGGAGTTCCAGGGCCTCGACCCGGACCGCCCCGACACCTGGTACGCCGAACCGGAGTTCCGCTCCGAACTGGACCGGCACCTCTACATCTACGGCTTCGTCGAGGCGTACCACCACCAGCTCCTGTGGAACAGCCGCCAGAACACCCGCGTCCACGGCGCCTTCGCGGACGTCTGGGACAGCGAGGAGCTGTGGGTCACCCTGGACCGGCTCAACCTCAACCCGCCGAACCGGCACACCCGTTCACGCTCCCTGATCGAGCCCACCGACGAGGGCTTCGACATCGAGCTGCACTGGGACGTCGACACCACCCTCGCCGTGCTGCCGCAGCGGGTCCAGGGCATCATCGCGCTCACCGACACCCGGCCCGAACTCGGCGGTTTCCAGTGCGCGCCCGAACTCTTCCGCCGCTTCGAGGAGTGGCGCGTCGCCCAGCCCCCCGGCCGCGACCCGGTCCGGCCCGCGATCGACCGTGCCGAGTTCCCGGTCGTCCGCCCCGACCTCCAGGCCGGCGACCTGCTGATCTTCAACGGCCTGCTCGCCCACGGCGTCGCGCCCAACCTCTCTGACAACGCTGTCCGGGCCGTCCAGTACCTGTCGATGATGCCCGCGCTGGAGGAGCACACCGCCCTGCGCGACTCCCGCGTGGAGTCCTGGCGCACCCTCGCCACCCCCGACTGGAACGCCACCCTGCTCGGCGACGCCCGCGTCCCCGAAGCCCTCCGGTACGGCACCGCCGAACTGAACGGCCTCGGGCGCAAACTGCTCGGTCTCGACTCCTGGGCCTTCGCGGAAGGGGTCCGGTGAACCGCGTCTGCCTCACCCTGCCCACCAACCGGGCCTGCTCGCCCACCATCACCACCGTGCACGCCGAAGCGACGTACGCCGCCCGCCACTTCGGCGCCGACGTCCAGCTGCTGATCCTGGACTCCGCCGACGATCACACCCGTGCCGGGCACGCCCGCACGGTCGCCGCCCTGCCGCGGGAGCCGGGTGTGAGCGTCCACCACCTCGACGAACACCAGCAACGCGACCGGCTGCGCCGGACGATCGCACGCGCCGGCCTGCCCGGCCCGGACCGCCTGCTGCGCCTGATGCTCCCGTCCGCCGTCTCCTACGGCGCCTGCACCAACCGCGCCTTCCTGCTGGCCGCCTCCCTCGGGTGCCACTCGGTGCACCGCAGGGACTCCGACAGCACCTACCAGCTCCACGCCGGTGAACCGGTGTTCCCCGTCCACCACGAGCTGCCCTGGCTGGGCCGGCCCGCCGCGTGCGCCTCGGCCGCCGTCACCCGCACCGACCTCGACCCGGCCCTGGCGCACCGCCCGGTCTCGCTCGCCGGGGCCTCCTTCATCGGCGAACTCTCCGTGGACATCGCGGAGATACGGCGATTGGACGAGACCGTCTACCACGACGTGGTCGGTCTCTGGGCGCCCGGCGACTGGCCGGAGGACCGCACCCGCGCGCTGGTCGAGGAGTCCTTCACCGGTGCGGGCACCGCACCCTTCACCGGGGACCACTCCACCCTCACCCTGGTCGACCCCATGCGCGTCGACATGTGCAACGTCGCCTTCGACCGGGCGGTCTACGAACGGGTGCCGCTCCCACCCGCCACCGACACCATCGGCAGCGACTACTTCCTCCTCCACCTCGTCCACGACGCCGGACTGCCCGGCATCCTGCACAACCGGCACATCGAGAACTTCCACACCCCCGAGCGCCGTACCGACACCGGCTTCCCGGCCTACCAGCGGCGGTTCGTCAAGTTCCTTCTGTCGATGCTCTACTTCCACCACGTCTACGACCGGATGGCCGCCGAGGGCGACCGGCTCCTGGGCCCCGACCTGCGCGTCCGCCCCGAGGCCGTCACCGGCCTGCTGCGCGCCAGCACCGGAGCCGACCGAGCCGAGAACGTCTGGCGGCTCGACCGCGTCGACACGGCGTACCGCAAACTCGGCGGACGGTACGCGGCCTTCGCCGACCGGCTCGCCGGGGAACGCGACCGGTTACTGGACACGGCCGAGTCGGACATCGAGGCCTTCGCCGACCTGACCGAGGCCTGGCCCGCACTCATCGAGGCGGCCCGCCCATGAATGACCCACGACCGGCCCGGGGGCGGCCGGCGCCCGTTCCCGACGGTCCCGGCGACCCTCTCCTCACCGCGCTGGCCACCGCCGGGACCGACCGCATCGTCTACGACCTGACCGGCATAGCGCGCCAGTACGACGCGCTGCTGGCCGAGTTGCCCGGAACCCGCGTCCGCTTCGCCCTCAAGGCATGTCCCGTGGACGACGTCCTGAGCTGCCTGGCGGCCCGCGGAGCGGGGTTCGACGCGGCGAGCCCCGCCGAGATCGCACAAGCGCTGCGCGCCGGCGCGGAACCCGGCCGCATCCACTACGGCAACACCGTCAAGTCCGACCACGACATCGCCGCGGCCCACCGCCTGGGGATCCGCACCTTCGCCACCGACAGCGCCGAGGACGTCACCGCGGTCGCCCGGTACGCCCCCGGCGCCCGCGTGTTCTGCCGCCTCGCCACCAGCGGGCACGGCGCCCTGTGGGGCCTGAACCGCAAGTTCGGCTGCACCCCCGGCGACGCCGTCCGCGTCCTGGAGACGGCCCGCGCGGCCGGCCTCGTCCCGGCCGGCCTGTCCGTGCACGTCGGCTCCCAGCAGATGACCGGCGAGGCCTGGCAGGAGGCGTTCGACACGCTCGCCGACACCCTGACGGCACTGGCGCGGCGGGGGATCGTACCCGACCACGTGAACCTCGGCGGCGGTCTGCCCGCGCTCGGCTACCGGGACCGCCACGGTGCCCCCCTCGACCCGCCCCTGGACAAGATCTTCACCGTCATCCGCGAAGGCATCGACCGCCTGCGCGACCTCACCCCCACGCCCCTGGCCCTCGTCATGGAACCGGGCCGCCACCTCGTCGCCGACCACGGTGCCGTCCGCGCCCACGTCGTGCGGCTGACCCGGCGCCGGCAGCCGGACGGCGAGGACACGCACTGGCTCTACCTGAGCTGCGGCAAGTTCAACGGCCTGTACGAGATGGACCAGGTGACGCACCGGCTGGTCTTCCCCGCCCACGCCCGGACCGACGGCCACGTCCGGGCGGTCGTCGCCGGACCCACCTGCGACAGCGACGACGCCTACGGCGGCGGCCGGCACCCCGTGTCCGTCCCCTGCTCCCTCACCTCCGGCGACCCCGTCTGGATCCTCTCCGCCGGCGCCTACGCCACCAGCTACACGACCCGGGGGTTCAACGGCATCCGACCGCTGCCCTGCGTCTGCGTACCCGGCACCGCCCCCGACGCCCCCGACGAACGGCACTGAAAGGACACCCCATGCGCATACGGGGGATCACCGAGGCCGACTGGCCGCGGCTGGCCGCCCTGGAGAGCGAGGCGTACGCGGACCTCTCCCTCGCCGAGGGCGAGGAACTGCTGCGCTCACGGGCCCGCGCCTCGGCCGGCACCTGTTTCGTCCTCGACCTCGACGGCCGGCCCGAGGCCTACGTCCTCGCCCTTCCCTACCCGCCGTTCCGCTGCCCCGACCCCGCCCGCCCCGAGCGGACCGTCCACCACACCACCAACCTCCACCTGCACGACCTCGTCGTCAGCGCCCCGCTGCGGCGCCACGGACTCGGCACCCGGCTCGCACGCCATCTGGCCGGCGCGGCCCGCACCCGCGGCTTCACGACCATGTCGCTGGTCGCCGTCGCCGGCAAGGAGGCGTTCTGGCAGGCCAACGGCTACCACCCCCACCACGCGGCACCCGTCCCGCCGGGCTACGGCAGCGACGCGGTCTACATGTCGGCCGCGCTGGCCGCCGCACCCCGCCCGCACCAGGCCCGGGAGGCCGTGTGATGCCCGAACCCTCCTTCACGCGCGCCAAATGGTCGATCGCGGCGCTGTTCTGCTTCCTCGGCTTCCAGTACGGCACCTGGGTCGCCCGCCTGCCCGCGCTCAAGACCCGCCTCGACCTGGGCGCCGGCGAGGTCGGCCTGCTGCTGATGGCCTGCGGGGCCGGTGCGGCGGCCTCTTTCCCGCTGGTCACCGTGCTCATGCGACGTCTCGGCTCCCGGCGTCTGTCCCTCGCCTCCGCCGCCTGCCTGGTCGCCGTACTGGCCGCCCTGTCCGTCGTACCCGACTACCCGCTCGCGCTGCTCGCCGTCGCCGCCGACGGCGTCGCGGTCGGCTGCCTCAACGTCGCCATGAACGCGCAGGGCGCCGCACTGGAACGTGCCCACGGGCGTACGGCCATGTCCCAGCTGCACGCCACCTTCAGCGGCGGCCTGCTCGCCGCCGCCCTGCTCGCCTCCGGCGTCACCACGCTGACCACCTCCGTCACCGTCCACTTCGCCCTGGGCGGGGTCCTGCTGCTGATCCTGCTCGGCGCCGCCCGCCCGGGCCTGCTGACACACCGGGACGCGCCCCCCGCGACCGAGGACGGGCCGAAGCGGCACGCCCGCCGCCTCCCCTCCGGCACGACCCTCCTCATGGGCTGCGCCATGGCGTTCGGCACGATCACCGAGGGCGCCATGAACGACTGGTCGACGCTCTACATGAAGGACGTCGTCAAGGCGTCCGCGACCGTCGCCCCGCTCGGCATCGCCGTCGTCTCCGTGATGATGCTGCTCGCCCGCCTCCGCGCGGACCGCTGGCGCAGCCGCTGGGGCGACGGCCCCGTGGTCCGCGCCGGCAGCGCGGTGGCCGCCGCCGGACTGGCCCTCGCCCTGCTCACCGGGGGAGTGGTCCCCACGCTTGCCGGGTTCGCCTGCGTCGGCCTCGGCGCCGCCGCGATCACCCCGTGCGTGTACGTGGCGGCGGCCGGACACGGTTCCGGTGCTCTCGCGCTGGTCGCCGCGATGGGCACCACGGGTCTGCTGGGCGGCCCCGCCCTGATCGGCTTCGTCGCCGGCGCGGCGAACCTGACGGCGGGCATGGCCACCGTCGCCGTATCGGCGCTGATCGTCACCCTGACCGCCTTCCGCATCCCGTGGCGGACCCACACCTCCGGCCCCGGTTCCGGCGCCGATCCCGGCTCCGGCGCCGATCCGGACTCCGACCGCCTGCCGGGCGAGGCACCGGCACCGGCTGGGTGACGGTCGCGCCGCGTCACGGGCCGGGCCGGGTGAGGGCCGGGGGCGGCCGGATGCCGCGGGCGACCGCGGCGGCCGGGTTCCGGGGAGCGTGCGGCTGGCCGGGCGACCGGCGACGCACCGGCACCGCCCGGCCGCCGGGCCGGGTGACGGATGCCGGGTACCGGGGGGACACCCCGGCGGCCGGACGGCTGGGAGCGACGACCGCAGCGGCCGGAGCGCCAGGAGGTGCGGATGTCGGCGGCGGTGCTGCGCGACGGCAGCCGCGAGTCGGCGCTCCCGCCGCGCCGTCGCGGTGACGGGCATCGGCCGCCGGCTGGCGCGCCGGCGGCGCCGCCCTGCGGCCACCGCCGCGGGAGCAGGCCGGCCACCGCCGGGCAGCGGGCACTGCAGGAGATCCATCGGCCGCGGTTCCGGGACGGCGTGCCGACCGCCGTCAGGGGCGGTAGCGTCCCCCTAGGGGCTGACATCACCGGCGCGGTGTCCCGCGCGGCCCGGCCCGAGCCCCTGCGTGGTGACTTCCCGGAGTCGCCGGCCAGGCTGGAGGCGCCTCGTGACGAGTGCGGGTGGTGGGGCCACGGACGCGGAGGCACGGGATGCCGCGTTCGCGGAGACGGTGCGCCGGGCGGGCGCGTCCATCGGCGCCCTCTACCTCCTCACCCCCGACGGGCAGCAGCTCTCCCTGGACGTGCTCTACGGCGCACCCGCCGACTTCGCCCTCCCGTGGACCAGGATCCCGGTCGGCGCACCGGCGCCGGTGGCCGACGCGCTGCGCGGCGACCGCGTGGTGTGGGTGGCCAGCCAGGAGGAAATGGCCCGCAGCTACCCGCGTACCGCGATGGCACTGCCGTACCCGCTCGCGCTGGCCGCCGCGCCGGTCACCGGCGTCCGCCGCTGGGGGACCCTCCTGCTGATGTGGCCGGCCACCCGTCCGCCCTACATGACCCAGCGGGAACGAGGGCACATCACGGCCAGCTGCGGACGGCTGGCCCGGCTCATCGAGGAGGGCGTCGACCACGGGGCGTTCCCGGTCCCCGGCGACCGGCCGCGCGTGCTGGCCCCCCACCGGGTGCGCCGGTCCGCGGGCCCGGAGATGGCCGCCGCAGACTTCGTGGAGCGGCTGCCCGGCGGCAGCTGCTCCCTGGACCTGGAGGGCAACTTCACCTACCTGAGCGCGGGAGCCTGCGAACTGCTGGGCCGCGACGCCGGTGAGCTGCTGGGCACGCTGCCCTGGCAGTCCCTGCGCTGGCTGGACGAACCCCTCTACGAGGACCGCTACCGCGCCGCGGTCATCAGCCGCGAGCCCGTCGTCTTCACCGCGTGCCGCCCGCCCGACCAGTGGCTGGACTTCCACCTCTACCCGGACGCCAGCGGCATCAGCGTCCGTATCGTGCCCAGCGGCGATCAGGGGCCGCCGTCCCCGGCGTCCCCGCAGTCCTCGCACACCGCCCCGGCGACCCGCGCGGGCCGCCTCTACCAGCTCATGCACCTGGCCGCCGCGCTGACCGAGGTCGTCGGCGTCCAGGACGTCATCGACCTCGTCGGCGACCAGATCATGCCCGCCTTCGGCGCCCAGTCCCTGGTCCTGTCCGCCGCCGACGCCGGGCGACTGCGGATCACCGGCTACCGCGGCTACGACCCCGAAGCCATCGAGCGTCTCGACGGCCTGCCCCTCGACACCGTGTTCACCCCGGCCGGACGGGTCCTGCGCAGCGGCATCCCCGCCTTCTTCGCCGACCCGGAGGACATGCGGCGCAGCTACCCGGAGGCCTCCGGGATCAGCGGCAAGCAGGCCTGGGCCTTCCTGCCGCTCATCGTCTCCGGCCGGCCCGTCGGCTGCTGCATCCTCTCCTACGACGAACCCCGCGCGTTCCCGGCCGAGGACCGCGCCGTCCTGACCTCACTGGCCGGCCTCATCGCCCACGCCCTGGACCGCGCCCGGCTCTACGACACCAAACGCGACCTCGCCCACGGCCTCCAGCAGGCACTGCTCCCGCGGACCCTGCCCGCGGTCACCGGCCTGCGCGTCGCCGCCCGCTATCTGCCCGCCACCCGGGGCATGGACATCGGCGGCGACTTCTACGACCTCATCCCGATCGGCGACCGTGCCGTCGCGGCCGTCATCGGCGACGTCCAGGGCCACGACGCGGCGGCCGCCGCGCTCATGGGGCAGGTCCGTACCGCAGTCCACGCCCACGCCACCCTCGGCACCACCGCGGACCAGGTCCTCGCCGGCACCAACCGGCTCGTCATCGACCTGGGCCCGGACCTGTTCACCAGCTGCCTCTACGCCCACCTCGACCTCGCCGGCCACCGCGTGACCCTGGCCAGCGCCGGCCATCCACCACCGGTCGTACGGCTGCCCGGCCGTGGCACCCGGCCCCTCGACGTGCCGCCCGGACCGCTCCTGGGCATCGACCCCGACGCCGCCTTCCCCGTCACCGAGATCCCGCTCACCCCCGGGCTCATGCTCCTCCTCTACACCGACGGCCTCATCGAACGGCCGGGAGCCGACCTGGAGGACTCCATCACCGCCCTCGCACACCACCTCGACCAGGCGGGCACCCAGGACCTGGAGGCCCTCATCGACACCCTCGTCGGCAAGGCGGGCACCAGCTGGCAGCGCACCGACGACATCGCCCTGCTCGTCCTGCACGAGACGGCACCGCACCCGTGAAGTGCCCGCGGGGAGATCACCCGGGGCTGGTCCGGAACCGGCGCCGGTACTCGGTCGGTGTCGTGCCGAGTCTGCGGCGGAAGGCCCTGACCAGAGTGTCGACGGTGCCGAACACACAGGCGGTCGCCACGCGTTCGAGGGTGGCGTCGGTGGACTCGAGCTGGTTGCGGGCCCGTTCGACGCGGACCAGCTCCGATGAACCGGGGCGTCACCCGCTGCCGGCCGGCTGGGCCGGGGACGTCTGGTCCCGGATGCCGCCGGAGCTGGCCGAGCGGCTCAGGGAGGCGGAGTTCCTCCGGCGCTCCTCACGGCCGACTTCCTGGTCCCCGCCCGGCCCCTGCCGACCCTCGCCGACGAGTCGGACGATGTGGACCGGTCGACGACGAGACCTATGTGACCGCCGCGCTCGCTACCACGTGCGGCAGCAACCGGGTCCACTTCGGTGCGCCGTCGCCGCTCGCCGACGCGACCGCGCGCGAGCGGGCCCTGGAACTGGCCCAGGCCCGCGGCGCACTCCAAGAGGCCTTCGCGGAGCGGCTGCTCGCGGACCCGGCCGCGGTCGCCGTCGCCGCTCGCCGACGCGACCGCGCGCGAGCGGGCCCTGGAACTGGCCCAGGCCCGCGGCGCACTCCAAGAGGCCTTCGCGGAGCGGCTGCTCGCGGACCCGGCCGCGGTGCGGGCGCGGGTGCGCCACACCCTCGAACAGTGCGCCGAGGCGTTCTTCGACGCCGCCTGGACAGGCGTCGCCGTGCAACTGGCCACAGACCTGCGTCCGAAGAACGACCTGCTGAAGCGCCAGGGCATCGGAGCGGCACTCGCGTCGGTCTCCGGCGCGGTCACCCTGGCACCGGACGGCGACCGCATCGTCGTGGACAAGCTGCAGGACAACGCGACCGCCGCCCACGGCACCGGGGCCACCTTCATCCCACCGTCTTCGGCCGCCCGCGCCTGGTGGTGATCCACGCGCCCGGATGGCAGCCGGTGGTGCAGTACCCCGTGGCCGAGCCGAGTCCGGCAGAGCCGGTGTCGCTGGAAACGGTCTCCCGACGGCTGGAGGCACTCGCGCATCCGGTACGGCTGCGGCTGCTGCGCACCCTGGCCCGCGGCCCGCACACCACCGGCGAGCTGGCCCACGCCTGGGAACTCACGCCCCCGGAGGTCTCCCGCCACCTCGCCGTCCTGCGCCGCGCGGGCCTGCTCACGAACCGGCGGCACGGGCGCTACGTCCACCACACCCTCAACCTTCCCGAGATGGCGACGCCGGGCACGGACCTGCCGGCGGCTGTCCTGCGCTGAGGCGGCTGCGGCATGCCGGAACGCGGGCGGCGCCCGGCGTGCGGGGGGCCGGACCGGGCCGGACCCCGCGCACCGGGCGCCCTGACGCGCATGCGGCCGGACCCGCCGGCGCGTGAACCGGGGCGGCGGGTCCGGCACGGGAACCCTCAGATGTCCCGGAAGATCTCGATCTGCGCCCCGATCGAGTTCAGGCGTTCGGCGAGGTCCTCGTAACCGCGGTTGATGACGTACACATTGCGCAGTACCGACGTGCCCTCGGCCGCCATCATGGCCAGCAGGACGACCACGGCGGGGCGCAGTGCGGGCGGGCACATCATCTCGGCGGCGCGCCAGCGGGTCGGGCCCTCGACCAGCACCCGGTGGGGGTCCAGGAGTTGGAGCCGGCCGCCCAGGCGGTTGAGGTCGGTGAGGTAGATGGCGCGGTTGTCGTAGACCCAGTCGTGGATGAGCGTCTGGCCCGACGCGACCGCAGCGATGGCCGCGAAGAACGGGACGTTGTCGATGTTCAGGCCCGGGAACGGCATGGGGTGGATCTTGTCGATCGGGGCTTCGAGCTTGGAGGGGCGGACCGTGAGGTCCACCAGCCGGGTGCGGCCGTTGTCCGCGAAGTACTCGGGGCTGCGGTCGTGGTCCAGGCCCATCTCCTCCAGGACCGCCAGCTCGATCTCCAGGAACTCGATCGGCACCCGGCGCACCGTCAGCTCCGACTCGGTCACCACGGCGGCGGCGAGCAGGCTCATCGCCTCGACCGGGTCCTCGGAGGGGGAGTAGTCGACATCGGTGTCGATGTTCGGCACGCCGTGCACGGTGAGCGTGGTGGTGCCGATGCCCTCGACCTTGACGCCCAGTGCCTCCAGGAAGAAACACAGGTCCTGGACCATGTAGTTGGAGGACGCGTTGCGGATGACGGTGACGCCGTCGTGCCGGGCGGCGGCCAGCAGCGCGTTCTCGGTCACGGTGTCGCCGCGCTCGGTCAGTACGATCGGCCGGTCGGGGCGGACCGTGCGGTCCACCTGCGCGTGGTACTGGCCCTCGGTGGCCGCGATGTCCAGACCGAACCGGCGCAGCGCGATCATGTGCGGTTCGATGGTGCGGGTGCCCAGGTCGCAGCCGCCGGCATAGGGCAGCTTGAAGTGGTCCACGCGGTGCAGCAGCGGGCCGAGGAACATGATGATCGAGCGGGTGCGGACGGCGGCCTCCGCGTCGATCGCCGCCATGTCCAGCTCGGCGGGCGGGGCGAGTTCCAGGTCGACGCCGTCGTTGATCCAGCGGGTGCGCACGCCGATGGAGTTGAGGACCTCCAGGAGGCGGTACACCTCCTCGATCCGCGCGACCCGGCGCAGCACCGTGCGCCCCTTGTTCAGCAGTGAGGCGCACAGCAGGGCCACGCACGCGTTCTTGCTGGTCTTGACGTCGATGGCGCCGGACAGCCGGCGGCCGCCGACCACGCGCAGATGCATCGGGCCCGCGTAACCGAGCGACACGATCTCGCTGTCGAGGGCCTCGCCGATGCGGGCGATCATCTCAAGGCTGATGTTCTGGTTGCCGCGCTCGATGCGGTTGACCGCGCTCTGGCTGGTGCCGAGAGCCTCCGCGAGCTGCGACTGGGTCCAGCCCCGGTGCTGCCGGGCGTCACGGATGAGCTTGCCGATGCGTACGAGGTAGTCGTCTGACATGCAGTTGAGGCTATCTCAGATATGAGATGGCGCTCGTTGGGGGGTCCGTTCGGGTGACGCCCCTTCGGGTGACCGTGGTGACGGCCCCTCAACGTCCCTGCTCAGCCTCGCGCCCCGACGTGACATCCGGAACTTACGGACAAATCACATGATGTGCTGGAAGAAGGTGCTGGACCACGACTCTTCGCTCGGCGCCCGCGGAACCCCTGTCCGTACGGCGGCAGGGAGCCCCCGCGCTCCGATCTCCCCGCGTGCCCCCCGTTCGGAGGCGGCGGCAGCCGCGCGCGCCGGCCCGGGATGCGCGCCGGGCCGGGTTGGGCATGACCATCCGACGCCCATGTACTAGAGTTATCTCGACATCGAGATATCTGCCGAGGCGCACCGCGGTCGCCACGCCAGTAAGGGCCACCTAACTTAGGTGGACCTTAGCAAATCGGCCCGGTCGGCGTGGCGGCAGGATTGACGGTGGTACGCGCACATCAATGAAGGAGACTGTCGTGTCGGCGAACAGCTTCGACGCCCGCAGCACACTGCCGGTGGGCGACGAGTCGTACGAGATCTTCCGGCTGGACAAGGTGGAGGGCTCGGCCCGCCTGCCGTACAGCCTCAAGGTCCTGCTGGAGAACCTGCTCCGCACGGAGGACGGCGCGAACATCACCGCCGACCACATCCGCGCACTCGCCAACTGGGACTCCCAGGCCCAGCCCTCCCAGGAGATCCAGTTCACGCCGGCCCGCGTGATCATGCAGGACTTCACCGGCGTTCCCTGCGTGGTGGACCTCGCCACGATGCGTGAGGCCGTCAAGGAGCTGGGCGGCGACCCGGCCAAGATCAACCCGCTGGCGCCGGCCGAGCTGGTCATCGACCACTCCGTCATCGCCGACAAGTTCGGCACGAACGACGCCTTCAAGCAGAACGTCGAGCTGGAGTACGGCCGCAACAAGGAGCGCTACCAGTTCCTGCGCTGGGGCCAGACCGCGTTCGACGAGTTCAAGGTCGTACCGCCGGGCACCGGCATCGTCCACCAGGTGAACATCGAGCACCTGGCCCGCACGGTCATGGTCCGGGGCGGCCAGGCGTACCCCGACACCCTCGTCGGCACCGACTCGCACACCACCATGGTCAACGGTCTCGGTGTCCTCGGCTGGGGCGTCGGCGGCATCGAGGCCGAGGCCGCGATGCTCGGCCAGCCGGTCTCCATGCTGATCCCGCGCGTCGTCGGCTTCAAGCTGACCGGTGAGCTGCCCGCCGGCACCACCGCCACCGACCTCGTGCTCACCATCACCGAGATGCTCCGCAAGCACGGTGTGGTCGGCAAGTTCGTCGAGTTCTACGGCGAGGGCGTCGCCGCCACCTCCCTGGCCAACCGCGCCACCATCGGCAACATGTCGCCGGAGTTCGGCTCCACCGCCGCGATCTTCCCGATCGACGACGAGACCCTGAACTACCTGCGCCTGACCGGCCGCTCCGCGCAGCAGGTCGCCCTGGTCGAGGCCTACGCCAAGGAGCAGGGCCTCTGGCTGGACCCGCAGGCCGAGCCGGACTTCTCCGAGAAGCTCGAGCTGGACCTCTCCACGGTCGTGCCGTCCATCGCCGGCCCGAAGCGCCCGCAGGACCGCATCGTCCTCGCCGAGGCCGCCCAGCAGTTCGCCAAGGACGTCCTGAACTACGTCGAGGCGCCCGTCGGGCAGACGCCGGCCGCGTCCGACTCCCCGGTCGACGAGGCCAGCGCCGAGTCCTTCCCGGCCTCCGACGCCCCGGCCTACGGCCACCAGGAGAACGGCGCCGGCGCGCCGCGGCACGGCGAGGGCACCGGTGCCGTCCCGTCCAACCCGGTCCAGGTGACCGCCCCCGACGGCACCACCTACGAGCTGGACCACGGTGCGGTGACGGTCGCGGCCATCACCTCCTGCACCAACACCTCCAACCCGTACGTCATGGTCGCCGCCGCCCTGGTGGCCAAGAAGGCGGTCGAGAAGGGCCTGACCCGCAAGCCGTGGGTCAAGACCACCCTCGCCCCGGGCTCCAAGGTCGTCACCGACTACTTCGACAAGGCGGGCCTGACCCCGTACCTGGACAAGGTCGGCTTCAACCTCGTCGGCTACGGCTGCACCACCTGCATCGGCAACTCCGGCCCGCTGCCGGAGGAGGTCTCCAAGGCCGTCAACGAGCACGACCTCGCGGTCACCTCGGTCCTCTCCGGCAACCGGAACTTCGAGGGCCGCATCAACCCCGACGTCAAGATGAACTACCTGGCGTCCCCGCCGCTGGTCGTCGCGTACGCCCTCGCGGGCTCCATGAAGGTGGACATCACCAAGGACGCCCTGGGCACCGACCAGGACGGCAACCCGGTCTTCCTGAAGGACATCTGGCCCTCCGAGGCCGAGGTCAACGACGTCGTCGCCAACGCCATCGGCGAGGACATGTTCAACAAGTCCTACCAGGACGTCTTCGCGGGCGACGCCCAGTGGCAGGCGCTGCCGATCCCGACCGGCAACACCTTCGAGTGGGACCCGCAGTCGACGTACGTGCGCAAGCCCCCGTACTTCGAGGGCATGACCATGGAGACCACCCCGGTCTCCGACATCACGGGCGCCCGCGTCCTGGCCAAGCTGGGCGACTCGGTCACCACCGACCACATCTCCCCGGCCGGTGCCATCAAGGCCGACACCCCGGCCGGCAAGTACCTCACCGAGCACGGTGTGGAGCGCCGCGACTTCAACAGCTACGGCTCCCGCCGCGGCAACCACGAGGTCATGATCCGCGGTACGTTCGCCAACATCCGCCTGCGCAACCAGATCGCGCCGGGCACCGAGGGCGGCTACACCCGCGACTTCACCCAGGCGGACGCCCCGGTGTCGTTCATCTACGACGCCTCGCGCAACTACATCGAGCAGGGCATCCCGCTGGTCGTCCTCGCGGGCAAGGAGTACGGCTCCGGCTCGTCCCGCGACTGGGCGGCCAAGGGCACCGCGCTGCTCGGTGTGAAGGCCGTCATCGCCGAGTCCTACGAGCGCATCCACCGCTCGAACCTCATCGGCATGGGCGTCCTGCCGCTCCAGTTCCCGGAGGGCCGCAACGCCGAGTCCCTCGGCCTGACCGGCGAGGAGTCCTTCTCCATCTCCGGTGTGACCGAGCTGAACGACGGCACCACGCCGCGCACGGTCAAGGTCACCACCGACACCGGTGTCGAGTTCGACGCTGTCGTCCGCATCGACACCCCCGGTGAGGCCGACTACTACCGCAACGGCGGCATCATGCAGTACGTGCTGCGCAGCCTGATCCGCAAGTAGGCGGCACGGCAGAGCGGTCCAGGGCCGCATCCCCGACCCCGGGGGTGCGGCCCTCGCCGTACCCGGGAGCCCGGGCACCCCCGCCGCCCGCCCCGAGCCCCTCAGTCCGCGAGGAACGCCGAGAGGTCCGGCAGTGTCAGCTCGGCCCAGATCACCTTGCCGTGCGGGGTGTAGCGGGTGCCCCAGCGCTCGGCCAGCTGGGAGACCAGGAACAGCCCCCGGCCTCCCTCGTCGGTCGTCGCGGCGTACCGCAGATGCGGCGAGGTGCTGCTGCCGTCGGCCACCTCGCAGATCAGCGTGCGGTCCCGGATCAGCCGCACGTGAACGGGATCGGAGCCGTACCGGATGGCGTTGGTGATCAGCTCGCTCAGTACGAGTTCCATCCCGAAGCCCAGCTCCGACAGCCCCCACTCCTCCAGCCGGGCGGAAACGGCACCGCGCATCCTCGACACGGCGGCCGGGTCGCGCGGCACGTCCCAGTCGGCGACCTGTCCGGGCGGCAGCGCCCGGGTGCGGGCGACCAACAGGGCCACGTCGTCCTTGGGGCGATCGGGCAGCAGCTCCTCCAGCACCGCCCGGCAGCTCTCCTCCGGCGACCGGTCGGGATGGCCGGCCAGCGCCCGGCGCAGCATCTCCAGCCCCTCGTCCAGGTCGCGCGCGCGGTCCTCGACCAGGCCGTCGGTGTACAGGACGAGCTGGCTGCCCTCGGCCAGCTCCAGCTCGGCCGTCCGGAACGGCATGCCGCCCAGGCCCAGCGGCGGCCCACCCGGCAGATCGGGGAAGACGACGCTGCCGTCGGGGTGGACCAGCGCGGGCGCCAGATGCCCGGCCCGGGCCATGACACAGTGCCGCGTCACCGGATCGTAGATCGCGTACAGACAGGTGGCGCCGACGATCTCCCCGGTCCGGTTCGCGTCGGCCTCGTCCTGGTCGATGCGGCCGACCAGGTCGTCCACGTGATGAAGCAGCTCGTCGGGCGGCAGATCGAGCGTGGAGAAGTTGTGCACCGCGGTCCGCAGACGGCCCATCGTCGCGGCGGCGTGCAGACCGTGCCCGACCACGTCGCCGACGGCCAGCGCGACCCGGCCGCCCGGCAGCGGGATCACGTCGAACCAGTCACCGCTCACCCCGGACTGCGCCGGCAGATAGCGGTAGGCGACGTCCAGCGCGCTCTGCTCGGGCAGGGCCCGCGGCAGCAGACTGCGCTGGAGCGTGACCGCGAGGGCGTGCTCCCGGGTGAAGCGGCGGGCGTTGTCGATGCTGACCGCCGCCCGGGCCACCAGTTCGTCCGCCAGGGACAGCTCCTCCGCGTCGAAGGCCTCCCGCTTGGCACGCCAGAAGTTGGCCATGCCCAGCACGACCCCGCGCGCCTGGATCGGGGCGGCGATCAGCGAGTGGATGCCGTAGTCCAGGATCTGCCGGGTCCGCTCCGGGTCCTGCACCCGCCAGCCGTCGGCCGACGACAGGTCCGTCACCAGCTCGGAGCGTCCGGCGCCGTAGCCGCGGGCCTGCGGGGTGGACGGCAGGAAGTCGATCAGCCGGCCCTCCTCGTAGAGCGGGTGGTCGTCCCGGATGCCGCTCACCGCGACCCGCCGCATGTCCGTCGCCGCCGGCATGGTGTCCCGCGCCGGGACGGGTTCGTCCCCGTGCAGTACGGCGTCGGCCAGGTCGACGGTGACGAAGTCGGCGAAGCGGGGCACGGCGACCCGGGCCAGCTCGTCGGCCGTGCGGACCACGTCCAGGCTGCTGCCGATGCACAGCCCCGCGTCGTACAGCAGCTCCAGGCGCTCCCTGGCGGCCTCCGCGCGGCCCGACACCGCCTGGAGCTCGGTGGAGTCCCGCAGCGTCACGACGGTCCCGCCGGGACCTCCGGCCCGGTCCGTGGGCCGCTGGTTGACCGCGAGCAGACGGCCCTTGGCGAAGTGCACCTCGTCGCTGGCCTCGCGCCCGGAGGCGAGCAGCTCCACCGTCGCGGGTTCGAGGTCCGGCAGGTCCCGTACGGTGCGTCCCTCGCTGTCGGCGGGCAGCTCCAGCAGGCGTCTGGCCTCGTCGTTGACGAGCAGCAGGCGGCCGTCGGGGCCCACGATGAGCACGCCCTCGCGCACCGAGTGCAGGACCGTGTCGTGGTGCTCGTACATGCGGGTCATCTCGTCCGGAGCCAGGCTGTGGGTCTGGCGCCGCAGCCTGCGGCCCACCAGTGCCGTGCCGCCGGTCGACACCGCGAGCGCGCCGGCCCCGGCGCCCAGGATGATCGGCAGCTGCCGGTCCAGCTCGCTGGTGACGTTCCTGACCTTCAGCCCGGCGGAGACCAGCGCGATCACCTTGCCGCGCGCGTTCTCGACGGGCACGGTGGCCTGCACCTCGTGGCCCAGCGGACCGTGGACGCTCTCGGTGTACACGTTCCCTGCCAGGGAGGGCGCGATGTTGCCCACGAACCGCTTGCCGATCCGGCTGGGCATCGGATGGGTGTACCGAATGCCGTGCGTGTCCATGACCACGATGAAGTCGACACCGGCGGACTTGCGCGCCGCCTCGGTGAGCGGCTGGAGGACGTGCGAGGGATCAGGGAGTTCCAGTGCCTGTTGCAGGCCCGGAGCGTGGGCGAAGGTCTCGGCGACGGCGACGGACCGGCGCCTCGCCTCCGTGGTGGTGTCCCGCCGCGACTGCAGGACGAGGGCGAGGACGGCGCAGAGCACGAGCAGCACCACCAGCGCGACCTGTAGCAGGAAGACCTGTCCGGCGACGCTGCGGGGGCTTTTGCCGATCACAGTGCGCCAAGCGAGGCGCCTGAATCGGGCAGGTGCGTCCGACATGCGGTATTTGTAGCACTGGTGAATTCGGGCTGGCTATGGTCCGTCCACGAGATGGACGGCCCGTATGCCGTCTCCGGGACTCCGTGACCCGTGTCCGGCATCTGCTGTCCAGCATCCACCCGCCGCGCCCCGCCTTCAAACGACCACCGGCGGGACGGGGCGGGCGGGGCGGGTCGGCGGCCTGCCCGGGGAGGGCGGGAACCGGGTGGCTCGTGCGCCCGCACCGGTGCGCGACATCGTTGTCAAAAGGTTCGTACCTGACTCTACCGCCGCAACCGACAACGATGTCAACCCACTTTGACCGGTCCGGCCGGGTGAGGCGGGGGCGCGCCTGCCCGGGCGCGGGCGGTCTTCCGTGGTACCGGTGACCCACGCTACTGTCCCTGCGGCTTGTGCGACCCGTGGTGCGCGACCCGTCCGTAAGGAGGAAGGGCCGCGTCATGCGTTTACGACCACCCACGTCCCTGCTGCTGGCCGCGCTCCTGGCGACCGCCGGCACCGCAACCCCCGCCCTCGCGGCGCCCGCCGCGCCACCCCGCCTCGTCCAGGACCCCACGCCGTACGTCGATCCGCTGATCGGCACCAGCGGCGGCGGCGACGTCTTCCCGGGCGCCGTCGTACCGTTCGGCATGCTCTCCTGGAGCCCGGAGAACACCCGCGGCGACGCGACGCGAACGGCCGCACCGGGCGGCTACCGGTACGACGCCACCCGCATCCGGGGCTTCAGCCTCACCCACATGTCCGGCACCGGCTGCGCCGGCGGCAGCGGTGACATCCCGTTCTTCCCGTACGCCGGCGAGGTCACCTCCTCCCCGGCGAGCGACACGGGGAACACCGTCTACGCGTCGGGCTTCACCCCCGCCGACGAGACCGCCGAACCCGGCCACTACAAGGTCGCCCTGGACTCCGGCGTCACCGCCGACCTCACCGCCACCGCCCGCACCGGCTCCGCCCGCTTCACCTTCCCCGCCGGGGCACCCGCCTCCCTGCTCGTGCGCACCTCCGACTCCGAGGTGGGCTCCGAGGACGCGACCGTCTCGATCGACCCGGACACCCGCACCGTCTCCGGCTCGGTCACCTCCGGGAACTTCTGCGGCCACCTCGACCCCGAAGGGCGGCGCGCCTACTACACCCTGCACTTCACCGCCCGCTTCGACCGCGCCTTCGAGGCCACCGGCACCTGGCACGACGACACGCTCCGGCCCGGATCCCGCAAGGCGTCCGGCGGCACCGGCGGCTTCTCCCACGGCGGCCGGCCCGTCGCGGGCAGGGGCGCCGGCGGATACGTGCAGTTCGCGCCCGGCGACGGACCGGTGAACGCCGAGGTCGGCATCTCCTACGTCAGCCGGGCGGCGGCCGAGGCCAACCTCGCCGCCGAGAACCCGCCGGACCGCACCTTCGACACCGTCCGCGACGCGGCCCGGCGCGCCTGGCGGGAGCGGCTGGGCGCGGTCCGGGTCGGCGGCGGCACGGAGGCCGAGCGCACCACCTTCTACACCGCGCTGTACCACGCGCTGCTGCACCCGAACGTCATCAGCGACGCCGACGGCGGGTACCGGGGAGCCGACGGACGGGTGCACACCGCCGTCGGCGCGCCCCCCGGCGGGGACGGCCGGCGGGGCCCGGCCGGGCACCGCCCGCGCGCCCAGTACGGCACCTTCTCCGGCTGGGACGTCTACCGCGACCAGCTCCAGCTCCTCACCCTCCTCGACCCGGACACCGGATCCGACATCGCCCGGTCGCTCTACACCCTGGCCCGCCAGAACAACGGCGTCTGGGACCGCTGGCTGCACGGCGCGAGCGGCACCCACGTCATGAACGGCGACCCCGCGCCGACCGCGCTGGCCGGCATCCACGCCTTCGGCGGAACCGGTTTCGACCTGAAGGGCGCCCTGCGCTCGCTGGTCAGGGCGGCGACCGTGCCCACCCCGCAGGACCTGTCGGCGGCCGGCAAGCCCGTGCTGTCCGCAGGCCAGCGCCCCTCGCTCGACAAGTACCTGAAGCTGCACTACATGCCCAGCGTGTCCAACGCCTGGGGCGGCGCCGCCGAGACCCTGGAGATGTCCACCGCGGACTTCGCCATCTCCCAGCTCGCCCGGGCGGCGGGGGACAAGGACACGCAGGCCCGCTTCGCCCGGCGCGCGCAGTGGTGGCAGAACAACCTCGACGCCGCGGCCGCCCCCTCCGGCGCCTACACGGCCGACCGCAGGGCCGACGGCAGCTGGGTGACCGGCTTCGCCCCGGACACCGGACACGGCTTCGTGGAGGGCACGGCCGCCCAGTACACCTGGATGGTCCCGCACGATCCGGCGGGCCTCTTCGCCGCGCTCGGCGGCCGGGACCGGGCCCTGGCCCGGCTGGACGACTTCTTCCACGACGCCGACGGCGGCTGGGCGTTCACCGGTGGCGGCGGCACCAAGGCGGAGCTGGACAACGAGCCGTCGATCAACGTCCCCTACCTGTACGACTACGCGGGCGCCCCCTACAGGACGCAGGAGACCGTCCGCGCGGCGATGCGGCGGCTGTGGTCCGACCGGCCCGGCGGCATCCCGGGCAACGACGACCTCGGCGCGATGTCGGCCTGGTACGTCTTCTCGGCCCTCGGCATGTATCCGCATGTGCCGTCGCGGGCGGAGCTGGTCCTCGCCTCCCCGCTGTTCGAGCGCGTCGAGATCGGCCGGCCGCACGGCAACGACATCTCCGTGCACGCGACGGGAGCGGCGGCCGACGCACCCTACGTCCAGTCCCTGCGGGTCGACGGCCGCCCCGTCGACCGCCCCTGGCTGCCCGCCTCCTTCGTCCGGGACGGCGGCCGGCTCGACTACACCCTGGGCCGCACCGCGAACCGCGCCTGGGGCGCGGACAGCCCGCCGCCGTCCTTCCGTCAGGGCGAGCAGCCGTACCAGATCGGTGTCGGGCCCACCGCCGCCACCCTCGCACCCGGCGACAGCACCACGGTCGGCGTCCGCGCGCTGTCCCTGACCGGCGGCACCGGCCCGCGGGTGCGTTTCCGGGTGGAGACCCCGGCCGGGATCACGGCCACGCCCGCCGTGGGCACGGTCACCGGCGGCGCCGGGGAGATCACGCTCACGGCGGCCCGGGACGCCGAACAGGGCTTCGCCGACGTGAAGGTCACGGTGACCTCGGGCGGCACCTCCTACCGGCAGCCCGTGACCCTCACCGTGGCCGCCGCGGGCACGCTGCTCGCCGCCTACGACGACACGGGCGTCTGCGACGACTCCGGTGACCACGGCGAGGCGGACTTCGACGGCGGCGGCTGGAGCTACTCACGCCAGGCGCTCGCCGCCGCCGGGCTCACCGGGGGCGCCCGGGGCACCGTCGGCGGGCTGGTGTTCACCTGGCCCGCCTCACCCGACGGCCGCCCCGACAACGCCTCCGCGGCCGGGCAGACCATCGGGCTGCCGGCCCCCGCGGACCGGCTTGCCTTCGTGGGCAGCGCCGTCAACGGCGACCGGCGCTCCGAGGCCACCGTCACGTACACCGACGGCACCACCGGCACCGTCGAGCTGTCCTTCACCGACTGGACGGTGGGCGGCGGAGGCGGCGCCGTGCAGTACGGCAACGAGGTCGTCGCCAGGACCGCGTACCGCAATGCCCAGGGCGCGGACAAGGACCCGGTCGCGACGTACGTGTTCGCCACCAGGCCGTTCCGGGCCCCGGCGGGCAGGGCGATCCGGAGTGTCACGCTCCCGCGCGACGGCGACCTGCACGTGTTCACCCTCGCGACGGGCTGAGCCCCGCGCACCGAAGCGGCCCGCCCCCGGTTCCGGGGGGGGGCCGCTTCCCTCTGTCCGCCGTGCCGCGCGCCGTCCGGCCGAACGGCCGGCCGCCGTACGCGCCGGACGGTCAGGCCAGCAGTTCCACCTCCGCCAGGTCCGACGCGCCGTCCAGGACCAAGCGGTACCTCGTGTACGTGCCGGGCGCGGCGATGGTGAAGGCACGGGTCTGCCGGTCCCAGGCGAACGTCTCACCGGAGCGGTGGTCCAGGGTCCGCCAGGCCGTGCCGTCGGCGGAGCCCTGGAGGGTCCAGCCGGCCGGCGCCCTGGTGTGGTCCGCCGACGAGGTCAGCGTGTACTGCACCGGCTTCACGGCGCCCGGGACCGGCAGGTCCGCCGAGGTGAGCGTCGCGCTCGTCGCCGAGGTGTCGTCGAAGAGCGGCCCCTCGCCCTTCAGGACGTCCGACCGGGGTGCCGGGACCTTGTCGTCCCGGGTGACGGAGACCGGCGCCGCGTCCTTCCCCGTGCCCCACGTCGACGGTTCGGCGCCCATGAGGAAGTCCAGCACCCCGCCCTCGGACAGCAGGGAGTGGGGGAGCGAGGTCGACGTCCAGGGGCGGCCGTTGAACGTGACGCCCTGGACGTAGACGTTCCTGGCGCTGTTGCGCGGCGCCCGGACCACCAGGTCCCGGCCGTTCTCCAGGTGCACGGTGACCTGCTTGAACAGCGGAGAGCCGATGGAGTACTCGCCACTGCCCATGACCAGCGGGTAGAAGCCGAGCGCGGAGAAGAGGTACCAGGCCGACTGCTCGCCGTTGTCCTCGTCACCGTGGTAGCCCTGCCCGATCTCGCTGCCGGTGTAGAGCCGGGAGAGCGCCTCGCGCACGAGGGCCTGCGTCTTCCAGGGCTGACCGGCCGCGTCGTACATGTAGAGCACGTGGTGCGCGACCTGGTTGGAGTGGCCGTACATGCCCATGCGGACGTCCCGGGCCTCGGTCATCTCGTGGATGACTCCGCCGTAGGAGCCGACGTAGTCCGGGGAGGCCGTCTCGGGGGTGGCGAAGTACGTGTCGAGCTTGTCCGCGAGGCCGTCCCGGCCGCCGTAGAGGTTGGCCAGGCCCCGGCTGTCCTGCGGGGCGGAGAAGGCGTAGCCCCAGCCGTTGGTCTCCGTGTAGTCGTAGCCCCACACGCGCGGGTCGTACTCCGAGGACTTCACGCGCCACTCGCCCCCGGCGTCCCGGCCCTGGAAGAAGCCGGCCCTGGCGTCGAACAGCCTGACGTAGTCCCGGGCCCGGTCGAGGAAGTACTCCGACTCCTCGCGGTAGCGTTTCTCACCCGTCTTGCGGTAGAGCGCCTCGCCCATCTTCGCGATGCCGTAGTCGTTGACGTAGCCCTCCATCGCCCAGGACAGGCCCTCGTGCGTGTCGGTGCCGGTGTAGCCGAGGAAGGGCGAGGTGCTCATGCCCTTGCGGCCCACGCCCGGCATCGGCGGGACGACGGTCGCGTTCTTCACGGCCGCGTCGTAGGCCGCCCGCGCGTCGAACTTCACGCCCTTGACGTAGGCGTCGGCGAACGCCACGTCCGAGGAGGTGCCGGTCATGAGGTCGGCGTAGCCGGGGGAGGACCAGCGTGAGGTCCAGCCGCCGTCCTTGTACTGCTGCACGAACCCGTCGACCATGCGCCCCGCCTGGGCGGGCGTCAGGAACGCGTACGCGGGCCAGGTGGTGCGATAGGTGTCCCAGAAGCCGTTGTTGACGTACACCGTGCCGTCGACGATCTTCGCGCCGGTGTGCGTCGGGGTGTCCGGGCCCGGCATGGGGGAGAAGGGGGAGGCGTACCGGTTCTTCCCGCCGGCCTTCTCGAAGCCGGAGTTGGGGTAGAGGTACAGCCGGTACAGCCCGGAGTACAGCGTGGTCAGCTGGTCCGGGGTCGCGCCCGCCACCTCGACCCTGCCCAGCAGCTTGTCCCAGACGCGCCGGGCGTGGGCCCTGACCGTGTCGAAGGACGCGCCGTCCGGGACCTCCTGGCGCAGGTTGTCCTTCGCCTGGTCGACGCCGATGAGCGAGGTGGCGATCCGCAGGGTGACGGTGCGGTCGGCGCCCGCGTCGAAGCGCAGGAAGCCCTTCACCCCGCTCGTGCCGCCGGCCGTCACGGGCTTGTCGAACTCGCCGTACACGAACAGCCGGGTAGCGCCCGTGGACAGCCCCGACTTGACGTCCGAGTAACCGGTGAGGGTGCCGTGCTCCTTGTCGAGGGTCAGACCGGCCTGCTCGGTGACGTTGTCGAACAGCACGCTCGCGTCGTCACCGGGGTAGGTGAAGCGGAGGACGGCCGCGTGGTCGGTCGGGGTCATCTCGGCTTTGAGGCCGTTGTCGAACCGGACGCCGTAGTAGTAGGGCCGCGCGGTCTCGTTCTCGTGCCGGAAGGGCAGTGCCCGCGCCTCGCGCCCGGTGTCCGGGGTGCCGGACGCGGTCGACGGCATCAGCTGGAAGGTCTGCCGGTCGCCCATCCACGGGCTCGGCTCGTGACTGGCGCTGAACGCCTGGATCGTCGGCAGGTTGTCGGCGTTGTTCGCACGTGCGTACTCGTACAGCCAGCTCAGCGAGGACGCGTTGGTGACCGGCGTCCAAAAGTTGAAGCCGTGCGGCAGGGCCGTCGCCGGGAAGTCGTTGCCGCGCGAGAAGCTGCCGCTGGAGTTGGTGCCGCGGGTGGTCAGGGCGTAGTCCGACAGGTGCGCCTTCGGCCGCTCCGGCGCCACGGGTCCCAGGGACACGTCGTCGATCCAGCCGCGGAACTTCGCCGGAC
Source organism: Streptomyces sp. Y20 (assembly GCF_043195475.1). Lineage (NCBI taxonomy): Bacteria > Bacillati > Actinomycetota > Actinomycetes > Kitasatosporales > Streptomycetaceae > Streptomyces > Streptomyces sp. Y20. Next base: position 270,805 of record NZ_JBIDDP010000002.1, read on the forward strand.
CGGCGGGGGAGTCGTACGCCACCAGGATCCGGTCGACCGTCCGGCCCGCCGCCACCGCGCCGATCCGGGCGCTCACGTTGTTCCACTGGTTGACGTACAACGCCTTCGACGCTCCCTGTCCGCGCGGTGAGAGCGGGAAGCCGTGCTCGTCCAGTGCGTTCAGATCGCTCAGATAGGTGCCGTCGGTGAAGGCCAGGTCGAGGGAGACGAAGGTGGCGTCGTAGTCACGGTCGCCGTCGGCCATCGAGGGGAAGAGGCGGTACGACAGCCGGGTGTCGCGGCCGACCTCCACGTTCACGTCGAAGACCTTGTTGTACGAGTACGCCCGGCCGGCCGCCGTGTGCCGTCCGGCGTAACGCAGGGCCCGCTTCCCGGTGAAACCGGCCCGCGCCTTGGCGGTCGGCGAGCCGCTCGGGCCCCGGTCGGTCAGGGTCAGCATGTCCTGCGGCACCGGTCCGCCCTCACTGCCGGTGGAGAACTGCACGTCGGCGAGCTGGAGGAGGTCAGGGGCACCGTTGTTCCGTGTCACCTCCAGCCGGAAGTGCCGGAACTCGGCCGGCTCTGCGAGGTCGTAGGACTTGGTCCGGAACCGTTCGGAGAACGCCTCGCCCGAGCGGGTGTCGACGGTCTTCCAGTCCTTGCCGTCGGTGGAGCCCCGCAGGGTCCAGTCCGCGGGGTCCCGTTCGGCGTAGTCGTTGGCCGAGGTGAGGGCGTACGTCGTTATCCGGATGGGCTTGTCCAGGTCGAACTCCACCCAGCCGGTGGAGCCGAAGGTCAGCCACTTGGTACCGGGCTCGCCGTCGACGAGGTTCTCCTTCACCTCGCCCGCGCCCGGGTTCTCGCCGCTCGCGCCGACCTCGGTGACGTGGTCGGTCACATTGCCCGGGATGCCGGTGCTGTACCCGCCGTCGACGCCCGAGGCGCGCTTGCCGCCGTCCGGCCCGGTGTCGACGGTGTTCAGCCAGTCCGGTGCCGGATCCCCCGCCTCGAAGGAGGACGCGAACTCCTGGCCGGCCGCCGCGGCCCTGGCCGGCAGGGCGACCGCCGCGCCCTGCGCGCCGACGGCCATGACAAAGGCGGCCGTGAGGACGGCCGCCGGGCCCCAGCTGTGCCGAGTTCTGAGCTGCATCTACGGAATTCCCCTCCTGCACCCTCTTCGGACAACGTTGTCAGCTGCGGGGCGCAGAAACCAGTAGGTGGTCAAGTGGCCGGGCATGTCAAGGGTGTTGACTGCGGCATTCAGGGCGTTATGCCGCTGGTTTTCCGGGCATGGCACGCATTGGCTCCGGATATTTCCGTGAGGTCTCAACTCGGAAAAGACCCATGGCCAACCTTGCGTTCGATCTTGCTCCGTCGGCCGGAAGTGGACTATACCTGTCGGCGCCCGGTACAGAATCGCACTCCCGGCACCACACGTACTCCGCACTTCCTGCACCACCCAGCTTGACCCGACCGCGGTGCCGGGCAGGATCCGGTTCACCGCCTGAGTCCTGGAGAAGGCGAGGACTTGAGCATGGGATCCAGTTCCGAAGGGGACCACGGCCGCGCAGGTGTGGGCCGCCGCGCACTGATCAAGCGGTCCGCCGCGCTAGGCCTGGTCGGTGTCCCGGCGATGAGCTTCCTGTCCGCGTGCGCCAGCGGTGGCGGTGGCGGAGGCGACGGCGAGGACACGGCCAAGGGGAAGACGTCGAAGGACAACCCCTTCGGCGCCAAGAAGGGCAGCAAGCTCGACGTCGTCGTCTTCAAGGGCGGATACGGCGACGACTACGCCAAGGCGTGGGAGGCCGACTTCGCCGGCAAGCTCGGCGTCACTTCCAGCCACACAGGCACCCAGGAGATCACCGGCAAGCTCCAGCCGCGCTTCAACGCGGGCAACCCGCCGGACATCGTGGACGACTCGGGCGCCCAGAAGATCAACATCGATGTGCTGTACAAGAACGGCCAGCTCCTCGACCTCGCCGAGGTCCTGGACGCGCCCTCGCTCGACGACCCGGCCCGCAAGGTCCGCGACACCCTGATCCCCGGCACGCTCGACCCGGGCATGCAGGAGGGCAAGATCGTCGCGCTGAACTACATCTACACGGTCTGGGGCCTGTGGTACTCCGGCAAGCTCTTCAAGGAGAAGGGCTGGCAGGCGCCGAAGACCTGGGACGACTTCCTCGCCATCTGCAAGGACGCGAAGTCGCAGGGCATCGGCGGTCTCGCCCACCAGGGCAAGTACCCGTACTACATCAACGTCGCCCTGATGGACCTGATCGCCAAGAAGGGCGGTCTGGACGCGATGAAGGCCATAGACAACCTGGATCCGAAGGCGTTCGTCGGCTCCGAGGCCGCGCAGGCCGCCGTCGAGGCCGTCTACGAGGTGGTCGAGAAGGGCTATCTGATGCCCGGCACGAACGGCCTGACCCACACCGAGTCGCAGACCCGCTGGAACCAGTACAAGGCCGCGTTCATCACCTGCGGCTCCTGGCTGGAGAACGAGCAGCTCAAGCAGACGCCGACGGACTTCGACATGAAGTTCCTGCCCATGCCGCTGCTGCCCGGCAGCGCCCTGCCGTTCGAGGCGATCCGGGCCGGCTCGGGCGAACCCTTCGTCATCCCCTCGAAGGCCGGGAACCTGCCGGCCGCCAAGGAGTTCATGCGGCGCATGCTCTCCAAGGAGTGGTCGACGCTCTTCGCCAAGCAGGCCAACTCGCTCACCATCCTCAAGGACGGCGTCGACCCGGATGTGCGGCTGCGCCCGGGCACCCAGTCCACGGTCGAGGCGTCCAAGGCGGCCGGTGACCACACCTTCCGCTACCTGTACACCGAGTGGTACGGCGAGATGGGCACCGCCATCGAGGCCGCGTCCAACGAGCTGATGGCCCGGCGCATCCAGCCCAAGGAGTGGCTGAAGAGGTGTCAGGCAGCGGTGGACAAGCAGGCCAAGGACCCCGCGTCCAAGAAGAACCACCGGGACTAGGCCCGCCGGGCGGCCCCCCGGGGACGCGGGTGTGACTGCGGATGGCGGCCCGTCGCGGCGTGTCGCGCAGTTCCCCGCGCTCCCTCAGGGGCGCCACTGCGGACCGGAACGTCAGGGGCAGGTATGCGCAAAGGGCAGTACCGGTTCGTCACGGGGTTTCTCCTCGTCCCCGTGGCGCTTTATCTGATCTTCGTGATCTGGCCGTACATCCAGACGATCGGTTATTCACTGACCGACTGGAGGGGAGAGTCGCAGACCTTCCGCTTCGTGGGTCTGGACAATTACCGGGCGCTGTTCCAGGACGACATCTTCCTGGAGGCCGTCTGGCACAACATCCTCTTCCTGATCTTCATCCCGGTGATCACGATTCTGCTCGCCCTGTTCTTCGCCTTCATGCTGAACGCGGGCGGGCGCAGCCGGGCCGGCGGGGTGCGAGGAGTCACCGGAGCGACGTTCTACAAGATCCTCTACTTCTTCCCGCAGGTGCTGTCCCTGGCGATCCTCGCGGTGCTCTTCAACGCCGTGTACCGAAGCGACGGCGGCGGTCTGCTCAACGGCCTGCTGATCAAGACCGGGCTGGTCGACGCCGACAACCCCGTCGAATGGCTCAACGAGCCGAACATGGTCCTCTGGGCGCTGATGCTGGTCGTGGTCTGGCACGGCGTCGGCTTCTACCTGGTGTTGTTCTCCGCCGCCATGCAGTCCGTCCCGCGGGACATCTACGAGGCCGCCCTGATCGACGGGGCGAGCCGCGACCAGTCCTTCTTCCGCATCACCCTGCCCCTGCTGTGGGACTCGGTGCAGACCGCCTGGGTCTACCTCGGCATCGTCGCCATGGACATGTTCGTCCTGGTGTCCGCCATGACCCAGAACATGGGCGCGTACGGCGGCGGCCCCGACCACCACAGCGACGTGATGTCGACGGTGATGATGCGCAACTTCCTCTACTACGGCAAGAGCGGCTACGCCTGTGCCATGGGCGTCGTCATGCTGCTGCTCACGCTGGTCCTGTCCGTGGTCACGCTGCGCGCCACCCGCCGCGAGCGCATCGAGTTCTGAGCGGGAGAGACGACGATGAGCACACCCATCAAGGAAACCGCCCCCGCGCCGGCCCGGCGGCCCGTCGCCAGGACCCCCCTGCGAGCCGGCGGCCGGCGCGGCGAGGGTGTGGTCCTGAACGCCTTCTCCCACGGCTTCCTCGCCCTGTGGGCCCTGCTGATCGTGCTGCCGCTGCTGTGGCTGGTGCTCAGCTCCTTCAAGACCGACACCCAGATCGGCGGCTCGGCCTTCGGCTGGCCCCGGCACTGGTCCCTGGACGTCTTCGCCCGCGCCTGGGACAAGGGCATCGGCGACTACTTCCTGAACACCTTGATCGTCCTGGTCTTCTCCGTGCCGCTGACGATGCTCTTCGGGTCGATGGCCGCCTACGTCCTGGCCCGCTACCCGTTCCCGGGCAACCGGCTGCTGTACTACTTCTTCGTCGCCGGCGCGATGTTCCCGGTGTTCCTGGCCCTGGTCCCGCTGTTCTTCATGGTCAAACGGCTGGACATGCTGAACACCTACCAGGGGCTGGTGCTGGTCTACATCGCGTACTCGATGCCGTTCACGGTGTTCTTCATGCACGCCTTCTTCCGGACCCTGCCCACCGCTGTCTTCGAGGCGGCCGTCCTGGACGGCGCCTCGCACACCCGGACGTTCTTCCAGGTGATGCTGCCCATGGCCAAGCCGGGGCTGATCAGCGTAGGGATCTTCAACACGCTGGGGCAGTGGAACCAGTTCATCCTGCCCACGGTCCTCATGCAGCCGCAGAGCGGTTCCGACCCCGAGCGCTACGTCCTCACCCAGGGCCTGATCCAGCTGAACCAGCAGCAGGGATACGCCGCCGACCTGCCGGTCCTGTTCGCGGGTGTGACCATTGCCATGATCCCGATGCTGGTGGTGTACCTGTCCTTCCAGCGCCAGGTGCAGGCGGGGCTGACCTCGGCGACCCTTAAGTAACCGCACGTCGCGACCGTCCGCGCGCACGCCGCTCCCGGCTCCGGGGACGGCGCGCACGCGTATGTCCGGATACCCGGAAACGGTTCAACCTCTTGACGGGAGTCACCCCGAACGGCTCAGCTTAGAGTTCACTAGTTGGACATACACGGGGCCTCGCCGAAGCGGCCCCGCGCTCAGGAGGTCGTCGTGGAGACTCCAGGGTCGCAGTCATCACTGCACCGGGCCAACCTGGAGCGGGTCGTCCGGGCCGTGCGCCTGGCCGGGTCCCTCACGCAGGCGGAGATCGCGCGGACGACCGGTCTGTCGGCCGCGACCGTCTCCAATATCGTGCGGGAACTGAAGGACGGCGGGACCGTCGAGGTCACGCCGACGTCCGCGGGCGGGCGGCGGGCCCGCAGCGTCAGCCTGAGCGGGGACGCCGGCATCGTGATCGGCGTCGACTTCGGGCACACCCATCTGCGCGTCGCGATCGGGAACCTCGCCCACCAGGTGCTGGCCGAGGAGGCCGAGCCGCTGGACGTCGACGCCTCCGCCGACCAGGGCTTCGACCGGGCCGAACAGCTGGTCAGCCGGCTCGTCGCGGCCACCGGGGTGGACCGGTCCAAGGTGGCCGGCGTGGGACTCGGCGTGCCGGGTCCGATCGACGTGGAGTCCGGCACGCTGGGGTCCACCGCGATCCTGCCGGGCTGGGGCGGCACCAAGCCCGCCGAGGAGTTGCGCGAACGGCTGGGCGTGCCCGTGCACGTGGACAACGACGCCAACCTCGGTGCCCTCGGCGAGCTGGTCTGGGGCAGCGGCAAGGGCGTGCGCGACCTGGCGTACATCAAGGTCGCGAGCGGCGTCGGCGCCGGTCTGGTGATCGACGGGAAGATCTACCGCGGTCCCGGCGGCACGGCCGGCGAGATCGGGCACATCACCCTGGACGAGTCCGGCCCGGTCTGCCGCTGCGGCAACCGCGGCTGCCTGGAGACCTTCGCGGCGGCACGCTACGTGCTCCCGCTGCTCCAGCCGAGTCACGGCAGCGAGCTGACCATGGAGGGCGTCGTACGGCTGGCCAGGGACGGTGACCCGGGCTGCCGCCGGGTGGTCGCCGACGTGGGCCGCCACATCGGCAGCGGAGTGGCCAATCTCTGCAACCTGCTGAACCCGAGCCGGGTGGTCCTCGGCGGTGATCTCGCCGAGGCCGGTGAGCTGGTCCTCGGGCCCATCAGGGAGTCGGTCGGCCGCTACGCCATCCCCAGCGCGGCGCGCCAACTGTCCGTGCGCCCCGGGGCACTTGGCGGTCGTGCGGAGGTGCTGGGGGCGCTCGCCCTGGCCCTCAGCGAGATGGGCGATTCGACCCTTTTGGAGGGGGCGCTCCAGGTGGCGACCCCTGCCTTCACTTAGAGAACGGATGGCACCGTTGCCATCTCGTTAAGGATTTACTTCTTGACGTCGCACGTGTGGCCGAGTTGACTTCCAGCCACCTCGGCCGCAACGACGCGGCCTCGTCAGGGAGGTTTCTCAAGTGAACGCACGTATGCGTCGTGTCGCCGTTGCCGTCGCCGCCGGTGCCATGGCCGTCTCGCTGGCCGCATGTGGCAGTGCCAAGGAGTCCAAGGGTGGCGGCGACCACGCCGGCTCCGGCAAGAAGAAGGGCGACGCCATCACGGTGGGCCTGCTCCTTCCGGAGAACCAGACCGCGCGGTACGAGAAGTTCGACAAGCCCATCATCGAGAAGCAGGTCAGCGACCTGACGAACGGCAAGGGCAAGGTCGTCTACGCGAACGCCAAGCAGGACGCCACCACGCAGAACCAGCAGGTCGACACGATGGTGACCAACAAGGTCGACGTGCTGATCGTGGACGCGGTGGACTCCAAGGCCATCGCCAGCTCGGTCAAGAAGGCCAAGGACGAAGGCATCCCGGTCGTCGCCTACGACCGCCTGGCCGAGGGCCCGATCGACGCCTACACCTCCTTCGACAACGAAGCGGTGGGCCACACTCAGGGCAAGGCCCTGCTGAAGGCGCTGGGCGACAAGGCCAAGCCCTCCGCCAAGATCGTGATGATGAACGGCGCGATCACCGACCCGAACGCCGCCTTCTTCAAGAAGGGCGCGCTGGCGGAGCTCAAGGGCAAGGTCGACATCGCCAAGTCGTACGACACCAAGGAGTGGAAGCCGGAGAACGCCAACGCCAACATGGAGGGCGCCATCTCCGCCCTCGGCAAGAAGAACATCGTGGGCGTCTACTCGGCCAACGACGGCATGGCCGGCGGTATCATCACCGCGCTCAAGGCCGCGGGCATCAACGTCCCGGTGACCGGCCAGGACGCCGAGCTCGCCGGTGTGCAGCGCATCGTGACGGGCGACCAGTACATGAGCGTGTACAAGTCCTACCCGCAGGAGGCCGCCGTGGCCGCTAAGATGGCCGTCGCGCTCGGCAAGGGCGAGAAGCTCGACTCCATCGCCACGAGCAAGGTCGACAGCCCGACCACGAAGCAGGTCCCCTCGGTCATCGTCCCGGTCATCTCGCTGACCAAGGACAACATCAAGGAGACCGTCATCAAGGATGGCTTCTACACGATCAGCGACATCTGCACCGACAAGTACAAGTCGGCCTGCGACAAGATCGGTCTGAAGTAAGCAGCCCCACGACTCGCACCGCGCGCGTTGCCCGAGGATCCCCCCGGCAGGCACGTGCGGTGACAAGCCCCTCCGGCGCCCCGCATCCACCAGCCCCGCAAAGCTAGGGCGGGGCGCCGGACGGACCCCCCTTTCCACACTTCTGCACAACCTCCCGCCGGGTCAGGCGGCGAAGGAGATGGTTCACGTGTCCGCTACGCCCGTGCTGGCGTTGCGCGGGGTCTCCAAGCGGTTCGGTGCCGTCCAGGCGCTCACCGACGTCGAGCTTGAGGTCCACGCCGGTGAAGTGGTCGCCCTGGTGGGCGACAACGGCGCCGGAAAGTCCACGCTGGTCAAGACGATCGCCGGCGTGCATCCCATCGATGAGGGCGTCATCGAGTGGGACGGCAAGGCCGTCACGATCAGCAAGCCGCACGACGCCCAGAACCTGGGCATCGCGACCGTCTACCAGGACCTCGCGCTGTGCGACAACATCGACGTCGTCGGCAACCTCTACCTGGGCCGGGAGCTGCGCAAGCGCGGCGTCCTGGACGAGGTGGAGATGGAGCGCCGCTCCCGTGAGCTGCTCACCACGCTGTCGATCCGCATCCCCAGCGTGCGCATCCCGATCGCCTCGCTCTCCGGCGGTCAGCGCCAGACCGTGGCCATCGCCCGTTCCATGCTCGGCGAGCCCAAGCTGGTCATCCTCGACGAGCCCACCGCGGCCCTCGGTGTCGAGCAGACCGCGCAGGTCCTCGACCTGGTGGAGCGGCTGCGCGAGCGTGGCCACGCCGTGATCCTCATCAGCCACAACATGGCCGATGTGAAGGCTGTGGCGGACAAGGTCGCCGTGCTGCGCCTGGGGCGCAACAACGGCGTGTTCGAGGTCAAGTCCACCTCGCAGGAAGAGATCATCTCCGCCATCACCGGTGCCACGGACAACGCCGTGACCCGCCGTGCGGCGCGCAACGGGGAGGCTCAGAAGTGAGCATCGACAAGACCTCCGCCCCTGCCGGGCCCCACACCGTGGAGAACCCGGAGGCCGCCGCCGGCTCCGACGTGGCGGTCGACCCCCGGCTGCTCGTGCGCGAGCAGGGCTTCGCCGGCTACGTCGGCGAGTTCAAGCGCAAGATCCGCGCCGGTGACCTCGGCTCCATCCCGGTCGTCGTCGGCCTGATCGTCATCTGGGCGATCTTCGCCAGCCTGAACTCGAACTTCCTCACCGCGGGCAACCTGTCCGACATCTCCGTGGCCATGGTCGGCACGGGCATGATCGCCGTGGGCATCGTCTTCGTCCTGCTGCTCGGCGAGATCGACCTGTCGGTCGGTTCGGTCAGCGGTGTCGCGGGCGCCGCCTTCGCCGTCCTCAACATCACGCACGGCATGGCCGAGTGGCTGGCGCTGATCCTCGCCATCCTCACCGGCGCGGTCGCGGGCACGATCCACGGCTTCTTCTTCGCCCGGGTCGGTGTCCCGGCCTTCGCCGTCACCCTGGCCGGCCTGCTGTTCTGGAACGGCTTCATGCTCCAGATCCTCGGCAGCAACGGCACGATCAACCTGGACGACAGCGGTCTGGTCGCCAAGCTGAGCGGCTACTACTTCAGCGACGTGGCGGCCGCCTACGGCCTCGCCGTCGTCGCCGTCGTGGTGTTCTTCCTCACCGCGTTCTTCGACAACCGCCGCCGTGAGGCCGCGGGTGTGCCGTCCCGTCCGCTGAGCGAGATCATCGTCCGCACGGTGCTCCTCGCCGTCGTGGCCTTCGCCGCCGCCGCCGTCTTCAACCAGTACAAGGGCCTGCCGCTGGCCGTGGTCCTGTTCCTGGCGGTCCTGGTGATCACCGACTTCGTGCTGCGCCGCACGGCGTACGGCCGCAAGATCTTCGCCCTCGGCGGCAGCATCGAGGCGTCCCGCCGGGCCGGCATCAACGTCGCGGCGGTCCGGATCTCGGTCTACGCCATCTCCGGCACCTTCGCGGCCATCGGCGGTCTGTTCATCGCCTCCAAGATCACCTCGGCCAACCAGGGCGCCGGTGGCGGCGACCTGCTGATGAACGCGATCGCGGCGGCCGTGATCGGCGGCACGTCCCTGTTCGGCGGCCGGGGCCGGACCTGGAACGCGCTCCTCGGCGTGCTGGTGATCGTCTCCATCCAGTACGGCCTCGCCCTCCAGGGCATCGCCTCCCCGGTCCAGTACATGATCACCGGCGGCGTCCTGCTGGCCACGGTCGTCATCGACGCGGTGACCCGCAAGACGCAGAAGTCGGCCGGGCGGGCGTAACACCCGGACGGTCCCCGTGCCCGGCGCCCTCGCGGCGCCGGGCACTTACGTGTCTTGCACCCGGGCACCACCCGCGAAGCCGGAACATTAGACTCGACAAGCCCGGCAACGCTCGATCAGCTCTACTGCAAGGAGGCACGGGTGCCGCTGCTGACCCGTATCACGGGACCGCGCGATCTGGACCGGCTCAGCCTGGAGGAGCTGGACCAGCTGGCAGGGGAGATCCGGACCTTCCTCGTCGACGCGGTTTCCAAGACCGGCGGCCACCTCGGCCCGAACCTCGGTGTGGTGGAGCTGACCATCGCCCTGCACCGGGTCTTCGACTCGCCGAAGGACAAGGTGCTGTGGGACACCGGCCACCAGTCCTACGTGCACAAGCTGCTCACCGGCCGGCAGGACTTCTCCCGGCTGAAGATGAAGGGCGGCTTGTCGGGCTACCCCTCGCAGGCCGAGTCCGAGCACGACGTCATCGAGAACAGCCACGCCTCCACGGTCCTCGGCTGGGCCGACGGCATCGCCAAGGCCAACCAGCTGCGCGAGCGGGACAGCCGGGTCGTCGCCGTCATCGGTGACGGCGCGCTGACCGGCGGCATGGCCTGGGAGGCGCTGAACAACATCGCCGAGGCCAAGGACCGCCCGCTCGTCATCGTCGTCAACGACAACGAGCGCTCCTACGCCCCGACCATCGGCGGACTCGCCAACCACCTGGCGACGCTGCGCACGACCGAGGGTTACGAGCGCTTCCTGGCCCGCACCAAGGACATCCTCGACCGCACCCCGGTCGTCGGACGGCCGCTGTACGAGACGCTGCACGGCGCCAAGAAGGGGCTGAAGGACTTCATCGCCCCGCAGGGCATGTTCGAGGACCTGGGCCTGAAGTACGTCGGCCCCATCGACGGGCACGACATCGAGGCGCTGGAGTCGGCGCTGGCCCGGGCCAAGCGGTTCGGCGGCCCGGTGATCGTGCACTGCCTGACCGAGAAGGGCCGCGGCTACCAGCCCGCCCTCCAGGACGAGGCCGACCGCTTCCACGCCGTCGGCAAGATCCACCCCGACACCGGGCTGCCGATCGCCTCCTCGGGCGCCGACTGGACGTCCGTGTTCGGCGAGGAGATGGTGCGGCTCGGCGAGGAGCGCGACGACATCGTCGCGATCACCGCGGCCATGCTCCAGCCCGTCGGCCTGGACAAGTTTGCCAAGCGCTTCCCCGAGCGGGTGTACGACGTCGGGATCGCCGAGCAGCACGGCGCCGTGTCCGCGGCCGGCCTCGCCCACGGAGGGCTGCACCCCGTCTTCGCCGTGTACGCCACTTTCCTCAACCGCGCCTTCGACCAGGTCCTCATGGACGTCGCCCTGCACCGGTGCGGGGTGACCTTCGTGCTCGACCGGGCCGGTGTCACGGGCACCGACGGCGCCTCGCACAACGGCATGTGGGACATGTCCCTCCTCCAGGTCGTGCCGGGGCTGCGGCTCGCCGCGCCGCGCGACGCCGACCAGGTCCGCGCCCAGCTGCGCGAGGCCGTCGCCGTCGAGGACGCGCCGACCGTGGTGCGCTTCTCCAAGGGCGCCGTCGGCCCCGCCGTACCGGCCGTGGGCCGGGTCGGCGGCATGGACGTGCTCCGCGAGCCCGGCACCGACGACCCGGACGTGCTGCTGGTCTCCGTGGGCGCCCTCGCCCCGATGTGCCTGGAGATCGCCGCCCTGCTGGACCGGCAGGGGATCTCCACCACCGTGGTCGACCCGCGCTGGGTCAAGCCCGTCGACGAGGCCATGGCCCCGCTGGCCGAGCGGCACCGGGTCGTCGTCACCGTCGAGGACAACAGCCGCGTCGGCGGTGTCGGCTCCACGATCGCCCAGGCGCTGCGCGACGCGGGCGTGGACGTGCCGCTGCGCGACTTCGGCATCCCGCCGCGCTTCCTCGACCACGCCTCCCGCGCCGAGGTGCTCACCGAGATCGGGCTGACCGCGCCCGACATCGCCCGCCAGGTCACCGGGCTGGTCTCCAAGCTCGACGGCCGGTTCGACCGCCCGGCCGACGCGGTGGACTCCGTGGAACCCGCGCGCGACTAGAACCACACGCTCCCGGGCGCCGGCTCCGCCACTCCAGGTGGCGGAGCCGGCGTTTTTGCGTGAACCTGCCTGTGCCGGGGCATACGCGTCCCCAGCCCTCTCGAATCATGTCGAGGACGACAAGCGCGTGGGAGGTAGGCCCGTGAGCAGTACCCTCTTCCGCACGAAGAAGGTCGAGCAGTCCATCCTCGACACCGAGGAGCCGGAGCACGCGCTCAAGAAGTCCCTGTCCGCGCTGGACCTGACCGTGTTCGGCGTCGGTGTGATCATCGGCACCGGCATCTTCGTCTACACCGGGTCGGTCGCCAAGACGACCGCGGGCCCCGCGATCTCCCTGTCGTTCGTCGCCGCGGGCGTCGCCTGCGCCCTCGCCGCCCTGTGCTACGCCGAGTTCGCCTCCAGCGTCCCGGTGGCGGGGTCCGCGTACACCTTCTCGTACGCCTCGATCGGCGAGCTGCCCGCCTGGATCATCGGCTGGGACCTGGTCCTGGAGTTCGCGCTGGGCACGGCGGTGGTCGCCGTCGGCTGGTCGGGCTATTTCCGGTCGTTCCTCGACACCAACATCGGCTGGCACGTCCCCGCCGCGCTCGGCGGACGGGACAACGCCCACGGCTTCGGGTTCGACATCTTCGCCGCCCTGCTGGTGCTGGCGCTCACGGCCATCCTCGTCGTCGGCATGAAGCTGTCCGCGCGCGTCACCCAGGTGGTCGTGGCGGTCAAGGTGACCGTCGTGCTCGTCGTCATCATCGCGGGCGCGTTCATCGTCAACACGGCCCACTACAACCCGTACATCCCCCCGGCGCAGCCCGCGGCGGCCGGCGGCAACCTCAAGGCCCCGCTGATCCAGCTGATGTTCGGCTGGGCACCGTCCAACTTCGGTGTGATGGGCATCTTCACCGGCGCCTCGATCGTGTTCTTCGCCTTCATCGGCTTCGACGTGGTGGCCACGGCCGCCGAGGAGACCCGCAACCCGCAGCGCGACATGCCCCGCGGCATCATCGGCTCCCTCGTCATCTGCACACTGCTCTACGTCGCGGTGTCGATCGTCGTCACCGGCATGGAGAAGTACACGAAGCTGTCCGTGGAGGCCCCGCTCGCGGAGGCCTTCAAAGCCACGGGGCACCCCTGGTACGCGGGCGTGATCAGCTTCGGCGCCACCATCGGACTCATCACCGTCTGCATGATCCTGCTGCTCGGCCAGACCCGGGTGTTCTTCGCGATGAGCCGCGACGGGCTGCTGCCGCGGTTCTTCTCGCGCACCCACCCCCGCTTCCGCACCCCGTACCGGCCGACGATCCTCCTCGGCGTCATCATCGCGGTCGTCGCGGGCTTCACGAGCCTGACGACCCTCGGCGAACTGGTGAACATCGGCACGCTCTTCGCGTTCATCGTCGTCGCGATCAGTGTCGTCATCCTCCGCCGGAGCCGCCCCGACCTGCCCCGCGCGTTCCGCACCCCGTGGGTCCCGGTCATCCCGATCCTGTCGGTGTGCGCCTCGCTGTGGCTGATGCTGAACCTGCCCGCCGAGACATGGCTGCGCTTCGCGATCTGGATGGTCATCGGCTTCGTCGTCTACTTCCTCTACGGCCGCTCGCACAGCCGCCTCGGCCGGCGGGAGAGCGCCGCGGCCGGGCAGGCCGCACCGCCGCCGAGCGGGGACACCGCGTAACCGGACGCGTTCCGGCACCGGCCCCGTATGTCCGCCACGGCGCGGACCGCGGGGCCGGATAGCGTGCTGACCATGCTCGCCGCCCCGCTCGCCCCCGTACGGACCACGGTCACCCGGACGGCGTACTGGCCGCGGCTGCTGCCCCTCCTGGCGGCCCTGGCCTGTGCCACCCGGATCCCGTCCTTCGTCCGGCCGCTGTGGAATCCCGACGAGGGCTATCTCGCCGTACAGGCCGGGCTGCTGCTCCAGGGCGGCCGGCTGTACGACACGGTGGTGGACCGCAAGCCACCGCTGCTGCCCTGGCTGTACCAGGCCGCGTTCGCGGTCTGCGGATCCGGCTCGCTGACCCCGCTGCGGGTGCTCGCCGTCCTCGCCCAGCTGCTCACCGCCGTGGCGCTGGCCTCCCTCGCCCGCCGCCGCTGGGGCGACCGGGCGGGCCGCACCGCCGGAGTGCTGTACCTGCTGGTCTCTGTCGGCCTCAACCCCGAGGACGCGCAGGCCGCCACCTTCGAGGTGTTCATGCTGCCCGCCACCGCCGCGGCCCTGTGGTGCGCCGACCGGGGGCGCTGGGGCGCGGCCGGTACCGCCGTCGCCGTCGCGTTCCTGACCAAGCAGACCGGGGGCGCGGTCCTGCTGCCGGTGGCCTGGCTGCTGCACAGCCGGGGCGCCCCGCGCGCGGACGTGGCACGGCTCGCGGCCGGCTGCGTGGTGCCGGTGGCCGCCGCGGCCCTGCTCACCGGCCCGGCCGGTTTCCTGTTCTGGACGGTGACCGGTTCCGCCGCGTACGCCTCCCCCGCCGGCTCCGCACTGCACGTCCTGGCCCGTGCGTCGGCCAACACCGCGCTGCTGGGCGGGGCGTCGGCGGGCCTGCTTCCGCCCGTCGTACGGGCCGTGCGCGCCGCCCGCTGCCCGGCGCCCGAGCTGTGGCTGTGGCTGGCCTCCTCGGCCGCCGCCGTCACCCTCGGCCTCCACTTCTTCGGCCACTACTACCTCCAGCTCACCCCGCCGCTGGCCCTCCTGGCGACCGCCGCGCTCCAGACCCCGCCCCGGGACCGGCACCGGGCCGCCGTCCGGATCTCCGCCTGCTGCTGCGCCCTCTTCGTGGCCTGGGGCCTGCTCGCCCCGCGACCCGAACTCCGGCACAGCGAACGGCTCGCGGCGGCCCTCGCCCACCGCACCCGGCCCGCCGACCGGGTCCTCGTATGGGGCATACACCCGGAGACGTACTGGCTGGCCGGGCGCACCCCCGCCACCCGCTACCTCACCGCGGGTCTGCTCACCAACTACAGCGGGGGCCGCGACGGCTTCCGGGTCGGCGAGGAGTACGCCGTCGCCGGCACCTGGCCGGTCTTCCGCCGGGAGCTGGCCGCGCACGCCCCGGCGCTGGTCGTGGACGACTCCCGGGGCGGGCCGTACGCCCCCGACCGCGTCCCCACCCTGCGCCGGCTGCTGGCCGCGGGGTACACGCTCGCGGGCCGGGTGGACGGCGCGCTACTGTACGCCCCGGTACCGGGGGCACGGCGGGCGTGGCTCAGCCCAGGACCGTACGGGGGCCGGCCACCTGCGCGCCCAGCTCCGCCACGCGGCGCCGCAGCTCACGGTCGGCGGTGATCACCAGGCGGGCCCGGCCGGCGCTCGCGGCGGTCAGCTCCACGATCCGGTCGTCGCCGCTGTCCGGTGCCGCCTCCACCCGCACGCCCGGCACCGATGTCACCCCACGGGCCGCGCCCTCGACCACGAGCACGATCTCCACCGGTTCCCCGCGCCCGGGCAGGCCCTGGTCCGCCAGCCGGTCCCGCAGCCGCTCGGCCGCCCCCTCACGGTCGCGCCACCAGCCGTCGGGGCGCGAACCGACGACGTTCGCGCCGTCCACGATCACGAGCAGCGGGGCCGGGGGAGGCGGGGCGTCCAGGGGCTCGGTCATGCGGCAAGGGTGCCACGGCGGCGGGTGGGGCCCGGGCCCCGGGGCCGCTGCCGAGCGGCTTAAAGTGAACCGGTGAACGGCGACTGGCTCCTCCGCGGCCGAGACGGCCGGCTCAGTGTCTACCAGACGTCGGGCGACGCCGTCCTGTGCCGGGCGGAGCGCGGCCCCGGCGGCCCCTGGTCCGCCCCGCGCCGGGTGGGCGGCGACCAGCGGCTGCACCCCGTCCTCGCGGTCGGCCAGGGCCCCGACGGCTACGCCCACCTGGTCTCCTGGCGGCCCACCGGCAAGGGCGAGTCCGGGCTCGTGCACTCCACGCACTTCCGCCCGCACCTGGCCGCCCTGGACTGGAACCCGGTCGGCCACCCGCACAAGAAGGGCGGCCGGACCGGCACCCCCGCGGTCGCCGTCGACGCCCAGGGCCGCGCCCATCTCTTCGTGCCCGACGGCGACGGCGGGGTGAGCCTGCTCGCACAGAAGGAGAAGGGCGGCTGGGACCCCTGGCGGGACCTGAAGGGCGACGAGGTGAGCGACGGACTGGCCGCGGTCACGGGGGAGTCCGGCAGGGTCGAGCTGTACGCGGCGGTGCCGCAGGGCCTGCTGCACTGGCGCCAGGAGGAGCCGGGCGCCCAGCCCGTGCTCCGGGAGACCCTCAGGACCCCGGTCCGCCCGGGCACCCTGCGCGCGCTCGCCACCTCACCCGACCGGACGACCGTCTTCTACACCGACACCTCCGGCGACCTGTGCGCGTGGCGCCCCGGCGACGAACCGGCCACCCTCCTGCCGGCGGCGGGCCCCGGACCGGTCGCGGCGGTCCGCTGCGCGCTGGACGGGTACGACTGCACCCTGCTGGCCCAGCGGTCGGCGAGCGGACGCGTCGCCTTCGCCGCCTACCCGACCGAGGTGGAGCCCGCGGGCGCCTGGTGGACCGAGTCGGGCCCGCAACTGCCCCTGGACGCGCCGGTGTGCCTCGCGACGGACGAGGAGGACCGGGTGGTGGCGGCGACGTGGTCCCCGTCGACCGGGCGGCTCCTGCTGACCCGGCGCAAGGACGAGCCGGGGCTCGCGCTGGAGGCGTGGCGGGAGGCGTGATCCCGCCCGGCGCGCGGGCAACGGCCGGAGAAACGCCGGGTGCCCGCACTCCCGGAGGAGCGCGGGCACCCGGCGTCCGACCGGACAGGCGTTACGCGGGCACGCTCGCCACGCCCGGCGCCAGGAACTTCTTGCCGTTCACGCGCTCCGAGACACCCTCACGGTCCAGGTACGGCGTGACGCCGCCCAGGTGGAAGGGCCAGCCGGCGCCCGTGATCAGGCACAGGTCGATGTCCTGGGCCTCGGCGACGACGCCCTCGTCGAGCATGAGCCCGATCTCCTGCGCCACCGCGTCCAGCACCCGGGCCCGCACCTGCTCCTCGGTGAGGACGGTGTCGCCCTGCTTCAGCAGCGCGGCGACCTCGGGGTCCAGCTCCGGCTTGCCGCTGTCGTAGACGTAGAAGCCGCGCTTGCCGGCCTCGACGACCGCCTTCAGGTTCGGGGAGACGGTGAAGCGGTCCGGGAAGGCCCGGTTGAGGGTCTCCGAGACGTGCAGGCCGATGGCGGGGCCGACCAGCTCCAGCAGCACCAGCGGGGACATCGGCAGGCCGAGCGGCTCGACGGCCTTCTCGGCGACCTCGACCGGGGTGCCCTCGTCGATGACGTTCTGGATCTCGCCCATGAAGCGGGTCAGGATGCGGTTCACGACGAACGCCGGGGCGTCCTTGACCAGTACCGCGGTCTTCTTCAGCTTCTTGGCCACCGCGAAGGCGGTCGCCAGCGAGGCGTCGTCCGTCTGCTCGCCGCGGACGATCTCCAGCAGCGGCAGGACCGCGACCGGGTTGAAGAAGTGGAAGCCCACGACCCGCTCGGGGTTCTTGAGCTTCGACGCCATCTCCGTCACCGACAGGGACGAGGTGTTGGTGGCGAAGATCGCGTGCGCCGGGGCGACCGCCTCGACCTCCGCGAACACCTGCTGCTTGACCCCGATCTCCTCGAACACGGCCTCGATGACGAAGTCCGCGTCCGCGAAGCCCTCGGCCTTGTCCAGCACACCGGTGACCAGGGCCTTGAGGCGGTTGGCCTTGTCCTGGTTGATACGGCCCTTGCCGAGCAGCTTGTCGATCTCGGCGTGGACGTAGCCCACACCCTTGTCGACGCGCTCCTGGTCGATGTCGGTCAGGACGACCGGCACCTCCAGGCGGCGCAGGAACAGCAGGGCGAGCTGGGAGGCCATCAGACCGGCGCCGACGACACCGACCTTGGTGACCGGGCGCGCCAGGCTCTTGTCCGGGGCGCCGGCGGGGCGCTTGCCGCGCTTCTGCACGAGGTTGAACGCGTAGATGCCCGAGCGGAGTTCACCGCCCATGATCAGGTCGGCGAGGGCCTGGTCCTCGGCGTCGTAACCCTGCTGGAGGTCGCCGTTCTTCGCGGCGGCGATGATGTCCAGGGCGCGGTAGGCGGCCGGGGCCGCGCCGTGCACCTTGGAGTCGGCGATGAACCGGCCGCGTGCGACCGCCTGGTCCCAGGCTTCGCCGCGGTCGATCGCCGGGCGCTCGACCGTGACGTCGCCCTTGAGGACCTGGGCGGTCCACAGCAGCGACTGCTCCAGGAAGTCGGCGCCCTCGAACAGGGCGTCGGCGATGCCCAGTTCGAAGACCTGCGCGCCCTTGAGCTGCTTGTTCTGGTTGAGCGAGTTCTCGATGACGACCGAGACGGCCTTGTCGGCGCCGATCAGGTTGGGCAGCAGCGTGCAGCCGCCCCAGCCGGGGACCAGGCCGAGGAAGACCTCGGGCAGGGAGAACGCCGGGATCGCCTTGGAGACGGTGCGGTAGGTGCAGTGCAGGCCGACCTCGACACCGCCGCCCATCGCCGCGCCGTTGTAGTAGGCGAACGTCGGGACGGCCAGCGTCGACAGGCGCTTGAAGACCTCGTGGCCGCCCTTGCCGATGGCGAGCGCGTGCTCGTGCTCCTTGAGCAGCTCGACGCCCTTGAGGTCCGCGCCGACCGCGAAGATGAACGGCTTGCCGGTGATGCCGGCACCGACGATCTCGCCGTCGGCGGCCTCCTTCTCCACCTGGTCGATCGCGGTGTCGAGGTTCGCGAGCGAGGCGGGCCCGAAGGTGGTCGGCTTGGTGTGGTCCAGGCCGTTGTCCAGCGTGATCAGCGCGAAGCGGCCGGCGCCGAACGGCAGGTCGAAGTGGCGCACGTGCGCACTGGTGACGACCTCGTCGGGAAACAGCTCCGAAGCCTGCTTCAGAAGCTCGGTGGTGGTGCTCACTTGTCCCCCTCGAAGTGCGGGTTCTCCCAGACGACCGTCGCGCCCATGCCGAAGCCGACGCACATGGTGGTCAGGCCGTAGCGGACGTGCGGCTGCTCCTCGAACTGGCGGGCCAGCTGCGTCATCAGACGGACGCCGGAGGAGGCCAGCGGGTGACCGTAGGCGATGGCGCCGCCGTACTGGTTGACGCGCTCGTCGTCGTCCGCGATGCCGTAGTGGTCGAGGAAGGCGAGGACCTGGATGGCGAAGGCCTCGTTGATCTCGAACAGCCCGATGTCGGAGATGGACAGGCCCGCCTTGGCGAGGGCCTTCTCCGTGGCCGGGATCGGGCCGTAGCCCATGACCTCCGGCTCGACGCCCGCGAAGGCGTACGAGACGAGGCGCATCTTCACCGGGAGGTTGTTCTCGCGGGCGAAGTCCTCGCTCGCGATGATCGACGCGGTGGCGCCGTCGTTCAGACCGGCCGCGTTACCGGCGGTGACCCGGCCGTGCACACGGAACGGCGTCTTCAGGCCCGCCAGGTTCTCCAGCGTGGTGCCCGGGCGCATCGGCTCGTCGGCGGTGACCAGGCCCCAGCCCGTCTCGCCGCCCTCGGGGCTGGTCCGGCGCACCGAGATCGGCACCAGGTCCTGCTGGATCTTGCCGTTGGCGTACGCCTTGGCGGCCTTCTCCTGCGAGCGCACCGCGTACTCGTCGGTGCGCAGCTTGGTGATGTGCGGGTAGCGGTCGTGCAGGTTCTCCGCGGTCATGCCCATGAACAGGGCCGACTCGTCGACCAGCTTCTCGGAGACGAACCGCGGGTTCGGGTCCACGCCCTCGCCCATGGGGTGGCGGCCCATGTGCTCGACGCCACCGGCGATGACGGCGTCGTAGGCGCCGAAGGCGATCGAACCGGCGGTGGTGGTCACGGCGGTCAGCGCGCCGGCGCACATGCGGTCGATCGAGTAACCGGGGACGGACTGCGGCAGGCCCGCGAGGATGCCGGCGGTGCGGCCGAGGGTCAGGCCCTGGTCACCGATCTGCGTGGTCGCGGCGATGGCGACCTCGTCGATCTTCTTCGGGTCCAGACCGGGGTTGCGGCGCAGCAGCTCCCGGATCGCCTTCACGACGAGGTCGTCGGCCCGGGTCTCGTGGTAGATGCCCTTCGGGCCCGCCTTGCCGAACGGGGTGCGGACGCCGTCGACGAAGACGACATCCCTGACGGTACGAGGCACGATTGGCTCTCCTCCAGGGTGCGGGATGGCACTGCTGCGATGCGCTGAGCGCGCGCTCAGAACCCATGCTACTTATGAGTAACGTAGCTGCACAGTCCTGCCGCCCCAAGCGGTGAACGTCACACCCACCGGCCGGCCCGGCACCCGTACGGCCCTCGCCGCGCGCCCCCAGGATCTTGGCGCGATCTCGACGTTCGCCCCGGCTACTCGCGGGCGGCGACGCGCCGGGCCCCCCGGAAGGAGCACGGGCAGCGACGCGCCGGGGCCCCGGGAAGGGCACGGCAGCCACGCGACCGTGACCACGGACGGCCCGCGGCGGCACCCGACGACGACGCCGCGGACGTGCGGGCGGGGGCCCGCGACCCGGCGGGATCGGCGGGATCGGGGGGACCGCCCCTGGGTCGCGGGTGCGGGACCCCCGGCCCGGGCGCCTTTCGGCGGGCGTGCGTGCGGGGCCCCGGCCCCCGTGCGGCCCGGAGGACGGCCTCCGGGTCGCGGACGGTCGTGCAGGGGGCTGCGCGATCCGGCGGAATCGACGGATGCCCTCGCGCGGGCGCGCGTGCGACTTCTCGCGCATTGCGTCGGCGACGCGCGCCTCGGATGCCTTCGCGCGGGCGCGCGTGCGACTCCCGGCCCCGGCACGTTCCGGAGGGCGGCATCTGGGCTGCGGACGGCGTGCGGGACCCGCGGCCCCGGCGCCTCTCGGCGGGCGTGCGTGCGGGGCATCCGGCTACCGCGCGTTCCGGCGGGCGGCCGCTGAGCCGGGGACGGGCGTGAGGGGCCCGCGATCCGGCGGGGTCCGACGGACGGCCTCCGGGGCGCGGACGGGTGGGCGGCACCCCCGCAGCGGCGGGATCCGGCGGTCGGGTGCCCTACGCGCCCTGGGTCGACAGGGCGTCCACCAGTACCGGTGTCACCAGCTCGACCTGCCACGGACGGGCGCCGTATCCGGCCAGCGCGGTCGCCACCGACGCGGCGTCCACGGTCCGCGGCGGCTCCCAGCAGATCCGCCGCACCGTGTCCGGGGAGATCACGTTCTCCTGCGGCATCGTGACCCGCTCGGCCACCGCGGACACCGCCGCCCGCGCCGCGGAGAGCCGGGCCGCGGCGACCGGGTCCTTGTCGGCCCACGCCCGGGGCGGCGGCGGGCCGGTCACCGGCTGGCCCGGCTGCGGCAGCGCGCTCTCCGGCAGGGCCTTGGCCCGGTCCACGGCCGCCTGCCACTGCTCCAGCTGCCGGCGGCCCGTCCGGTGCCCGAAACCGTTCAGCGCGGCGAGCGCGTGGACGTTGGCCGGCACGGCGAGCGCCGCCTCGACGATGGCCGCGTCGCTCAGCACCTTGCCCGGTGACACATCGCGCCGCTGGGCGATCCGGTCCCGGGCCTCCCACAGCTCCCGTACGACGGCCAGCTGCCGGCGCCGGCGCACCTTGTGCATCCCGGAGGTGCGGCGCCAGGGGTCCTTGCGGGGCTCGGCCGGCGGCGCGGCGGCGATCGCGTCGAACTCCTGGTGCGCCCATTCCAGCTTGCCCTGCCGGTCCAGCTCCTTCTCCAAGGCGTCCCGCAGGTCGACGAGCAGCTCCACGTCCAGCGCGGCGTACCGCAGCCAGGGCTCGGGCAGCGGCCGGGTCGACCAGTCGACGGCGGAGTGGCCCTTCTCCAGCACGTACCCGAGGACGCCCTCCACCATCGCGCCGAGGCCGACCCGGGGGAACCCGGCGAGCCGGCCGGCCAGCTCGGTGTCGAACAGGCGGGTCGGCACCATGCCTATCTCGCGCAGGCAGGGCAGGTCCTGGGTCGCCGCGTGCAGCACCCACTCGACGCCGGACAGGGCCTCGCCGAGGCCGGACAGGTCCGGACAGGCGACGGGGTCGATCAGCGCGCTGCCGGCGCCCTCGCGGCGCAGCTGCACCAGGTAGGCGCGCTGTCCGTAGCGGTAGCCGGAGGCGCGCTCGGCGTCCACGGCGACCGGACCGGAGCCGGCGGCGAAGGCGGCGGTCACCTCGGCGAGGGCCGCCTCGTCGGTGATCACGGGCGGAATGCCCTCGCGCGGTTCGAGCAGTGGGGTCGGCGCCTCCGTCACAGAAGATCCGGCGTCGTCCGGAGGCGTGACTCCGGTGATGCGCAGGGAGCCGTCTGCTGCGGTGTCTTGGGCGTCGGTCACCTGTCAAGGGTATCCGTGTGTGGACGGCGCCCGTCGACGGAACGTTCCGCCGACGGACGCTGAAGGGGCGTAAACCAGTCACCCTGGGGCGGCACGGGGTTCGCCAGGGTGGACGGTGATTGCTCCGGAGGGCGTATCCGGAGGGTCAGTGGATGATCCCGGTGCGCAGGGCCACGGCCACCATGCCGGCCCGGTCGCCGGTGCCCAGCTTGCGGGCGATGCGGGCGAGGTGGCTCTTGACGGTGAGGGCGGACAGGCCCATGGAGACGCCGATCGCCTTGTTCGACTGGCCCTCCGCGACCAGTCTCAGCACCTCGACCTCGCGTCCGGACAGCTCCCGGTAGCCCCCCGGGTGGCTCGGGGCACCCGGGGGGCGGCGGTGCATCCGGGCGGCGGCACCGAGGGGGGTGGCGCCGGGCCGGGAGGGGAGGCCGATGTTGGTGCGGGTGCCGGTGACGACGTAGCCCTTGACGCCGCCCGCCAGCGCGTTGCGGACGGCGCCGATGTCGTCGGCGGCGGAGAGCGCGAGTCCGTTGGGCCAGCCCGCGGCTCGGGTCTCGGACAGCAGGGTGAGGCCGGAGCCGTCGGGGAGGTGGACGTCGGCGACGCAGATGTCGCGGGGGTTGCCGATGCGGGGACGAGCCTCCGCGATGGACGAGGCTTCGATGACGTCGCGCACACCCAGGGCCCACAGGTGGCGGGTGACGGTGGAGCGGACGCGGGGGTCGGCCACGACCACCATGGCGGTCGGCTTGTTCGGGCGGTAGGCGACCAGGCTTGCGGGTTGCTCGAGGAGAACGGACACCAGGCCTCCTGGGTGGGGGACGGGGCCGGCTTGTGGGGAGGAAGCCGGGGACGAACCGTGCTTTCAAGGTCACAGTCGTCTTCGGCAGCAAACCTGTCCGCCTTTAGAGAATGATCACGATCTAGTGAGTAACAATCCGTGCAATTCGGACACGCGATCGATCATCCGAAGACCAAGTCGGTTCGACCGAGTGCGATTCGAGTACAGAAAGTGGCCGTATCGACAAAGAGATGGTCAATCGGACGCCCACAAGGGTGATGCGGTCCGTACAGCGGCGTCACGTCACCGCGACTGCGGCCCCCGGCGCTGCGGCAGCGTCACCACCGACGCGTCGCCCGGGCCGGCCGGCGGCAGGCCCGCGACCTGCGCCAGCAGATCGCACCAGGCCGCCAGGTGGGCGGCGGTGTCCGGCACCCCGCCGAGCCCCTCGCGGGGCGTCCACGACGCCCGGATCTCGATCTGCGAGGCGGCCGGCCGCTCGGCCAGCCCGCCGAAGTAGTGCGAGCCGGCCCGCGTGATCGTGCCGCTCGGCTCGCCGTACCCGAGCCCGCG
Organism: Streptomyces sp. Y20; assembly: GCF_043195475.1. Taxonomy (NCBI): domain Bacteria; kingdom Bacillati; phylum Actinomycetota; class Actinomycetes; order Kitasatosporales; family Streptomycetaceae; genus Streptomyces; species Streptomyces sp. Y20. The sequence goes on from NZ_JBIDDP010000002.1 coordinate 294,350, forward strand.
CGCCTGCAGCGCCCCCGTCAGCCACGACCAGCACACCTCGGGCAGCAGCGGATCGGCCGCCATCTCCGGCTCCAGCTCCGCCCGCACCAGCGTCACCAGCCGGAAGGTGCCCTGCCAGGCCTCGTGCCCGGACGGATCGTGCAGCAGCACCAGCCGCCCGTCGGCCAGCTCCTGCTCGCCGTCGGCCACCACGGCCTCCAGCGCGTACGCGTGCGGGGCGAGCCGCTGCGGGGCGGGCGTCGGCTCCACCTCGACCTGCGGCCGTACCCGCGCGGTACGCAGCGCGTCGACCGCGGACCGGAACGCCGGGGGCAGCCCGCTGCCCGCCCGCTCCTGCGCGGTGTCCTCCGCGTCATCCATTCCGTCAGCGCCGTCCGACAGTCGTCCCTGAGCCGCAGCCATGCGGGGAAGAGTAAAGGGAAGCGGGGCCCGGTGCGGGGCAAGACACCCCGCGCCGCCGGTCACCGATGTCATGCGAGACTTGCCCCGTGACCGCCAACGACATCCTCACGGGCCGGCAGCCCGCAGCGACGTACGACAGCGCCTTCCTCCGGGCGTGCAGGCGCGAGCCCGTGCCGCACACCCCCGTGTGGTTCATGCGCCAGGCCGGCCGCTCCCTGCCCGAGTACCGCAAGGTGCGCGAGGGTGTGCCCATGCTGGAGTCCTGCATGCGGCCCGAACTGGTCACCGAGATCACCCTCCAGCCCGTGCGCCGGCACGACGTCGACGCGGCGATCTACTTCAGCGACATCGTCGTCCCGCTGAAGGCCATCGGCATCGACCTCGACATCAAGCCCGGTGTCGGCCCGGTCGTCGAGCAGCCCGTCCGCACCCGCGCCGACCTGGCCCGGCTGCGCGACCTCACCCCCGAGGACGTCCCGTACGTCACCGAGGCCATCGGGCAGCTCACCGGCGAACTGGGCGGCACCCCGCTGATCGGCTTCGCGGGCGCGCCGTTCACCCTCGCGAGCTACCTGGTGGAGGGCGGCCCGTCCCGCACCTACGAGAACGCCAAGGCGATGATGTACGGCGACCCCGGACTCTGGGCCGACCTGCTCGACCGCCTCGCCGACATCACGGCCGCCTTCCTGAAGGTCCAGATCGAGGCCGGCGCCAGTGCCGTCCAGCTCTTCGACTCCTGGGCCGGCGCCCTGGCCCCCGCGGACTACCGGACGTCGGTCATGCCGGCCTCCGCGAAGGTCTTCGAGGCAGTCGCCGGGTACGGAGTCCCGCGCATCCACTTCGGCGTCGGCACCGGCGAGCTGCTGCGGCTCATGGGCGAGGCCGGCGCGGACGTCGTCGGCGTCGACTGGCGCGTCCCGCTGGACGAGGCCGCGCGCCGGGTCGGCCCCGGCAAGGCCCTCCAGGGCAACCTCGACCCGACGGTCCTGTTCACCGACAAGGACACCGTCGCCACCAAGGCCCGCGAGGTGCTCGACGCCGCCGCCGGCCTGGAGGGGCACGTCTTCAACCTCGGTCACGGCGTCCCGCCGAACGCCGACCCGGACGCGCTCACCCGGCTCGTGGAGTACGTGCACACCGCGACCGCGCGCTGACTCACCAGGAGTAGCGGGGCCGGGCCCGCCTGCCGAACAGCAGGCCGGGCGGCTCCGGCGGTGGCGGCGTGCCGGGCTTGAGCGGCCAGGCGAGCAGCATGCCCGCCACGAAGCCGACCACGTGCGCCGCGTACGCCACCGTGCCTCCTCCGGACACGCCGTGCCCGGAGGAGTACACCGCCTGGAGCGCGAACCAGAAGCCCAGCACCAGCCAGGCGGGCAGCCGCAGCGGCAGGAAGACCAGGAACGGCACCAGCACCCACACCCTGGCCCTCGGGTACAGCACCAGATAGGCGCCGAGGACACCGGCGATCGCGCCCGACGCCCCGATCAGCGGGTCGGTGGAGCCGGCGTTGAGCAGGGCGAAGCCGTAGCCGGCCGCGTAGCCGCAGACGACGTAGAAGAGGAAGTAACGGATGTGGCCCATCCGGTCCTCGACGTTGTTGCCGAAGATCAGCAGGAAGAGCATGTTGCCGAGCAGGTGCAGCCAGCCGCCGTGCACGAACATCGCCGTGAGGACCGACAGCGCCGGGGACTTGTCGTAGCCGGGCGGCGCCACGACGCAGCCCGGGCCGTGCGGGCCCACACCGACGCTCCCTGTCGGTACGACCCGGGGCATCTGATGGTGGACCAGTTCCCGGGGGACGGCCGCGTAGTGATCCATGAAGGCCTGGAGATGACACAGCCGCACCAGATCGCTGCCGCCCGCCACGGCACCGGCGATGCCGGGCGTGGTGAGGAACACCAGCACGTTGGCGGCGATGAGGGCGTACGTCACCCAGGGGGTACCGCGCACGGGATTCACGTCATGGACGGGTATGACCACACAGGAACAGTGCCCGCGATGCGGCCGGCGAACCGGTGGCGCCGCAGCGCCCACGGACGACCCGGTGGCCTGAGAGGGCGCCGGGGTTCCGGCGGGCGTCTCAGCCGGTGGGTTCCGGTCTCCTCGCTGCGCCCGGCGTCACGAGCCCGCAGTCGTGGGCCAGGACCACCGCCTGGATCCGGTCACGCGACCCGTACTCGGCCAGGATGTGCGCCACATGTGTCTTGACGGTCGTCCCACCGACGCCGAGCGCCCGGGCGGTCTATCTCTGCGTTAGACAGGCCGCGACTCAGGGCGCGCAGTACGTCGAGCTCCCGGGAGGGCAGCGCGTCCGGGCGCGCGGGCAGCGCCGACTCGGTCTTCCGGGCCGGCGCGGCGAACCGTGTCAGCAGCCGCTGGGTGACCCGGGGAGCGAGTACGGCGTCTCCCGCCGCCACCGTGCGGATGGCTCCGACCAGGGAATCGGCCGGGCCGTCCTTGACCAGGAAACCGCTCGCACCCCCCGCAGCGCGTCCACGACGTGCGCGCCGAGATCGAAGGCGGTAAGGACGATCACCGTGCTGGGCGACCCGGACTTCGAGAGCCGCCGGGTGGCCTCCGCGAGGACGGTGATGTCGGGCTCGGCCTCGAGGATGAGGCGCAATCCCGTCCGGATCATGGGCTGCGGAACCGCCCGTTCGGTGAACCGGTGAACACCGCCGGGCGTGCGTGCGTATCCCCTCACAACCGACGTGAGGATCAGGCGATGAGTGCGAACACTCCGCAGGTACCGGCGATGCATGCGCTGCCCGACGGCGAGGCCGAACTGTCCTTGGTGCTACGGCTTCCCTGGGAGGACGTCGCGCGGCTCGGCCAGGAGGCCGGGCGGCTCGCCTCGCAGATGCAGCGGCCGGTCACCCTGGACGAGGCGGTGAGCTACCGGCTGCGGTCCACCCGGCCGCCGGCGACCCACGCCAAGCCCGCCGGCGAGCAGCCCACGGCCATGACGCCCGGTGCGGCCGTCACCTCCCTGCCCCGCATCAGCGGGACGGCCTGAGCCGTTGCCCGGGACGGCCTAAGCCGCTGCCCTCACCTTCGCCGTCGCCTTTCTCGCCGCCACCAGCACGGGGTCCCACACCGGTGAGAACGGCGGGGCGTAGCCCAGGTCCAGGGCCGTCATCTGCTCCACCGTCATCCGCGCGGTCAGCGCGACCGCCGCGATGTCGACCCGCTTGGCCGCGCCCTCCCGGCCGACGATCTGCACGCCGAGCAGCCGGCCCGTACGGTGCTCCGCGATCATCTTCACCGTCATGAGGGCGGCGCCGGGGTAGTAACCGGCGCGGCTGGTCGACTCGATGGTGACCGTCTCGAACGCGAGGCCCACCCGGCGCGCGTCCTTCTCGCGCAGCCCGGTACGGGCGATCTCCAGGTCGCACACCTTGCTGACCGCCGTGCCGACGACGCCGGGGAAGGTGGCGTAGCCGCCGCCGGCGTTGGTGCCGATGACCTGGCCGTGCTTGTTGGCGTGCGTGCCGAGCGGGACGTACTGCTCCTGCCCCGACACCAGGTTCAGGACCTCCACGCAGTCGCCGCCCGCCCAGATGTTCCCGTGGCCGCGGACCCGCATGGCGAGGTCGGTGAGCAGACCGCCGTGCGTGCCGAGCGGGAGGCCGGCCGCCCGGGCCAGGCCGGTCTCCGGGCGGACACCGATGCCGAGGACCACCAGGTCCGCGGGGTACTCGGCGTCCCGCGTCGCCACCGCCCTCACCCGGCCGTCCCGGCCGGTGAGCAGCCCGGTGACCTCCGTGTCGTTCACCATCGTGATGCCGAGGCCCTCCATGGCCCGGTGCACCAGCCGGCCCATGTCCGGGTCGAGCGTCGACATGGGCTCCTTGCCGCGGTTGACGACCGTCACCTCGAAACCCCGGTTGATCATCGCCTCGGCCATCTCCACGCCGATGTAACCGGCGCCCACGACGACCGCGCGGCGGCCACGCACGCCCGCCAGCGTGTCCAGCAGGGCCTGACCGTCGTCCAGGGTCTGCACACCGTGCACCCCGAGGGCGTCCGCGCCGGACAGGTCCGGGCGGACCGGGCGGGCCCCGGTGGCGATCACCAGCTTGTCGTACGGCGTCCAGGACTCGGCGCCGGAATCGACGTCACGCGCGCGTACCCGCTGTCCGGCCACGTCGATCTCCGTGACCTCCGTACGCAGCCGCAGGTCGATCCCCCGCGCCCGGTGCTCCCCGGGCGTACGGGCGACGAGCTGATCGCGCTCGGGGACCTCACCGCCCACCCAGTACGGGATGCCGCACGCCGAGTACGAGGTGAAGTGGCCGCGTTCGAAGGCCACGATGTCCAGCTCGTCCGGACCCCGCAGCCGCCGCGCCTGCGACGCCGCGGACATGCCCGCCGCGTCGCCGCCGATCACGACCAGCCGTTCCCTGCCGCCGTCGCCACTGCTGCCGCCGCGCCCCTCGCTCATGCTCATGAGGAACACGCTACGGGGCACGGGCACTTCACTTCCGCCCGGCCTCCCCGGGCTCCACCGGGCGGGCCGACGGCAGCGGGCCGGTCGTGTCCGTCGCCGGCGCGGGCCCCGCACGGCGCGGCAGCCGGGGGCGTACGACGCGCAGCCACAGCAGCACGAGCAGCAAGGCGAGCGCCGCGAACGGCAGGACGGCGCCGAGCGCGAGGGCGATCCAGCGCAGCACGGTCACGAACGCGTGCCAGCCGCCCGCCAGCGCGTCGGCGAAGCCCGGCGAGCCGTCACCGGACGCCTCCCGCACCGGTGTCCGCGACAACGACAGAGTGATGGTGGCCAGGCTCGTACGATCCTTGAGGGACGCCTGCCGGGCGAGCAGCGCCTCCAGATCGGCCTGACGGCTGCTCAGCTCACCCTCCAGGGTGACGACGTCGCTCAGCTTGTCCGCCTTGTCCATCAGCGCGCGGATCCGGGCCACACTGGCCCGCTGCGAGGTGATCCGGCTGTCCACGTCCACGACCTGGTCGGTGACGTCGACGGCCTTGGCCGTGCGGTGGACCACCCGGCCCGTGCCCTGGAGGCCGGCGAGGACCTCGTCGTACTTCTGGGTGGGCACGCGCAGCACGACCCGGGTGCGCTCGTGGCCGTGGCGGTCCCGGCTGGTGCTCTCCGTGCCGACGTAGCCGCCCGCGTCGCCGGCGGCCGCACGGGCCGCTGCCAGTGCCTTGGAGACGTCCTCGACCTCGACGGTGAGGGACGCGGTGCGGATGATCGCGTCCGGGGCGAGCCGGGGTGTGCCCCGGACGGCCTTCGCGCCGTCCGCCCGGCCGCCGGCGGCACCCGTCGGCCGTACCGCGGCGTCCGCGGCGGACTTCGCCGAGCCGCCGCCCGTGTCGCCGGCGCCGCCGCACCCGGCGAGCGCGAGGGAGGCGGCGAGCAGCGTCCCGGCCAGGGCCCGCGCGGGCCGGACGGAACGGGTGACGTCTGGTGTGCGCATCGGCGGTACTCCCGTGGCTGTGGACTGTGGCGTTCCTTCGACGGCGGGTCCGGCGTGAACGTTCGGCGCCGCCGGTCCCGGTGCGGTCACGGTCCGGACTCGGACCGGACACCGGGGCCCGGCGGGAGTGCGCGCGGGGTCTGAGAGAGTGGGAGGCATGAGCACAACGGGTAGCGGTGCGACGGGCAGGGGCCTGGGGCACGTCGTCGTCATCGGGGCCGGGGTCGCCGGGCTGGCCGCCGCGCACCGGCTGCTGGACCGCGGCGCGCGCGTGACCGTACTGGAGGCCGGCGACCGGGTCGGCGGCAAGCTGCTGCCCGGCCACATCGCCGGCGTACGCGTCGACCTGGGTGCCGAGTCCATGCTCGCCCGCCGCCCCGAGGCGGTGACGCTCGCGCGCGAGGCCGGACTCGGCGACCGGCTCCGGCCGCCGGCCACGGCGACCGCCGCGATCTGGACCCGCGGCGCCCTGCGGCCCATGCCCAAGGGCCATGTCATGGGCGTCCCCGGCACCGCCGCCGCGCTCGCGGGAGTCCTGTCCGACGAGGGCCTGGCCCGCATCGGGCGCGACGCCGACCTGCCCCGCACGGAGACCGGCGACGACATCGCCGTGGGGGAGTACGTGGCGGCCCGGCTCGGCCGCGAGGTCGTGGACCGCCTGGTGGAGCCCCTCCTGGGCGGGGTCTACGCGGGTGACGCCTACCGCATCTCCCTGCGCTCGGCCGTCCCGCAGCTCTTCCAGGCCGCCCAGACCCACGACTCCCTGACGGAGGCCGTCCGCGCGATCCAGGCGAGGGCGGCGGCGGCCCGGCAGACCGGACCGGTGTTCCTCGGCATCGAGGGCGGCGTGGGCTCGCTGCCGCTCGCGGTCGCCGACTCGGTGCGGGCCCGCGGAGGCGAGATCCTGACCGGGACCCCGGTACGGGAGCTGCGCCGCGGCGGCCCGGCCCGGCCGGGCACCGCCGACGAGGCGCGGGCCCGCGCGGCCGCGGGAGGCGGAGCCGCGGGGCACGGCGTCTGGCGCGTCCTCGCCGCGGACCGGGTGCTGCACGCGGACGCCGTCGTCCTCGCCGTCCCCGCCCGCCCGGCCGCCGACCTGCTGCGCGCCGAGTCCCCGGGGGCCGCCGCCGAACTGGCCGCCGTGGAGTACGCCTCGATGGCCCTGGTCACCCTCGCCTACCGGCGCGCCGGACTGCGCCTGCCCGAAGGCAGCGGCTTCCTCGTGCCGCCCGTCGACGGCCGCACCATCAAGGCCTCCACGTTCGCCTCCCAGAAGTGGGGATGGATCGCCGAGCAGGATCCGGACGTGGTCGTGCTGCGCACCTCCGTGGGCCGCCACGGCGAGACGCGGGTGCTCGGCCGGGACGACGCCGGCCTCGTGGAGATCTCCCGGCACGACCTGCGCGAGGCGACCGGCCTGGACGCCGAGCCCATCGAGACCCGCGTCACCCGCTGGACCGACGGCCTGCCGCAGTACCCCGTCGGGCACCACGCGCGCGTGGCCCGCATCCGCGAGCACGTCGCCCGGCTCCCGGGCCTCGCGGTGTGCGGCGCCCAGTACGACGGGGTCGGCATCCCCGCGTGCGTCGCGAGCGCGTACGCCGCGGTCGACCAGCTGGACGGCGACCCGCGCGGCCTGGCGGAGCTGACCGCCAACCCGGTGCAGAGCCTGCACGGCGGAGCGGGAGAATAGGGACCATGAGTGACGACGCCCCCACCACCGAGCCCGGCAGGATCCCGAACAAGGGCAAGCTGGCCAAGGACCTCAACGAGGTCATCCGCTACACCCTCTGGTCGGTGTTCAGGCTGAAGGACGTGCTGCCGGAGGACCGCACGGGATACGCCGACGAGGTCCAGGAGCTGTTCGACCAGCTCGCCGCGAAGGACGTCACGGTCCGCGGCACCTACGACGTCTCCGGCCTGCGGGCCGACGCCGACGTCATGATCTGGTGGCACGCCGAGACCAGCGACCAGCTCCAGGAGGCGTACAACCTCTTCCGCCGCACCCGGCTGGGCCGCGCGCTGGAGCCGGTGTGGTCCAACATGGCGCTGCACCGCCCCGCCGAGTTCAACCGCTCGCACATCCCGGCGTTCCTCGCCGACGAGACGCCCCGCGACTACGTGAGCGTCTACCCGTTCGTGCGCTCCTACGACTGGTACCTGCTGCCCGACGAGGACCGCCGGCGCATGCTCGCCGACCACGGCAAGATGGCCCGCGGCTACCCCGACGTGCGCGCCAACACCGTCGCCTCGTTCTCCCTCGGCGACTACGAGTGGATCCTGGCCTTCGAGGCGGACGAGCTGTACCGCATCGTCGACCTCATGCGCCACCTGCGCGCCTCCGAGGCCCGCAGGCACGTCCGCGAGGAGGTGCCGTTCTACACGGGCCGCCGCAAGGACGTCGCCGAGCTGATCGCCGGCCTGGCCTGACGGGTCCTCGCAACGCCTAGCGCCGGACGGCCTTGCCCTTCAGGGCGTCCCGCGAGGACGGGCCGGGGGTGGCCGGGGTGTCAGGCTCCGGCTCCGGGCGCGGTGCGCAGGACGCGTGCCGCGCCGGGAGACGGCCCTCCAGCAGATAGGCGTCCAGGTACGCGTTGACGCACGGGTTGGGGCCGCCCCCGACACCGTGCGTGCCCGCGTCCCGCTCCGTCACCAGCACCGACCCGGCCAGCCGCCGGTTCATCTCCAGGGCCCCCTGGTAGGGCGCCGCCGCGTCCCGCTCGGCCGCCAGGATCAGCACCGGCGGCAGCTCGCCCGGAGCGGTCCGCACGTCCAGCGGACGCTGCCGGGGCGCCGGCCAGTAGGCGCACGGCAGGTTCATCCACGCGTTGTCCCAGGTCTCGAAGGGCGCCACCCGGGCGAGCCGGGTGTTGTCCCGGTCCCACACCTGCCACCGCGTCGGCCACGGCGCGTCGTTGCACTCGACGGCCGTGTACACCGCGCTGCCGTTCTCCGCCTCCACGGCCGTGTCCTGGCTCGGCGCGGCCAGCCGCACCAGCGGCTCCGGATCGCCGTGCAGGAACGCCGCGAGGGCCTCGGCGCGGCTCGGCCAGAAGTCGTCGTAGTACCCGGCCGTCAGGAACGCGTTCTGCAGCTGGCCCGGGCCGACCCGGCCGCCCGCCGCCTTCCCGGCCAGCCGCTCGCGCGCGGTGTCGTAGGAGCGTTGCACCTTCCCGGGCGTGTCCCCGAGCCCGTACACGTCGTCGTGCCGGGCGATCCAGTCCCGGAAGTCCGCCCAGCGCTCCTCGAAGGCGGCCGACTGGTCGAGGTTGTCGCGGTACCAGACCTTCTCCGGGTCCGGGTTCACCGCCGAGTCCAGCACCATGCGCCGCACGTGCGAGGGGAACATCGCCGCGTACAGCGCGCCGAAGTACGTGCCGTACGACGCGCCCATGAACGTCAGCCGGTCCTCGCCCAGCGCGGCCCGCAGGACGTCCAGGTCCCGGGCGTTGGCGAGGGAGGTGTAGTACCGCAGCCTGCTCCCGGACCGCCGGGCGCAGCCGCGCGCGTACGCCTTCGCCTGCGCGACGCGCTGCCGCTTGTACGCCTGCGACGGGTGGGCCGGCGCCGCGGTGGGCGCCTTGAAGAAGCGCTTCGGGTCCTCGCAGGACAGCGGCGCCGAACGGCCCACCCCGCGCGGGGCGTAGCCCACCAGGTCGTACGCGGCGGCGGTCCGCTTCCACTGCGGGATCACGCCGATCATCGGGAAGTACATGCTGGAGGCTCCCGGACCGCCCGGGTTGTAGACGAGGGCGCCCTGCCGGGGGACCTTGCGCTTGCTGTTGTGCGGGTCCCGCTGCGTGGCCCGCGTCCGGCTGACCGTCAGCCTGATCTTCTTGCCGTCGGGGTGGGCGTAGTCCAGCGGGACCGTCACCGTGCCGCACCGCATTCCGGCCGGGGCCCGCGGCACGTCCGCGGCCGGGCACGGGCCGAAGTCGATGCCGGCCGCCCGGGCCCGGGCCACCGCCACCGCGGTCCCGCGCAGCTCGGCCGCGCCGGGGCTGCCCGGCGCGCCGCCCGCCGGGGCCGCGGCCAGGCTGGTCAGCAGCAAGGACCCGGCGGCCGAGTAGAGGGCGGCAGCTTTCATCGCGTGTCCCTTCGGTGCGCGGCGGCGATGGCACGGCTGCCACGGCCCGGCGACGTCACAAGGGATGCTTCGGCCGACTGCCGGCGAAGGCAAGCACCACCCGGCCGGTGTCGGCGGCAATGCCCCCCGTGCGCCCCCGGAAGGAGCCCTCACTCCGGGAAGGACGGTTCACGCCCGCCCGGGCCGATCGCGGGTGAGGGCCGCGAGCGGCTCCGAGTGCCCCCCGCACGCTCCTGGAAGGAGCCACCTCCGGGAGGGAGAGCCTCATTCCCGCCAGGGCGGCTGGTCACGGTGGGTGAAGGCCGCGCGCAGCTCCGGTTCGCCGATCGCGCGGACACCGCGTACGGCGACGGACGTGAGGAACGACCGCTCGTCCCCGGCCGGCCTGCCGGCCAGCGCGCCCAGCAGCCGCTGCCCGGCCGGGGAGGCCCAGCGCGAGTACGGATGCACCTCGAACCGGGCGATGGCCAGGCAGCTCAGCGACAGCGTGAGGGGCAGGGCGAACCACAGGCCCACCAGCGGGCGCGGCGTCCCGGTCTGGACGGGCAGCAGCAGCGCGGTCACGCCCAGCGCCACCACGACCACCGCGGCGGCCCGTACCCGGCGGACCGCGGCCCCCACGGTGACCCCCGTGCCCTCCGGCACCGCGAGTCCCGCGCGCATCAGTCCGTCGGCCAGCCGGCCCACCGCCTCGGCGCCGGCCGCCCGCGCCCGCACGGGCGCGATCCGCGACTGGCCCTCGGGCCCTATGGCCCCTATGACGGACCGCTCCATCTCGTCGCGGCCCCGCGGGTCGACGACCGTCGCCCAGCCGGTGTGCGCGAGCAGCAGCCGCCGCTGGCGGGCCATGGAGACCAGGGTCACGTCGGCGACCCGCGCGGGCCCGCCGGACAGGAAGGCCGCCTCGTACAGCGTCAGACCGCGCTCCCGGTCCGCCGGCGCGTCACGCGCTTCCGCGGCCGCCGCGCGGACGGCCGCCAGGCACAGCAGGGCGCAGGCCGGACCGGCGAAGGCCCAGGCCAGGAGCAGGAGAAGGACCCAGAACATGACGTGTTTCTATGCCAGGGCCCCGGTCGGACGCCATGCCCTGTTCACGATCCGGACAGAGCGTCGCCGGTCTGTGACGTTCCGTTTCCCGGGCGGGGACGGCGGCCGTCAGGGACCGCTGGTCGCCGGTGGCGGCCCGGCGGTGGCCGGCGGCAGTGCGTACGTCTCGCCCGGCGACGGCGACGGCGACGACGGCGGCGTGACCGGTACCGCGGCACCGGGGTCGGCCTCCGGCGGCGTCGGCACCGGGGACGCCGGGGAGGCCAGGTCCCGGGCCAGCGCCGCGAAGTCGACGTACCCCGTCGCCTCCAGGATCCTGATGTGGTCCAGCACGGTGGTGTTGGCGTCGTCGGCGAGATCACGGACGAGGGAGTTCTGGGTGCCGGCCCGCACCTCCGCGACCAGGGAGAACACCCGGCCGTGCGCGAGCCGCAGCAGGCCGGCGAACTGCCGGTCGAAGTCCTGGCCCCGTGCCGCGTCGAGGGTGGCCAGCCACTGCTTCTGCTGCGCGTTGGGTTCGTTGGGCAGGGCCACGCCGAGCTGGGTGGCGACGGTACGTACGTGCGCGTCCAGCGAGGTGTGGCCGTCGACGAGGTGCTGTCCCGCCGTCCGGACGGCCGCGGTGGTGCCCTTGTGCTCCGCCAGCTCCCCGGCGGGCAGTTCCCACAGCCCGGCCAGCCGCACCCTGGTGACGAAGTCCCGGTCCCGCGCGGACAGCGGACCGTACGGGGTTGTCACCGTCGCCGCGCTGAGCACGTTCGCGCTCGCCGGGTCCTGCCGGCCGGCGTACGACCAGAGCGGAACGAGCAGCGCGACGACGGTCGCCGCCAGGCCGGCGACGACGAGTCCGGTACCGCTGAATATGCCTCGGCCCTTGATCGGGGGTCGCGGTCGCATGCTGCCTCCTGCACCGCATGCCGTGGTGTGCTTGGGGTGGCTGCGGGCTTGGCATATTACTGCGAGGCGGAAGGGCGCCGTCCGCAGCGCCGGTGAGGACCTGGGTGGGGGCGGGCCCGGTCGGCCGCAGCGGCGGCGCGGGCGCGCCCCCGCTGCGGCAGACCGCCTGCCCGCCCCAGTGGCACGACCACCGCACAGAACCCCGGGCACCTCCCCACCGGCGACGTTGCCGGCCCCCAGGGGCACCAGGACCTGCGCGACCGAACCCCACCACCCCGCACCCGCCCCTCACCCCGCCCGCGCCGGGCGCTACCGGCCGCCCTCCCCAGTCGCCGCCGACCCCGCAGGACACCACCCGGCCCGCCGCCCCGCCACCCGCGCCCCCTTCGCCCGTGTCACGCTCCGCCCTCCGTCACGCTCCGCGCCGCAGCAGCCCCCGTATCGCCCGTGCCGTCGGCGAGACCCGGCGCGGTGCCGGTCCCGCTCGGTCCAGCCACCACTCCCGCAGCACGCGCCGCGCCGCCGCGTTCCCCGGGCGCCCCAGCTTCAGCAGATGCCCCGCGAAGTCCAGCGCGTCCCGCCGGTACCCCGCGGTCATCGGCCGCTGCCGCGCGTAAGCCAGGAACGCTTCCCGGTACTCCGCCCCGAGGATCACCGCGAGCTCGGGCGCCACCTTCGCGACCACGTCCGCCCGCTTCGCCGCCAGGGCCCGCGCCTGCACCCGCATCCGCGCCCGGTCGAACCCCTCCGGCACCGGCGTCCCCGCCACCAGTGAGGACAGTACGGCGGTCTGGGCCACCCCGAGCCGCTCGCGGACCCCGGCCGCCGGCGGCGCCAGCACACCGACACCCCCGGCCCCCGTGCCCACGGCACCCCCGGTCGGCGTACCCGTCGCCGCCGTACCGTGCGCCGCCCGGGACCGCCCGGCCGCCACAGCCTCCCGTACGGCGGCCAACTCCCGCTCCAGTTCCACCCGTCCGGGGAAGTCGTCGTCCCGCTCCAGGAGTACCCCGGGCGGCGCGACGCGGGAGGCGAGGTCGGTCAGGATGTCGAGCACCGGGCGCGGCACGGGGTGCGCGTGGCTGTCGTGCCAGACGCCGTCGCGCTCGAAGCCGCCCGCGACATGGACGTAGGCGATCGCCTCCAGCGGCAGCGCGGCCAGCGCCTGGGCCGGGTCCTCGCCCCGGTTGACGTGGTTGGTGTGCAGGTTGGCCACGTCGATGAGCAGACGTACGCCGGTCCGCTCGACCATCTGGGACAGGAACTGCCCCTCGGTCAGCTCCTCGCCCGGCCACGAGAACAGCGCGGCGATGTTCTCCAGCGCCAGCGGCACCGGCAGCGCGTCCTGGGCGATGCGGATGTTCTCGCACAGCACGTCCAGGGCGTCCCGGGTGCGCGGCACGGGCAGCAGGTGCCCGGCCTCCAGCGGCGGGGACGCGGTGAGCGCCCCGCCCGCCCGGACGAAGGCGATGTGCTCGGTGACCAGCGGCGCTCCCAGCGCCTCCGCCCGCTCGGCGAGCGCTGCCAGCCTCCCGGCGTCGGGACGGTCCGCACCACCGAGACCGAGGGAGACACCGTGCGGGATCACCGTCACACCGCGTTCGCGCAGCCGCAGCAGCGACCCGGGAAGATGGCCGGGGCAGACGTTCTCCGCCACGACCTCCACCCAGTCGATGCCCGGCATCCCCTCCACGGCCTCCGCGATCTCCGGCCGCCATCCGATCCCGGTCCCCAGTCGCCCCATGGTGCGTTCCCCCTCGTCGGCCCGCGTTCGTGCGTCGAGCCAGGGGGATATGGCCCCGCCGACGGGCCCCGAACCCCCCGTCTGCCGCGTTCAGAGCAACATTTGAGCTTCGGCCCCGGACCGGCCGTCGCTCCGCCGTCCATCCGGAGCCCCCCATCCGCTGGACGGCAAGTGACGGCACGTCCAAATAGAGGGTGTCGTCCCTGTACAGGGTGTCCTATTCCGGGGCGCCCTTTTGTACACATGCGGCTCATGACGGCTCTGGGGCTGTGCGCGGTAGGCTCGCTTGCGCGCTGGTCGCACGACCTCAAATGTCCAGCGCGCAGGCCGGGTTGAACCTTGGACCGTAGCGGCCGGAAGAGTCCCGGTTGCTTTTCGCTCCGGGCGAGAATCCCTGATGCGGATGCGAAGCGCGTCCGATGGCCCTTGGACGGTGTGCCGGAAGACCCGGCGAGGCCCTTGCTTGGCGGCTGGCCTCTCCGGATCTCCCTCGCGCACCGACGGGTCTTCATCCTGTTGCGAGGAGAGTGGTTCCCTTGACGCCTTTCGAAGGTATCCCAGCCGGCCCCCGGAGCGGCAGCCGTGCTCTGGCCTGGTTCACGGCTTGTGTGGGCCTGCTGGCGATCGTCGTCTCGGTCGTCTTAGCCGTGGGCGGCCGTGCCGAGGCAGCCGTGGCCGTGGCCTCGGTGGGCGCGGCTGTCGCCGGCAGCGGCGGCACGCGGGTGACGGTCCACGTCCGTCGCTGACGGCGCAGGGACGCGGCGTCGTCCACCGTCGTCGAGGTCGTCACCGGCGACATGCCGTTCCCCGTCGACCGCCGCGAGGCTTCCCTGCGTCGGCGGGCAGAGGGACGCCGGACCGGCCCCGTTCGTCCGCCGCCGTGGCGGACGGGCGGGGCCTTCGGGTGCGCCGGTCGGGGGCGCTAGCCGCGACGAAGTGAGCTGACGCGGTCCACGCCGTCCACCGCGACGGTCAGCCCAGGGGCGATCTCCGTGAAGCCGGCGTCCCGAACGAGGGGCAGTCCGCTCGCGGTCAGGCGGGGCCAGTCGGCGGGGGCGGCCGTGCGGACGGTCAGGGGGAAGCCGGCGTCCCGCCACGTCGTGCGGTCCGCGTCGGACAGCGCCCACCAGGCCAGCTGGGCGCCGTGGCCCGCTTGGGCCATCGCCTTGCCGGCCGACATCTCCACATCGGGGTTCAGCCACAGCACGGGCTGTGCCGCGTCGGCGGCGGCGGGCGGCTCCGGGTCGTCCAGTTCCGTGCCCGACACCTGGAGCTTGGCCAGATCCTTGGGCCAGCCGTCCAAAGGGATCGGCGGGAAGACCCGGACCTCGGCGGACCTGCCGGTCACCGTGATCCCGGGCAGGGTCCCGGCGCGCCGCCACTCGGCGCCCCGGGCCCGCCGGACCACCTTCCGGATGCGGGCGTCCTCCCAGTTCCGGACGGCCTCGGCCCATTCGCCGTCGCCCTGCGCCCGGTCGTCGCCGAGCAGGACGAGCACGGCCCGGGCGGCCGTCTCCAGCGCGTCGGTGCGGGCGGGCGGCGCGTCGCGTTCGATCCGCACGACGAGCGGAAGGACGAACTGGGGGGCCTGGTCGCGGGGATCGCGCGGGGAGTCGGAGGGGCTGTCGGCACTGGGGGCGGATACATGGCTCACGACGGACCAGCCTACGAAGCCCTGAGCGGGCGGATCAACGCGCGTGCCCCGGCGGCAGTGATCCGGGAGCGGGAGCCGGTTCCCGCGCCCGTCACCCGGAGCACGCGGTGCGCTGGGCCTCCTGCCAGGCGCAGACGGGGCACAGGGTGATGCCCTTGTACGACTCCGGGTACTCCGTCGGTTCGCGGCACAGCACGCACTCCGCGTACGGCGGGCCGTCGGCCTCCGCCGGCCGTGCCGCGTCGGCGGCCGAGCGGACATTCTCGTCGTTCATGCCTTCAGCGTAGGACGGTCAGCGGTGTCCGCGGCTCTGGCCGATCAGCTCGGAGACCTTCACGAACCGGTAGCCGCGCCGGCGCAGTTCCGGTACGACCGTGCGGACGACCCGCTCGGTGGTCGGGGCGGCGCTGCGGGTGCAGTGCATGACGACCACCGAGCCCGGCTGCACCCCGTCGAGCACCTGCCGGGCCACCGCGTCGGCGTCCGTGGCGAACGCGTCGCCGCTCACCACGTCCCACTGCACCGCGGTCACCCCGAGCCCGTTCAGCGCCCGCAGGGCCTGCTGGTCGTAACAGCCGCCGGGGAAGCGGAAGTACGGCATCGGGTGCGGCACGCCGGCCGCGCGCAGCGAGGTGTACGCCCGTTCGACGTCCGCCCGCATCCGGCCGGATGCGACGGTGGGCAGGCCGTAGCAGTCGGCCGTGAACGCGTAGTGGCTCCAGGAGTGGTTGGCGACCTCGAACTGCGGGTCGGTGCCGAGAGCGCGGGCCTCGGCCGGGTACTGGTCCGCCCACCGGCCGGTCATGAAGACGGTCGCCGGCACCTTCAGCGCACGCAGGGCGCCGATCAGTCCCGGGTTGTCGAAGTGCTCGCCGGAGGCCGCGCGGGGTCCCTGGTCGGCTGTCATGTCGGCGTCGAAGGTGAACGCCACCGTCCTGCCCCGGGTGCGCGGGCCGTGCTGGAAGACCGGGGTCAGTCCGCCGGGGCCCGGCGCGAGCACGGGCGGGCGGGTGGAGGAGGGGGACGCGGAGACGGAGGAGGCGGCCGGGGCGGGGTGCCCACCGCCCGCGGTGCCGCAGGCGGTGAGCGCCGCGCCGAGGGCGGCGCAGGCGGCGGTGATGCGGCGTACGTGTGGGATCACCCGACGAACGTAGGGTGCAATATCCGCTTGTACGGTGATATGACTCGGGACGCGACGGTACGGTCACCCGCGCGGCGGTGGGCGGCTCCCGGTGGCCCCGCATCGGCCCCGGTCGGCGTCGGTCAGTCCGTGTGCGCCGGTCGGTCCGTGTGCGTCGGTCGGTCCGTCCCCGTCGGGGAGCCGTCCAGCTCCCGGCGCTCCAGCGGCTTGACCGCCGGGCCCTCGATCACCGAGCCGTCCACGTCGAAGCGGGACCCGTGGCAGGGGCACTCCCAGGCGCGTTCGGCACGGTTGAAGGAGACCAGGCAGCCCATGTGGGTGCAGCGGGCCGACACGGCGTGCAGGGTGCCCGCCTCGTCGCGGTGCACGGCGACCCGTTCGCCGCCGGACCGGACCAGCGCGCCGTCGCCGGGGGCCAGCTCGTCCACCGAGGCCGGCGGTTTCAGCCGGTCGCCGACGAAGTGCCGGGCCACCTCCGCCTGCGTCTTCAGCAGCGACGGCGCCTCGCGGACCACCGACTTCAGCCGGCGCGGGTCGTACAGCTCCCGCCAGGCGCAGTCCCGGCCGGTGATCAGGGCGGTCAGCAGCAGCCCGGCCATGACGCCGCCGCTCAGGCCCCAGCCGCCGAACCCGGTGGCGACGTACGTGTGCCGGGCGCCCGGGTGGAAGGGGCCGACGAGCGGGACCGTGTCGGTGGACTCGTTGTCCTGCGTGGCCCAGGCGTGGTCGAGGCTCACCCCGGGGAAATGCTCCTCGGCCCAGGCGGCGAGCCGTGCGAAACCGGCCTCCGGGTCCCCGGTGCCGGGCGTGAAGTGCTCCCCGGTGACGACGAGCATCCGCTGCCCGTCCGGGCCGTGGGGCGCCGTGCGCACCGAGCGGGTGTTCTCGTCCGGTGTGATGTACATGCCGTCCGGGTCGGGGCCGGCACCCAGCGGGCCGGCGACGACCAGTTCCCGGCGCGGGGACAGCCGGCTGAACAGCAGAGCCCGGTCGAACACCGGGTAGTGGGTGGCGACCACGACGTCCCGCGCGGTCACGACGGCGCCCCCCTCGGTCGTCAGCCGGCACGGCTCGCCCTCCGTCAGGCCGGTGACCCGTGTGTGCTCGTACACCTGGCCGCCGTGCGCGAGCAGGTCGGCGGTGATCGCCCGGAGGTACTTCACCGGGTGGAACTGCGCCTGTCCGCTCACCCGGACGGCGCCCGCCACCGGGAACGGCAGCCCGGTCTCCGTGGTGAAGGCGGCCGGCAGGCCCGCCTCCCGGGCGGCCTCCGCCTCCGCGCGCACCTCGTCCGCCCGCGACGCGTCCCGGACGTAGGTGTACGCGTCCCTGGTCTCCCACTCGCACTCGATGCCCAGCTCGGCCACCAGCGCCGCCGCGTGCTCGATCGCCTCGGTCTGCGAGCGGGCGTACAGCCGGGCTCCCTCGGGGCCCCGGGTGCGCCGGAGCCGGTCGTAGACGAGGGTGTGCTGCGCGGTCAGCTTGGCGGTGGTGTGGCCGGTGACGCCGGCCGCGGCCCGCCCGGCCTCCAGCACCGCCACCCGCAGCCCGGACCGGGCCAGCTCGTGGGCGGTGCTCAACCCGGCGATACCCGCGCCGACGACGGCCACGTCGACGTCGAGGTCCCGGGTCAGGGCGGGGTGGTCCGGCCCGGGGGCGGTCCGCAGCCAGTACGAATCGGTGACCTTCCGCTGCTCGTGCATGCCCGCCGGGTACCCCGGCCCGCCCGGCTCACGTCTGCTTCAGCAGCCGCTCCCGGCACTCCGCCACGTCGAACTCGCCCTCCGGATACCGCGGATCCAGCTCCCGAAGATGCTCCAGGAGCAGCCGGCTGATCGCCCAGTTGCGGTACCACCTGCGGTCCGCCGGGACCAGGTACCAGGGCGCGTGCGGCGCCGAGCAGCGCGCCAGCGCCAGCTCGTACGCCTCCTGGTAGGCGGGCCACAGGGCGCGCTCGTCGATGTCGGCCGGGTCGAACTTCCAGTGTTTGTCGGGGCGGTCCAGGCGGCGCAGCAGCCGGCGTCCCTGCTCCTCGGGGGAGAGGTGCAGGAAGCACTTGACGAGGGTGACGCCGTCCTCGGCGAGGGAGCGTTCGAAGTCGTTGATCAGGCCGTAGCGGCTGCCGATCTCGGCGGGCCGGGCGAGGTGCCGGACACGGGCGATGAGCACGTCCTCGTAGTGCGAGCGGTCGAAGATGCCGATCTCACCGGGCTCGGGCAGCGCGCGCCGCACCCGCCAGAGGAAGTCGTGCCGCCGCTCCTCCTCGCTCGGCGCCCGGAACGCCTTGATCCGGCAGCCCGTCGGGTTCAGCTCGCCGATGACGTGCTTGACCGTGCCGCCCTTGCCGCTGGTGTCCATCCCCTGGAGCACCAGCAGCACCCGGCGGCGGTCGCCCGCCGTGCCCGCCGCCCACAGCCGTTCCTGGAGCCGGGCCAGGCGCCGGCCGGTCCGGGCGGTGTCGGCGAGCCCCGCCTGCTTGCCGCCCGGGGCACCGGGGGTGGCCCGGGTGTCATACCCGGCCAGGTCGACGCGCTCGCCCGGCGCCAGGCGCAGCAGGTCCCGGAGGGCTTCGTCCTTCTTCCTGCTCGAGCGCTTCGGCACAGGTGGTCGGTCCTTCCGTCCGTGGCGGCGGCGTGGCCCTCAAGGCTACGGCGCCGCGCGGCCCGGTGCGGCCGGCTCGGGGTGCGGCGCCCCGCGCCGCCCGGGTGGCGCGGGCCGGCTGCGGGGGCGGGGCGCGGGGCGCGGGCGCTAGCCGGGGTGCGGCTCGCCGTCGGTGCGGGGTCCGCCGTCGGGGCCGGACAGGGATGCCGGCGGCACCGTCTCCGGGACATTCTGCGGGGCCGTCTCCGGGATGATCCGCTGCGCGGGCTGCTGCGCGGGCTGCGGCTGTCCGGCCCGCTCCAGGAAGTGCAGCAGCTCCACCGGGATGGGCAGGACCAGCGTGGAGTTCTTCTCGGCCGCCACCGCCATCACCGTCTGGAGCAGCCGCAGCTGGAGCGCTGTCGGGGTGTCGGCCATCTGCTGGGCGGCCTCGGCGAGCTTGCGGGATGCCTGGAGTTCGGCGTCGGCGTTGATGATCCGGGCCCGGCGCTCACGGTCCGCCTCCGCCTGGCGGGCCATGGACCGCTTCATCGTGTCCGGCAGGGAGACGTCCTTGATCTCGACCCGGTCGACCTGGACGCCCCAGCCCACGGCCGGGCTGTCGATCATCAGCTCCAGGCCCTGGTTGAGCTTCTCGCGGTCGGCGAGCAGGTCGTCCAGCTCGCTCTTGCCGATGATCGACCGCAGGGAGGTCTGCGCCATCTGGGATACCGCGAACCTGTAATCCTCGACCTTCACCAGGGCGCTCACCGCGTCGACCACCCTGAAGTAGACCACCGCGTCCACCCGGACGGTGACGTTGTCGCGGGTGATGCCCTCCTGGGCCGGGACCGGCATCGTCACGATCTGCATGTTGACCTTCTGCAGCCGGTCCACGAAGGGGATGATCAGGTTCAGCCCCGGTGCCCGTACCTCCTCCGCGACCTGGCCGAGCCGGAAGAGCACACCGCGCTCGTACTGCTTGACCACCCGCACCGCCATCGCCAGGTAGACCAGTGCGGCGGCGCATGCCACCACCACGGCCACCACAAGCACCTCGACCATGGTGAGCCTCCTCGCCCAGAGGTCGGGTTTGTCTGCTGTTGCCACGATAGGCCCGTAAGGCCGGGATGCCGAGAGTTTCCGGCGTCCCGGCCCCACGGGCGGCCCCTCAGGCCGCCGTGACCAGCTTCACCGGCTCCGTGCCGGCCGCGCTGTGCCGCGCGGCCCAGTTCTCCAGGGCCGTGCGGCAGGCGTGGTCAAGGTGGTGCAGCCCCGACAGGTCGAGCCGGACCGGGCGGTCCTGGGGGAGCGACTCCAGGGTGTCCAGGATCTTCGGCAGCCGCAGGAAGGTCGCGTTGCCCGACAGGTGTCCCTCGACGGGGCCCGCGCCCTCGTCGGTGACCTCCAGCCGGATGTGCGAGGCCTCCCAGGCGGTCTTCACCACCGCCAGGGCGAGACCGATGAGCACGCCCTCGAACATGCTGACCGTCACGATGGAGACCGCCGTGACGACGAGGACCAGTGCCTCCCCGCGGTGCTCGCGCCACAGCCCGGCCAGCGCCCGGACGGGGATCAGCTTGGCACCGGCGTGGAGGAGGATGCCCGCGAGGGCCGGGACGGGGATGTAGGCGAGCACGCCCGGCAGCAGTGCCGCGAACAGCAGCAGCCAGACGCCGTGCAGCACCCGGGACGCCTTGGTGCGGGCGCCGGCCTGGACGTTGGCCGCGCTGCGCACGATCACCGCGGTCATCGGCAGCGCGCCGAGGAGGCCGCACACCGCGTTGCCCGCGCCCTGGGCGAGGAGTTCACGGTTGTACTGGGTGCGCGGCCCGGAGTGCAGCCGGTCCACGGCCGCCGCGCTGAACAGGGACTCGGCGGACGCGATGAGGGTGAAGGCGACGACCGTGCCCAGCAGCCCCACGCCGGCCAGTTCGCCGAACGCGCTCAGCGGCGGCGGCTGGACCGAGCCGAGCAGGCCCCGCACCTCCACGGTGGCCACCGGCAGGTCCAGCGCGAGCGCGGCCAGTGTGGCGAGCCCGACCGCGGCGAGCGCGCCGGGCACCGTGCGTACCTTCGCGGGGGCGTGCTTCCACAGCAGCACCACCGCGACCGTGCCCGCGCACACCGCGAGCGAGGCCAGCGCTCCACTGTCGCCGAGGGCGTCCAGGAACGCGCCGGGCAGCCCGGTGATCTTGCTCAGGCCGGAGTCGGGGGCCTTCGCCGCCAGCGCCGGATAGAGCTGCCCGGCGATGATCACCAGGCCGATCCCGGCCAGCATGCCCTCCACGACGGAGACCGAGATGGCGCGGAAGTAGCGGCCGAGGCGCAGCAGGCCCATGGCCATCTGGAGCAGTCCGGCGGTGAGCACGATCACGCCGAGGACCGGCAGCCCGAACTCCTCGACCGCCTCGAAGACGAGCACGGTCATGCCGGCCGCCGGGCCCGACACCTGAAGGCTGCTGCCGCGCATCAGCCCGGTGACGAGGCCGCCGACGATGCCGGTGACCAGGCCGAGTTCGGCCGGGACACCGGAGGCGACGGCCACGCCCACGCACAGCGGCAACGCGACCAGGAAGACGACGAGCGAGGCGGCGAAGTCCTGCCGCAGGTGCGGGGGCCCAGAGAGGCGGGGCAGGCGGGATATGAGGGTGCGGTCGTCGGTCATCGGCGCGCTCACAGGGCCTCGAAGGTGTCGGTCTGCGGGCGGTGCGTCCGTACGGCGCCGGTGTGCACCTCGTAGTACCAGGCGTGCAGGCCGAGCCGGCCCTCGGCCAGCTTCCGCTCGACGCAGGGGTACGAGCGCAGCCGCAGCAGCTGGGTCAGGACGTGGCTCCGCACGCCCTCGGCGACCTCCGGGTCCTCGGCGGCGCCGGCCGGGCGCGGGGTGGCGTGCGCCAGCCAGTCGCGCACGGCGGGTACGGCGGTCAGGTCGTCGCCGCGCACCAGGGCGCCGACGGCCCCGCAGTGCGAGTGGCCGCAGACCACGATGTCGCGGACGCCCAGCACCTCCACGGCGTACTCGATGGTGGCGGCCTCGCCGGTGGGGTGCGCGGAGGCGTACGGCGGGACGATGTTGCCCGCGGTGCGCAGTTCGAACAGCTCGCCGGGGCGGGCGCCCGTGATCAGGGCCGGGACGACCCGGGAATCGGAGCAGGTGATGAAGAGCACCTGCGGGGACTGGCCTTCGGCGAGCTCGGCGAACTCCTCAGGGCGCTGTCCGAAGGTACGGGCGTTGTCGATGAGGGGCTGCATGTATGTGGTCCTCCTGGCGCGCCTGCCTGGCGCGTCGGGCTCGAACAACGGTTGTGGGGGTGGAGAGGGGAGCGGCCGGGCCCGGCTCTCAGCAGCGGAAGACCTGGAGGGCCGCCGGGGTGTGCGCTCTGGAGGCTCCGGGTGCGTGGCGGTGCCGGCCGCCGGAGGGGTCGGGCGGGGCCGTGCCGGCCGCCCGGCCGGATATGAGGGGGTGCTCCTGCGCGCAGGCGGCGGCGGGGCCCCGGTGCCGGTCGCGCACCTGCGGGACCCCCGCGGGACGGTCCGGGGGGAGGGGGGTGCGGGCCGTCTCCGTGCCGTCGTGCGCCGGTGGTACGGAGAGGTGGGTTCCAGTCTCGGTCTTGGCCAGCGCCTGACCGTGCGTGTGCACGGATGCGAAGGTTCCGGCGGGGGTGAAGAGCTGGAGGGCGAGCAGTACGGAGCCGAGGAGGGCGAACAGGGTCCGGGCCGTCTTACCTCGCAACACGGGCCCCCCTCCGCTGCTATCGCGTCTCTTGTCCAGACCAAGTGCCGGTCAATGGATGGTCAAGA
Organism: Streptomyces sp. Y20; assembly: GCF_043195475.1. Classification (NCBI taxonomy): domain Bacteria; kingdom Bacillati; phylum Actinomycetota; class Actinomycetes; order Kitasatosporales; family Streptomycetaceae; genus Streptomyces; species Streptomyces sp. Y20. Next base: position 317,147 of record NZ_JBIDDP010000002.1, read on the forward strand.
AACACGTTAGCCCTGCGAGGGCCTTTGCAGGGTTAACAGCGCGTTACGCGCCCGAGAGAGCGTGAAAACCGTGGGTGGCATGGCCGGAACCCGCCCCTGCCCCACGGTCGTCCGGCCGACTGCGGGCCGACCGGGGAGGGCGTGCCGGCTAGCCGCCGACCAGTCCCTTCGCGTCCCGGGCCAGCGCGGTGAGCCGGGATATCGCGCGGAAGTACTTCTTGCGGTAGCCGCCGTTCAGCATCTCCTCGCTGAACAGCCGGTCGAACGGCTGCCCCGAGGCGAGCACCGGGACCTCGCGGTCGTAGAGCCGGTCGGCGAGCACCACCAGGCGCAGTGCCGTCGACTGGTCCGGCACGGGCCGCACGCCGGTCAGGCACACCGCCCGCAGCCCGTCGGTCAGCGCGCCGTACCGGCTCGGATGCACCCGCGCCAGGTGCTCCAGCAGCCCGGTGAAGTCGTCCAGCGAGGCACCCTCGGTGGCGAAGGCGGTCTTCGTGACCTCCTCGTCCGAGAAGGGCGCCGGCGCCTCGGGCAGGCCGCGGTGGCGGTAGTCCTCGCCGTCGATGCGCAGGGCGCGGAAGTGGGCCGACAGGCCCTGGATCTCGCGCAGGAAGTCGGCGGCGGCGAACCGCCCCTCGCCCAGCTTGCCGGGCAGCGTGTTGGAGGTGGCGGCGAGCGCCACACCCGCCTCGACCAGCTTGCCGAGCAGCGTCGAGACGAGGACCGTGTCGCCGGGGTCGTCCAGTTCGAACTCGTCGATGCACAGCAGGCTGTGCCCGGACAGCGTCTGCACGGTCTGCTGGAAGCCCAGGGCGCCGACCAGGTTCGTCAGCTCCACGAAGGTGCCGAACGCCTTGCGGGAGGCGTCGGCCGGAGCGGCGTGCCACAGGGAGGCGAGCAGATGGGTCTTGCCGACGCCGTAGCCGCCGTCCAGGTACACCCCGCGCGGGCCCGCCGGGGCCTTGGGAGCCCGGGCCCGGCCGAGGCCGAAGAGGCCGCGCCGGCCGCTGCCGCCGGCGGGCGCGCCGCCGAGCCCGGCCGCGAAGCCCTCCAGGACCTGGACGGCCTCCGTCTGGCTGGGCTGCCCGGGGTCCGGGATGTACGTGGCGAAGCGGACCGAGTCGAAGCGCGGGGGCGGCACCATCTCCGCGACCAGGCGGTCGGCGGGAACGCGCGGCTCACGGGCGCACAGGGACACGGGGCCCGCGTCCGGCACAGGGCCGGATCCGGGGGCGGTGGTGGAGGACGACACAGTTCTTCATGCTAAGCGCCGTGCCACACTGCACGACATGCGACGCCTGTTCCCTGTGACCGACGAAACAGCAGCCCAGGCCCCCGGCACCGGCGCGGAGGCCGCGAGCCGGGGACCGGAAGGGGAGGTGGGGGCGGCCCGTACGGGCCCTGCCGCGGCCCCTGACGCCGCCGCGGCCGCGGATCGCGAGTGGAGCCTCGCCGAGCTGGCCGCCGCGTACGCCTACCCGGCGTCCGGACCGGGCGCCCCGCGGCCCTGGCTGCGGGCCAACATGGTCTCCTCCCTCGACGGCGCCGCCCAGCACGAGGGCCGCTCCCAGCCCATCTCCAGCGCCACCGACATGCGGGTCTTCGGCACGCTGCGGGCGCTCGCGGACGTCGTCCTCGTGGGCGCCGAGACGGTACGGCAGGAGGGCTACCGCCCGGCACGCGTGCGGGAGGAGTTCGCCGGGGCCCGCGCGGCGGCCGGGCAGGACCCGGTCCCGGCGATCGCGATCGTCAGCGCGAGCCTGGAACTGGACTTCACGCTCCCGCTGTTCACCTCCCCGCTGGTGCCCACGCTGGTCCTGACCGGGGCCGCGGCGGCCCCCGACCGGGTCGCCGCCGCGGAGAAGGCCGGCGCCCGGGTGCTGGTCGCCGGGGACGGCATGGGTGTCGAGCCGGCGCGCGCGGTGCGGGCCCTCGCCGGCCTCGGCCACACCCGGCTGCTGACCGAGGGCGGCCCCCGGCTCCTGGGCCAGCTGATCGCCGCCGAGGTGCTGGACGAGCTGTGCCTGACCGTGTCGCCGACACTCACCGCGGGGGACGCGCAGCGCATCGCCGGGGGGCCGGCGGTCGCCGTTCCGCAGCGGTTCGTCCTCGCGTCCCTGCTGGAGGAGGACGGGTTCCTGTACAGCCGTTACCGCCGGCCCTGACGCCGGCCCCCCGACATCGACACCGGCGGAATCCGCTGTTCCGATTGGCTCGGCGGGCAGACTCTGTCGGCAGTACCCGTGCGATCACGGGGAAGGATGGTTTCCGCAGGGGCCCTGCCGGGCCCCGCAGGACAGCGGGCCCCGCGGGCCCTCGCAGGAAGAAGGCGCCCTGGTGTTCACAAGCGTTCTGATGATCGAGAAGGCCCTGACGTCCGCCGACGTGGAGTTCGTCACCACCCTGCACGGAGACGAGCCCGTCTCCTTCCACGTGCTGCTCCAGCCGCGCGGCGACCAGGCGGACCGTCTGCTGCGGGCCATCGACGACATCGCGCTCGGCGAACTCGACGAGGCGGTGCGGGAGAGGGAGACCCCGGAGGGACAGGACGCCAGGAGCGTCGGGCAGCAGGCCCTCGACGTGTCGCTCCAGGCGCTGCGCTCGGCGGGCGGCACGGCGCAGGGGCGGCTGGTCGAGGACCATCCGCTGGAGGCGCTGAAGGGGGTCGTGGCCGAGGTGGACGCCGACGAGGTGATCGTGCTGACCGACCCGCACTACGTCGAGGAGTTCTTCCACCGGGACTGGGCCTCCCGGGCCCGGCACAAGGTGGGCGTGCCGGTGCTCAAGCTGTTCTCGCACAGCAAGGCGTAGGCGGAGCGGGGGAGGCCCTGCCGCCCTCCCTGCGCGGCGCCCGGTGCGTCAGCGCATAGGCTAGGCCCTGCTCTGGCTCGTACCGTCTCTGGGGAGAAACGCATGGCACCCGGCCTTCCTGCCGCCATGGACCGACCGCACTTCATCGGCATCGGCGGCGCCGGAATGTCGGGTATCGCCAAGATCCTCGCGCAGCGCGGGGCGCGGGTGGCCGGCAGCGACGCCAAGGACTCGGCGACCGCGCAGGCGCTGCGGGCGCTCGGCGTCACCGTGCACGTCGGACACGCCGCCGGGCACCTCGCGGACGACGCCAGCTGCGTCGTCGTGTCGTCGGCGATCCGCACGGACAACCCGGAGCTGGCCCGCGCCGCCGAGCTGGGCATCCCGGTGGTGCACCGCTCCGACGCGCTCGCCGCGCTGATGCTGGGACTGCGCCCGATCGCCGTGGCCGGTACCCACGGCAAGACGACCACCACCTCGATGCTGGCGGTCTGCCTGACCGAGCTGGGCCTGCGGCCGTCGTACGCCATCGGCGGCGACCTGGACGCCCCGGGTTCCAACGCGCTGCACGGCGAGGGGGACATCTTCGTCGCCGAGGCCGACGAGTCGGACCGCAGCTTCCACAAGTACGCCCCCGAGGTCGCCATCGTCCTGAACGTCGAGCTGGACCACCACGCCAACTACGCGTCCATGGACGAGATCTTCGAGTCGTTCGAGACGTTCGTGGACCGTGTCACCGACGGCGGCACCCTGGTCGTCTCCGCCGACCACGAGGGTGCCCGCGAGCTGACCCGGCGCGTCCGGGAGCGCGCGGTGCGGACCGTCACCTACGGCGAGGCCGAGGACGCCGACGTACGCGTCCTGAGGATCGTGCCGCAGGGACTGAAGAGCGAGGTCACCGCGGTGCTGGACGGGCAGGAACTGACCTTCGCCGTCTCCGTGCCGGGCCGGCACTACGCCCTGAACGCCGTCGCCGCGCTCGCCGCCGGCGCCGCCCTCGGCATCCCGGCCGCCGAGCTGGCGCCCGCGCTCGCCGCCTACACCGGCGTCAAGCGGCGCCTCCAGCTCAAGGGCGAGGCGGCCGGCGTCCAGGTGATCGACTCCTACGCCCACCACCCCACCGAGATGACCGCCGACCTGGAGGCCATGCGCGCCGCGGCCGGTGACGCCCGCATCCTCGTCGTCTTCCAGCCGCACCTGTTCTCCCGCACCCAGGAACTGGGCACGGAGATGGGGCAGGCGCTGGCCCTCGCCGACGCCTCGGTGGTCCTGGACATCTACCCGGCCCGGGAGGACCCGATCCCCGGTGTCACCAGCGAGCTGATCATCGGGGCCGCGCGCGCGGCGGGCGCCGACGTCACCGCCGTGTCCGACAAGGCGGAGGTTCCCGCGGTGATCGCGGGAATGGCGAAGCCTGGTGATCTCGTTCTCACCATGGGCGCGGGTGATGTCACCGACCTGGGCCCGCTGATCCTGGACCGCCTGTCGCAGTGAAAAGGGGCTGAGAACTGATGTCGTACGACGTCGAGAAGCCGGACGAGCAGTGGCGCGCGGAGCTGAACCCGGCCGAGTACGCCGTCCTGCGCCAGGCCGGCACCGAGCCGGCCTTCACCGGTGAGTACACGGACACGAAGACCGAGGGCGTCTACTCCTGCCGGGCCTGCGGTGCCGAGCTGTTCACCTCCGAGACCAAGTTCGCGTCGCACTGCGGCTGGCCGTCCTTCTACGACCCGAAGGACACCGACGCCGTGGAGCTGGTGCAGGACCGCTCCCACGGCATGGTGCGCACCGAGGTGCGGTGCGCCCGCTGCGGTTCGCACCTCGGGCATGTCTTCGAGGGGGAGGGGTATCCGACCCCGACCGACCAGCGCTACTGCATCAACTCCATCTCCCTGCGACTGAGCCCCGACGAGGGCTGACGCGGCCGGCGTGGCCCGGCGGCCGGGACGGCCCGGCCGCCGCGCCGCCGTATCGCCCGGCCGCCCGCCGCCGCCGAACCGCGGTGTCGCAGGCGGTCTAGACTCGCTGCCCAACGGCCCGCGCAGAGAAGAAAAGTGGCGGAAGCGGGCGGAAATCGGCCAAACCCGAAGGGTGTTCGGCGTTTTGATACGGATAGACGCAGTCACGAAGCGATACGCGGACGGCACGGTCGCGGTCGACCGGCTGTCACTGGAGATACCCGACCGCGCGATCACCGTCCTCGTCGGACCCTCCGGCTGCGGCAAGACGACGACCCTGCGGATGATCAACCGGATGGTGGAGCCCAGCGAGGGCAGCATCCTCCTCGACGGCCAGGACATCCGGCGGCAGCCGGTCAACACCCTGCGCCGGTCCATGGGGTACGTCATCCAGAACGCCGGGCTCTTCCAGCACCGCACCATCCTCGACAACATCGCCACCGTGCCCCGCCTGCTCGGCTGGAACAAGCAGAAGGCCCGGGCCCGGGCCGCCGAGCTGATGGAGCGGGTCGGACTCGACTCCGCGCTGGCCAAGCGGTACCCCTACCAGCTCTCCGGTGGCCAGCAGCAGCGCGTCGGCGTGGCCCGCGCGCTCGCCGCTGACCCGCCGGTGCTGCTGATGGACGAACCGTTCTCCGCCGTCGACCCCATCGTCCGCAAGGGCCTCCAGGACGAACTCCTGCGCATCCAGCAGGAGCTGGCCAAGACCATCGTCTTCGTCACCCACGACATCGACGAGGCGATCAAGCTGGGCACGAAGGTCGCCGTGCTGCGCACCGGTGGCCGGCTCGCCCAGTTCGCCCCGCCCGCCGAACTGCTCAGCGCGCCCGCCGACTCCTTCGTGGAGGACTTCCTCGGCGCCGACCGCGGCATCCGCCGGCTGTCCTTCTTCCCGTCCGCGGGACTGCGGCTGGAGACCGGGCCCGTCGTCCCGATCGACGCGGACGCCGAGCAGTTCGCCTCCCGGGCCACGGCCGACTGGCTCCTCGTCACCGATGCCGACGGCAGGCCGCTCGGCTGGAGCGAGCCCGGCCGGCTGACCGCCGGATCCGTCGACCGGGACCGGCTCCTGCCGTACGGCCGCCCGTTCGTGCCCGGCACCGACTCGCTGCGCACCGCGCTCGACGGGGCCGTGCTCTCGCCGACCGGGTGGGCGGTCGCGGTGAACGGCGAGGGGCACGCCGTCGGTGTCGTCTCCCAGCAGGTCATCGGCGAGGCGATCCGCGCCGCCCACGACCGCGCGGCGGAGCGGGCCGAGGTGAACGCGGGGTGATGAGCGGCTTCTTCGACCTCCCCAGCGACCTCCAGCACAGCTATCTCGGACTCGTCGGGCTGCACCTGCGCGAGGCCCTGCTGCCGGTGCTGGCCGGACTGCTCGTCTCGCTGCCCGTCGCCCAGCTGTGCGTACGGTTCCGCTGGATGTACCCGCCCGTCCTCGGCATCACCACCGTCCTCTACGCCATCCCCTCGCTGGCCTTCTTCGTCGTGCTCATCGACTACTTCGGGCAGAGCGAGACGACCGTGATGGTCCCGCTCGCCCTCTACAGCCTGGTCGTGCTGGTCCCGGCGATCGTCGACGGTGTCCGCTCGGTGCCTCCCGAGACCCTCGCCGCCGCCCAGGCCATGGGCTTCGGGGCCGTACGGCGCTACTTCCAGATCCAGTTGCCCATCGCCGTACCCGCGATCATCGCGGGCCTCAGGGTGGCGACCGTCTCCAGCATCTCCCTGGTCAGCGTCGGCATGCTCATCGGCAACCAGGGCGCCCTCGGCAACATGCTCTACGACGCCCAGACCTACCACCGCCCCGCCCTCGCCGTGAACTCGGTGGTGACCATCGCGGTGCTGGGCATCCTCGCCGACGGCGTGCTGGTCCTTCTCCGCCTCCTGCTCACCCCCTGGATGCCGCGGAAGGGGGCCACCCGGTGAACGTCCTGAACTTCGCGCACTCCTTCTTCAGCGACAGCGCCCACTGGCACGGCTACGACGGCATCCCCACCCGCTTCGCCGAGCACCTCAGGTACTCGCTGGAAGCGCTCCTGATCGCCGCCGCGATCGGACTGCCCGTCGGCCTGCTCACCGGCCACACCGGGCGCGGCGGCAACGCGCTCGCCCTCCTCGCCACCGCAGGGCGCGCCCTGCCCAGCTTCGGCCTGCTGGTGCTGATGTTCCTCTGGATCGGCTTCGGCCTGCTGCCGGTGATGATCCCGCTGGTGGTGCTCGCCGTACCGCCGATCCTGGTCACCGCCTACGAGGCGGTCCGCTCGGTCGACCCGTCCCCGGTGGACGCGGCCCGCGGCATGGGGATGTCCGAGACCCGCGTGCTGCTCCAGGTCGAACTGCCGGTCGCGCTCCCGCTGGTCCTGAGCGGACTGCGCACAGCGGCCATCCAGATCGTCTCCACCGCCACCATCGCCGCGTACGTCAGCCTCGGCGGCCTCGGCCGGTACATCATCGACGGCCTTTACCAGAGGAACTACGACAAGGTGGTCGGCGGCGCCACCCTGGTCGCCGGACTGGCCCTCGCGACCCTCGCCGTGTTCTGGGCGGTGGCCCGGGTCACAGTGTCCCCGGGCGTACGCCGGGGCGGCTGAGCACCCCCGTCCGGTGCGCGACGCGCTCCCCGGCGGTCGCCCCCCTGCCACTCGCAGTCACCCGATGCCCCCCGGGAGCCGGGGCGGCCCGGGGCCGTCGGCGACCCCGTGCGGCACGGGCGCGGGCACGACGGGCCGCAGATCGAGGCCAATCGGTGATCGGAGGCACTTGACTGACCGAGAACCGGCTGGATTGGATCGACTGGTGACTTATACGACCCACTTCAGCAGGTCCATCCGGAGGAACCGAGGCGCGGCGGTGGTCGCCCTCGCGGCGGCGACGGCTCTGCTGGCGGGCTGTTCCTCCACGGACGACAAGGGCGGCAACCCCCTCACGGACGACAAGGCGGACGGCGGCAGTGCCGTCGTCGGCTCCAACAACTTCCCCGAGAGCACCCTGCTCGCCGACATCTACGGCGAGGCTCTCCGGGCCAAGGGCTTCAGCATCACGTACAAGCCGAACATCGGCAGCCGCGAGACCACCTACGGGCTGCTCAAGAACGGCGCCGTGACCGTGCTGCCCGAGTACAACGGCGCGCTGCTCGCCTACCTCGACCAGAAGGCCGCGCCGAGGACCGCCGACGAGACCACGGCCGCCATCAAGGGCAAGCTGGACCCGAAGCTGACGCTGCTGGACCCGGCGCCGGCCCAGAACAAGGACTCGGTGACGGTCAACGCGGCCACCGCCGAGAAGTACCACCTGACCGGGAAGTCCTCCGTCGCCGACCTGAAGGACATCGCCAAGGACCTGGTCATCGGCGGCTCGCCGGAGTTCCAGACCCGGCAGCAGGGCCTGGTGGGCCTGAAGTCGGTCTACGGCCTGGACTTCAAGTCCTTCAAGGCGCTGGACGCGGGCGGCCCGCTCACGCTGGCGGCGCTGTCGAAGGACGCGGTGCAGGTCGCGGACCTCTTCACCACCGACCCGAACATCTCCAAGGAGAAGTTCGTCGTCCTCCAGGACCCGAAGAACCTCTTCGGCTTCGAGAACGTCCAGCCGCTCGTGCACAAGAACTCCCTGCCGCAGAAGGGCGTCGACGCCCTCAACGCGGTCTCGGCCAAGCTGGACACCGCGACCCTGCTGGACCTGGACACCCAGGCGCAGGTGCAGAAGAAGGATCCGCTGGACGTCGCCAAGGCCTGGCTGAAGTCCGCCGGTCTCGCCTGACGGGACACCGAGAGGCCACGGCCGTGACCGGTGACGGCGCGGGTGCCCCGGAGCGCCGGGGCACCCGCGCCGTCGCGCTCCCGCGTCTCCCGGCCCGCGTCTCCTAGCCCTCGTCGTCCCAGCCCTCGTCGTCCTGGCCGTCGTCCTGGTCCTCGAAGAAGTCGCCGATCTCGTCCACGGCCTCGGCGGCCACCATGCCGCCCACGACCCCCGCGGCGAGACCGGCCGCGCCCATGGCCACGGCCGTCCCCAGGCCCGGACCCGGGGGATGGGCGAAGCCGTGACCGGCTCCGGGTGTCCCGTCGTGGCCGTACGCCGCATGGCTGTCGTAGGCGTCGCGGTGCTCGGTGAGCCGGTGGATCCAGCCGCTGACCTCTGCGTGCCAGTCCAGCACCGGCGCGTCCGTGTGGCGCACCGTGAACCGGGTCAGCGCGTCGTGCCCCGGTGACAACAGCCCGCTGCGCTTGTCCGCCTCCAGCACGATCTCGACGCCCGTGGGGGAAGCGAGGAAGGTCAGCTCGATCTCGTTCACCGCGTGCGCGTAGCGCGGGGGCGGGGTCAGCTCGATCTCCTGGTAGAACGGCAGCCGCTGGCCGGTGCCGCCGATGCGGCCGTACTCCAGGTCGGCCGAACGGAGACCGAAGCCCAGCCGGCCCAGGGCCTCCAGCACGGCCTCCTGCACCGGGAGGGGACGCACGGCGAGCGGATCCAGGTCACCGCTGTCCCGGGCGCCGGCCACCGCGACCTCCGTGCGCACGCCGAGGACGATGCCCAGGGGCCGGCCGTGCAGCTCGGTCACCGGCGTCTCCCAGGGCAGGGGCACGCTGAACGGCAGCTCGCGCTCCTCCCGCTCGCCGAGCCGGAAGCCGCCGCCGACCGGGAACCGCTCGAAGACGACCGTTCCCTCGCTCTCACCGTCCGCGTGCTCCGCCTCCACGCGGGCGATCAGCTCCAGGCCGACGCGCTCCACCTCCACGGACGCGCCGCCGCCGCGCACCAGCACCCGGCCCGTCAGCGCGCCGCCGGGCAGGGCCGCCTCGCTGTCCAGCACCGTGTCCACGGAGGGGCCGCCGACCCCGAGCGCGCCCAGCAGCCTCTTGAACACCATGCCGTAGCTCCTTCGTTCGTCGCCTCGTCCGCACGGCGCTCCACCACCGTCCGGCTGCATGGTGAACTCGCGGCCGCGGCGCAGAAGTTCCCAGGTCACCTGTTCGGGGGACAAGCCCGCCGGGTCGTGGCCGGGCGCCCGCGGACCTCAGGTCGCGCCTTCCGCGTCCTGGGTCGCCGGCGCCCGTGCCGCCGTCCTCGCCTGCCTGCGGCGTGCGCGGCGGCTGACGCGGGGCTGCTGGTCGGGGAGCCAGCCGAAGGCCAGGCAGCTGCCGGTGGCGCCGAGGAGGAGGCCGAGGAAGAAACCGCCCAGGTTGGAGGTGAGCCAGGTGCCCAGCGAGAGCAGGATGCCGGTGATGGAGTAGAAGAGCCGCTGGGAGGGGTTGAAGAGGATCAGCAGGCCCAGCAGCACCATCAGGCCGGGCAGCAGGTAGCCCGCCAGGCCCTGCATGCCGATGTGCAGCACGACCTTCAGCGAGGCCTTCTCGGTGAGCAGGATCTCGCCGCCGCCCAGGGCGAGCAGCAGTCCGCCCCAGAACGGCCGGCGGGCCCGCCACCTGCGGAAGGCGGACCTCGCTCCCGGACGTGGACGGTCCGGCACGGCGATCAGCAACCCGAGTCGCTGAAGCTCAGCTTCAGACCCGGCAGCCGGAACACTCCCGCGGTGGTCGCGTAGTTCGTCTGCCGGAGTTCGGCGATCCGCACGGTGTCGGCCTGCTGGCTGAAGACCCCGATCGGGCCCTTGACGCCCGCCTTGGTCAGCGTGCTGGCGTCGTTGCCGATCTCGATGTTGTCGAACGAGGCGTCACCCGACAGCTCGGTGGAGTCGGTGGTCAGGTCGCGCGCGCTGACCTTCTCCTTTCCGCCGCCCGCCTTGATCAGCAGGTTGGTGCCGCCGAGGTCGACGCTCTGGCACAGCTTGGTCAGCGTGGCGGTCTTGATCGCGGAGGTGATGACGAGCACCTGGCCGCCGCTGTCACCGGCGTTGGGGCTGCCGTCCGCCATGTTGTCCAGTGAGCCGAACTGTTCGAAGCCGGTGCCGTTCAGCTCGGTCGCGGTGACCGTGAACGGCATGCCGGAGATCGCGAACTGCACACCGAGCGCACCCTGTGCGGTGAGGACGGCGAGGCCGGCGGCGATCAGCGTGGCGGGTACGGCCATCACCGCCGCCCGGCGGGCCCGGACGCGGCCCCGCCGTTCGACGCCGGTGGCGGTCCCGGCGGAGTCCGGGATGTCGGAGGGTGAACCCGTTGCCGGATTCTCGGGGGTGTTGCCGGCGGACGGAACGTCCGGGGACGAGGCCATAACTGCTCCCATGGGCACGGATCAATGCGGTGTGGGCTTCAGTGGCGCGGTGTCCTGGCGCGGACAGGGGGCAACCGCGTACGCCTCCTCGCGAGTCCCGGAGGACGCAAGGGCTTTCTGGTTACGCGGCAGTAGCCTTTCGAGGAAGTTACCGCCGGTTACATTGAAGGGTCAAGGGAGATGTGGAAAAAGGGTGCCGGATGTGCGCGGACCGCTTCCGCCTTGAACAACTCGGCTCCCACGCCTTGACGTTGACGGACCATCAGGTCTACAACTGCCTCTGTTTCCACGGATCCGTGGCGCCGGATCCAGCAAGCGGCACCAGCCGGGTCCCGGCGCGGTGTCCGCCGCGTCCGCCACGCGGACCGGCCGCGTTCCCGGCCCTGTCACGGCAACCGATCCACTCGCAGCGCGGCTCCGTCACGGTCGTTCCCCCCTGTGGTTCCGTGCCGGCCGCCTCTTTCGCCGGCGCGGCCGGAGGTCTTCCCCCGAGGCCTCCGGCCGCGTCCGGTCCGCCGCCGGCGCCGGTCCGCCGTGCACGGAGAAGGCACAACGGCCCTGCGCCGGCGGCACCCCTGCACCGCCCCACCCCCCACCTCACCCCAGCTGTCCCCCCACTCATTGAAGAGAGGCACTCGCATGCGCAAGCGCTCCCTCCTCGCCCTCGCCGGCACCGCCACCGCACTCGCCCTCGCGGCGGCCACCCCGGCCTCCGCGGCCGGCGCGGTCCTCACCACCGGCAGCGCCGGCGGCACCGCGGTCGCGGTCGGCGACACCCTCACGGCGCCCCTGGCCTCCGGCACGTCGGCCACGTTCTACTCCAGCGCGACCGGAACCAGCGGCGTCAAGTGCACGGGGTCCCAGTTCACCGCCCAGGTCACCGGCAACCCCTCCGCCCCCGGCACGGCCACCGAGTCCGTCACCGCGCACACCTTCGACAGCTCGACCTGCACCAGCAACGTCACCGGCGTGCTCGGGGTCAACGGCATCACCATCGACAACCTGCCCTACGCGGCGACGGTCGCCTCCGACGGCACCCTCACCGTCACGCCCCCGAGCGGCTCCGTCATCCAGGCCACGGTCAAGCTGCGCACCCTGCTGGGCAGCGTCACCTGCGTCTACCGGGCACCCGGCCTGACCGGCAAGTCCGGCAACGCCGACAGCAGCATCACCTTCACCAACCAGCAGTTCACGAAGTTCTCCGGCTCGTCGCTCTGCTTCGCCAACGGCTTCTTCACGGCGAAGTACGCGCCCGTCACCGACGCGGGCGTGCGGGTCTACGTCAACTAGCGCGTCGCAGCACCTCGGTCAGCGTCGTCGCAGCCGCAGAACGAGGGCGGCGCCCCCGGTGAGCAACAGCACCGCGGCGGCGCCGCCCGCGAGCAGCGGCGCCGGGACTCCCGAGCCGTCGCGGGTGGCGTCCACCACCGGCGACCCGTCGCCCGCGGCGGCCTCGGGGCGCCCGTCCCGCCGCCCGTGCGCGGTGGTCGGGCCCGTCGGCGGTGAACCCGCCGTCCGTGCGGGCCGCGGGTGCGACGACGCCGGAACCGTCGCCGCCGGTGCCGTGCCCGTGACCGCGCCGGCGGCTTTCGCGCGTCCCGGGAACACCACGTCGGAACACGAGTAGTAGGTGTCCGGCGTGCTGCTGTTCTGCCAGACCGTGTAGAGGACCTGCCTCCCGGTCCGGTCCGCCGGCAGCGTCGCGCCGATGTGGTACGCGCCGTCGCGCAGCGGCGGGTCGGTGACCGCGGCGAAGGGCCGCTCCGGCAGGTCGGACCAGGTCAGCGGCTTCGCGGGGTCGTAGCCCGGCCGGGTCAGGTACAGCCGGAACGTGCCGGTGTGCGCGATGGTCGACGCGTACGTCAGTGTCAGCCGGGCCCCCGGCGTGAGCCGCGTCGCCGGCCAGTCCGGCCGGGCCAGGTCCAGCCCCCGGTACGCCGGCAGGTTGCCGCTGCACAGCCGGCCGTCCGGAATCACCCGCCGGTCACGGCCCGCCACCCCCGCCACCCGCAGGTTGTCCCACGCGGTGAACGGCGCGCCGTTCGCCGCGACCGCGGCCCGGCAGGCCGCCGACCGCGTGGCGCTGCCACCCTCCGGGGAGCACGCGTAGACGCGGCTGACCGGGTCCGTGGGGGCGCCGTGCGCCCGCGCCGGCCCCGCCGCCCAGGGCAGGAGCAGGAACGGCGCCGCCGCGGCGGCCACCCTGACACTCAGGCGGACGGTCATCCGGGTCATCGGGGACGTCTCCTCGGCGGGCGCGGGAATCGGGGGCTGCGGCGTCCAGTACGGCGCAGGCACCCGCGCCGTTCACCGGGGCCCCCGGGCGGGGCAGGGGGGCGTGAAAGCACCGACCGGCCCGCCTGTTTCGCGCCTGCTCCGAGATCTCGTTGAGCGGCCCGCCACCCGCCTCGTAGGGTGGCGATCATGGGCGCCGGGTCACCGCCCGGAGCCGGTGACACGTGTCCTGCCCGAGGAGCCGGGACGCCGGACTTCCGTTGCCGTTCGGTGAGTTATCGTATGCAAGGGGTTAAAAACAAACCGCATGTCCCGTTCGTTCGCAGCGCGAGGAGGGGTCCCACGATGGCAAGGCAGTTACGCGCCGAGCAGACCCGGGCAACCATCATCACGGCCGCCGCCGACCTGTTCGACCGGCAGGGCTACGAGACCACCAGCCTGAGCGACATCGTCGCACACGCGAAGGTCACCAAGGGCGCCCTGTACTTCCACTTCGCCGCCAAGGAGGACCTCGCGCACGCCATCCTGGAACTCCAGGCCAGGGCCGCCCAACGGGTCGTGGCCGACGTGGAGAGCCGCGGCTGCTCCTCCCTGGAGTCCCTGATGCGCACGACGTTCGGCATCGCCCGGCTCGCCGTGGAGGACCCGGTGCCGCGCGCCGGACTCCGCCTCGCCACCGCGGACATCGCCGTACGGCCGCCGCTGCGGCACCCGTTCACCGAATGGCTGGAGTACGCCACCCGCAAGTTCGGCGGAGCCGTGCGGGAGTCGGACGTGCACGGCGAACTCGACGTCGGGGCCGTCGCCCACTCCCTCGTCTGCTTCTTCATCGGCACCCGGGTCGCCGGCCGCTCCCTCGAACCGATCGGAAGGCTCCCGCGCCGGGTCGCCGAGATGTGGCACCTGATGATCCGGGGTCTCGTCCCCGTGCACCGCCGCCCCCGCTACGTCACCCTCGCCACCCAGCTGGAGCGGGAGATCAGAGCCGCCTGACCCGGGCGGTACGGTGACGGACATGCCCGACACCCCCTTCGCACCCGTGATCCGCGGTGACGAGCCCGGCTCGTTCCCGCACAGCGTGCTGGCCGAGCGGCACCCCGCGATCATCCGGCAGGTACGGGACGCCTTCCCGTACGGCCCCGCGCAGCACACGGCGCTGGACGAGCTGCTGAGGAACTGCACCGAGGGCACGGTCGGGCCGCTGCCCGCCGACGCCCCGGACCGGGACCGCTGGGACGCCTGGGGCCTGCCCGGCGCCATCGGCCGTTCCTGGTACGACGTGCCGTGGCTGTGGTCCGAGAGCTACTTCTACCGCCGGCTCCTCGACGCCGTCGGTCACACCGGCCCGGGCGCCTGGCAGGGCATCGACCCTTTCCGCCCGTTCAAGCGCGCCGAGCTCGACGCCCCCGAGACCGACGGGGAACTGGCCGCCCTGGACGGCCTGCGGGACCTGCCCGAGGAGGAACGGGCGCGCGCCCTGCTGCACGGCTCACTGTGGGGGAACCGCGCCGACCTCGGCTTCCGGCTCTCCGCCGCGGACGCCGGAACCCGGCAGCCGGTCCCCGCCCTGGTCGCCGACGACAGCGAGGTCCTGTGGTCGCTGCTGCCGCCCGCCGGCACCGGCACACTGGTGCTCGTCGCGGACAACGCCGGCCGCGAACTCCTCCCCGATCTCCTGCTGATCGCCCACCTCCTCGCCGAGGGCCGGACCGCGCGGGCCGTCCTGCACGTCAAGCCGTACCCCTACTACGTCTCCGACGCCACCACCGCCGACGTGGTCGACGCCTTGCACCGGCTGCGTACGGCCCCCGGCGCGGCGGGCGAGTGCGGGCGCGTGCTGTGGTCCGCCATGGCCGACGGCCGCCTCACCGTCCGCGCCCACCCCTTCTCCTGCGCCCCGCTGCCGTACGCCGACATGCCGGACGACCTGCGCGCCGAGTTCGCGGCGGCCACCCTGACCGTCGTCAAGGGCGACCTCAACTACCGCCGTCTGGTGGGCGACCGGTTCTGGCGGCCCACCACGCCCTTCCGGGAGAGGACCGCGTACTTCCCCGGCCCGGTCGCCGCGCTGCGCACCCTGAAGTCCGAGGTGATCACCGGCCTGACCGCCGCGACCGAGGCCGCGCTGGTGGCCGCCGAGGGGCAGCGCTGGCGGACGAGCGGGACGCACGCGCTCATCCAGGCCGACCCGGCGGACGGCGTACGACGGCGGTGACGTGACGCCGTCGACGCCGTGCCGGCCCGGCAGCGGCGCGCACGGGAGCACTCGGCGCGCGGAATTCCGCGTTTCGCGGGTGGTTCACGCGATGGTGTGATCATGTACGGCCGGATGGATGGGGCTCCGTGACCGCGGGTAGGGCCCGGCCATGACGCAGCCGTTTCAACTCCCGCACTTCTACATGCCGTACCCGGCACGCCTCAACCCGCACCTGGACGAGGCACGTGCCCACTCGACCGGGTGGGCACGCCAGATGGGCATGCTGGAAGGCTCCGGGATCTGGCAGCAGGCCGACCTGGAGGCACACGACTACGGGCTCCTGTGCGCCTACACCCACCCCGACTGCGACGGACCCGCTCTCTCGCTGATCACCGACTGGTACGTGTGGGTGTTCTTCTTCGACGACCACTTCCTGGACATGTTCAAGCGCACCCCCGACCGCGCCGCCGGGAAGGCCCACCTGGACCGCCTGCCGCTGTTCATGCCGCTCGACCCCGCCACCCCCGTGCCCGAGCCCGAGAACCCGGTCGAGGCGGGCCTGAAGGACCTGTGGGCGCGTACGGTGCCGGCCATGTCCGCGGACTGGCGCCGCCGCTTCTCCGTGGCCACCGAGCACCTGCTCAACGAGTCGATGTGGGAGCTGTCCAACATCGACGAGGGGCGGATCGCCAACCCCGTCGAGTACATCGAGATGCGCCGCAAGGTGGGCGGCGCGCCCTGGTCCTCCGGGCTCGTGGAGTACGCGACCGCCGAGGTGCCCGCCGCCGTCGCCGGCACCCGGCCGCTGCGCGTCCTCATGGAGACGTTCTCCGACGCCGTCCACCTGCGCAACGACCTGTTCTCCTACCAGCGCGAGGTCGAGGACGAGGGCGAGAACAGCAACGGCGTCCTCGTCCTGGAGAAGTTCTTCGGCTGCACCACCCAGGAGGCCGCGGACACCGTCAACGACGTCCTCACCTCCCGCCTGCACCAGTTCGAGCACACCGCGCTCACCGAGGTCCCCGCCGTCGCCCTGGACAACGGACTCACCCCCGGCGAGGTCGCCGCGGTCGCCGCCTACACCAAGGGGCTCCAGGACTGGCAGTCCGGCGGCCACGAATGGCACCTGCGCTCCAGCCGCTACATGAACGAGGGCGCGCGCCCCGCCTCGCCGTGGCAGGTCCCGGCCGGCCCCGGCACCTCGGCAGCCGGCATCGGCGCGCTGCTCGCCCCGGCCGCCCGGGAACGCCTGCGCGCCCACACGCACGTGCCCTTCCAGAAGGTCGGCCCGTCCCTCGTCCCCGATCTCTACATGCCCTTCGAGGTGCGGCTCAGCCCCCACCTGGATCGCTCCCGCGACCACCTCGTCGACTGGTGCCACCGGACGGGCATCCTCCAGGAGGGTGTGTGGGACCTGGACAAGCTCGCCGCTTACGACCTCGCGCTGTGCTCCGCCGGCCTGGACCCGGACGCCACGCCCGAGGCCCTCGACCTCAGCGCGCAGTGGCTCGCCTTCGGCACCTACGGCGACGACTACTACCCGCTGGTCTACGGCCACCGCCGGGACCTCGCCGCCGCCCGGCTGACCACCGCCCGGCTCTCCCTGTGCATGCCCGTCGACGGCGAGCCCGCCCCGGCCCCGGCCAACGCCATGGAGCGGGCCCTGGCCGACCTGTGGGCCCGTACGACGGCCGGGATGACCGCCGATCAGCGGCGCACCCTGAGGGCCTCCGTGGACACGATGACCGAGAGCTGGGTCTGGGAGGTGTCCAACCAGCTGTTCAACCGCATCCCCGACCCCGTCGACTACCTGGAGATGCGGCGCTCCACGTTCGGCTCGGACCTCACCCTGAGCCTGTGCCGGACGGGCCACGGCCCCGCGATCCCCGCCGAGGTCTACGCCAGCGGCCCGGTGCGCTCCCTGGAGAACGCCGCCATCGACTACGCCTGCCTGCTCAACGACGTCTTCTCGTACCAGAAGGAGATCGAGTACGAGGGCGAGATCCACAACGCGATCCTGGTTGTGCAGAACTTCTTCGGCGTGGACTATCCGACCGGACTCGGCGTCGTCCACGACCTGATGACCCAGCGCATGCGGCAGTTCGAACATGTGATCGCGCATGAACTCCCCGTCCTCTACGACGACTTCCGCCTGTCCGGGGAGGCGAGGGCCGCCATGGACGGCTACGTCCTCGACCTGCAGAACTGGCTGGCCGGAATCCTCAACTGGCACCGGGAGGTCGACCGCTACAAGGCCGGATGGCTCGGCAGCCGCACCCACGGCTTCCTGCCCGACCGCGCCCCCGCCGTGCCCGCCCTGCCACGCGGCTGACGGCCGCCGAATCCTTTCGTGCGGAACCGGGCATTCAGGGAACTTGGGTGCGCCCTCGGGAGTCTTGTGGAGCAAGGGGAGCAACGAACCACAGAACACACGGGGGTGTCCGGTCTTGACCGAGATCATCGAAAGGCCCGCCACGGCGACCACGGACGTGCGGGTACGGGCGGCAGGCGAACTCACGCCGTACGTCGCGCCGTTACCGGTCCCACCGGTCCTGCGGCCGGCGGCGGACGACGTCCTGCGGGAGACCGAGATCGCCCTGCGCCCGGCCTGGGTGCGCCTGCACCCGCAGCTGCCGCCCACCCTGATGTGGGGGTACGGCGGCCATGTCCCGGGCCCGACCATCGAGGTCCGGCGCGGACAGCGTGTCCGCATCGCCTGGACCAACCGCATACCGAAGGACTGCGAGCACCCGGTCACCTCGGTGGAGGTGAAGCTGCGCACGGACGGCCGGGCCCAGGCCACCACCGAGCCCGGCCGCGAGGGCGCGGAACCGAACAAGGACGTCGCCGCCCTGCCCGCCTGGTCGGTGACCCATCTGCACGGCGCGCAGACGGGCGGCGGCAACGACGGCTGGGCGGACAACGCCGTCGGCCACGGCGACGCCCAGCTGTCGGAGTACCCGAACGACCACCAGGCGGTGCAGTGGTGGTACCACGACCACGCGATGAACATCACCCGGTGGAACGTGATGGCGGGCCTGTACGGCACCTACCTCGTCCGTGACGACGAGGAGGACGCCCTCCACCTGCCCTCCGGCGAGCGGGAGATCCCGCTGCTCATCGCCGACCGCAACCTCGACACCGACGAGGACGGCCGGCTCAACGGACGGCTTCTGCACAAGACGGTGATCGTGCAGGACCGCAACCCGGAGACCGGCAAGCCGGTCTCCGTACCGTTCACCGGCCCGTACACCACGGTCAACGGCCGCATCTGGCCCTACGCCGACGTCGACCCTGCCTGGTACCGCTTCCGGCTGGTCAACGCCTCCAACGCGCGCATCTTCGAACTCGTCCTCATCGACGAGGACGGCGAGCCGGTGCCGGGGACCGTCCACCAGATCGGCAGCGACGGCGGCCTGCTGCCGCGCCCGGTCCCGGTCGACTTCGACGGGGAACTGCCCGCCCTGACCGCCGCGCCGGCCGAGCGGTTCGACCTGCTGGTCGACTTCCGCGCGCTGGCCGGCCGGACCCTGCGCCTGGTGAACAAGGGCGCCAACCAGCCGGCCGGCGTGCCCGACCCGGCCGGAGACGTGCCCTTCCCGGCCGTGCTGGAGTTCCGGGTCCGGGAGGGCTGCGAGGAGGACACCTTCGAACTGCCCGAGGTCCTCTCCGGTTCCTTCCGCCGCCTCGGCCACGACATCCCGCACGGCCACCGCCTGATCCTGCTCACCCCGCCCGCCACCAAGGGCGCCGGCGGCCACCCCGAGATCTGGGAGATGACCGAGGTCCGGAGCACGGCCGGCCTGCCCCTCCCGGCCGAGGGCATCGTCCAGGTCACCGGCCCGGACGGCACCACGAAGACGTACCGGCGCACCGCACGGACGTTCAACGACGGACTCGGCTTCACCGTCGCCGAGGGCAGCTACGAGCAGTGGAGCTTCCTCAACCTCGCGCCCATCGTGCACCCCATGCACATCCACCTGGCCGACTTCCAGCTGCTGGGCCGGGACGCCTATGACGTCTCGGGCTTCGACCCGGCGGTGGGCGGCACCCGCACCCCGATCCGCCACGACACGGGCCGGGCGATCCCGCTCGCGCCCAACGAGCGGGGCCACAAGGACGTCTTCCGGGTGCCGGGCGCCCAGATGCTGCGGGTCATGGGCCGCTTCGACGGCGCGTACGGCCGGTTCATGTACCACTGCCACCTGCTGGAGCACGAGGACATGGGCATGATGCGGCCCTTCGTCGTCATGCCGCCCGAGGCCCTGAGGTTCGACCACGGCGGGACCCACGGCGGCCATGGGGAGGGCCACACGGGCTGAGGAACCACCCGCGGAGGGCGGCCGCTATGGCTACCCTCCGCCACCCTCCGGCCAGTCTCACTCGTTCGTGTCTCGTCGCGGCCCGGCGACGCGGGTAGAGCACCAGCCGGAGGCGAGCGAACCATGGAACAGACTGCGTTGCGTCCCAAGCCCATGCCGGGCCAGGCCAGGCGCGCGGGCGGCACGCCCGGCCCCATCCGCCGCCCGCATGACGTGTGCCGGCGCGGACGGCGGCTGCGGCCCCTGCTGCTGAGCCTCGGCGCCGGCACCCTGCTGGTGCTGGCCGGTGTCGGCCTCGGCACGGTCGGCACCACGGTGATCGGGGTGAGCGGACTCGCCGAGGCGCAGGGCGGGACCCGGCCGTACGCCCCTTCGGCCACGGCCACGGCCACGGCCACGTCCACTTCCGCGGCCGGCCCGGGCCCCGCTCCGGCCCCGGCCGCGGCGTCCCTCGGCGTGGAGGCCGTGGACACCCGGGAGCCGGGTGCCATGGTGGTGGGCGTGCACGTGCCCGGCCCCGGCTACTCGGCGGGCCTGATCCGCGGGGACGTCGTCCTCCGGTTCGGCACGGACCGCGTCGACAGCGCCGCCGACCTCGCCCGGGCGGTCGTCCGGGCCGACCCCGGGAAGGCGGTGCTCCTCACCGTGCGCCACGGCAGCGGCGGCTACCAGCGGCTGACGGTGGTACCCGCGGTGGTGACCTGACCTGACCTGACCTGACCTGACCTGACCGGGCCGCCCCGGCCCCGGCCGCGCCTCGCGGGACGCCGGTCCCCGCGATCGGCCCGCGTGGCTCCGTGGGCGACCGGCTCGCGTGGGTCCGTCCGGGCGGGCAGGATGCTCACCGAGACGCCCACGCCCCCTTTCCTCGCCCGCCCCCGGAGGCCCGGATGACCGGTACCACGCCCGCGCCCTTCACCGCCGCCGACCACACGGCCCGCATGGAGCGTGCCGTGCGCTGCGCCGCCGACGCCGGCCTC
Organism: Streptomyces sp. Y20; assembly: GCF_043195475.1. Classification (NCBI taxonomy): domain Bacteria; kingdom Bacillati; phylum Actinomycetota; class Actinomycetes; order Kitasatosporales; family Streptomycetaceae; genus Streptomyces; species Streptomyces sp. Y20. Next base: position 337,818 of record NZ_JBIDDP010000002.1, read on the forward strand.
GCTGGGCTGCTGGTGGCCCCCGGACCGGACATGGTGTGGCTCACCGGCTACACGCCCACCGCGGTGACCGAACGGCTCACCGTGCTGGTCCTGGCCCCCGGCCGGGATCCCGTGCTCGTCGTGCCCACGCTGGAGGCCCCGGACGCCGAGCACGCGGCGGCCGCCGGCGCGCTGACCCTACGCGACTGGACCGACGGCACCGACCCCTACGCCGTCACCGCCGCTCTCCTCGACGGCGACGGCCGGTTCGGCATCAGCGACAACACCTGGGCGATGCACCTGCTGGGCTTCCAACGGACACTCCCCGGCACCTCGTACGCCTCCCTCACCGACGCCCTGCCCATGCTGCGCGCCGTCAAGGACGCGGCCGAGCTGGAACTCCTGGCCGCCGCCGGCGCCGCTGCCGACGCGACGTTCGAGGAGATCCGGAAGCTCCCCTTCGCCGGCCGCCGCGAGTCGGACGTCGGCCAGGACCTCGCCGGCCAGCTGCGCCGCTTCGGTCACTCCCAGGTCGACTTCACCATCGTCGGCTCCGGCCCCAACGGCGCCAACCCGCACCACGAGGTCGGCGACCGCGTCATCCGCGACGGCGACATGGTCGTCCTCGACTTCGGCGGCCTGAAGGACGGCTACGGCTCCGACACCACCCGCACGGTGCACGTCGGTCAGCCGACCGGGGAGGAACGCCGTGTCCACGACGTCGTGCGCGCCGCCCAGGAGGCCGGCTTCCGCGCCGTACGCCCGGGCGCCGCCTGCCAGGACGTCGACCGGGCCGCCCGCGCGGTGATCAGCGACGCCGGATACGGCGCGTACTTCATCCACCGCACGGGGCACGGCATCGGCGTCACCACACACGAGCCGCCGTACATGATCGAGGGCGAGGAACAGCCCCTGGTACCCGGCATGTGCTTCTCCGTGGAGCCCGGCATCTACCTGCCCGGCCGCTTCGGGGTGCGCATCGAGGACATCGTCACGGTCACCGAGGACGGCGGCCGCCGTCTCAACAACACCACGCGTGAGATGGTCATAGTGGACTGAGAGCACCTGGAGACCCTCGACCCCACCCGGAACGGCGACGCGCGATCCATGACCCAGGCACCGACACCCACCGCGGACACCGTCCGCCGACTGGTCCGCTCGCTGCTCAAGGACGGCGGTGACGGCACCGGGGGACCCGAGGTGCGGCCCGTGTCGGAGGACCGGGAGTACACCTGGTGGGTCGGCGGCCGGCATGTGCTGCGGCTCGCGCCCGACCGTGAGGCCTCCGTGCGCCGCCGCCGGGAGCTGCGGCTGCGCGACCTGGTCCGGCCGCACCTGCCCGTCGCCGTCCCGGCCGGTGTCGCCCACGGCGACTGGGCGCCCGGCCTCGCCTACACCCTGGACACCAGGCTGCCCGGCGGCACCGCCGACGCCTACGACGTCTCCGCCGTCGGCGAGGCCGACCTGGCCGGGCTGCTCGGCGGGCTGCGCGCGGTGCCCGTGCGGCAGGCGGAGGCGCAAGGGGTGCCGCGGACCCCGCCGCGCTCGCTGGAGGCGCTGCGCCGGATGGCCGTGCACGCGGCCGAACGGCTCGCCGAGGCGGACGAGTTCGACGCCGCCCGGCTGCACCAGCTCACCCCGGCCGGCGCGGCCCAGCTCGCCGCGCAGGCCGGCACCGCCGTCCTCACCCACCACGGGCTGACCGGCGCGCACGTGCTGGTCAGTGCCGACGGCCGGGTACGCGGCATCCTGGACTGGACCGCGGCCACCGTGGGCGACCCCGCCGAGGACATCGCCGGACTCGCCCTCGCCGTGGGCTCCCCGGCGGCCGTCCGCGCCGCCACCCTGGCCGGTTACGGCGCCCGCCCCTGCCTGCGCGGCCTGTGGCTCGCCCGCTGCGACACCGTCCTGCGCCTCACCGGCCGCCTGGAAGGCCGCACGGAAGGCCGTACGGAGGGCTCCCTGCCGCTGCTGCGGATCCAGCTGGGGCGCGTCTGGGAGCCGATCCTGCTGGAGCGGGTGACGGACCTCCAGGAGGACGGGACGGAGCTCTGAGGGAGCCGCCGGGGCCCGCTCAGGGCTGTGTCAGCACCACGCAGGACTCCCCGGGCACCTGGAGCAGTCCGTCCGGCCCCGGCTCATCGACCCGGCCCCAGGCCGCGAGGACCTCGACCCGGCCGGTGCCCAGCGGGATCGCCGCCGGCTCCTTGCCCAGGTTCACCGCCACCCGTACGTCTCCGCGCCGGAAGGCGAGCCAGCGGGCCTCCGTGTCGTAGGCCACCTTGGTGTCGGCGAGATCCGGGTCCGTGAGGTCGGGCTGGGCGCGGCGCAGCGCGATCAGCTGCCGGTACCAGGCCAGCACTTGCGCGTGGGGCTCGCGTTCCGGCTCCGACCAGTCCAGGCAGGACCGCTCCCGGGTCGCCGGGTCCTGCGGGTCGGGCACGTCCTCCTCGGCCCAGCCGTGCTCCGCGAACTCCCGCCGCCTGCCCCGCCGTACCGCCTCGGCCAGCTCCGGGTCGGTGTGGTCGGTGAAGAACTGCCAGGGCGTGCCCGCCGCCCACTCCTCGCCCATGAACAGCATCGGGGTGAAGGGTGCGGTCAGCGTGAGCGTGGCCGCGCAGGCCAGCAGGCCGGGGGAGAGGTGCGCGGCGAGCCGGTCGCCCTGGGCGCGGTTGCCGACCTGGTCGTGGGTCTGGCTGTAGCCGAGCAGCCGGTGCCCGCCCACGCGCGCGCGGTCCAGCGGGCGGCCGTGGTGGCGGCCCCGGAAACTGGAGTACGTCCCGTCGTGGAAGTAGCCCCCGGTGAGCGTCTTGGCGAGCGCGGCGAACGGCTCACGCGCGAAGTCGGCGTAGTAACCCTGGGACTCGCCGGTCAGCGTGGTGTGCAGGGCGTGGTGGAAGTCGTCGTTCCACTGCGCGTGCAGCCCGACGCCGTGCTCCGCGCGCGGGGTGATGAACCGCGGGTTGTTCAGGTCGGATTCGGCGACCAGGAACAGCGGGCGGCCCAGTTCCCCGGCGAGCCCGTCGACGGCCGCCGACAGCTCCTCGAGGAAGTGGCGCGCGCGCGTGTCGTACAGCGCGTGCACGGCGTCCAGCCGCAGCCCGTCGAGCCGGTAGTCCCGCAGCCAGGCCAGCGCGCTGCCCAGGAGGAACGCGCGCACCTCGTCCGAGCCGGGCGCGTCCAGGTTCACCGCCGAGCCCCACGGTGTGGTGTGCGTGTCCGTGAAGTAGGGCCCGAACAGCGGCAGGTAGTTGCCCGACGGGCCCAGGTGGTTGTGCACCACGTCCAGGACGACGCCCAGTCCGAGGGCGTGCGCGCGGTCGACGAACCGCTTCAGGGCCTCCGGGCCGCCGTACGGCTCGTGCACCGCCCACAGCGACACCCCCTCGTACCCCCAGCCGTGCCGCCCCGGGAACGGGCACAGGGGCATCAACTCCACGTGGGTCACGCCGAGTTCCGCCAGGTGCTCCAGCCGCTCGGCGGCGGCGTCCAGCGTGCCCTCGCGGGTGTACGTGCCCACGTGCAGCTCGTACAGGACCGCACCCGGCAGCCCGCGCCCCCCCCACTCGGTCCGCCACGCGTACCGCCCGTGGTCCACGACCGCGCTCAGCCCGTCCGGGCCGTCGGGCTGGCGCCGGGAACGCGGGTCCGGCAGCACGGGGCCGTCGTCCAGCGCGAAGCCGTAGCGTGCGCCGTCCCCGGCCTCCGCCTCACCCGTCCACCAGCCGGCCCGCCCGGGGTCACGCGTCAACGCGCGCGCGCTGCCCTCGCAATGGAGCGTCACTCGGTCTGCCTGCGGTGCCCACACCTCGAACTGCACGGACGGTTCCCCTTCGTCTAGCTGTGCCGGTGCGTCTGCCCACCGTGATGTCCCGCGTTCCCATCGTGCCGTTCCGCATGACCGGTCGGCCCGCGAATCCTCCGTTTCCCGGGGGGTGTCGTGGAAGTGCCCCGGCCCCGGCACCGATCCCGCGTCTTCTGGACACCCGGCGCCCACTGCCCGACAATCACCCTCGTGACGTCGTCCTTCGAGTTCTCCACCTACCCGGCGCGTCCGTCCGACGCGGAGCGCGACAAGGCGCTCCAGGTGCTGCGTGACGGCGTCGCCATGGGCCGGCTCTCGCACGACACGTTCGTGCGCCGCATGGAACTGGCGCTCGTGGCCCGCCGCTCCGACGAACTGGCCGTGCTCGTCGCCGACCTGCCCCGGGAGAACCGCTTCTCCCGCGCGGTCCTCGGCTCCGTGGAGGCCGTCTCCGGGTTCACCGTACGGCTGCGCCGGGCGTGGCAGGCCGAGCGGCTGCCCAAACTGCTGCTGCCGCACCCGGCGCACACCCATCCGCTGCGTATCGGCCGCGACCCCGCGAACGGGCTGCGCCTGAACCACGAGACCGTCTCCCGCGTGCACGCCGAGCTCCGCCACCGGGGCGGCTTGTGGATCCTCAGGGACCTGGGGTCCACCAACGGCACCACCGTCAACGGCCGCCGGGTCGTCGGGTCGGTCGTCGTCCGCGAGGGCGACCAGGTCACCTTCGGCAGGATCGCGTACCGCCTCGCGACGCGCTGAGTCCTCCTGGCCGGACGCGTTCGAACGGAGGTCCGCCGGCGCGCGCGTACCGCACCGATCGGGTGAGCCGGACTGCGGAAGACGGGCCGCCGTGCCGATGCAACGAGCATGACCTACCTCACCAGAGCGGCAGCGGCGGCCGGCGCCCTGCTGGCCGCCGCCGGCCTCCTCACCGCCGGCCCGGCCCACGCCGCCTCCCGCGACATCCGCCCGGACAACTGGCTCTACCTGACGGTCACCAGGGGTGACGCCCGGTCCGGTGACACGCGCGGCACCGTACTGCTGTGCGACCCGCCCCAGGGGCACACCCACGCGGTCGACGCGTGCGCCGCACTGGACGCAGCCGACGGCGACGTCGGCCGGATCCCCGCCAAGAAGGTGTTCTGCCCGATGATCTACGCCCCGGTGACCACCCACGCGCGCGGGCAGTGGAACGGCCGGGAGGTCGACTTCCAGCAGACGTACACCAGTGCGTGCGTGATGAACGCGCGGACGGGGTCCGTCTTCGCCCTGGACGACTGACCGGCGCACGGTGACCGGGCGGTGTGGGCGGGCAGCGGCTCACGCCACCCGGTCGCGCGCCTGCTGCGCCGCCACCAGCACCGTCCGCGACTGGTGCTCCACCTGGTGCTCCAACGGCACCCAGCGGGCCCCGAAGCGCTCCGCGAAGGCGTCGCACCAGGTGGCCACCAGCTCCTGCAGCCGGGGCGCCGCCCGGTCGTCCGCCTCCCGCAGTACCCGGAGCAGCATCGACGCCGCCCGCAGCGGCAGCCGCCGCCCGAAGGCGTCCACACTGCCGACGTACGCCATCGTGGTGCCGGCCGGCGGCGTGCGGATCCAGTCCTCGGCCAGGCCCGGCACCAGCTCCAGCGCCCACCGCGCGGCCCGCAGCAGCGGCCCGTCCCGGCCGTCCAGCCGGGGCAGCGCCTCGGCGAGGACCCGTTCCACCTCCCGCGCGTCCCGCAGCAGCCGCGCCGCCAGGCGCTGTATGGCCGCGGCCGGTGCCGGGTGCGGCGCCGGGTCGCCCACCAGGTCGCTGGCCCACATCGGCACCTCCACCACGGCCGTCAGCCCGCCGTACCGGTGCGCGTGGTACCAGGTGCTGTGCCGGGCGTCGTCCGGCATGCTCGGGTAGGCCACGCCCGTCTCCGGGCCGGGCATCACATGCACCCCGGGACCGGAGGCCGGCCACAGAGCCGCGTCCGAGGCCCCCGTCTCCACCGGGATGTGCAGCTCCGCCGCGGACTTGGCGAACGGCTCGGCCAGCCCCGGCACGTCCTTCGTCAGCTGCACCCAGCTGCCGCCCAGATCGGTGCCGTGCAGCGTCACCTGAAGATACGGGCGCAGTTCGTCGATGACCCCGGTCAGCGTCCGCGTCTCCGGCGGCAGCCGGTCCGGGGGCAGCACGGAGGGCGACCACTCCGGCTGCTCCGCGCCCGTCGGCCGGTAGAACCCGAGGTGGTAGTCGAGCAGGCTGCGCGGCGCCGGGGTCACGTGCAGGCTCGCCCCGTCCGGGTCCGCGCACAGCAGGAAGTGCCAGGAGGTGTCGCCCCGCAGCTCCCGTTCCGACAGCACTCTTTCGGCCAGCACCCGCAGGGTGGAACCGCCCGCGGGCTCGTTGGCGTGGGCACCCGCCACGACCAGCACCGCCCGGCGGGCATGCCCCACCGACAGCAGGTGCAGGGGTCTTCCCGCGCGCGAGACACCCACCTCGCGCAGCACGCACAGCCCGGGATCGCGAGCGGCCAGCGTCCGCGCGCAGGCGATGAGTTCGGGAACGCTGGGATAGCGCAGCTCCGGCAGAAGACTCACCCCCGACTGTTCCGCCCGGCTTCGCCCTCCCAGTCCCGCACGGGAGGCATGAACTGTCAAGCGCGCGGCAGGCGTCGACCCCGGCGTCCGGGGGCGCTCCCCCGGCGGCGCCGCGGCCGGCCGTGTGCCGTGGGGTCGCCGCTGGTGCAGGCCGCGTCCCATGAGCGCCAGGGGCACCTCGCCCACCGCCTCCGACAGCGTGGGACGCGCACGCACATGCCCGCCTCGACGGCCGTACGCGTGGCCGCCGCCGTGTCGGGGTGTGCACCGGGCCCGCTCATCCGGTGCGCGGCGCCGTCGGCGACGACTGCGCGGCCCTCCCCCCGGAACGGGCCCGGAAGAGGCCCGTGACCGTCTGCGCGCGCGTGCCGCCCGCCGGGGCCGTCGCGGCCTTCGCGGAGTGCCTGCGGGCCACCTGGCCGGCACCGGGCGCCACCGGCCGGCCCGAGGACCGCGGGGCGCCCGCCGAGCCGGCTCCGCCGCCTCAGTCCTCCCCGGCCCGCTCCAGCAGCACCACCGGCGACCGGTCGAAGAGGTCCGCCAGGCGCGCGTGACCGGTGAACTCCCGGCCGGGGGCGAGGACGTCGGCCCAGCGCCCGGGCGGCAGCGCCAGCCGGGTGTCCTGCCAGCCGCCCGCCTCCGCGAGCCGCAGCGACAGCCGGGTCACCGCCGTGACCACCTCGCCGGAGCGTGCGAACGCCAGGCAGTGCCCGGCCGCCGGGCCCTCCGCGGCCAGCGGGTCGTACGACGCGCCCGCGCCGAACGCGCCGGGCCGCCGGGCACGCAGCCGCAGCGCCGCCGCGGTCAGCGCGTCCTTCTCGCCGGGTCCCTCCGGCGGGAAGGCCACGGGCCGCCGGTTGTCCGGGTCCACCAGCGCCCGGTACTCGCCCTCCGTGCCCTGGTACACGTCCGGCACCCCCGGCATCGTCAGGTGGACCAGCGCGGTGCCGAGGACGTTGGCCCGCACGTGCGGCTCCAGCGCCTTGCGGAACGCGGCCACGCGCTCGCCGGGCGGCCCGCAGGGCCCCGCGGCCACGAAGGCGGTCACCGCCTCCTCGTACGGCGGCTCCTGCTCCGTCCAGCTGGTGTACATGCCCGCCTCGCGTACGTGCTTGAGCAGCGCCTCCCGGACCCGCTCCTCCTCGGCCGGACCCAGCCCGAACACCATCTGCCAGGCGGCCCAGGCCAGCTGCCCGTCCGGCACGCCCTCCTCGGGCCGGGTCACCTCGGCGAGCAGCTCCGCCCAGCGGTCCGGGCACTCGGTGAGCACGGCCAGCGCCGCGCGCACGTCGGCGCTGCGCTTGGTGTCGTGCGTGGTGACGACCGTGCCGGTGAGCGGCCAGTCGCGTTGCACGCGCGCGCAGTACGCGTGGAAGTCGTCCGGGGACACACCGGGGCTGCCCGGGTCGCCGCCCACCTCGGTGGCCGACAGCAGCGGCACGAAGCGGTAGAAGGCGGTGTCCTCCACCGCCTTGGCGCGCAGCGCCGACGCGGTCTGCGCGAACCGGGTGCGGAACTCCACCCGGTCGGCGTGGTCCGGTGCCGACGTGTCGGGCGGCTCCACCAGCAGCCGGCGCACGACGCCTACGGCCTCGGCCTCCTGCGGCACCACGAAGGCCAGCCGGGCCTCCTCGGCGGCCTCCTCGGTGACGACGGCGGCGGCGTCACCGGAGGCGTAGGGCCGGTAGACCCGCATCCGGACGAGCAGCTCCTCCACGGCCGTGCGCAGCGCCCAGGGCGCCCGGTCGCGCAGCGACAGGTCGGGCGAGACGGCGCACAGCCGGGTGGCGACCCGGGTGAGCCGGTCGGTCTCGGCGGCCAGTTCGTGCGTGAGCACCTTGTAGGCGGCCCGCCGGACCGTGGCCTCCCAGTTGCCGCCCCGATCCGTCTGGGGCGCCGCGAAGGCCCGGTACCGGCCCAGGAGTCCGTACGCCCCGGTGCGGTCCGTGAACAGGCCGTCGACGTGCCGCAGGGCGTCGTAGCCCGTGGTGCCCGCGACGGGCCAGGTGGCCGGCAGGTGCTCGCCGTCGGCCAGGATCTTCTCCACGACCGTCCAGCGCCCGCCGGTCGCCTCGTGCAGCCGCGCCAGGTAGCCGTCGGGGTCGGCGAGTCCGTCGGGGTGGTCGACGCGCAGCCCGTCCAGCACGCCCTCCGCCAGCAGCTGGAGGATCTTGGCGTGGGTGGCGTCGAAGACCTCCGGGTCCTCCACCCGCAGCCCGATGAGCTCCGAGATGCTGAAGAAGCGCCGGTAGTTCAGTTCGGTGCGGGCCAGCCGCCACCACACCGGGCGGTACCACTGGGCGTCCAGCAGCTCGGGCAGCGGAAGGTGCGCGGTGCCGGGGCGGAGCGGGAAGGCGTGGTCGTGGTAGCGCAGCACGCCGCCCTCGACCCGCAGGTGTTCCAGCTCCGCGCCGACGGGGCCGCCGAGCACGGGCAGCAGCATCCGGCCGCCCTGCGCCTGCCAGTCGATGTCGAACCAGCGCGCGTACGGCGAGCCGGTGCCCTCGCGCAGCACCTCCCACAGGGCGTGGTTGTGCCGGGGCGCCATCGCCATGTGGTTGGGCACGATGTCGGCCACCAGGCCGAGGCCGTGCTCCCGCGCGGTGTGCGCCAGGGCGCGCAGGCCGTCCTCGCCGCCCAGCTCCTCACGCACACGCGTGTGGTCCACCACGTCGTAGCCGTGCGCCGAACCGGGGACGGCCTCCAGGACCGGGGACAGATGCAGATGCGAGACGCCGAGCGACGCCAGGTAGGGGACGGCCGCCGCGGCGGCCGCGAAGGGGAACGCGGGCTGGAGCTGGAGCCGGTAGGTGGCCGTGGGCACCTCCGGTCCGGGGCGCGCAGAAGTCATGGGAACCTACGTACCCAGCTCGCCGGGTTTCGTGTCACCCACGCGCCGATCCACGCGCGCGTGCCCGGCGCCGGACGGGGGAACGACGGGGGACGACGGCGGCTGCCGGCGGGTGCCGTCCAGCCCGAGGAGGGTGCCGCCGGCCGTCCGGACGAGCGTGCCCGGTCCGGTGCGGGGGCTGCCCGGCGGGGGCACCCGCGCTGGGCCGGACGGCCTACAGGCCGCCGGCCGACCGCCCGACCGGCTCCTGGCGCGGCCTGCGCCGAAGCCCGCCGTGAGCCCGCTTCCGGGCCGTGGTCGGGCCGCCGTCACGCCGCCGTCGGTCCCGCCGGGACGCGGGCGCGCCGGGTGGTCCCGACGGTGCCCGGTCCCGGCGGGCCGGCGCTCACGCGGGGCGCTGCAGCACCGTCAGGCTGCGGTCCGGCAGGGTGATCCGGTCGCCGGCCGCGATCTTCTCGCCCGTGTTCGGCGGCACCCCGTCCGGGCGGGCCGTGTCGACCACCACCTGCCACTGCCGGCCGAGGTCGGCCGGCACCAGGAAGTCCAGCGGTTCGGGTGAGGCGTTGAACATCAGCAGGAAGGAGTCGTCGGCGATGTGCTCCCCGCGCGGGCCGGGTTCCGAGATCGCGTTGCCGTTCAGGAACACCGTCAGCGCGGACGCCGGCGCCGAGTCCCAGTCCTGCTGGGTCATCTCGCCGCCGCCGGGGGTGAACCAGGCGATGTCGGACAGCTCGTCGTGCGGGCCCTCCACCGGGCGGCCGTGGAAGAAGCGGCGCCGGCGGAAGACCGGGTGGTCCCGGCGCAGCCACACCATCGAGCGGACGAACTCCAGCAGGTCGCTCTCCAGGGAGTCCGGCCAGTCCACCCACGACAGCTCGTTGTCCTGGCAGTAGGCGTTGTTGTTGCCGCCCTGGGTGCGGGCGAACTCGTCGCCGTGGCTGATCATCGGCACGCCCTGGGACAGCATCAGCGTGGCGATGAAGTTCCGCATCTGCCGGGCGCGCAGCCCCAGCACCTCGGGGTCGTCGGTGTCGCCCTCCGCCCCGCAGTTCCAGGACCGGTTGTGGCTCTCGCCGTCCCGGTTCTCCTCGCCGTTGGCGTCGTTGTGCTTGTCGTTGTACGCGACGAGGTCGTGCAGCGTGAAGCCGTCATGGCAGGTGACGAAGTTGATGGAGGCCAGCGGACGGCGGCCGTCGTCCTGGTAGAGGTCCGAGGAGCCGGTGAGCCGGGAGGCGAACTCCGCCAGCGCGCGCGACTCGCCCCGCCACAGGTCCCGCACGGTGTCCCGGTACTTTCCGTTCCACTCGGTCCACATGGGCGGGAAGTTGCCCACCTGGTAGCCGCCCTCGCCGACGTCCCACGGTTCGGCGATCAGCTTCACCTGGGAGACCACCGGGTCCTGCTGCACCAGGTCGAAGAACGACGACAACCGGTCCACCTCGTGGAACTGCCGGGCCAGGGTGGCCGCGAGGTCGAAGCGGAAGCCGTCGACGTGCATCTCGGTGACCCAGTAGCGCAGCGAGTCCATGATCAGCTGGAGCACGTGCGGGGACCGCATGAGGAGCGAGTTGCCGGTTCCCGTGGTGTCCATGTAGTAGCGGGGGTCCTCGGTCAGGCGGTAGTACGACGGGTTGTCGATGCCCTTGAAGGACAGCGTCGGGCCCAGATGGTTGCCCTCGGCGGTGTGGTTGTAGACGACGTCCAGGATGACCTCGATCCCGGCCTCGTGCAGGGCACGGACCGCCGACTTGAACTCCAGCACCTGCTGGCCGCGGTCGCCCCAGGAGGCGTACGCGTTGTGCGGGGCGAAGAAGCCGAGGGTGTTGTATCCCCAGTAGTTGTTCAGGCCCATGTCGACCAGCCGGTGGTCGTTCACGAACTGGTGGACGGGCATCAGTTCGAGCGCCGTCACCCCGAGCTTGGTCAGATGTTCGATGACCGCCGGATGGGCGAGCCCCGCGTAGGTGCCCCGCAGCTCCTCCGGGAGCCCGGGGTGCCGCATGGTCAGGCCCTTGACGTGGGCCTCGTAGATCACCGTGCGGTGGTACTCGGTGCGGGGCGGCCGGTCGTCGCCCCAGTCGAAGTAGGGGTTGATGACCACCGACGCCATGGTGTGCGGCGCCGAGTCCAGGTCGTTGCGCCGTCCCGGGTCGTCGAAGTGGTAGCCGTACACCTCCTCGCCCCACCGGATCGCCCCGCTGACCGCCTTCGCGTACGGGTCGAGCAGCAGCTTCGCCGAGTTGCAGCGCAGTCCGCGCGCGGGGTCGTACGGGCCGTGGACCCGGAACCCGTACCGCTGTCCCGGCATCACGCCCGGCACGTACGCGTGCCGCACGAATGCGTCGCTCTCGCGCAGTTCCACGGCCGTCTCCGAGCCGTCGTCGTGCAGCAGACACAGTTCTACTCGGTCCGCGGCCTCCGTGAAGACCGCGAAGTTGGTGCCGGCGCCGTCATAGGTGGCGCCGAGCGGATACGCCTCGCCAGGCCAGACCTGCATGGATACGACTCTCCCAGGTGTGCTGCCGCCGGGAGCCGTGTCGACCCCCGAATGTGCCCGTAAGTGGCGGAACTTTCCGCGACTTACGTCCCTCTTACCCACCGACCAGTGCGCATGGCGGTTCTGGTACCCGCCCTGCGCCGAACCAGCGGGGCGAACACGTACTCCCGACGACCACGGGCAGCAGGGGGAAGATGTGCGCGAGACAGTCCACCGCCACCTGGGGAAATTACTGACCGGCGCGGCCCTCGCGGCGGCGGGGACCGCCGCGATGGTCGCGGTCACCCTGCCGGGCACGGCGGGCGCGGACGACTCCGGGGGCGCCGGCGGCGGCCCGCGGGCCGCGGGACAGGCCGGTGAGGGACCGGACACCGTCCGGCCGGGCGTCGTGGAGCGGGCGCCCGCCCAGCGGGAACAGGGCACGGGCCGTGATCCGCTCACCGACGACGAGATCCGGCGCGTCGAGAAGGCCGCCGTGACCGGGCGGCTGTCGGTCACGGGCCGCGACGCCGGCGGAGGCCGCGGTCCGCAGCGCCTCGCCGTCGACCTCGCCGAACCCGGACCCGGCGAGGCCGACGATCCGGACGCGCCGCGCCGGGCCGACGTGACCTTCTACGACTACCGGACCGACACCCTCGTCACCACGACCGTCGACCTGCGGACCGGCAAGGCCGGGCGGACCGGCACCCAGCGCGGCGTCCAGCCGCCGCCGAGCCGCGCCGAGGACTCCGAGGCGGCCCGGATCCTCATCGCCGGCCCGCTCGGCGCGGGCCTGAGGGAGGACTACGAGGACGCCACCGGCAGGGAGCTGACCTCCCCGGACCAGCTGGAGCTGAGCGGCGGCGTCTACCGGGCAGCACCGGGCGCCCAGCCGGCGGTGCTCGACGACTGCGGAGTGCAGCGCTGCGTGCGGCTGTTCTCCAAGGTCAGGAACGGCCCCTGGATCGACACCCGGGACCTGGTGATCGACCTCAGCACCCGCAAGGCCGCTGCCCTCGACCGGGGCTGACCGGCCGCCGCCCGCCTCACCCACCCGACCTCCGGCAAGGGAGTCACCTCGTCATGCCCGCACAGCACCTGCCCGGCGGCGTCCGGGCCCGAGCCGCCGGCCGTGTCCGCAAGGGAGCGGCCGTCGCCTTCTCCCTCGCCGCGCTGGCCGCCGGCGCCACCACGGGCGCCGGCCCGGCCGCGGCCCGCCCGCAGACCGCGGCCGCGCCGGCCGCCGGATGCAGCAGCGCCTACAGGATCGAACAGAAGCTGTCCACCGGCACGACCTGGCGTATGTGCCGGCGCTACGACAGCAAGGCCGGCCTCGTCCTGGAGAACATCTCCTACCAGCCCAAGGGCGAGACCAAGCCGATCAAGGTCCTCAACAGCGCCAGGCTCGGCCAGATCCACGTCCCCTACGACGACGGCAAGCACGAGTACGACGACCTGACGGGCCAGGGCTTCGCCCAGGGGCTGATGGAGCTGGCACCCGGCGAATGCCCCGGCGGCACCGTCGAGCCGGTCAGGGTGCCGGACGGGGATCCGCGGCACCCGAATGTCAACGGCCTGTGCGCGACCACCCGTTCGCGCGGCCACGCCTACCGGATGTCGGACTTCGCCACCGGCCGGGTCCACCAGGCCCAGGGCAAGGACCTGCTGGTGTACACGGTCAACCAGGTCGGCTGGTACGAGTACATCACCGAGTGGCGGTTCCGGGACGACGGCACGATCGACATGAACGTCGGCGCGACCGGCAGCCTCTCCTTCGAGGACTACAACGCCCAGGACGGACGGGGCTGGCCCATCGGCAAGGGCGCCAAGGACTACTCCACCAGCCACAGCCACGACGTCTTCTGGCGGCTGGACTTCGGCCTCGACGGCTCCTCCCGCACGAAGGTCGAGCAGTACGACTCGACCGTCAGCGCCCCCTCCGGCCGGCAGGAGGGCCCGTCCGCCAGGACCACCCGCACCAAGGTCACCAGGGAACTCGCGGCCGACTACAAGACCTACCGCTGGTGGCGGGTGGTCAGCGCGACCGGCAGGAACAAGGACGGCCACGCCCGCTCCTACGAGCTGGTCCCCGGGCCCACCACCCGGTACCCCGGCCGCAGTTTCACCCGGCACGACATGTACGTCACCGAGTACGACCCGTGCGAGCTGTTCGCCAGCAACAACCCCGGGTGCGCCGCGGGACACCCGCAGTCCGTCGACAAGTGGGTCGACGGTCAGACCCTCAGCCACCCGGTGGTCTGGATGAACGTCGGCTTCCACCACATCGTGCGGGACGAGGACCAGCAGCCCATGCCCGTGCACTGGCAGGGCTTCTCCATCGCCCCCCGGGACGTCACGGCTATGAATCCGCTCACTCCCAAGGACCTGGCATGGCAGAACGGTCACTGGCGCCGGCGTAGTTGAGCGCGGCGGACGGGAAACCGACCTGACCGTCCGGCTGCACCGCCGACCCCTCGCGGAGTACCCTTCCTTGATCGTTGAGACGGGAAAGGCCCGGGGAGCGGAAGGCGGTGCGCGGGTGGGCTCGGGAGGGCTGGAGCTGCCTTCTGGTGACGAGGGTCACGAGGGGAACTCCGCAGACGTCCCGCCCGGCGCGGTGTCCCTGGCCCGGCCGATGGACGCGGGATCCATCGGGCCGGAGCTGGACTGGGACGCCGACGCCTGGCGCGAGGTGCACACCCGCGCGCAGCGGGCCGGCCGGGCCTACATCTGGCTGAACCTCGTCGAACAACGGCTGCGCGCGGTCGTGGCCGCCGTGCTGCGGCCCGTCTACGAACCCGTCCACGGCGACGAGTGGGTGGTCGCCGCGGCCGGCCCGGCCGGGCAGGAGTGGGTGCAGCGCGCGGTCGCCGTACGCGAGGTCAGCCGCCGCAAGGGCTATCTGCTCGACCCGGCCGACGACAACGTGCTCAGCTTCCTCACACTGCCGCAGCTGCGCGAACTGGTGATTCAGCACTGGCCGTGCTTCGAGCCCTACTTCGACGAACGCCGGGACCTCGAACTCGCCCTGGACGAGCTGGAGGTGACCCGCAACGTCGTCTCCCGCAACCGGGCCCTGTCGGAGGCGGTCCTCGGCCAGGCCGAGCGGGCCTCGGCGCGGCTGCTGGAGATGCTCGGCGCGGGCGGTGACGTGCCCTCGGCGCGCCGGCTGCCCGTCGACGCGGTCGAGGACCTGGTCGGCGACCGGTACGCCGACGTCGTCGCCGTCCACTCCGACCGGGTGCGGCTGCTGCGCCAGTTCCCGGCCGAGGACATCTTCGACGGCGCCCGCCGGCTCGACGCCATCGGCATCGGGCTCAACCTGCTGGTGCAGAACTTCTCCGGGCGGCGCCTGCTCCGGCTCGCCGAGTCCGGCTGCCGGGTGCGGCTGCTCTTCCTCAACCCGGCCTCCAGTTCGGTCAAACGCCGCGAACGCGAACTCGGGATGAAGCGGGGCGAACTGGGCCGTTCCGTGGAGATGAACATCCTGCACATGCGTCGGGTGCGGTCGAGGCTGCGCGACCCGGGCGCCTTCGAGATCCAGGTGTACGACGAGACGCCCCGCTTCACCGCGTACCTGGTGGACGGCGACGGCGCCGACGGCGTGGCCGTGGTGCAGTCCTACCTGCGCGGGGCGCGGGGCATGGAGTCGCCGGTGCTGGTGCTGCGCAACGGCAGCCGGGTGGTCAGACCGGACCGGTCGGGCGAAACCGGACTCTTCCCGACATACCGCGAGGAGTTCGAGCTGGCCTGGGCGGATTCGCGCCCCGTGTCCTGAACGGTCCGCGCGGCCGAGCGGAACGCGGTCCCCGGATTGTCAGTGGCGCGTGCGAGGGTGAAGGCCACTGGGGGAAAGCACCACCAAGAAGGGGGGCCGCCCATGGGCTGGCACCAGGAGCTGCTGATCGGCTTCGACCTGGAGACGACCGGGACCGATCCGCGCGAGGCGCGCATCGTCACGGCTGCCGTGATCGAGGTGCGGGCCGGTGAGCCCATGGGGCACCGGGAGTGGCTGGCCGATCCGGGCGTGGAGATCCCGGCCGACGCGGTCGCCGTGCACGGCATCAGCAACGAACGCGCGACGGCCGAGGGCCGTCCGGCCGACCGGGTCGCCGACGCCGTCGCGGACGCCCTGGTGTCCCACTGGACGGCGGGCGTCCCGGTCGTCGCCTACAACGCGGCCTTTTATCCACTCACTTCAGTAACGCCTCAGATGTCTCAGCCCGCAGCGATGAGCGGGGATCTGCGGTGAGCTGGACGAGTCAGCCGCTGGTGGCCTTCGACCTGGAGACCACAGGAACGGACATCGAGAGCGACCGGATCGTCACCGCGGCGGTAGTGGCTGTGGAGCCGGACGGGCGGCTTCCAAAGCCCCGAACATGGTTGCTCGACCCCGGGGTGGCAATCCCGCAGGAGGCTTCGGCCATCCACGGCATCTCCACCGGCCACGCCCGAGAGCACGGAATGCAATCGGCTCCCGCGATCGAAGAGATCACCTCGGCCATCACCGAGGTGCTGAACTCCGGAACCCCGCTGGTGGTGATGAACGCGCGGTACGACCTCTCCCTCCTCGACCGCGAGTGCCGACGGCATGGGATAAAGCCTTTGGGTGACCGGTTGTTCGGAAAGGCATCGTCGGTCATCGACCCATTGGTCCTGGACAAGCACGTAGACCGGTACAGGAAGGGGTCGCGGAACCTTCAGGCCCTCTGCGCGCACTACGGCGTGCCGCTCCACCACGCGCACAACGCCGTCGCGGACGCGGTGGCCGCGGCACGTGCCGCCCGGTCCATGGGGGTCAAGCACACGGCCATAGGAGCGTTGGCACTGGCGGACCTGCATGATCTTCAGATACGGGCGGCAGCCGAGCAGGCCGCGTCGCTACAGAAGTACCTTCGGCGTACGTCTGACCCGAAGGCGACTGTCGAGTCGGCCTGGCCCGTCATCCCGTACGTCGGCTGATGGCCTGGATCAATCAACGCTGCGACGAGCTACGGGGCCTTTCCCAGAGTGTGCCTCCAAGGCACGACGTGTGCGCCCTGGAGGCACGCTCACACGTCGCGGCGTTTCACG
Source organism: Streptomyces sp. Y20 (assembly GCF_043195475.1). Classification (NCBI taxonomy): domain Bacteria; kingdom Bacillati; phylum Actinomycetota; class Actinomycetes; order Kitasatosporales; family Streptomycetaceae; genus Streptomyces; species Streptomyces sp. Y20. Next base: position 354,576 of record NZ_JBIDDP010000002.1, read on the forward strand.
ACGAGAACGGCGAGTGCGACCGTGATCAGCGGCCAGAGCGTGTACACGAGCCAGGAGCCAGAGACTGTGGCGGTGTAGCCCAGGGATCCGGGCTCCGGCCCCCAGGTTTGGATCAGGCGGTTCCAGGCGGCCGACACCAGCGCGTGTTTGATGTCCGCCGACCAACGGCTGCTCTCCGAGAACATGGGGGGCAGCATCACCAGGGTGAAGATGCTGGTGACCATGGTCCCGGCGGTATGCCGGAGCAGAACACCGAGACCCAGACCGACCAGGGCGCAGACCGGAGCCAGCAGCGCGGAGGCCACCAGCGCCCGGAGCGCCCCGGGGTGGGTGATCGGAAGGTCGGCATGGTGCCCGTTCAGGATGGCCTGGGAGATCAGGAAGGAACCGGTGGAGGCGGCCGTGCCGACCGCGGTCCACAGTGCGGCGGTGACGGCTGCCTTGGCCAGCACGATCGAGCCGCGGGCCGGGACGGCCACGGTGGTGGTGCGGATCAGCCCGCTGCTGTACTCGCTCACGACGGTGAGGGCGCCCATGCTGCTGGCGACGAGGATCAGCGTCCAGTAGCCGGCCGGCGGATAGGCGTCGTAGGGCCGGAAGTCAGCGGGGCCGGAGGGCGCGGCTTTGTCCGCCAGCGTGGCCACGGCGGTGGACCCGATGACGAACAGGAGGGTGAGTGCGATCGTCCACGGTGTGGACCGCAGGGACCGTGTCTTGATCCACTCGGCGGCGAGCAGGTCGCGGAAGCGGGCGGGCGGCGCGGTGACGGGGGTGGTCCGGGGGGCGGAGGTGAGCGTGGTCATCGGGGCTGTCCTGCCAGGTATTCGGTGCTGTCGGCGGTGAGTTCCATGAAGGCCGCCTCCAGTGAGGCGGTGCGGGTGGTCAGCTCGTTCAGCTGGATACCGTTGTCGAAGGCGAGCGCCCCGATCCGGTCGGCCGGGAGCCCGGTCACGGCGAGTTTCTCTACGCCGGTCGAGCCCTCCGGCTCGACCGAGGCGCCCGCCGCGGTCAGCACGGCTGCCAACTCGGCGGCCTGCGGTGTCCCCACCACAACGCTGCTACGGGTGCTGCGGGCCGCGAAGTCCCGTACCGACTCGGCGGCTATGAGGCGGCCCCGGCCGATGACGACCAGATGGTCGGCGGTGTTCTCCATCTCCGCCATCAGGTGGCTGGAGAGGAACACCGTGCGCCCCTCGGCGGCCAGGCGCCGGAAGAGCCGACGTACCCAGAGCACACCCTCCGGGTCCATGCCGTTGATCGGCTCGTCGAACATGAGCACGGGCGGGTCGCCGAGCAAGGCGGTGGCGATGCCGAGGCGCTGCTTCATACCGAGGGAGAATCCACCGATGCGGCGGTTTGCCACCTCAGCCAGCCCCACCTCATGAAGTACCTCGCCCACCCGGCGCCGCGGGATGTTGTTGCTGCGGGCCAGAGCGGACAGGTGGGCCGCAGCGCTACGTCCGCCGTGAACCTGTCCGGCGTCGAGGAGGGCACCGACGTGCCGCAGTCCGCGCGGGTGGCGGTGGAAGGGGACGCCGCTGACGGTGGCGGCGCCGATGGTGGGCGCGTCCAGGCCGAGGATCATCCGCAGGGTGGTGGACTTGCCGGCTCCGTTGGGGCCGAGGAATCCGGTGACCTGGCCCGGCAGCACGGTGAAGGACAGATGGTCGACGGCCGTCTTGCTGCCGTAGCGCTTGGTGAGTTCGCTGACTTCGATCACGGCACCCACACTGCCGAGAGGAGCCCCGTCCGGGCATGGGGCCGTGGGCGACAATCGTGCGGCCGGATTGAACCGTGGGCGTACGTCCCCGGGCTGATGCCGCGCTGCTGGTGTCCGGTTAGTCTCGCCCCGTGAACCCCATGACGACCATTTCGTTGCCTGCGCGCGTCGCGCACCTCGTCCTTGTTCCCGGGAGGGGACACCGCCGATGACGGGAACCAAGGCCGTGGCCTGGGCAGGGGGTGCCTCCTACCTCCTCGTGGTGGGTCTGCTGGTGGGGGCCGCACCGCGGGCATCGGGCACGGTCCACGGTGTCGGGGCACTGCTGGCTCTGAGCCTGCTCGCCGGTGCGGTGCGACGGATGCCGCTGCTGGCTCTGGCCATGGCACTCTTCGGATCCACTGCTGTGGTGGTGGGCCCCCCGAGTTCCGCCCATGAGAGCCCGGCAGCGTCGTACCAGGGCCAGTTCCTGTCGTATCTGGCGGTGGACCTCGTGCTGGGCTTCATCGTCGCCACTTGCGCACGGCGCGCTTCGGTTGTGGCCGTGGCCGCGTCTTTCACAGTGCAACTCCTGGTGATTGGCCTCTTCGCACATGCCGACGGCCTGGCAGTCAACGGGGTTATCGCCCTCCTGGCCTTGACCGCATCCTGCATGGCCGGTCTGCTGAGCCGCGAGCGCCGCGAGCACGCGGTGGCGCTACGGGCACAGGAGGTGGCCGAGGCGGTGACCGCCGAACGGCTGCGGATCGCACGGGAGTTACACGACATGGTCGCGCACAGCATCGGCATCATCGCGATCCAGGCCGGTGTGGGCAGCCGGGTCATTCAGACCCAGCCGGCCGAGGCGCGTGAGGCCCTGCGCGCCATCGAGGCCACCAGCAGGGAGACGCTGTCGGGACTTCGGCGCACGCTGGTGTCGCTCCGTCGGGCCGATCGAGGCGCGACCGCCTCGGAGCAGTCACCGCTCGCACCCACGCCGGGGCTGGCGGACATCGAACGGCTTGCGGCAGCGACCTCGGGCGCGGGGGTACGCGTCGACGTACGCTGCAGCGGGGAGCAGCGTCCCGTGCCGGCCGACATCGACCTTTCCGCCTACCGCATCGTGCAGGAGGCACTGACCAACGTGGTCCGACACGCGGACACCGGGCGTTGCCGGGTGGCCATCGACTACGGAGACGAGGAACTGTCCGTGGAAGTCGTCGACGACGGGCGCGGCGCCTCCGGGGACGGCTCGGGCCACGGCTTCGGCCTCATCGGGATGCGGGAGCGGGCTGGTCTGCTGGGCGGCCACCTCAGCGCCGGACCGCGCCCCGAGGGCGGCTTCCGGGTGACGGCCCGGCTGCCGCTGCCCGCACCCGTCGGAGTTCCGGTGGAGGCCCGATGACCGTCCGGGTGGTGCTCGCCGACGACCAGCCCCTGGCGCGGTCCGGTCTACGCGTGCTCATGGCCGATCACAGCGACCTGGAGGTCGTCGGTGAAGCCGCCACCGGTGCCGAGGCCGTCCAACTGGTCAGTGACACCAGTCCCGACGTCGTGGTCATGGACATCCGGATGCCCGGCATGGACGGGATCGAGGCCACCCGCCTGATCACGGCCGGTCCGGCAACCACACGCGTCCTCGTCCTGACCACCTTCGACGAGGACGACCACGTCTACGGCGCACTCCGAGCCGGCGCAAGCGGCTTCGTGGTCAAAGACATGGCACTGGACGACATCCTCGCGGCGATCCGCGTGGTCGCCGCCGGCGACGCACTGATCGCGCCGGGTGTGACGCGCCGTCTGATCGCGGACCTCATCGGGCGCCCCGCGGCTGTCCCGGAGCGCTCCCTACGGCCGGTCGAGGGCATCACCGAGCGGGAACGGGAAGTACTGACCCTGGTTGGACGCGGCCGGTCGAACACCGAGATCGCCGAGGACCTCTTCATCACCGTGGCCACCGCCAAGTCGCACGTGTCACGGCTGCTCACCAAACTGGGCGCCCGGGACCGGGTCCAGCTCGTCATCACCGCCTATGAGACGGGGCTCGTCACCCTTCTGCCCTGATGGCATCCCCCCCCGTGGCGAAGTCCGAAGAACAGCGGCACGGTGGCGTAGCACTACTCGATACGGGCTCCGGGCGGCAGTTGTTGAGCATGGGATCTGAGCGGGCGATCGCCGCCTGCTCAGAACGGATACCAGCGCACCGTCCCGTCACCGTCGCGCAGGGAGGCCACCCGGCGCCGGAACTCGGCCAGCGCCTTGGGGTTGCCCGGCGCGTGCTGGGCCACCCATGCGCAGCTGGCCGTCTCCCGTGCGCCCCGCAGCACCGCGCAGCCCTCCCACTGCCGCACGTCCCAGCCGTACGCCGAGGTGAAGGAGTCGTAGGCGTCGGCGGGCAATCCGTACCGGTCGCGGGAGAGGGCCATGACCACCAGGTCGTGCTCGCGCAGATCGGCCGAGAAGGTCTCCAGGTCGACCAGGACCGGACCGTCCGGCCCGATGTGCACGTTGCGGGGCAGCGCGTCGCCGTGGACCGGGCCCGGCGTCAGCCGCGGGGTCAGTGCCGCCGCCCGGGCCGCGAAGCCGTCGCGGCGCGCACGGAGGAAGGCGGCGTCCTCGGGGTCGATCGCGTCGCCGGCGAGCCGCAACCAGCGCTCCACACCGCCCAGCAGATCTCGGGGCGGCAGGGCGAAGGGGGGCGAGGGGAGGGCGTGCACGATCCGCAGCAGCCCGGCCAGGTCCCGCGGTTCGGCGGGCCGCACGGGATCCGGCAGCCGGTGCCACACGGTCACCGGGTGGCCGTCCACCAGCAATGGCTCGGGCTCGGCCGCCCGCACCGCCGGCACGCCCGCCCCGGCCAGCCAGCCGGCGACGGCCAGCTCGCGTCCGGCCCGCTCCAGCAGCTCGGCGTCGCGGCCCACCTTCACCACCAGGCCGCCGGCGGCGAACACCGCGTTCTCGCCCAGCGCCAGGAGCCGCGCGTCCCGGGCCCGGCCCGGCAGCACTCCCGCCTGGGCCAGTACGTCCCGTGCCCGTGCCTCGTCCATCGTCGTGCCTCCGTGCCGTCTTCCGCGCCGTCCATGGGCACACCGCGTGCGCCGGACGCGGGGCCGTTCCCGGCCAGTCTCCCATTCGCCGGACGGGCCGGCCGGTGCGGTCCCTCGGCGACGCGTCGGGTCCTGACGACCCCGAACCGGCCGATCCGAGCGGGCGAAGGGCGGCTGAGCCCGGGGCCGCCAGCGATGGTTCCGCTGGGAGGCGACGGGGGAATTCGTCAGGCGAGTGGTCCCTTACAGCGCCTCGAACCGGGCGTCCGCCAGGTCGGCGGCGTGCCGCGCGCTGTTCGTCCACGCTCGCGTACGCGATCCCGGCCGCGTCGAGCACGGCCCCGCCCTCGGCCCGCACGCGCGTACAGCCCCTCGGCGTCCCCACCGGTCACCGGCCCGCTGAGCGCTTCCAGGGCGTTGCCGAGGTTGCCGAGCAGTTCGGCGTACTGCCGGCGGGCGCCACGTCGGGCACGAGCGGCGCGGCGACAAGGTCCCGCCGGTCCCGCTGGACGGTGCCCCGCGCGGCGGCGGTTCCTCCTGGCAGTCCCTCGTCCGGGGCACCGGCACCATCGAGGCGGACCACCTCAACGGCGAGATCGTCCTGCTGGGCCGGCTGCACGGCGTGCCGACGCCGCTGAACGCCCTGCTGCAACGCCTCGCGAACCGGTTCGCGCGCGAACGCCGGCCGGCCGGCTACCTGTCGGTCACCGAACCGGTCCGACCGGCCGACGAGGCGGCACACCAGGGCGGTTGACGCCTACCGTGCCGATCCGCGACGCGCCGGGGCGGGGCGGACGGCGGGCGTCCGGAGGTGTCGAGTGGGCCAGGGAAAGCGGCGCCGATTGGGCCGGGACCTAGGTCCACCGGCCCTCTAGCGTCGGCGGTATGACGCACAGCAGCACCGGAACCGCCACCGACGCCCCCACCGCCCCGACCCGGATCGACTTCTTCTTCGACCCGGCCTGCCCCTTCGCCTGGATCACCTCACGCTGGCTTCTGGAGGTCGAGCGGCTGCGCCCGGTCGACCTCCGGTTCCGGGTGATGAGCCTGTACCTGCACAACACCGGCAACGAACTCCCCGACTGGTACCGGGACCTGGTGGACCGCTCGATCGGCCCGGTGCGGGTCGCGGTGGCCGCCGCCGAGAGGTGCGGCGAGACGGTGCTGCGCGACCTGTACACCGCGTTCGGGACCCGTATCCACGTACAGGGCGACAAGGACTTCGACACGGTGGTCGAGGAGTCGCTGGCCGAACTCGGGCTCCCCGCCGAACTGTCGGCCGCCGCCCACGACCCGTCGTACGACGAGGCCGTCCGCCGCAGCCACGCGGCCGGTGCCGAACCGGAGACCGGCGGCTACGTCGGCACCCCCACGCTCCACCTCGACGGCACGGTGTGGTTCGGCCCCGTGCTGCGCGCCGTTCCCCGCGGGCCCGAAGCGGCCGAACTCTTCGACAGCTTCCGGGTGCTGGCCCGGCATCCCGACCTCTTCGAAGTGAAGCGCACCCGCACCGGCGCCCTCCGCTTCGACTGACCCCAGGGGGAGTTGGCCGATAACCGCCCCTGACGCGCGACGGCTCCGGCACCCCTGTGACGCGGACGCCGGGCCCGGCGCAGAACAAAGAGCCACCGCGGTCCGACGTCACAGGGGAACGCCGGACCGCGGTGGCCGATAGCACACATCCGCCCCCGGACGGGCCGGCTCACCGAACCTCGCGACAGTCCCCGCGCGGCGTCCCTAGGGTGAAACGCGTGGAGGGGACGGATGACGGTGACGGGCGCACCACCAGGCGACACGCAGGGCCGGAGCCCCGCCCGCGAGCCGGTGCGCCCGGCGCCGTCCCGGGCCCGGGACGCGGGCGCGGCCGTCCGCGGCGGCGCCTCCGGTCACCACCGTGCCGACTTCCGGAGGCCGGTCAACACACACCCGTCACCCGGACGGGTGGCTGTTTTCAGCCCTCTCGGCGTTCCCGCGGTCGCGCGGAGCGTTCCCGGCCACCCGCATCCCCCGGCATCGGTGACGTCGGCCGTCCCGGCGCCTTCGGGCGCGCAGGGGACGGTCCTCCCGGGCGGGCGGCGCGCCGAAGCCGCGATCCCCAGCCATCCGACGGCTCCCGCGGCCCGGGCCCGAGCCGCCGCCCCAGAAGCGAGGACAGGACATGAGCACCTACCACTTCGGACCCGACCACGGCCCGGCCGACCTCGGCGACCGCGGCCGGACCCGCACCCCCTACGTCACCCCGGACCTGCCCGCGCTCATGCACGTGGCCGACCGGTTCGCCGAGGCGCTGCGCGCCGAGTACCCGCAGCTGGTGAGCAACGGCGAGGTCGTCCAGCGGGAACTGGCACAGTCCGCGGAGGACGGTCTGCCGCCCAACCGGGGCCGGATCCGCACCGCCCTGGAGAACGTCGCCATCGGCGCGGCGGCCGGCACCGCCAGCCTCACCTTCACCCAGCAGCTGACCGACGCCCTCGGTCTGTGAGCGCCGGGGCCCCGCCGCCACGGGGCCCCGGGTAGCCGCTCGCCGCACCGGCCGTCACGCGCCGAGCGCCGCCACTGCCGGACGGCGGGCCGCGTCGTACCGTGCCAGCAGCACCCGCGCCACCTCCGGCGCCGCACCGAGCACATCGGCCAGTACGTCCGCCCCGGCCGCGCCGCGGGCGATGCGGTCCGGCAGGAAGCCGGGGGCCAGGACGTACGGCGCGACGGCGACCCGTGCGCAGCCGAGGGCACGCAGGTCCCGTACGGCGTCCTCGGTGCGGGGCAGGGACGCGGAGGCGAACGCGGGACGCACGGCACGCCAGCCGGTGCGCCACCACGCCCGCGCGAGGGAGGCGATCACCGCGATCGCCTCCGGGTCGGAGGACCCCGCCGAGGCCAGCACGACCCCGGTCGAGGCCTTGTCGGCGGGCGTCAGCCCCGCCTCGTACAGGCGCCGTTCCAGCGCGGACAGCAGCAGCGGGGACGGGCCGAGCACGTCCGCCTGCCGGATCCGCAGCCGCGCCGGCGCGTCCCGCAGCACCGCGGGGATGTCGGCCTTGGCGTGGAAGGCCCGGGTGAGCAGCAGTGGCAGCGCCACCACCTCCCGCACCCCCTCCGCCGCCAGCGACTCCAGCATCCCGGGCGCGGACGGCACGTTGAAGTCGAGGAAGCCGGTCTCCACGCGCAGGCCCGGCCGCAGCGACCGCACCCGCCGCACCAGGGCGTGCACGGTCGCGGCGTGCCGCGGATCGCGGCTGCCGTGGGCGATGACGAGGAGGACCGGCTCACTGCGCATGGGACGTCAGCTCTTCACCAGCAGACCGCGGCTGCGCAGCACCCACCGCTCCAGCGGACTGAAGATCAGCAGGTCGATCGCGATACCGACGAACAGGATGAGCAGGATCGCCTCGAACACCATGGCCATGTCGCTGGCGGTGCGCGCGTTCTCCAGCAGCTGGCCGAGGCCCACGCCCAGGTCGGGGAACGTGGCGATGATCTCCGCGGCCATCAGCGAGCGCCAGGAGAACGCCCACCCCTGCTTCAGTCCGGCCACGTAGCCGGGCAGTGCCGCGGGCAGGGTGACGTGCCAGACGCCCTTCAGCCCGGTCGCGCCCATCGTCCGCCCCGCCCGCAGGAACAGCGGCGGTACCTGGTCGACGCCGGACACCAGGCCGTTGGCGATGGAGGGAACCGCGCCGAGCAGGATGACCGCGTACATCATCTTGTTGTTCAGGCCCAGCCAGATCAGGGCCGGGGGCACCCACGCCACCGACGGCAGTGACTGGAGCCCGGACAGGATCGGACCGATGGCCGCGCGCACGAACCGCACGCGCGCCACGACCAGTCCCAGCGGGGTCCCGATCAGCAGCGCGAAGAAGAAGCCCAGCAGGCCCCGGGAGACGCTGGTCCAGATGTAGTCGAGCAGCCGGCCGCCCAGCCAGTCCGTCTCGACCGCGTGCCAGACCGCCGACGGGGACGGCAGCTTGGTCGGATCGTCGGCGATCCCCAGGGTGATCAGAGCCTGCCAGACCAGCAGGACCACGATGATCGCGCTGACCGGCGGCAGGACCTTGTCGACGAGGGTCCGCCGCAGGGAGGGGCGGCTGGTGGCCGAGGTCTCCAGGGCGTCGAGGCCGGCCTCGACGCTGCCGGCGTCCTTGACCGGTGTCGTCTCAGTGCTGGCCATGGCGGCGGATCTCCCCACGCAGGACTTCGGTGATCTCGAGCGACAGTTGCGCCACGGGCGCGTCCTCGATGCGGCGCGGCTGCGGAATGTCGACCCTCCACTCGCGGGCCACCCGGCCCGGGCGGGAGGACAGCAGGACGACCCGCTGGGCGAGCCGGACGGCCTCGCGCACGTTGTGCGTCACGAACAGCACGGACAGGCCCGTCTCCTGCCAGATGCGGGTCAGTTCGTCGTGCAGCACGTCCCGGGTGATGGCGTCGAGAGCCGCGAACGGCTCGTCCATCAGCAGCAGGCCGCTCTCCTGCGCCAGCGCGCGGGCCAGCGCCACACGCTGGCGCATACCGCCGGACAGCTCGTGCACGCGTTTGCCGTACGCGCCCTTCAGCCGGACCAGTTCGAGCAGTTCCTCGGCCTTGGGCCGGCGTTCGGGCTTGGGAACTCCCCTGAGTCTCAGCGTGAGTTCGATGTTCTTGCCCGCGGTCAGCCACGGGAAGAGGGCGTGTTCCTGGAACATCAGGGCCGGCCGGCCGTCCGTGCGGATGGCTCCGGCGGACGGCCGGTCGAGACCGGCCACCAGGTTCAGCAGCGTGGACTTGCCGCAGCCCGAGGCCCCCAGGAGGGTGACGAACTCACCCGGCGCGACATCGATGCTGATGTCGTCCAGGACGAGCTGCTGCCCGCCCGGTGTCGCGAAGGACTTCGAGACGTGCTCGAGGCGTGCCGCGTGGTCGACCGCCTGGTCGGCCTCGGCGAGGGTCGTGGCCATGGTCGTCACCTCCTGGGAAGTCATCGGGGACCGGCGTCAGCTGGAGCCGAGACCGGCGGCGCCGACCGGGCTCCCGCCCGCGGCCTTGAGGACCTTGTTGAGGATCGTCAGGTCGTAGATCCCCTTGAGGTCCGGCTTCTCCAGCAGGCCCGCCCTGACCGCGTGCTCCGCCTCGGTGTGCAGGGTGGCGGCCAGCGGGTCGTCGGTGATCTGGATGGACTTCCAGGCCGGGTCCAGGACCTTGGCCGGGAGCGCCTTGCCGGAGTCCGCCTCCAGCTGCTTGTTCGCCGCGGCCTTCGCCGCGTCCGGGTTGGCGTTGATCCACTTGTTGGTCTCGACGGAGGCCTTCAGGACCGCCTCGACGGCCTTCGGGTGCGCCTTGAGAAACTTCTGCGACACCACGATGTTCGTGATCACGAACTTCTTGCCGGGCCACAGCGCCGACTCGTCCAGCAGCACCTTGCCGCCCTCGGCGACCAGCTTGGACGCGGTGGGCTCCGGCACCCAGGCACCGTCGATGGAGCCGGACCTGTAGGCGTCCGGCGTCACCTTGTTGTCGGTGCGGACGACCGTGACGTCACCCTTGCCGCTCTGTGCGTCGACCTTCCAGCCCTGGTCCGCGGCCCAGTTCAGGAACGCCACGTCCTGCGTGTTGCCCAGCTGCGGCGTGGCGATCCGCTTGCCCCTGACGTCCTTCAGGGACTTGATCTTCTTCGGGTCGACGACGAGCTTCACGCCGCCGGCGGCCGAACCGCCGATGATCCTGAGGCTCTGGCCGTTCGACTTGGTGTAACCGTTGATCGCCGGGGAGGGGCCGATCCAGCCGATGTCGATGGAACCGGAGTTGAGGGCCTCGATCTCGGACGGGCCGGCGTTGAAGATCGCGGGCTTGACCTCGGTCGCGCCGAGGGCCTTCTGGAAGAAGCCCTTCTCCATGCCGACCAGGGCGGTCGCGTGGGTCAGGTTGCCGAAGTAACCGATCCGGACGGAGTCGAGCCCGTCGGTCTTCTTCGACCCGGCGGCGACCTTGGCCGGGGCGTCGTCCTTGGACTCGGAGCCGTAGCCGCAGGCGGCCAGGGTGAGCAGGGGGAGCGCGGCGACGGCGGCTATGCCGCGGCGGAGCAGGGTGGAGCGGCTGGCAGGCACGGGAGGTGTTCCTCTCGTTGGCCCGGCGGTCACGGTCTTTCAGGTCGTGGCCGGGAAATCGGCGTTCGGTCTTCGTCGTGTCCGGGACGTCGGGTGGGGGGACGGGGCGCGCAGGCGGTGCGCGTACGTCATCACACACATCGGGCGACCCCGCCCTGCCCGCTGCCGAGGGCGCCGCTGCCGACGCGGCCGCCCTCCTTCGCGAACGTCGAGTAGAAATCGGTCGTCGTCATGCTCAGAAGTCCCACCCGTCGTCGGTCTCGTCCTTGACCGGTTCGGGGGACGCGAACGACTCGCCGACCATGCCCGCGGTGAGCGTGGTGCCGTCGGCGGGGTCGATCAGGATGAAGGAGCCCGTGCGGCGCGAGTCGGCGTAGGAGTCCACCGGCAGGGGCTCGGCGGTACGGATCTTCACCCGGCCGATGTCGTTCGCGACGAGCCGTCCCGGGTGCGGGTGCAGGGACAGGTCGTCGAGCGTGAGCCGGGACGGAATGTCCTTCACGACCGCCTTGACCGTGCGGGTGCCGTGCTTGAGCAGTACCCGGTGGCCGACGGTCAGCGGGGCGTCGGCGACATGGCAGACGGTCGCCTCCACGTCCTGCGTGGTGGCCGGGGCGTCCTCGGTCGGGACGATCAGGTCGCCGCGCGAGACGTCGATGTCGTCCTCCAGCAGGACCGTCACCGACTGCGTCGTCCAGGCCGCGTCGACCGGCTCGCCCAGCAGGTCGATCCCGGCGATCCGCGTGGTGCGGCCGGACGGCAGGACGGTGACGTCCTCGCCGACCCGGAAGGTGCCGGCCGCGATCTGGCCCGCGTACCCCCGGTAGTCCGGGTGCTCGGCGGACTGCGGCCGGATCACGTACTGCACGGGCAGTCGCGCGTGGCAGTGTGCCAGGTCGTGGCTGACCGGCACGGTCTCCAGGTGCTCCAGGACGGTGGGACCGCCGTACCAGTCCATGTTCGCGGACGGCTCCACCACGTTGTCCCCGGCGAGCGCCGAGATCGGGATGGCGGTGACCTCGGGGACGCCCAGCTCGATCGCGTACGCCGTGAACTCCTCGGCGATCGCGGCGAACACCGGTTCCGCGTATCCGACGAGGTCCATCTTGTTCACGGCCAGGACGACGTGCGGGACCCGGAGCAGGGCGGCGATGGCCGCGTGCCGGCGGGTCTGCTCGACCACGCCGTTGCGGGCGTCGACCAGCACCACCGTCAGCTCGGCGGTGGAGGCGCCCGTGACCATGTTGCGGGTGTACTGCACGTGGCCCGGCGTGTCGGCCAGGATGAACCGGCGGCGCGGGGTCGCGAAGTAGCGGTAGGCGACGTCGATGGTGATGCCCTGCTCCCGCTCGGCGCGCAGACCGTCGGTGAGCAGTGCGAGGTCCGGGCCCTCCTGGCCGCGGCTCGCGGAGACGCGTTCCACGGCCTCCAGCTGGTCGGTGAGGACCGACTTGGAGTCGTGCAGCAGCCGCCCGACGAGCGTGGACTTGCCGTCGTCCACGGAACCGGCCGTGGCGAACCGCAGCAGGGTGGTCTCCGGGAGGACCTCGGTCGTGGTCGTGCTCATCGTTAGAAGTACCCCTCGCGCTTGCGGTCTTCCATCGCGGCCTCGGACATCTTGTCGTCGGCGCGGGTCGCGCCCCGCTCGGTGAGCCGGGAGGCGGCGATCTCGGCGATCACGGCTTCCAGCGTGGTGGCGTCGGAGTCGACGGCGCCGGTGCACGACATGTCACCGACGGTGCGGTAGCGCACCTGCCGCAGCTCGACGGTCTCGGCGTCCTTCGGGCCGCCCCACTCGCCGGCCGTCAGCCACATGCCGGCGCGCCGGAACACCTCGCGCTCGTGCGCGAAGTAGATCTGCGGCAGCTCGATGCCCTCCCGGGCGATGTACTGCCAGACGTCCAGCTCGGTCCAGTTCGACAGCGGGAACACCCGGACGTGCTCGCCGGGGGCGTGCCGGCCGTTGTACAGGTTCCACAGCTCGGGGCGCTGGCGGCGCGGGTCCCACTGGGAGAACTCGTCGCGCAGGGAGAAGACGCGCTCCTTGGCGCGGGCCTTCTCCTCGTCCCGGCGTCCGCCGCCGAACACGGCGTCGAACCGCTCGCTCTGGATCTTCTCGGTCAGGGGAAGGGTCTGGAGCGGGTTGCGGGTGCCGTCGGGCCGTTCCTTGAGCACACCGCGGTCGATGTAGTCCTGGACGGAGGCCACATGGAGGCGCAGCCCATGTGCGGAGACCACACGGTCCCGGTACTCCAGAACCTCCGGGAAGTTGTGTCCGGTGTCCACATGGAGCAGGGAGAACGGGACCGGGGCCGGGGCGAACGCCTTCAGCGCCAGGTGCAGCATGACGATGGAGTCCTTGCCGCCGGAGAACAGGATCACCGGGTTCTCGAACTCGCCCGCCACCTCGCGGAAGATGTGGACGGCCTCGGACTCGAGGGCGTCCAGATGCGACAGGGCGTACGGGCTGTGCGTGCCCTCTTCCACCGTGACGACCGCGGTCATGCCCATCCCCTCTCGCTCAGCAGCGCGTACACCGACGCCGCGGACTCCTGCACCGTCTGGTGCTGCGACTCGATCCGCAGGTCGGGTCCGACCGGCTCCTCGTACGGGTCGTCCACCCCGGTCAGCCCGTTCAGCTCGCCCGCGGCCTGCTTGGCGTACAGCCCCTTCACATCGCGCTCGCTGCACACCTCGACCGGGGTCGCCACATGGATCTCCAGGTACGGCGTCCCGTTCTCCTCGTGCCGCTTGCGCACCGCGTCCCGGCTGTCCGCGTACGGCGCGATCACCGGCACCAGCGCCGTGACGCCGTTGCGGGCGAGCAGTTCGGCGACGAAGCCGATGCGCTGCACGTTGGTGTGCCGGTCCTCCCGGGAGAAGCCGAGGCCCGCCGAGATGAACTCGCGGATCTCGTCGCCGTCGAGCACCTCGACGCGCCGGCCGCCGGCGCGCAGCCGGCCGGCCAGCTCGTACGCGATGGTGGTCTTGCCGGCGCTCGGCAGGCCCGTGAGCCAGACGGTGGCTCCGGTCGTCACGTGGTTCTCCTGAATCTGGTCGTTCGTCATCCGTGCAGTCCGCACTCGGTCTTGCCGCGGCCCGCCCAGCGGCCGGCGCGCGCGTCCTCGCCCTCCAGGACCCTGCGGGTGCACGGGGCGCAACCGATGGAGGCGTAGCCGTCGCTCAGCAACGGGTTGGTGAGCACGCCGTGTTCGGCGATGTAGGCGTCAACGTCGTCCTGGGTCCAGCGGGCGATCGGCGACACCTTGACCTTGCGCCGCTTCTCGTCCCAGCCGACGACCGGGGCGTTCGCACGGGTCGGGGACTCGTCGCGGCGCAGGCCGGTCGCCCAGGCCCGGTAGTTCCTCAGGCCCTCTTCGAGGGGGCGCACCTTGCGCAGGGCGCAGCACAGGTCGGGGTCGCGGTCGTGCAGCTTCGGGCCGTACTCCGCGTCCTGCTCGGCGACCGTCTGCCTCGGCGTGAGGGTGATGACGCTGACGTCCATCACGGCCTCCACGGCGTCCCGGGTGCCGATGGTCTCCGGGAAGTGGTAGCCGGTGTCGAGGAAGACGACGTCCACGCCCTTCAGCACGCGCGAGGCGAGGTGGGCGACCACGGCGTCCTCCATGGAGGAGGTGACGCAGAACTCGTCGCCGAAGGTGTCCACCGCCCACCGGAGGATCTCCAGTGCGCTGGCGTCCTCCAGATCACGGCCCGCCTGCTCGGCGAGTGCCTTCGACTCCTCGTCCGTACGGCCTTCCTGAGCCGTCGCCATATGCGCTCGTCCCCTTCGTGGTCGGCTCGCTGGAGCCCCCGGGCCAGCAGCCCGAGGAACTTCAGCCGGAAGGCGCGGTTGCACGCCCCGCATTCCCAGGCACCGTGGCCCTCGTCGCCCGGGCGCAGGTCCTCGTCGCCGCAGTAGGGGCAGTAGAAGGGCGCGGCCCGCTCGCTCACGACAGCGCCTCCTCGGACGCGCGCGCCGCCCAGGCCGCGAACCGCTCGCCGTCCTCGCGCTCCGCCCGGAACCGCTTCAGCACCCGCTCGACGTAGTCGGGCAGTTCCTCCGCGGTGACCTTCAGGCCGCGCACCTTGCGGCCGAAGCCCGCTTCCAGGCCGAGGGCGCCGCCGAGGTGCACCTGGTAGCCCTCGACCTGCCGGCCCTGGCCGTCGAGGACCAGCTGGCCCTTGAGACCGATGTCCGCGACCTGGATACGGGCGCAGGCGTTCGGGCAGCCGTTGAGGTTGATGGTGATCGGCTCGTCGAAGTCCGGCAGCCGGCGCTCCAGTTCGTCGATCAGCTGGGAGCCGCGCTGCTTGGTCTCGACGATGGCGAGCTTGCAGAACTCGATGCCTGTGCAGGCCATGGTGCCGCGCCGGAAGGAGGACGGCCGGGCGCTCAGGTCCAGCGCCTCCAGGGCCTCGACCAGCGACTCGACCCGGTCCTGCTCGACATCGAGGACGATCATCTTCTGCTCGACCGTGGTCCGCACCCGGCCCGAGCCGTGTGCCTCCGCGAGGTCGGCGATCTTCGTCAGTGTGGCGCCGTCCACCCGGCCGACGCGCGGGGCGAACCCGACGTAGAACCGGCCGTCCCGCTGCCGGTGCACGCCGATGTGGTCGCGCCACTGCTGCACGGGCTGCTCGGGAGCGGGGCCGTCGGCCAGCTTGCGGTGCAGGTACTCGTCCTCCAGCACCTGCCGGAACTTCTCCGCGCCCCAGTCGGCGACCAGGAACTTCAGGCGGGCGCGCGTGCGCAGCCGGCGGTAGCCGTAGTCACGGAAGATGGAGATGACGCCCTCGTAGACGTCCGGTACCTCGTCGATCGGCACCCAGGTGCCCAGGCGCACGCCCAGTTTGGGGTTGGTCGACAGGCCGCCGCCCACCCACACGTCGAAGCCCGGCCCGTGCTCGGGGTGCCGTACGCCGACGAAGGCCACGTCGTTGATCTCGTGCACGACGTCCAGCAGCGGCGAGCCCGAGATGGCCGTCTTGAACTTCCGCGGCAGGTTCGAGTAGGCCGGGTTGTTCAGGATGCGGCGCTTCATCTCCTCCAGCGCCGGCGTGGCGTCGATGATCTCGTCCTCGGCGATACCCGCCACCGGGGAGGCGATCATCACGCGGGGGGTGTCGCCGCAGGCCGTGACGGTGGACAGGCCGACGCCCTCCAGTCGTTCCCAGATCGCGGGCACGTCCTCGATCCGGATCCAGTGGTACTGCACGTTCTGCCGGTCGGTGATGTCGGCGGTGCCGCGCGCGAACTCCTGGGAGACCTCGCCGATCACCCGCAGCTGCCGCGTGGTGAGCGCACCGCCGTCGATGCGGACGCGGAGCATGAAGTACTCGTCGTCCAGCTCCTCCGGCTCCAGGATCGCGGTCTTGCCGCCGTCGATCCCGGGCTTGCGCTGGGTGTACAGCCCCCACCAGCGCATCCGGCCGCGCAGGTCGTTGGGGTCGATCGAGTCGAAGCCGCGCTTGGAGTAGATCGTCTCAATGCGTGTCCGCACATTGAGACCGTCGTCGTCCTTCTTGAACTGCTCGTTGCCGTTGAGCGGGGTGAAGTGACCCATGGCCCACTGACCCTCACCGCGGTGACGGCTCACCTTGCGGCGGGGCGCGGAGGCGGGGTTCTGTGGGGTGGCGGCCATGGTTCTACGTCCTTCGGGACAGGCGGAAATCGGCTCTGACCTGCGCATATGTGCGCATGCGGGCAGGCGCGCGCGTCCTTGCGCGGCAGGAATCGGTGCGAGGGGGGTCGGCGGTGCCGGAGTGGTCAGCTCGCCGGACAGATGGCGCTGGACATGCGGCCGAGGTCGACGTGCCGCCGACTCACCAAGGCAACTCCAGTTCCGGACATGACGGAAGCGTGTCACGGCGATCTCGGCACAGTCCAGCTTCGTCCATTAGGTGGACATCCTTGTCCCGAAATGTGGGACGAGGGTGTCGTCGCTCACATGCGCCGCGCGGAGTCTTGTCCCGGCAGGTCAGGCGGGGTATGCGCCGGGCCACGGACCCGGTGCCGCGCCTTCCGGTTCCAGCTCCACCTTGGTGTCGAACAGCTTGAAGCCCCGCCGCTGGTAGTTGTCCATCGCGAACTCGCCGTCCTTGCTGCACGTGTGCAGCCACACCCGCTTCGTCGGCGTCCGCTGCGGCCACCGCTCGGCCAGGTCCCAGGCGCGTGCCGTGCCGTACGCCAGCAGATGGCCGCCGATGCGCCGGCCGCGGAAGGCGGGGAGCAGCCCGAAGTAGGCGATCTCGACCACGCCCCCGTCCTGCGGGTCCAGTTCGACATAACCGGCCGGGGTGCCCCGGTCGTAGGCCACCCAGGTCTCCACGCCGGGCCGGTCCAGGTACTCCTGCCACCGCGCGTACGTCCAGCCCAGCCGGTCGGTCCACCGGATGTCGCCGCCGACCGACGCGTAGAGGAACCGGCTGAGCTCGGGGGAGGGCACCCCGGCGTGGACGATCCGGACCTCGCCGTCGGGGGCGGCGGCGGGCAGGAGGTCGGCCGGGGAGGTCTGCTCCAGGGACCACGTGGTGACAGGGACGCTGCTCATGCGGGCCAGGGAATCATCCCGCCGCCCGGTCTGTCGATCGGCCCCGGTCAGCCCAGGGAGCGGTCGAGACCGGCCAGGGGCAGGGCGAACAGCATCCGGTCCGACAGCGACCACACATCGCCGGTCGCCTGCCAGTAGGAGAGGGAGCCCGCGTCCCGCGCCCAGCAGCGGTGCGAGGTGTCGGAGCCGCACCGGGCCCCCTGGGCGCCGTCGGTGTCCTGCCGCCACAGCCCGCCGTGTCCGTCCTGCGAGCCGGGCAGGCGTCCCACATACCAGGACGGGCGGTCCGCCCCGGCCTTCCGGTACGACAGCACGCCCCGGACGCCGGTCGCCCGGGTCCGGTAGGCCTCCACCGGGTCCGCGCGGCCCGCGGCGTCCGTGGCGAGCAACCCGGCACGCGCCGGGTCGGTGCTGAACGCGTACCGCCACAGACGGGTACGCCGGTCGCCGCCGGGCGCGGTCCACTCCGCGGCGACCAGGCTGTCGGGCGCCGTACCGCGGTCGACAGCCAGCGCACCCGGACACGGCGGCCCGAATGCGGCACAGCGGCCGGAGGCGAAACGGTAGGAGCCGACCGCGGGCAGCACATAGCGGTACCCGTCGGCGGACCAGCCGCCCGGCACCCGGCCGATCGCCGGCCCGTCGACCGTGGTGCGCTGGATGCGGTCGAGGTCGTAGACGTAGAGCGCGTCGGCGCTGCCCGCCCTGGTGGTGACCAGGAGCTTGTTCTCGTACCAGACCATGCCGGAGATCCCGGAGGCCAGCGGCCGGTAGTCCCGGCCGCCGTGCGTCGGCACGACCAGCAGCACCCAGCGGTAGGCGAGGTGGGCGGGATCGTCGGCGTCGACGAAGGCGACCCGGGCCAGGCCCCGTTCGGCGGGGCGGCCGGTGCCCGCGCGGTGGGTCCAGCCGGCCAGGACGACCCGGTGGGTGCCCCAGACACCGTCGCCGCCGGCGTCCCCGGAGGTGGTCACCGAGGCCGGCCGCCAGGCGCCGGAGGCGGTGTCGGCCGGGTCCCAGCAGTAGGCGCGGGCGGCGGCCGGGGCGACGGGCAGGGAGGCGCGGTCGTCGGAGGAGCAGTCGCCGGACTCGCGCAGAGCGCGGTCGGCGCCACGCAGTACGGCGTCCACGCCGACCGGGCGGCCCATCCCGGCGGCGAGCCGGTCCAGGGTGCGCCCGGGCACCAGGTGCTCCTGGAGCCGGAGCGGG
Organism: Streptomyces sp. Y20; assembly: GCF_043195475.1. Lineage (NCBI taxonomy): Bacteria > Bacillati > Actinomycetota > Actinomycetes > Kitasatosporales > Streptomycetaceae > Streptomyces > Streptomyces sp. Y20. Next base: position 373,165 of record NZ_JBIDDP010000002.1, read on the forward strand.
CCGGTGTCCGCCGGGGAGGTCAACGGCTTGAGCGCGCCGGGATTCTCGGCGACCTGGGCCTGTGACGCGCTGATCAGGGTCGCGGCGGCGGTCAGCGCCAGCGCGGTCCCGGCCAGCACGCCGCGCAGTGCCGCTCCCCGCCTGCGCCGGCGGTGCCTGCCGCGATGCTTCATCTCTCCTCCAGAGGGCGGGCCAACTGCGCCTGATGGTCCGTACGTTGACGCGAGGAGCAGATGGGGAGGCCCGTACGGGATGCTACGGCAGGAACGGGCCCCGTAGGGCAAAGACCGCGCACATGGACGGAAGACGCGCTCACGGGGCCACCGTCCGGGCCGCCGGCGTGTGCCGACGGGGCGGCCCGGCCCGGCCGTTGTCCACGCCGTTCCGTTCGCGGGCCACTGCCGGAGCGGCGGACCGGGGGAGCAGGTCACGGGTGTCGGCGGGCAGCACCACCTCGACGTCCGCATCCGCGCGGAAGCGGTACGGCCGGTGCTGGAGGAACTCGCCGAGATACCGCCGGATCCTGGAGATCTCCGCCCGCACGGTCACCGTCCTGGAGGCGTCCCCGAACAGGTCTTCGGCCAGCTCCGCCGCTCCGCGGCCGCCGCGGTGCTCGGCGAGCAGGAACAGCAACTCGGCGTGCCGGGGACTCAGCTCCCGCGTCCAGGAAGCCGACGCCGCCACGACCGTCACCGTGCGGCGGTCCGGCCCGGCCAGATCCAGCACGATCCGGGGCACCGCGGTGGCGGGCGGTTCGTCGTCCGCCCGCAGCAGCCAGCCCCCGCCCAGCGGTTCCACCGCGCACACACCGAGCGCGGGCAGCCACCGGCGGCCCGGCGCGAGTCCCTTCGGCAGTGCCACCCGCCGCACGTACGGCATCCCGGTCACGGCCGCCGCCCAGCCGTCCCGGTCCACGGCCACCGCCCGCCCGGCCAGCCGGGCCAGCACCGGCGCCGCCACCGCCCGCAGCCGCTCCAGCGAGTCCAGATGCAGCTCCCGCAGCCGGGCCTCGGCCAGCTTGGCCACCGAGTCCACCCAGGCGAGCGTCGCCGGGTGCATGGTCTCCAGCGGACCGCTCAGATCCACCCCACCGAGCAGCCGGCCGTCCCGGGGATCGGTGATCGGGGCGCCGGAACAGGTCCACGAGGTCTGCGACCGCACGAAGTGCTCGGCGGCGAAGACCTGCACGGGCCGCCGCAGCACCGCCGGGGTGCCCACCCCGTTGGTGCCGACGACGTCCTCCCGCCAGTCCGCGCCGAGTTCGAAACCGAGTCCGTCGGCCTTGCGCAGCACCCGCGCCGCTCCCTCCCGCCACAGCACGCGCCCGTCGGCGTCCGCGACGACCATGATGTGCTGGGCGGCGTCCGCGACCGAGAGCAGACCCTCCCGCAGCTCCGGCAGCACGTGCCGCAGGGGTGACTCCTGCCGCCGGCGCCGCAGTTCGTCCGGGGGCAGCAGCCCGGACCTGACATCGTGCTCGGGATCGAGGCCGCCGCGCAGCATCCGCCCCCACGACTGCTCGATCACCGGGCGGGGCGCCATCCGCGCACGTCGCCCCGAGAGCGTGGCCTCACGCACCTCGCGCAGCACCCGCGCCGCGTGGGCCGCGTCCACGGCGGCCAGGCGTGCCACGTCCAGCGGCGGGTGTCCCACGGGGATCCTCTCGGAAACAGGGGCGCCGAACACAGGTGTCAAACCGTCCGGACGGCGGGTTCCGGCCCGGCTGCGTCTCCCATACTGCCGTTCCGGCCACGGCGGACGGACGGACTCCGGGCACCTCTTCGACAACACCCATGAGTTGCAACCTCCTGCAACCCTGGTGAACCGCCGCGGACCGGCGCAGACTCGGCCCCGGCGCGCTCGCGCGTCCGCGCGGCCAGCCGGCAAGGGCTTGGGGTGGATCTCCATCTCGGCCCCGACGCGCTCGCGCGTCCGCGCGTCCGCGGGCCCGACGGGCCCGGACGCCGGGGGTGGTGCCGTGTCGGCGCGGCACCACCCCCTGCCATCGGTCCCAGGCGGCCCGGGTGGGTCGGCCCGGTGTGCGGGCTGCCGTCGACCCCGGGCGGTCAGGCCGGGCGGGCCCGTTCCAGCACCGGCCTGAGGTCCAGGCCGGCCGGCAGGGTGCCGAAGGAGGCGCCGTGATCGCCGCCGAGACGGGAGGCGCAGAACGCGTCGGCCACCTCCGGCGGCGCGTGCCGCACCAGCAGCGACCCCTGGAGCACCAGCGCCAGCCGCTCCACCAGCCGCCGCGCCCGCCCCTCCATGCCCTCCAGATCGGCGAGTTCGGTGAACAGGTCCTTCACCGCCCGGTCCAGGCGGTGATCGGCGCCGTGCGCCCGGCCGATCTCGGTGAGGCAGGCGTCCAGCGCGTCCGGCTCCCGGCCCAGCACCCTGAGCACGTCCAGCGCCTGCACGTTCCCGGCGCCCTCCCAGACCGAGTTCAGCGGTGACTCGCGCACCAGCCGGGGCAGGCCCGACTCCTCGACGTACCCGTTGCCGCCCAGGCACTCGGCGGCCTCCACGGCCAACGGCGCACACCGTTTGGTGATCCAGTACTTCGCGGCCGGCACCGCGAGCCGCAGAAAGGCCCGCTCCCGTTCGCCGCCGTCGTCGCAGGCGGCGGCCAGCCGCAGCGCCAGGGCGGTCGCGGCCTCCGACTCCAGCGCCAGATCGGCGAGGACGTTGCGCATCAGCGGCTTGTCGGCCAGCTTCCCGTCGAAGGCCGCCCGGTGGGTGCAGTGGTGCACGGCCTGCGCCACCGCCTGCCGCATCAGCCCCGCCGAGCCGACCGCGCGGTCCAGCCGGGTCGCGGCGACCATCCCGATGACGGTCCGCACCCCGTCGCCCTCCGCACCGACCCGGCGCGCCCACGTACCGGCGAACTCGATCTCGGCGGTGGCGTTCGCGCGGTTGCCCAGCTTGTCCTTCAGCCGCTGGATCAGGAAGACGTTGCGGGTGCCGTCGGGCAGGATCCGCGGGACCAGGAAGCAGGTCAGCCCGCCCGGCGCCCCGGCAAGGACCAGGAAGGCGTCCGACATCGGCGCCGAGCAGAACCACTTGTGGCCTGTCAGCAGGTACGTCCCGGCCTCCCCGAGGGGCCGTGCCTGCGTGGTGTTCGCGCGGACGTCGCTGCCGCCCTGCTTCTCCGTCAAGGCCATGCCGAACAGTGCTCCGGGTTTCTCCGCGGGGGCCCGCAACGCCCGGTCGTAGACCGTCGACGTCAGCCGCGGCTCCCACTCGGCGGCCAGCGCGGGGTCGGCGCGCAGCGCGGGCACGGCCGCGTGGGTCATCGACAGCGGGCAGCAGGTGCCCGCCTCGACCTGCGTCCAGACCAGGAACCCGGCCGCCCTGCGCACGTGCCCGGCCGGCCGCGTCCAGGCACCGGTCAGCCCGGCCGACACGCCCTTGCCGAGCAGCCGGTGCCAGGCCGGATGGAACTCGACCTCGTCGATCCGGTGACCGTAGCGGTCGTGCGTGCGCAGTCGCGGCGGCTGCTCGTCGGCCTGCGCCGCCCACTGCTGGAGCTGGGCCGAGCCGGCGGCCCGGCCGAGCGCGGTCAGCTCGGCGCGCACCTCGTCCAGGACGTCGGGGGCGGTGTGGCGGCCGACGGCCTCGGTGAGGGCCCGGTCGGCGGTGAAGAGGTCGTAGCCGACCAGTGGGGGCGGCTGGTTCGTCACGGTGTGCGTGGGGGTGCCTGCCATGCCGGTCACCTACCCGGGACGGCGGCCGTGATGACCCCCGCCGTGGCACGTCGCCGGAATCCGGGCACGACGACGGAGAGGGGGCGCGCCGGGCCGGAGACGCGGGGCGCGGGAGCGGGAGAGCCGGTCCACGGGAGTGGTCCACCGGAGCGGGAGGGCTGGTCCACGGGTGAGGGGAGCCCGGCCCGCCGGAGCGGGTAAACCGGACCGCGGGAACGGAAACCCGGTGCGCCGGACCGGTGACCGCCCCCGGAAGGTGAGGCGGGCCCGGCTCGGCGGATACCGTTAGGACGTGCAGCCAGCAAGTGAACCCCCCGAGCGGCCCGCCGGCCGGCTCCACCGGGCCAGAGCCCTCTACCGGAACGTCTCCAAGCGCAGGACCGCCTGGCTGTTGCTCAAGGACACCGTCAACTCCTGCATGGAGTACCGCATCCTGGGGCTCGCGGCCGAGGCGGCGTTCTTCACGCTGCTGTCGGTGCCGCCGCTGCTGCTGAGCCTCATCGGGCTGCTCGGCTACGTCGACGACTGGACCGGCGCCGACACCATCCACAGTCTGGAGAGCAACCTCCTCGAGGCCTCGCGCACGGTGTTGTCCGACAAGGGCGTCAAGGACATCGCCCAGCCGATCCTGCACGACGTGATGAGGGGCGGCCGGCCCGACGTCATCTCCATAGGCTTCCTCTTCGCCCTGTGGTCGGGTTCGCGCGCCGTGAACGTCTTCATCGACACCATCACCGTCATGTACGGCCTCGACGGCGTCCGGGGCATCGTCAAGACCCGGATCATGGCTTTCCTGCTGTTCGTCGTGGCGCTGCTGATCGGCTCGGTGGCGCTGCCGCTGATGGTGGCGGGACCGGACGCGGTGGTCCGGATCGTGCCCTGGTCGGCGACGGTCGTGCAGGTCCTGTACTGGCCGGTCGTGATCGTCCTCTCCATCGTCTTCCTGACGACCCTCTACCACGTGTCGGTGCCGGTCCGCTCGCCGTGGATCGAGGACGTGCCCGGCGCGCTGGTCGCTCTCGCGATGTGGGTCCTCGGCAGTTTCCTGCTGCGCATCTACCTCACCAGCACCATCGAGGGAGCCACGATCTACGGCTCCCTGGCCGCCGCCGTCGCCGTCCTGCTGTGGATCGGCGTGTCCGCCTTCGCCGTACTGGTCGGCGCGGCCGTGAACGCGGCCATCGACCGGGTCTGGCCCGCCGCGGCCACGGCCGCCGCCCGCGAGGCGAACGACCGGCTGCGGGAGGCGCAGGTCGCCGAGTACGTCGCCCGCGCCGCGGCGGCCCTGGACGCCGACCCGGACGACCCCGACATGCCCTCCGAGTTCCCCGAACGCTGGTCCCGCTTCCTTCCCCCGGAGGACGTGACGGCCCGCCTGCGCGCCCACGCGAAGAACCCCCACCACATCCACAGGACCAACGGCGACACCCCGCACCGGGACCACTGACCGTCCGGGCCACGGGGGGTGGGGAAGCCGTGCGGCACCATGGGCGCATGACCCCCCGTCTCCTCCTCTGCACCCGCACCACCGACTACCGGCACGACTCCATCCCGGACGCCGTCGCCGCCGTCCGGGCCCACGGCCCTTTCGCGGTCGAGCACACCGAGGAGCCCGCGGACCTGGAACGGCCGCTGGACGGGTTCGCGGCCGTCGTCTTCCTCTCCACCAGCGGCGATGTGCTGACCCCGGACGGACGTGAGCGGCTGCGGGAGTACGTCGCGGCGGGCGGCGGCTTCGCCGGGGTGCACGCGGCGGCCTGCACGGAGTACGGGTGGCCGTGGTTCGGCGGACTCCTCGGCGCGCGCTTCACCCGGCACCCCGCCTGCCAGCCCGGCCGCGCCCTCGTCGCGGACCCCGGCCACCCCGCGACGCGGGGGCTGCCGCTCGTCTGGGAGTTCACCGACGAGTGGTACGACTTCGACCAGGTGCCGCGCGGCCGGACCCGGGTGCTGCTGCGCGCCGACGAGACCTCGTACGACGGCGGCGGGATGGGCGCGGACCATCCGCTGGCCTGGTGCCGGGAGCAGGACCGGACAGGCGGGCGCATGTTCTACACGGCGCTCGGTCACACGGCCGGGGCCTACGGCGACCCGGCCTTCCTCGGCCACCTCATCGGCGGGCTCACCTGGGCGGGGCGGCTCGCCGAGTGACGTTTCTGCGGTGAACCCGTACCCCCATTGGGGTGAGTAAAGCGCGCGTAGGCAGAAGGTCAGGCGAGTTTCTAGAGATGCTCTTGTCTTGGTAAAGGGCGTCGAGACGCGGCGGACCCTCCCCGTCCCGCGTCACCCACCCACACAAGGAGCCGGACCTTGACTTACGGTAAGAAGCTGCGCGAGCGCATCGCCGGGCCCGGGACCACCCCGCTGATCGGCGTGTATGACATGTACTCCGCATCGATCGCGGCCAAGCACTACGACGGGATGTTCGTCTCGGGCTTCGGTTTCGCGGCCTCGTACTACGGCCTGCCGGACATCGGTTTCATCGCGTGGCCCGACATGGTGGCCTTCGTCCAGCGGCTGCGGGGCGCGTTCCCCCACCACCACCTCCTCGTCGACATCGACGACGGGTACGTCGACCCCGAGGTCGCCTGCCACGTCGTCGAGGGCCTGGAGCGCATCGGCGCCTCCGGTGTGATCCTCGAGGACCAGAAGCGGCCCCGCCGCTGCGGTCACGCCGACGGCAAGCAGGTGCTGCCGCTGGAGGAGTATCTAGAGAAGCTGCACCGGGTCCTGGAGACCCGCAGGGACCTGGTCGTCGTCGCCCGCACCGACGCCACCGACGAGCACGACATCCTCCACCGCGCCGAGCGGCTGGCGGCCACCGACGCGGACGTGGTCCTGGTCGACGGGGTGCGCAGCGTGGCGTGGATCCGGCGGATCCGGGAGGTCGTCGGGGACAAGCCGCTGCTGTTCAACCAGATCGCCGGCGGCAAGTCGCCGCGTCTGTCCCTCGGTGAACTGTCCGACCTCGGCGTCGACGTGGCCATCTACAGCACCCCGTGCCTGTTCGCGGCGCACGAGGCCGTGGACTCCGCGCTCTGCGGTCTGAAGGCGGCCGACGGCCGGCTGCCGGAGGTGGACCCCGCCAGCGGCGTCGGTGTGCGGGCCGCCACCAGCCTGCTGGAACGCAACATCGCCCCGGAGCGGCTCACCCCCGAAGGAGTGGGCGTGTGACCGGCGCCGTACCCCGGCTCGGCGTGGTCGCGGCGGTCGCCGCCGCACTCCTCGGCGCCGGCCCCCACGCCACGGCCGCCGCCGGGAACGGGGGCCTGATCACCGTGATCGACAACTCCCACGCCGACTCGATCCTGGAAGTCGACCGCACGGCCAACCTCCAGACCGGCAGCGGCACCGCCGGCAGCGACCACGACGGCAGCGCCGTGGACGTGGTGGAGGCCCTCTTCGGCACCGGCGCCCACGACGCACCGGACTGAGGCACAGAGCCGAGCCGGACGCACCTCGAAGGCGCTGCGCCCAGGGGCGACGGAACGCAGGTGACGGCCGGGCATCCCGTGCGGGAGATGCCCGGCCGTGACCGTTACCGGTGGTGCCGTGGCGGAGGCGCTCAGACCTCCGTGAGGCCGGGGCGGCCGTCCTCGTCCACCTCGACGTCCTCCTCCGGTTCGTGCGCGCCGGTGGGCGAGGCCGCGGTGACGCGCCGCTGTCCGGGGGCGAGGGTGTGGCCGGTGGCGTCGGCCGTGCCGTAGGCGGCGACCAGGGCGACCGCGGCCGGGGCGAGGGCCGCGGCGGTACGCGTGGTGCGGTCCATGCCCGGCGAACGGTCCGTGCCGGGCCCGGGTCACCGTCCTGCGTCCGAACGGGCCGCAGCGTTCACGCAGTCGGCCGGTGGGGCCGTGCTCGCCCGCCGCACCAGCCGCGTCGGCAGCTCCGTGCGCGTTCCCTCCGGGCGCTCGCCTGCCGTCATCCGCATCAGCAGCCGCAGCGCCGCCGCCGCCATCTCCGCCAGCGGCCGGCGGACGGTGGTCAGCGCCGGGACCGCCCAACGGGCCTCGGGCAGGTCACCGAAGCCCACCACGCTGATGTCGTCAGGCACGCTCAACCCCCGCTCGGCCAGCGCCGTGTACACCCCGAGCGCCACCCGGTCCGAGCAGCACACCGCGGTCGGCGGTCGGGGCAGGTCCAGCAGCTCGTGCGTGCGCAGCCGGGCGGTGGCCTCGTCGTCGCCCGCGTGCCGCAGGTACTCCGCGCGGTACCGGATCCCGGCCGAGGCGAGCGCCGCCCGGTGGCCGGCCAGACGGGCGGCTCCCGTCACCGTCCGCGGGTGGCCGGTGATCACCGCGATCCGCTCGTGGCCGAGCCCCAGCAGATGCCCGGTCGCGCTGGCCCCGCCCTGCCGGTCGGCCGCCCCGACCGACACCACGCCGGCCGGCGGCTCGTGCGCCGGGTCGATCAGCACGTACGGGACGCGGTGGTGTTCCAGCCACGCGTACTGCGTCGCGGACAGCTCCGCCAGGTGCACCAGTGCTCCCGACGAGCCGCGCGCGGCCAGCCTCTCCAGCCGGCCGCGCTCCGGCCGCCCGTCACGCGTCCGGGCCGGCCCCGCCGAGACCACCACCTCCAGGCCCGCCTCGTACGCCGCCGCCTCCGCACCGCGCAGCACCGCGCCCGAGGAGGAGTCCTCCAGCGAGTGCAGCACCAGGTCCACCAGGCCCGGTGCCTTCGCCGCGTCGAAGCGCGGGCGGCGCACGTAGCCGAGCCGGTCGAGCGCCTCGGTGACCCTTCGGCGGGTCTCCGGGGCGACGTCCTCGCGGCCGTTGACCACCTTGGAGGCGGTGGGCACGGACACGCCCGCCTCCCGGGCCACCACCGCCAGCGTCGGTCCGGCCGCCACGCCCGCACCTCCCGCTCGGACCATGGGGAACCACCTCTCCGGCCCGTCCGTGGGCCCTCGGGAGCCGCGACCGGCACCGCCTCCGCCGCCCGCGCGGCGATGGACAGAAAGCGCTTCCTACGATAGACGGGCCGTGACCATGGCGGGAAGACGGCGGGCGTGCGCGGATCCGCACCGGCCGGGTTCCGGCGCGCGGACGTACGCCGCACGGCCCGGCACACGTCCGGCCCGCACGGCCGGCGTACGCCGAACGGCCCAGCACAGGGCCTGTGCGGCGGAATTCTTCCGCGCACTGTGATGCTCTGATGTGGAGCGACGCGCGCGCCGCCGGGCACGGTGCGGGACGCGGCGAGAGGCTGGTGGGCGATGACGGCAGACCGGGCGGACCCCGTGGCCATGACGCCCCACGGTGCCGTACGCGGCCGGTACGAGCGGGGCGTCGCGGTGTTCCGGGGCATCCCGTACGCCGCCCCGCCCTTCGGCCCCCTGCGGTTCCGCCCGCCCGCGCCGCCCGAGCCCTGGGACGGGGTGCGCGACGCCGGCGCCTTCGGGCCGACCGCGCCGAAACCCCCGTACTCCGAAGCGTTCACCCCGTACCTGTCCGACCCGGTCATCCCCGGGGACGACTGCCTCAACCTCAACGTGTGGACCCCGGAACCCGGTCCCGGCGCCCGGCTCCCGGTGCTCGTCTGGCTCCACGGCGGGGCCCTGACCAGGGGTTCCTCAGCCGTGCCGGTGTACGACGGCACCGCCTTCGCCCGTGACGGGGTCGTCTGCGTCTCGGTCAACTACCGGCTGGGCGTAGAAGGCTACGGACTCTTCCCGGACGCGCCCCCGAACCCCGGCCTGCGCGACCAGTTCGCCGCCCTGCGCTGGGTGCACGAGACGATCGGGGCGTTCGGTGGCGACCCGGACCGGATCACCCTGTGCGGGCAGTCGGCCGGCGCGATCAGTGCCGGCGTCCTGCTCGCCGCACCCGCGACCAGGGGGCTCATCCGGCGGGCGGTGCTCCAGAGCGGCGCGCCCGGGGTCTGCGACCGGGACAAGGTACGGCGGATGGTGCGCCGCATGGCCGCCCGGCTGAAGGTCCCGGCGACCGCCGAGGCGTTCGCCGCCGTCGACCGCGACCTGCTCCTGCGGGTCCAGGCCGAGGCCGGCCGGCTCAGCAGCCCGGTGCTGGGCGGGCCCGCGTTCGGCATCGTCATGGACGGCGGCCTCGTGCCCCGGGACCCGCTGGACGCGCTGGCCGGCGCCGGTGCCGCCCCGGGCGTGGACCTGCTGATGGGCTGGACCCGGGACGAGTACCGGCTGTGGTTCGTGCCCGGCCGCCTCGGGGAGCGCGTCGACCGGCTCGGCCCGGTCGCCCTGGCCGGGGCCATGGCCCGCTGCCGCACCGGCCACGAGGTGCCGCGCGGCTACCGCACCCTGCGTCCCGGCACCGGGGCCGCGGAGATCGTCGGGCAGATGGTCACCGACCACCTGCTGCGCGTCCCGCTGCACCGCGTCGCCGACGCCCGCCCCGGCACCTCGTACCTCTACGAGTTCGCCTGGCCGTCCCGCCTCCCCGGCCTCGGCGCCTGCCACGCGCTGGAACTGGGCTTCGTGTTCGGCACCGGGGACGCGCCCGAGTCGAAGCGGCTGGCCGGCGAGGGCGCGCCGCAGGAACTGTGCGACGCGATGCACGGGGCGTGGGTCGGGTTCCTGGCGAGCGGCGATCCCGGGTGGCCGGCGTGGGACGCCACGCATCCCGTACGGATCTTCGGTGACGGGGTGCCGTACACGGCGTACGGGCCGCGGGACGCGGAAATCGGCCTGTGGCCGGCCGCGCAGGGCACCCCGGAGCCCCCGCGGACCACCGTGCCCCGCGCCCCCGGCGCCGAACTCGCCGCCGCCCTGCGCCGTCTGCGCCACTCGGTGAACACCCCGCGCCGCTGACACGGCCCACGCCGCTCGGGGTGCGTCACCGCCCCGCCCGGCGCCGCCCTCGAAGCGGGTGGCGGGTACGGGCGGCGTCCGGGCGGGCCGTGCCGAGGGCGCCCGGCGACAAGCCCACGTGCCCGGCGTTCGGCCGGCGAGTCCGGGCCATGTCCGCGACGGCCGGTGACAGGGCTCATCCCGTATCCAGGGTGCCGCCGGCGAGTCCGCGCCATGTCCGGGGTGGCCGGTGACAAGCTCCGCCCCAGGTCCAGGGCGGCCGGAGGCAAGCCCACCCCGTGTCCGGGGTTCGGCCGGCCGGTCGAGGCCGTGCTCAGGGTCCCGGTGGCGAGCTCACGTCGCGCAGCGCTCGGGCGGCCGGCCCGGGTTGCGCTCGGTGTGCCGCCTCACGCCGTCTCCAGCGCCCGCCCGATCGACGCGATCGTGTCCGGGCCCACCCGGCAGCACCCGCCGATCAGTCGCGCTCCGGCCTCCCGCCACCCCGTGACCTGCTCGGGAGTGAACGTCGTACGGCCTGTCCAGGCGCGGGCCCCGGCGTCCCAGGCCTCGCCGCTGTTGGGGTAGACCACGACCGGTTTGCCGGTGACGCGGGCCGCGAGCTCCGCCGCGGGTCCGACGTCCCGCGGCGCGCAGCAGTTGACTCCCACCGCGATCACCTCCTCGGCGTCGGCGGCGAGCGCGAAGGCCTCCTCCAGGGGCTGGCCGGCCCGTGTCCGCCGGCCGTCGACCGTGTACGACAGCCACGCCGGCACCCCCAGCCCGCGTACCGCCCGCAGCAGGGCGGCGGCCTCATCGGCGTCCGGGACGGTCTCCAGCGCGAGGACGTCGGGCGCGGCGGCGGCGAGCACCTCGATCCGCGGCCGGTGGAAGCGCTCCAGCTCGGCCACGCTCAGCCCGTAGCGGCCCCGGTACTCGGAGCCGTCCGCCCGCATCGCCCCGTACGGCCCGACCGACGCCGCCACCCACAGCGGCCGTCGGATGCCCGTGCCGGCCGCCCGCCGGGCCGCCGCACGGGCCAGCTCCACGCTGAGCGCGAGCAGCCGCGCGGCCTCCTCGTGACCGGTGCCGCGCTGGGCGAAGCCCTCGAACGTGGCCTGGTAGCTGGCCGTGATGGCGACGTCGGCGCCCGCGAGGAAGTAGGCGAGGTGGGCCTCGGTCACCGCGTCCGGCCGTTCGGCGAGCAGCCGTGCCGACCACAGCTCGTCGCTCAGATCGTGCCCGGCCGACTCCAGCTGGTTGGACAGGCCGCCGTCGAGCACGACCGTGCCGCCGCCGGCGAGGGCGCCGGCGAGGCCGGGGGAGAGGTCGCTGGTCATGTCACGACGCTAATCGACGCGCGATCCGCGAGGCTCCCGTGTCCAGGAAGTGAGCACCTCGACGATGAAAGGGCTTTCCCCTTCTCCCGTCGGGCCCATTGACCCTCCCGTGACCCGCCTCTACCTTTTCGACGTTCGTGATCTCAGATGGCGTACGAAATACCGAACGAGCGGTGCTCGAAACAGCTCCGCCCCAGCGAGAGGCAGACCGCATGAGCCGCGACCACGACCTGCCCGGAGCACACCCGCCCGCAGTCCCCAGCCGCAGACTGATGCTCAAGGGTGCCGCGCTCGCCGCCGGTGCCCTCGCCGTCACTCCGGGCCTCGCCCAGGCGGCCCCCGTCCCGTCGAGGGCGGCCCGCTACACCAACCCGCTCGTCCTCCAGCGCGCCGATCCGCACATCACCCGCCACACCGACGGCAGTTACTACTTCACGGCCACCGTCCCCGAGTACGACCGCGTCGTCCTGCGCCGTGCCCGCACCCTGAACGGCCTGTCCACGGCCGCCGAGTCGGTGATCTGGCGTGCGCACACCACCGGCCCGATGAGCGCGCACATCTGGGCGCCCGAGCTGCACCGGATCGGCGGCAAGTGGTACGTCTACTTCGCCTCGGCCCCCGCCGAGGACGTGTGGGCCATCCGTATCTGGGTGCTGGAGAACGCCCACCCCGACCCCTTCAGGGGGACCTGGGTGGAACGGGGTCAGGTCAGGACCGCCTGGGAGACCTTCTCCCTCGACGCCACCACCTTCACCCATCGAGGCAGCCGCTACCTGGTGTGGGCACAGCACGAGCCCGGCATGGACGACAACACCGCGCTGTGGATCTCGAAGATGGCCGACCCGTGGACACTGACCGGCCCCCAGGTCCGGCTCTCCACCCCGGAGTACGACTGGGAGTGCGTCGGATACCGGGTCAACGAGGGACCGTCCGTCCTGAAGCGCAACGGTCGTGTCTTCCTCACCTATTCGGCCAGCGCCACCGACCGGCACTACTGCATGGGCCTGCTGACCGCCGACGCCGGCAGCGACCTGCTGGACGCGCGGAGCTGGGCCAAGTCACCCGCTCCGGTCTTCACCAGCAACGACACCACGCGGCAGTACGGCCCCGGCCACAACTGCTTCACCGTCACCGAGGACGGCCGCGGCGATGTCCTCGTCTACCACGCCCGCCAGTACCGGGAGATCACCGGCGACCCCCTGGACGACCCCAACCGGCACACCCGTGTCCAGAGGTTCGGCTGGAAACCCGACGGCACCCCGGACTTCGGCGTCCCCGTCGCCGACACCGTGAAGGGGAGTGCGTGAGATGAGACGCGTGTACGCGGTCCTGCTGGCCCTGTGCTGCGCGCTCGCCGCCGCGCCGGCCACCGCGGGCGCCGCGCAGGCGGCACCGCGGACGATCAGCAACGGCACCCGTTTCACGGACACTTCGGGTGACCCCGTGCACGCCCATGGTGGCGGAGTCATCAAGGTCGGTGCCTTCTACTACTGGTTCGGCGAGGACCGGAACAGCGACAACACCTTCCGGTCCGTGAACGCCTACCGCTCCACGGACCTGACGAACTGGGAGTTCCGCGCCCGCGTCCTCACCCGGTCCTCCGCCGCCGAACTGGGCACCGCGTACATCGAGCGCCCCAAGGTCATCTACAACGCGGCCACCGGCATGTTCGTCATGTGGATGCACAAGGAGAACGGCACCGACTACGGCGAGGCGCGCGCCGCGGTGGCCGTCTCCGGCACCGTCGACGGCAGTTACACCTACCGGGGCAGCTTCCGTCCCCTCGGCCAGTACATGTCCCGCGACCTGACCACCTACGTGGACACCGACGGCACCGCGTACATGGTCTCCGCCGCCAACGAGAACTACGACCTGCACATCTACCGGCTCACCGCCGACTACACCGGTATCGCCGGCCTGGTCGCCAACCCCTGGCCCGGCGGCCACCGCGAGGCTCCCGCCCTGTTCCGGCGCGACGGCGTCTACTTCATGCTCACTTCGGGCGCCACCGGCTGGAATCCCAACCAGCAGCAGTACGCCACCGCCACCTCCCTCTCCGGCCCCTGGACCTCGTGGTCGAACGTCGGGGACGCCACCGCCTACGGCTCCCAGACCGCCTACGTACTGACGGTGCAGGGCGTTTCGGGCACCTCGTACCTGTACCTGGGCGACCGCTGGGGCAACTCCTTCGGCGGCACGGTCGACGACTCCCGGTATGTGTGGCTGCCGCTCGCCTTCCCGGCCGCCACCTCGATGAGCATGTCCTGGTATCCGGAGATCACCGTCGACACCACCGCGGGCACCGTCACGGGCACCGGTGCCGCGTACCGCACCCTGGTCGCCCGGCACAGTTCCAAGTGCGTGGACGTACCGAGCCGGTCGCTGTGGCAGGGCGTCGCCGTCGGGCAGTACACCTGCAACGGCGGCACCAACCAGAAGTGGTGGTTCAAGGACCTCGGCAACGGCTACTCCGCCCTGCTGGGCCGCGGCAGCTCCCTGTGTCTCCAGGAGAACGCGAGCGACGTCACGCAGGAGGACTGCACCGGCGCCGCCGCCCAGCAGTGGTCGGTCGTCGCCTCCGGGTCGTACGTGACCGTCCGTGCCCGGACGAGCGGCGAATGCCTGGACGTGTCCGGCGCGTCCACCGCCGACTCCGCCGCGGTCATCACCTACACGTGCACCGGGAGCACCAACCAGCAGTGGACACGCGGCACGTGACCACGCGGATCGGGGCCCCCGTCCGCCGGGTACGGAGGGGATGAATCCCCCCAGGGCGCCCCGACCGGAACCGGGGCGTCCCGGGCCCCGCCGGGAAGGAAGGCCACCGCCGTGCTGAAGCTGCCCGCCGACGACCGCGCGTCGAGCCCGTACACCGGTTACACCCGCGCCCACTGGGAAGCCGTCGCCGACGCCCTGCTCGCCGCCGTCGAGCCCTACGGCACCGCCGGCGGCGCCCTCTACCAGTTGCCCGGCGGCCATGTGGGCCACGCCGGACGGCTCTCGGACGGCCTCGAAGGGTACGCCCGCACCCTGCTGCTGGCCGCCTTCCGGCGGGACGAGAACGTGCTCGGCCGGTACGCCGAGGGACTCGCGGCCGGACCCGGAGGGGTCTGGCCGGCGATCACCGACCGCAGCCAGCCGCTGGTCGAGGCCGCGTCCGTCGCGCTCGCCCTGCGGCTGACCCGGCCGCTGCTGTGGGACCGCCTGGACGACCCGGTCCGCCAGCGGACCGCCACCTGGCTCGCGGACGCGCTCACCGCGCAACCCTGGCCGTGCAACTGGGAGCTGTTCCCGGTCACCGTCGCCGGCTTCCTCGCGGAGACCGGCCACCGGGAGCAGGCGGCGCGCAGGGTGATCCACCGGGGGCTGGAGCGGATCGAGGGCTGGTACGCCGGCGAGGGCTGGTACACCGACGGGGACGG
Organism: Streptomyces sp. Y20; assembly: GCF_043195475.1. NCBI lineage: Bacteria > Bacillati > Actinomycetota > Actinomycetes > Kitasatosporales > Streptomycetaceae > Streptomyces > Streptomyces sp. Y20. Next base: position 388,391 of record NZ_JBIDDP010000002.1, read on the forward strand.
CCGGAAGTTCGACTACTACAACGGCTGGGCCCTGCACCTGTACACGGTCCTGCACGCCTGGCTGGCGGACGACCGCACCCTGCTGTCCCTGTACGGCGGACGGCTCTCACGCCATCTCGCCGACTACGCGCACCTGTTCGGTGGCGACGGCGCCCCGCTGCACCAGGGCCGCTCCCTGACCTACCGCTTCGCGACGGCGGCCCCGCTCTGGCTCGGCGCCCTGACCGGCCACACCCCCCTGCCCCCGGGTGAGACCCGGCGCCTTGCCTCCGGCGCACTGCGGTACTTCCTCGACGGCGGCGCGGTCGACCTGCGGGGCCTGCTGCCGCTCGGCTGGCTCGGCCGCGACGAGTCGCTCGCCCAGGCCTATTCGGGCCCCGCCTCCCCGTACTGGGCGAGCAAGGGCTTCCTCGGCCTGCTGCTGCCACCCGCACACGAGGTGTGGACGGCACGCGAGGAACCCGGTCCGGCCGACCGCGCGGACGTGGTACGCCCCCTGCCCGCCCCCAACTGGCTGCTTCAGAGCACCCGTTCGGACGGCCTGGTGCGGCTGCACAACCACGGCAGCGAGGACGTCCGCTACGACCCGTACTACACCCGGCTGGCCTATTCGACGGCGACCGCGCCCGCACCGTCGTACGACAACAGCGTGATCGTCGGCGGGGATCCGAGCCGTACCGGTATCGAACCGCTGGGCGTCGGTGACGGCTGGGCGGCCTCACGGCACACGGGCGGCGGGGGAACCCGCGTGACGAGTGTCGTGCTGGCGCGCGGGGCGGTGGAGGTCCGCGGCCACCTGGTCGACGGCGCCGCACCGGGCACACCGGTACGGCTCACCGGATGGGCGGCCCGCGACGACCGGCGAGCCGAGCTCCTGCCCGCCGTGGGCCTGTCCGCCACCCTCACCGGCACCACCGGCGAGGGCCCCACTCTCTTCGCCGCACTGGCCAGACTGACCGCCGAACCGGCCCCGGCGCCACTCGCGGACCTGGTCACCGTACGGGCGGACGGCACCGGCACCCTGGACGTCCACTGGACCACGGGCACCCCGGCGCGGCTGCGGGTACGGCTGGACCCCGCCGGAGTGGACGTCAGCGTGGGGGAGTGGGGCCGGGACGCGCGGTGCGGGTGAGGAACGTGTCGCCGAGCAGGGCGGCGTGGGCGTCGGGGTGGTCCAGGGCGCCCAGGTGGCCGCCCGGGTACTCCACGAAGGGGCTGCCGAGGTGTTCGGCGACGCGGCGGGCGGTGTCGTGGAGGAGCTGACCGCGCGAGGCGGTTCCCGCGGCCACGGTGAGACGGTCGGTCGTGAACCGGGGTGTCCAGGCGGTGAACGGGCGCAGGACGTGGGCCAGGAAGACGCCCATCGGCGTCGCCGACTCCCCCTCGGCGGGAGGCCGGCCGGGACCGTCGAGGCCGTCGATCAGCTCCTGGCGGCGCCGCGCCCCGTCCGGCAGCAGGCTCACGCACGGCGGTTCGTGCGCGACCACGTGCGCCAGCCGTTCCGGGTGCCGGGCGAGCAGGTCGAGGGCCGCGATGCCGCCCGAGCTGGTTCCGAAGGCGTACGCCCGCTCACCGGGCGGCAGGACCTCCTCCAGCACCCGGTGCGCCCCTTCGCTCCAGTCGGCCACCCGCTGCTCGGCGACCGGCAGTCCGAGCCGGCCGTGGGCAAGACCGAGCGGGTCGTACGTCACCACGGTGAAGCGCCGCGCCAGCCGCTCGGTCAGCGGGCCGAGACCCATCGGGTGCCCGGCCCCGCCCGGCATCAGCAGCAGGACGGGGCCGCGGCCGGTGACGTCGTGGTGCGGGCGGTCAGCCATCGCTTGTCCGTTCCCGGGGCCAGTGCACGAGGGTGAGGTGCAGGGCGTCGACCGCCTTGTCCTAGGACCGGGCGACGGGCCGCGCCGCGCCGAACCCCCCGGCCGCCTCCAGGACGCAGTAGCCGTGGAAGGTGCTGCGCAACAGCCGTACGGCGTCCGTCAGGTCCGGCTCGTCCAGGCCGTAGGCCCGCAGCATGCCGTAGGTGATCTCGGTGGTGCGGCGCAGCGCCGGGGAGCCGGCGACCAGGGTCTGGTCGATGCGGATCTGGGTGGCCGCGTACCGGCCCGGGTGCTCCAGGGCGTAGGCCCGGTAGGCGCCGGCGAACGCGGTCAGCGCCTCCTTGCCCGCGCGGCCCGCGACGGCCACCGCGATCCGGTCGATCAGTTCGCCGCCCGCGTGCAGCGCGAGCCGTGTCCGCAGGTCCTGGAGGTTGCGGACGTGCGAGTACAGGCTGGCGTCCCTGACGCCGAAACGCCGGGCCAGCGCGGAGATGCCGACGTGGTCGAGGCCGACCTCGTCCGCCAGCTCCGCGGCGGCTGCCACCAGCCGCTCGGCGGTGAGTCCCACCCGGGCCATCCGCCCACCTCCCCTTGGTCTACTAGGAGTTATCCTAGAGCCTCTAGGGAGCCGGGGGCCCGAGTGGGACGGGTCAGGCGAGGCGGGTGCCGGCATGCGGGGAGAAGGACTGCGGGCAGAGGGGCCGCGGGGAGAAGACGAAGGAGAACTCCGCCGGTTCGGCGCGCAGGTGGTAGCGGGGCAGCGGGCCCGGGCCGCAGGACTGGGAGCCGATGCCGTGCTGGCCGTGGTCGAGGTTGACCCAGACCGTGCCGCCCGGAACCAGGTCGGTGCGGTGGGTGGCGGCGTCCAGCTGCTCGGTGGTCCAGCGGCGGACGGTGAGGAAGAACGCGGGGTCGCCGTCCACGCGCAGGCCGCCCAGCTCCGCCCAGCGGACGTCGATGCGCGCGCCGTTCTCCTGGGGGCGGACGTACGGGGTCTGCATGTCGTCCACGGCCGACTCCCAGCGGCCGGCCGCGGACGCCGTCCTGGTGTCCGGGTACGCCTCGCCGGGGCCGCCGCCGTACCAGCGCACACGGTCGGCCCCGGACAGTGCGAAGCGGATGCCGAGACGGGGCAGCGGTACGGTCCAGTGGCCCTCGGGGGCCGTGGACACCGTCAGCCGGAGCCGGTCTCCGTCGGACGTCCAGCGGTACTCCGCCGCAAGGCCCAGCTCCCCGCCGGCCGGCGCCACCCGGGTGCGGACCGTCAGCGCGTTCCGGCCGGCCTCGACCGTGTCCAGGCGGTGCCGCATCCGGTGCAGGCCGAGCCCGCGCCACAGCGGCCCGTGGCGCGGGTCGCCCTGCCAGGCGGCACCGTCGTCGTTGTCGGTGGTCGCCCGCCACACGTCCAGGCGCAGACCGGTCAGGGGCACCCCGCAGATCGTCCGCGGCGCTCCGGTACGGGCGTCGAAGACACCGGGACCGAGGGTGACGAGGCCGTCCCCGTGCGCCGGCCGGGCGGTCGCGGCGACGTACGGCACCCGGCGCGCCGAGGCCGGGAACTGGCCCCACGCGACGACGTGGCCGGGCGGCGCCCACGCCGTGCCGGACGCGAGCACCGCACGGACGGTCCAGTGGGCCTCACCGGCCGGCGCGCCGGCCGGCACGGCGGGCAGCTCGACCTCGGCACTCTCCTCGGGGGCCAGCGCGGGCACGGTCAGGGTGCCGGACCGCACCGTCGCGCCCTCCACCTCGTACGCCCAGGTGAACGCCAGCGCCGACAGGTCGGTGACGTCGTACCGGTTGGTGATGCGCGCCGTGCCGTGCGCCTCCGTCCCGGGCCGCCGGTTCCGCTCACGCCGGGGTGGCGCGGTGATGGCGACCGGCTCGATCACCTTCTTGTACTCGGCCAGACCGGGGGAGGGGCGGCGGTCGGGGAACAGCAGGCCGTCGCAGACGAAGTTGCCGTCGTGCAGCTCCTCGCCGAAGTCACCGCCGTACGCGTAGCCCAGCTCGGGGTGGGCGATGCCGTGGTCGATCCACTCCCAGACGAAACCGCCCTGGAGCCGGCCGTGGGCCTCGAACAGCCGCTGGTAGTCGGCGAGCCCGCCGGGCCCGTTGCCCATGGCGTGCGCGTACTCGCAGAGCAGGAAGGGAAGCGCGCGGCGTTTGCGGGGGCCGCCGTCCAGGCCGCGGCCGATCCGTTCCACCTCGGCGTGGCCGACGTACATCCGTGAGTACACGTCCGTGTCACGGCAGTCGTGGTCACCCTCGTAGTGGATCGGGCGGGAGCCGTCGCGGGCGCGGATCCACGCGGCCATCGCCGTCAGCCCCCGCCCGGTGCCGGCCTCGTTGCCGAGCGACCAGATGACGACCGACGGGTGGTTCTTGTCCCGCTCGACCATGCGGGCCGCCCGGTCGAGCAGCGCCGGGGTCCAGCGGTCGTCGTCGACGGGGTTGTCCCGCCAGCCCTGTTCGGTGAAGCCGTGCGTCTCCAGGTCGCATTCGTCGATCACCCACAGGCCGTACGTGTCGCACAGGTCGAGGAAGGCCGGATGCGGCGGGTAGTGGGAGGTGCGGACCGCGTTGATGTTGTGCCGCTTCATCAGCAGCACGTCCTCACGCATGGTCTCCAGGTCCAGGGCGCGGCCCCGCTGCGGATGCCACTCGTGCCGGTTGACGCCCTTGAAGAGCACCGGGCGGCCGTTGACCTCGATCAGGCCGTCGGACAGCTCCACGGTGCGGAAGCCGATGCGCAGCGGCACCCGTTCGCCCCCGGTGGCCAGGACGCCGTCGTAGAGCCGGGGGGACTCGGCGGACCACGGTGCGACGGGCACGGTCGCCGGCTCGCCCGTCGCGATGTCGATGCCCAGCTCCGGGACGGCCACCCGGCCCGCCACGTCGGAGTCGACACGCAGGGTGCCCGCGCCGGCCGTGTGGTCGTAGGAGGCGTGCACGAAGAAGTCCACGACACCGCCGGCCGGCCGGTGCAGCAGGGTGACGTCACGGAAGACGCCCGGCAGCCACCACTGGTCCTGGTCCTCCAGGTAGGAGCCGGCCGACCACTGGTGGACGCGGACCGCCAGGACGTTCCCCGCGGTTCTCAGCAGGGGGCCGACCGGGAACTCGTGCGGCAGCCGCGAGCCCTTGAAATCGCCGAGGTCCGTGCCGTTCAGCCAGACCCGGGCGCAGGACTCCACCCCGTCGAAGCGCAGGACGGCACCGCCGTCGGACGGTGCCGGCCAGTCCGCCGGGAGGTCGAAGACGCGCAGGTGGTCGCCGGTCGGGTTCTCGGTCGGTACCCGGGGCGGGTCCACCGGGAACGGGTAGCGGTGGTTGGTGTAGACGGGGGCGCCGTGGCCCTGGAGCACCCAGTGGCCGGGGACGGAGATCTCCGCCCAGTCACCGGCGTCGTACCCCGGCGCCGCGAAGGAGTCGTCCTCGGCGTCGGCCGTCGGCGACAGCCGGAAGCGCCAGCTCCCGTTCAGTGAGAGGGACTTGGCGTCCGAGATGGCGTACCAGGCGCGGGGCGGCAGCGCCCCGGAACCCGGTGAGACGTCCTCGACGTGGTCGACGGTGCGGGTGCGCAAAGACATCGGTCTCCTGGGTCAGCCCTTGGTGCGGTCCGGACACGTGGGTCCTTCCGCCGTCGTACCGGGGAGGGCGCTGTCACGGGGGCCGCCGGGAGGCGGGAGCCCCGGCGGTGATCCGGCGCGGCTCCTCGTCGTGGTTCGCGGTACGGAGGTCACGTGAGGTGGGCTTCACGCGGCTGTCCTTCCGGTGCCGGCCGGGCCGGTGCGCCATCGGCACCGGCGCGGCCGTCAGGCTATGGGCTGGGGCGGACGTCCGACAAGGGCCCCGGGAAGGGGCCGCCGGGGGCCGCGCGGGGAAGCGGCCGCGGGGGAGAGCGGCGGTTCCCGCGGAGCCGGTCAGCCGTCGAGGAGGTCCCGTACGAAGGCGTTGGTGAAGGTGCCGCCGGGGTCCAGGGATCGGACCAGGGCCCGGAAGCCGGGCAGACGCGCGTACCGCCTGCGGACCACGGCCGGCGGCATCTCGTACACCTTTCCCCAGTGCGGACGCGGATCGAACGGTTCCAGCACCTCCTCCAGCCGGCGCACCACCGGCAGGACCGCCGCCTCGTCGCGCACCCAGGTGAAGTGCAGCGCGACCGAGTCCCGGCCGTGGGCGGGGCTGAGCCACTGCCGGTCCGCGGCGACCGTACGCACCTCGCAGACCTGGAGGACACCGGCGACCGTGCCCCGTATGCCGTCGACCGCGCGCAGCGCGTCGAGCGCCGCCGACCGCGGCAGCAGGTACTCCGACTGGATCTCCTCCCCGCTGCTCGGCGTGAACTCCGCCCGGAAGTGCGGCAGCCGCTCGTGCCACGGCCCCGGCACGCCCAGCTGCCCGGTGCAGTTGACCGCGGGCATCCCCGGCACCGGGTGCAGCGGTACCGCCGCGGGTGCCGCCCACGGGAAGTCCACCGCCGGCCCGTCCGTGCGCCGCTTCACCCACACCTGCCGGAACCCCGGCTCCCGCCAGTCCGTGAACAGGCTCACGCTGTACCCGGCCGCCGCCACGGCCGCGAAATCCAGTCCTTGCAACGGCAGTTCGGTGTACACCCGCTGCTCCACCTCGTAGGCCGGCTCCAGCGCGAGCGTCAGCGCGGTGACGACACCCAGCGCGCCGAGCGAGGTCACCGCCCCGTCGAAACGGGGGTCGTCCCGGCCGATCGTCACCGTCGTACCGTCCGCGACGACCAGCTCCACCTCCCGGACCGCCGACGCCAGCGGCCCGTTGGCGACACCCGAGCCGTGCGTGCCGGTCGCCACGGAACCGGCCACGGAGATGTGCGGCAGGGACGCCATGTTGGGCAGGGCCAGACCGTGCGCGTGGATCGCGCGGGCCAGTTCGGCGTACCGGACCCCGCCGGACACCCGGACCGTACGGGCCGCCGTGTCCACCTCCGTCACCGGCGCCAGCCCGGCGGTGGACAGCAGGACGCCGTCCGGGCCCGGGTCGGCGATCCGGTTGAAGGAGTGCCCGCTGCCCAGCACCCGCACCCGGGTACTGCCCGCCACCAGCGCCGAGAGCTCCTCCGGGGTGCGCGGACGGTGCACCTCCCGCGCCGCGTACCGCACGGTGCGCGCCCAGTTGGTGATCACGCCGGCGTCCTCCCGCCGGACCGGCGACACGGTCCCCGCCCCCTCGCCCGCCGTCGCCCCCACCGGTTCCGCCGCTCCTGCGCCCACCGTCATCTCTGTGTCCTCCAGGGAACTCGCGTGTCCGTTGACCCTCTTGTCCGCCGCGACCTACCGTAGAGAACGCTTGCTGTCCGCGTGCCACCGAGCCGAAAGGTCACATTCGTGCCCGAGCGTCCCCAGGCGCTGTTCGCGATGGCCGCCGAGAACCTGCCGCACCTCTTCCCGCCCGAGCTGCTCGCGCGGCTGCGGGCGTGCGTGGCCATCGATCCCGCCCTGGTGGCGCACGACCTCACCGGACCCCGGGTGCGCCGGGTCCTGGCCCGCACCGAGGTCCTCGTCACCGGCTGGGGCTGCCCCCGCCTGGACGCGGTCGCCCTGGACGCCGCACCGCGACTGCGCGCCGTCCTGCACGCGGCCGGCTCGGTCAAGGGGTTCGCCGCCCCCGAGGTCTGGCAGCGGGGCATCCTCGTCTCCTCGGCCGCCGCCGCCAACGCCCTGCCCGTCGCCGAGTACACGCTCGCCATGATCCTGCTCGCCGGCAAGGACGTCCTGGGCTTCCGCGACCGGCTGCGCACCCGGCGCGCCTTCCCTTACGAGGGCATCGTCCCCGGCATCGGCAACCACGGCCGGCGGGTCGGGATCGTCGGTGCCTCCCGGGTCGGACGCCGCCTGATCGAACTGCTCCGCCCGCACGATCTCGGGGTCGCGCTCGCCGACCCCTACGTGGACGCGGCGGAGGCCCGCCGCCTCGGCGTACCGCTGCTGCGCCTGGACGAGCTGCTGCGCACCTGCGACATCGTCACGCTGCACGCCCCCGGGACCGCGGAGACCCGTCATCTGATCGGCGCCCGGGAACTCGCCCTCATGCCCACGGGGGCGGTGCTGATCAACACCGCGCGCGGCGCCCTGGTCGACCATGAGGCACTGGTCGGGGAGCTGCGCACCGGACGCCTCCGTGCCGTCCTGGACGTCACCGATCCCGAACCGCTGCCCGCCGGCTCCGCGCTGTACGACCTGCCGAACGCCTTCGTCACCCCGCACCTGGCCGGCTCCCAGGGCAACGAGGTGGCCCGCCTCGGCCGCACGGTGGTGGAGGAGGCCGAGCGGCTGGTGTCGGGCGCCGGCCTCCTGCATGCCGTCGACCGAGCGGCGCTGGAGCGCACGGCCTGACCGGCGCGGGCCGCGGACGGTCCCGGCCGGAAGGCGGCGCCCGTCCGGCGGGGACCCGGCACGGGCAAGCCGGAGGCGGGGGCATACGGTGAGGGATGTACGCCTGAGCCGGGAGGAGACAGACGAATGGGCAGTCGTACCGCGCTGGTCGAGGATCTGATGGAGCGCTTCCCGCACGTGCCCCGGGAGGCCGTCTTCAAGGAGGACCTGCTCCGGGGCGGTGTCGCCTTCGACGAGTCCGCCCTCAGCGACAACGAGGACGGGGACGTCAAGCCGAAGTCGTACTTCATCTTCTCCTTCGACCACGGCACCCTGCCCGAGCTGGGCGAGGCCGCGCTGCGCCGGCCCCCGGAGGAGATCATCCTGACGGGCGGCCCGTACGACCTGAGGCGTACGGTCGTCTCCGTACGGGTGAATCCCGCCTCCCCCTACCGGGTCGCCTCCGACGAGGAGGGGCTGCTGGGGCTGTACCTGGACGGCAGGCGCATCGCCGACGTGGGCGTGCCGCCGATGCCCGAGTACTACCGGCACACCCTGTCCAACGGGAAGTCCGTGATGGAGGTCGCCCCGACCATCCAGTGGGGCTATCTGATCTATCTGACCGTCTTCCGGGTGTGCCAGTACTTCGGCGCCAAGGAGGAGTGCCAGTACTGCGACATCAACCACAACTGGCGCCAGCACAAGGCCGCCGGCCGGCCGTACACCGGGGTCAAGGACGTCGAGGAGGTCCTCGAGGCGCTGGAGATCATCGACCGGTACGACACCCAGAAGGCCTCCACCGCGTACACCCTCACCGGCGGCGCGATCACCAAGACGGTGGCGGGCCGGGACGAGGCCGACTTCTACGGCCACTACGCCAAGGCCATCGAGGAGCGCTTCCCGGGCCGCTGGATCGGCAAGGTCGTGGCGCAGGCGCTGCCGAAGGACGACGTGCAGCGGTTCAAGGACCACGGCGTGCAGATCTACCACCCCAATTTCGAGGTGTGGGACCGCCGGCTGTTCGAGCTGTACTGCCCCGGCAAGGAGCGCTACGTCGGCCGCGACGAGTGGCACAAGCGCATCCTCGACTCCGCCGACGTCTTCGGCGCCCGCAACGTCATCCCCAACTTCGTGGCCGGGGTGGAGATGGCCGAGCCCTTCGGCTTCACCACCGTCGACGAGGCGATCGCCTCCACCACCGAGGGCCTGCGGTTCTTCATGTCGCACGGCATCACGCCCCGCTTCACCACCTGGTGCCCGGAGCCCACCACCCCGCTGGGCAAGGCCAACCCGCAGGGCGCGCCGCTGGAGTACCACATCCGGCTGCTCCAGGCCTACCGGCAGACGATGGACGACTTCGGCCTGTCCTCCCCGCCCGGCTACGGCCCGCCCGGACCGGGCCGTGCGGTGTTCTCCGTCAGCTCCTTCATGGACAGCCTGCCCGCGCGGGAACCGGCGGAGGGGACGGAGACGCCGGCCGGGGCCTGACCCCGCCGGACGAGGGTTCCGCGACACGCGGGCGCGGCCGGTGAACGGGGCCGCGTCCGCGTCCGTAACGGAGACGGGAGCCACGGGCCGTCGTGCCACGCGACCGGGTCATGACCTTCGGTAACCGGATGTGAACAGGCAGCTTGTCAGTTGTGTCGAGGCCGTGAAAGGCTCTGTGTCCTCCCGCGAGGTCCCCTACAACTCCATTCCCTCTCAGGTGAGTTGACTCGCACGTGGATGCAGGAGTCCCATGCCCGACCTGCCGACCCCCCAGGACGACACCGAGGCCGCGCTGTTCGCGGAGTGCTGGGACGCCGTGCTCTCGTACGCGGACCTGTGCACCTCCGGATCCCTGACGGCCCACCAGCTGGCGAACGAGGCGTTCACGCTCGGCATGCGCGAGGTCCGCGCCGCCGCCGCTCCCCACGTGCGCGGCGCCGGCCGCCGCACCGCCCGGCTGCCCACGATCGCGGCGCTGCTCACCGCCGTACGCAACACCGCGGCGGCCTGGGAGGCGGGCGGCGGGGGACACCGGCTCGACCCCGACCTGAGACTGTGGCTCAACTCGCCCGGCGCCGCCCGCTTCACGGGGCCGCCGCCGCACCGCCCGGTCGCACTGCGCGGCCTGCGGGACATGCAGGAGGCCGACGCCGCGCTGCTGTGGCTGGCCGAGGTGGAGGCGCTGCCCCTGCCCACCGTGGCCCGCCGGCTCGGCCTGGACCCGGCCACCGCCGCCGGTGAACTCGACCAGGTCCGCACCCTGTTCCGGGACCGCTGCCACCGCGCCCACCTCGACTCTCTGACGGACGCGGAGTGCCGCTCCTACGCCCGCCTGCTGGACGCGGTCACCCGTTCGGCCGCCGCCGAGACCCCCGCCGACCTCTCGCGGCACCTCGCGACCTGCGTGCAGTGCGCCGAGGCCGCCGCCTGCCTGCGCCTGCACGGCGGCGGCCTGCCCGCCGCGCTGGCCGGCGGGGTGATCGGCTGGGGCGGCCTCGCCTACCTGGAACGCCGCCGCCGGGCCGCCGAGGTCCGCCTCGGCGCGGGCCGCCCCGGCCCGTCCGGATCCGGCACGGGGGACGCCGAGGAGGGTGCGGGCCGCAGCCGCGTCCTGCGCGGCGGACTGCTCGCCGCCGCGGTCCTGCTGTCGGCGCTCGCGCTCGGCGTGTCGATGATGCCGTTCGGCGGCTCCGGCGACGGCGTCGCCGAAGCCCGTGACAACCGCCAGACGGCCGCCGACCGCGGCGCCTCCCGCACCACCACCCGCCCGGCCACGACCGCGCCGCCGTCCGCCACACCGTCCGCCACTGCCTCCGCGGCCGGTACCGTGACCGCGCCCGTCCCGAAGGAGCCCGGCCCCGAGCCGCAGGGCACCTCCTCCGCCGCCCCCCGGCCCCACCCCGCGAGCGCCCCCGCCACCCCGCGGACCACCGGCTGCCGGATCGCCTACCACCTGGTCGGCCAGTGGCCCGACGGCTTCCAGGCCACCGTGACCGTCACCACCGACCGGGCCCTCACCGGCTGGCGGGTCTCCTGGTCCTTCCGCGACGGCCAGCGGGTCGGCAACATGTGGGACGCCACCGTCCACCAGGACGGCTCCCACGTCACGGCCACCGCCGCCGACTACAACAGAACCGTGGCCGCGCACGGCACCGTGTCCTTCGGGTTCCTCGGCTCCTGGCGCGACGCGAACCGGACACCGACCGCCTTCACCCTCGACGGGGCCGATTGCGCGGTGAGTTGACGCCGCGAGGGGAGGGACAGCGGGGGAGTGGAGGTGACGCCGTCGTCGCCGTGTTCCTCGCCGTGAGATTCCACCTCGGCTGTGTCGCACGCTTCCTCGCCCTCGTCTCTGTCCGGACGGGGCGGTCGTGGAGCTGGTCAGCCACTTCGCGGTCCTACAGGCGGGTGCTGCAATGTGACGTGACGAGACGTGTGCGGTTGCCCGGAGGCCACAGCCGAGGCCGGCCACCGCTCAGGTCCTGGGCATGCGGCTCCGCCGGCCGCCGCGGACAACCGACGCCGAAGGCAGGCGGCCATGCGGCCGAAGTGCGGGAGTCGTCGGCCGTCAAGTGGCTTGAGCCGGTGAGGCCACCGACTCCCTGATGAAGATTCGAGCTGTTTCCCGATTCTGGCACCCGATGTCATGACAACCAGTAGTTTTGCTGTGACATGAGACAAGTCCACCTCAGGCGCCCACCTCTGGTGACCGGCAGCCTCAAGGAGCCGATGTGCCCGACGAAGCGTTCAGCATCGACAAGCGGCCGTTGCGAGATCTGCTGCGGCAAGTAGAAGTGGGCAAGGCTCAATTGCCGGAGTTTCAGCGGGGCTGGGTGTGGCCCTACCCGAACATCGCCAGCCTCCTTGCGTCGATCTCGCTGAGCTATCCCGTCGGCACCGTCATGTTGCTCAAGGCGGGCGGCGACGTCCGGTTCAAGTACCGGCCCATCGAGGGGGCCACCCCGGTCGGCAAGCCGGAGCCCGACACGCTCGTACTCGACGGGCAGCAGCGGCTGACGTCGCTGTTCCAGTCGCTGAAGCTGAACGGTCCGGTGGTCACGCAGGACCTGCGCAAGCACCAGGTGTCGGGCTGGTTCTACGTCGACATGGTTCAGGCTCTCGACGAGAACAGCGACCGAGAGGACGCGATCCGGTTTCTGCCGGAAACGCGCAAGGTCCTCAACTTCCGGGGTCAGGTCATCGAGGACTACTCGACTCCCGAGCGTGAGTACGAGGCGCATCTCTTTCCGCTTCACGCCGTCTTCGACGGCGGCGACTGGGGCTACGAGTTCACTGACCACTGGGACGGTGACAAGGACAAGCGCACACTGTGGCGCGACTTCAACGAGGCGTTCGTCCGCTCCTTCGACCGCTACCACGTTCCAGTCATCGAACTCGGGCAGGCGACCCCACGCCAAGCCGTGTGCCAGGTGTTCGAGAAGGTGAACACCGGCGGTGTCACCCTGACCGTCTTCGAGCTGTTGACCGCCACCTACGCAGCGGACGAGTTCGATCTGCGCCACCACTGGGAGCGGGAGTGCCGCGCTGCTTGGAAGGCGCCCGAGTACCGCATCCTTCGCGACGTATCGAACACGGACTTCCTCCAGGCAGTCACCCTGCTGGCCACGGCCGAGCGGCGCGGGTGCGAGGCCGAACGCGGCACGGAAGAAGAGCGGCTGCCGCGCATCGGCTGCAAGCGCAAGGACATGCTCGCCCTCGCCCTCGAGGACTACGTACGCTTCTCGCCGTCCGTCATCGACGGCTTCAAGGCGGCGGCGAAGTTCCTGCACCAGCAGTTTCTCTTCGATACGAAGTTCCTGCCTTACGGAACACAGCTGATACCGCTTGCCGCGATCCTGGCCGTGGCCGGAGATGCCGCGCAGAGTGCTGGGGCCCAGCACAAGCTCGCTCGCTGGTACTGGTGTGGTGTGTTCGGGGAGCTGTACGGCGGCTCGACCGAGACACGCTTCAGTCAGGATTTGCCGGATGTCGTCGACTGGATCCGCGAGGACGCCGCAGAGCCTCGGACCGTAACCGCTGCGCAGTTCGCCCCCGGACGCCTGTTGACTCTGCGTACTCGGAACAGTGCTGCCTACAAGGGGATTTACGCTCTGCTGCTCAGGGCGGGCGCCCGGGACTGGCGCACCGGGGAAAAGGCCGAGGTCACCGGGTATTTCGACGAGTCCATCGACATTCACCACATCTTCCCCAAGACGTGGTGCGAAAAGGCTGGGCACGCCCCAGCCGACTACAATTCGATCATCAATAAGACCCCGTTGACCGCCCGTACCAACCGAATCATCGGAGGGGCGGCTCCCTCCGACTATCTTGCCCGTCTGATCAAGGCCGCGCAGACTCCTCACGAAAGCGTCGCCGAACGCATTCGCTCTCACCTGGCCCAACCGGAACTGATGGCCACCGATGACTTCGACGGATTCTTCACCGCCCGTAGGGCGGCGCTGCTCCGCAGCATCTCCGACGTGATGGGCAAACCGATCCTGGACGACGATCCGGGCGCCGAGGGTCTGGGGATCAACCTCGACACGGCGGATGACACCGACGATCTGTGATCAGCGAGTTCCTGATGGGCACAGTGATCAGAAATGTCGTAAACGATGCGAGAACCCTGCGATGATCGGTTACTCTCGCTGCCAGTTGCACCGAGGCGATTGGTCCCCACCGCAAAAGAAGAAGACCAAGAGGCGCTGATCTTGCGGGCCATCGAACGGGGCAGGTGCGGTGGGCCTTGGCGGGCAGGCACGTTACGGCTACATGGAGTACGCCGAAGCCCGCGCCTACGGTGAACTGGTACCCAGGCGGTCTCCGCGATCGCCGCGCTGACCGCCGCCGGGCGGACCAGGGATGCCATCGGGGACTTAGACGGTCACCCGCGGCGAGACGGGACGGCGTTTTCGCGAGGCCCACCTCGACGCTGACGCGCGCCATGTTCGGACTCGCACAAGACCACTCGGTGGCTGGTCGGCCATCCATTCAGCGACCTGAGCGATCTCACCTGCGTGAATCTGTGGCTCGACTATGAAGAGGCTCTCGGCGCGCAAGGGGCGCTCAGGGTCCGACATCGCCGTGATCGACAGGCGATGATGACAGGGCTTGGTCGGCGAGGGCGAGCCACTGCCGGTCGAGCGCACCCGTTTCGACCGTGGCCCACCGGCTGCATCGACGTCCCTGTCGTGGAGCAGGGCCTCGGTCACGATCGGGTCGCCGCACCAGGACTGCGGCACCGAAGCCCATCTCACCGTGTGACACGCCGTTCTGTGTGCCGGTCAGAACCGAATCGGAACCTGATGCGGCTCCTCCAACAGCACGGCCGGTGACCCTGCGCAAAATCGTTGGCGCCGGAATGCGGGCGCCCCTAGGGTGGGGTTCGCTTCACGCAGTGGCTGTCGGCCGCTGTGGTCGATCGAGTGAGAACGCGAGGTGTGACCGATGGCTGTCTCTTTGGTGGGCGCTGCCCGCAACCAGAAGTTCATCCACTCCATCTCCGTGGTCTCCGGCTGATCCTGCCTGTTCTACTTCGCGCCCGCGAGTGCGCGCAGCTGGGACCGCCCTGTGAAGGGTTCCCCTTGAATCTCTCCTCTCTTTCGGCCTCTTCCGCTTCGTCGCGCCCTCTCGCCCCGTACGGCTGGGACGAGGGGTGGGAGACGGAGTTCGCTCCGTACGCCGAGAAGGGCCTCCTGCCCGGCCGGGTCGTCCGGGTCGACCGGGGCCAGTGCGACGTCGTCACCGCCGACGGAGTCGTCCGCGCCGACACCGCCTTCGTCACCCCGCACGACCCGCTGCGGGTCGTGTGCACCGGCGACTGGGCCGCCGTCGACCCCGGCGGGACCCCCCGCTACGTCCGCGCGTATCTGCCGCGCCGCACCGCCTTCGTCCGCTCCACCTCCTCCAAGCGGTCCGAGGGGCAGATCCTCGCCGCCAACGTCGACCACGCCGTCGTCGCCGTGTCCCTCGCCGTGGAACTCGACCTCGGCCGCGTCGAACGCTTCCTCGCCCTCGCCTGGGAGTCCGGCGCACAGCCTGTCGTCGTCCTCACCAAGGCCGACCTCGTGCCGGACCCGGTCACCCTGGCCCACCTCGTGCAGGACGTGGAGACCAGCGCGCCCGGCGTGCCCGTGATCCCCGTGAGCGCCCTGCACGGCGACGGTCTCGACGCCCTCGTCGCGTTGGTCGGCTCCGGTACGAGCGTGCTGCTCGGCCAGTCCGGCGCGGGCAAGTCCACGCTCGCCAACGGGCTCGCCGGGGCGGACATCATGCAGGTGCAGGCCGCCCGTGACGTCGACGGCAAGGGCCGGCACACCACGACCACCCGCAACCTGCTCACCCTGCCCTCCGGCGGCGTCCTCATCGACACGCCCGGGCTGCGCGGCGTCGGCATGTACGACGCCGCGACCGGGGTCGGGCAGGTGTTCGCCGAGATCGAGGAACTGGCCGCCGGGTGCCGGTTCCACGACTGCGCCCACGAGGCCGAGCCGGGCTGCGCGGTGCGGGCCGCCGTGGAGAACGGCGACCTTCCGGACCGGCGGCTGGAGAGCTACCGCAAGCTCGTGCGCGAGAACCAGTGGACCGTGGCCAAGTCCGACGCGCGACTCCGGTCGGAGCTGAAGAAGGAGTGGCAGCGCAAGGGCCTCGCCGGCAAGGCCGCGGGCGAGGCCAAACGCAGGTCCTGGCACTGACCGGTTCACGCCGAGCGACGCGACCCGGAAGCCACCGCTCCCGGTCCCGTCGCTCGGCGGCCCCCGGTCCACGTCCGATTTCCGCCAGCCGTGTCCGTCGGCCCGGCGCACACTGGGACACGTGATGGACGCGGACACCAGGTACGAGGCGGTACGCAGCCGCGACGGACGGTTCGACGGGGCGTTCTTCTTCGCTGTCGAGACCACCGGGATCTACTGCCGGCCCAGCTGCCCGGCGGTGACGCCCAAGCGGCACAACGTGCGGTTCTTCGCGACCGCCGCCGCCGCCCAGGGCTCCGGGTTCCGCGCCTGCCGCCGGTGCCGGCCGGACGCCGTGCCCGGCTCGGCGGAGTGGAACGTCCGCGCGGACGCCGTCGGCCGGGCCATGCGCCTGATCGCCGACGGCGTCGTGGACCGCGAGGGCGTCGCCGGGCTCGCCGCGCGGCTCGGCTACAGCGCCCGGCAGGTCCAGCGGCAGCTCACCGCGGAACTGGGCGCCGGGCCCGTCGCGCTCGCCCGGGCCCAGCGGGCACACACCGCGCGGGTGCTGCTGCGGACCACCGACCTGCCCGTCACGGAGATCGCCTTCGCGTCCGGGTTCGCCAGCGTGCGGCAGTTCAACGACACCATCCGCGAGGTGTACGACGCGACACCGACCGAGGTGCGTGCCGCCGCCCTCCGCGGCCGGGGCGTCCGCCGTGCCGCGCCCGGCGCGGGCATCCCGCTCCGGCTCGCCCACCGGGGCCCGTACCAGGCCGCCGCCGTCTTCGACCAGCTCGCCCGGGAGGCCGTACCGGGCGTAGAGGAGGTGACCGGGGGCCCGGGTGGCCGTACCTACCGGCGCAGTCTGCGGCTGCCGTACGGCACCGCGCTCGTCGCCGTCCACGAACGCGCCCGGGCCTCCCGGGCCGGCGCCGGCACCCACCCGGGCGGCTGGCTGGAGGCCCGGCTGAACCTCACCGACCCCCGGGACCTGACGACCGCGGTGCAACGGCTGCGCCGGCTGTTCGACCTGGACGCCGACCCGTACGCCGTCGACGAGCGCCTCGGCGCCGCCCCGCGGCTCGCCCCGCTCGTCGCCGCCCGGCCCGGACTGCGCTCACCCGGTGCGGTGGACCCGCTGGAGCCCGCCGTGCGCGCCCTGGCGGGGACCCGGGGCGCCCAGGAGTTGGTCCGCAGGTACGGCAAGGCCCTCGACGCGCCCTGCGGCAGCCTCACGCATCTCTTCCCCGAGCCCGCCGTCCTCGCCGAGGCCGAGCCCGCCGGCCCGCTGGGCGCGCTGGCCGCCGCCCTCGCCGACGGCACCGTACGGCTGGACGCGGGCGCCGACCGGGACGAAGCCGAGGAAGCCCTGCTCGCCCTGCCCGGCATGGACCCGGCCGTGGCCGCCGCCCTGCGCGTACGTGCCCTCGGCGATCCGGACGTGTCCCCGCCCGGCGCCGACATCCCCGGCGCCTGGCGCCCATGGCGGTCGTACGCCGTGCAACACCTGCGCGTGGCCGGGCAATTGCCCTGGTGACCCGCATGCGCCGGGCCCGGGCGCCCGTCCCGAGGGGCACGGCCCGCCGCGGAACGGCGGTGCTCGCGGCGACCGTTGGCGCCCCGGCGCCCCGGCGGACCCTGGTCGGGTGGCCCGGTCCGGCGGGCAGGTGAACCTGCGCCCCGGCGGACCGTCCAGGTAGCGGTCCGGTGAACCGGCCGGCCGACCGGTGAACCGGCGAACCGGCTGACCGGCCGGCCGACCGGTGCACCAGCGGCCCGGGCGAAGCGGGCACCCGGTCACCCCGCTGGTCCGGTCACCCGGTCGTCCCGGTCACCCGGTCGTCCCGGCCGCCGGCCAGCATGGGCGTCCTTACGCCGAGTGGGTGGACCCGCGTCGGCGTTCCCGTGGCGCGGGCCGGTCGTGTGGCACGGTCGCCTGCGGCGGGCCACGGGGAAGGGCGGACACGGATGCGCACGGTCGTACGGGTTCTCGCGGTCGTCCTGACGGCGCTGGCGCCCGGTCTGACGCCGCCTGCCGTCGCCGAGCCCGCCGCGCTGCCCTGGACCGGTGCCTGGGAGACGGCGCCCTCCGGTACGACCGCCCCGCTGCCCGGCGCCGCCGTCCGCAACGTCGTCCACCTCGGCATCGGCGGCACGGCCGTCCGCGTCCGGCTCAGCAACCGGCTCGGCACCGCCCCGCTGCGCCTGGGCGCGGTCACCGTCGCACTGCGCCGCGCGGCCGGCCCGGCCGCCGTCCCCGGCACCCTGCGCGCCGCCACCTTCCACGGCGCGCCGCGGACCACCGTCCCGCCGGGCGCGGACACGGTCAGCGACCCGGTGCCGCTGCCGGTGCGGTCCGGTGCCGACCTGCTCGTCACCGTGTACACGCCGGGCGACTCCGGACCCGCCACCTATCACCGCACCGCCCTGCAGACCAGCTACCTGGCCCGGGCCGGCGCCGGCCGAGCGGAGGACGAGGGCGGCGCCGCGTACACCGCGACCACCGGCCACTGGTACTACGTCACCGGCGTCGACGTCCGCGGCACCGCCCTGGGCAGCGTCGTCGCGTTCGGTGACTCGCTCACCGACGGCACCGGCTCCACCCCCGACACCAACCGCCGCTGGCCCGACCGGCTCGCACGGCGGCTGGGCGGCCACCGGTACGGCGTCCTCAACGCCGGCGTCGCCGGCAACCGGCTGCTGCGCGACGGCACCGGCCCCAGCGCCCTCACCCGCCTGGACGCCGACGCGCTGGACCTGCCCCGGGTACGGGTCCTGGTCGTCCTGGAAGGCGTCAACGACATCAACGGCGCCCCCGAGGCGGGCGATCCGGCCGCCTACGCCGCCGCGTACCGCACCCTCGTCACCCGGGCTCACGCCCGCGGTGTCCGGGTCGTCGGTGTCACCCTCACCCCGTACCGCGGCCACCCCGCCTGGTCCGCCGCCCGCGAGGCCGTACGACGGCGGGTGAACGCCTTCATCCGGGGCGGCGGCGTCTTCGACGCGGTCGCCGACGCCGACGCCGCCGTACGCGATCCGGCCGACCCCGCCCGCCTGCTGCCCGCGTACGACCCCGGCGACCACCTGCACTTCAATGACGCCGGCATGGGCGTCGTCGCCGACACGGTCCACCGCGCCCTGACCCACTGAGCGCCGGGCCGGCACAGGTCAGGCCGACCGGACTCGGCAAGGACGCCGGCGGGTGCCGACCGCCCCTCGTACGCCTGTTCACCCGCTCACTCGCCAGGCCGCCGGTGCGGCCGCGTACACCGAATTTTCCCGTTGCCCCGTTTCCCCACCGCCCGTGCGGTGGACAATCAGGGGCATGAGCCAGCAGGGGGGAAGTCCCGCCCGTTCCGAGGACGACTGGTGGGGTCAGCTGTACGACGACTCCACCCAGGACACGGGTCCCACGGCCGCGCCCGATTCCCTGGACGACCGCTTCACCTCGGCGCGGAACACGGTGGCCCGACGGGACCCGCCGGCGCCCCCGGCCGCGCCCCCGGTCCCACCCCAACGCGCCGCCCCCGCCGACCCTTGTCCGCCCACCGGACCAAGACGGCCCGCACCGCCCGCGCCCCCCGAGGGCACTACCCCGCCCCCGCCCCCGGCCGCTCCCGTGTCCCGTGAGGCCGGCGAGTCCTGCGCACCGGAGCCCGCGACCGCCTCCCCCGCCCCGGCTGCCGGCCCACCGCCGGCCCCCATCGGCTCTTCCGTCGATCACGTCGATCACGTCGATCACGTCGATCACGTCGATCACGTCGATCACGTCGATCACGTCGGCTCCGGGCCTCCCACCTACGACCCCGAACCCACCGCGCTCCCGCTCGCCGCCCCGGACGGGCTGGACGAGCTGGTCGCGGACACCGTGCTGGACGGTGCCCGGTACGGGGCGTGCACGCTGCGGGCCGTGTCGTCGCGCGGGGACTCGGCGCGCTACCGCGGCGAGCCGCGCCGGGACGCGCTGCTCACCGCCCGCTTCGGGGCCGGCGACCAGGCGCTGGTCCTCGTCGCGATGGCCACCGGCGCCCGGTCCACGCCCGGCGCGCACCTGGCGGCGGCCGAGGCGTGCCGGTGGATCGGCCGGGCCGTGGGCCGCAGTCACCAGCGGCTCGTGGAGGACATCCGCACGGCCCGGCGCGGCGATCTCAAGGCAGGCCTGCACCGGCTGACCGACCGGGGCATGGGCAGGCTGCGCGAGAGTGCCGCCGAGCGGGGCGTCGGCCCCGAGGAGTACACGGCGAGCCTGCGCTGTCTGCTGCTTCCCGCGGATCCGGACTGCCGTACGCGCGTCTTCTTCGGTGTCGGTGACGGCGGCCTGTTCCGGCTGCGGGACGGCGTGTGGCAGGACATCGAGCCGGTCACGCCGCCCGACGGCGTCACGGGGACCACGGGCAGCCCGGCCGCCGGCAGCGGTTCGCGGCCGGAGCGCACCCCCGAGGGTGACCGGCTGACGATGGACCTCGGTATCCCGGCCCCGCCGAGCCCGTTCGAGCCCGTCCCGGATCCCGTGCCCGAGCCGCCCCGCGAGCCGTTCCGTTTCCGTGCCTCGGTAGCCCGCCCGGGTGACGCGCTGGTGATGTGCACCGCGGGTATGGCCGAGCCGCTGCGCGGCGAGCCCGCCCTGTGCGCCTACCTGGCCCGCCGCTGGTCCGGACGCACCCCGCCCGGCCTCGCCGCGTTCCTCGCCGATGCCCAGGTGCGGGTGAAGGGCTACGCCGACGACCGTACGGCGGCGGCCGTGTGGGAGGCGTAACCGCGGCCCCTGTGGATTGATGGACCGGGACGGCTATCCCGGGACAGCGAAGGGGCAGAGGCCATGGCCAAACAGAACGTCGCCGAGCAGTTCGTCGACATCCTCGTCCGCGCCGGAGTGCGCCGTCTGTACGGTGTCGTCGGGGACAGCCTCAACCCGGTGGTGGACGCCGTCCGCCGCAACGCGGCCATCGACTGGGTCCACGTACGGCACGAGGAGACCGCCGCGTTCGCGGCGGGTGCCGAGGCCCAGGTCACCGGCAGCCTGGCCGCCTGCGCCGGCTCCTGCGGGCCGGGCAATCTCCACCTCATCAACGGCCTGTACGACGCCCACCGCTCCATGGCCCCCGTCCTGGCCCTCGCCTCGCACATCCCGTCCAGCGAGATCGGTCTCGGCTACTTCCAGGAAACCCACCCGGACCGGCTGTTCCAGGAGTGCAGCCACTACTGCGAGCTGATCTCCAGCCCGAAGCAGATGCCGCGGCTGCTCCAGAGCGCCATCCAGCACGCGGTCGGACGCAGCGGCGTGAGCGTGGTGTCCCTGCCGGGCGACATCGCCGGTGAACCGGCTCCGGAGAAGGCGCCGCAGAGCGCGCTCGTCACGTCCCGGCCGACCGTCCGGCCCGGTGACGCCGAGATCGACCGGCTCGTGGAGATGATCGACGCGGCCGGCAAGGTCACCCTTTTCTGCGGCAGCGGCACGGCCGGCGCCCACGCCGAGGTGATGCGGTTCGCGGAGAAGATCAAGTCGCCGGTGGGCCACGCCCTGCGCGGCAAGGAGTTCATCCAGTACGACAACAGGTTCGACGTGGGGATGAGCGGGCTCCTCGGTTACGGTGCCGCCTACGAGGCCACCCACGAGTGCGACCTGCTGATCCTGCTCGGCACCGACTTCCCGTACAACGCCTTCCTGCCCGACGACGTGCGGATCGCCCAGGTCGACGTGCGGCCCGAGGTGCTCGGCCGCCGCTCCCGGCTCGACCTCGCCGTGTGGGGCGACGTCCGCGAGACGCTGCGCTGCCTGATCCCACGGGTGCGGGAGAAGACCGGCCGGCGCTTCCTCGACAAGATGCTGAAGAAGCACGCCGACGCGCTGGAGGGCGTGGTCAAGGCGTACACCCGGAAGGTCGACAAGCACGTCCCGATCCATCCCGAGTACGTGGCCGCCGTGCTGGACGAGGTCGCCGCCGACGACGCGGTGTTCACCGTCGACACCGGCATGTGCAACGTCTGGGCGGCCCGCTACCTCACGCCCAACGGCCGCCGCCGGATCATCGGTTCGTTCTCGCACGGGTCGATGGCGAACGCGCTGCCCATGGCGATCGGCGCCCAGTTCACCGACCGCCGCCGGCAGGTGGTGGCCATGTCCGGTGACGGCGGATTCTCCATGCTGATGGGCGACTTCCTGACGCTCGTGCAGTACGACCTGCCGGTCAAGGTGGTGCTGTTCAACAACTCCGCCCTCAGCATGGTCGAGTTGGAGATGCTGGTCGCGGGTCTGCCCTCGTACGGCACCACCAACACCAACCCCGACTTCGCCGCCGTCGCCCGGGCGTGCGGTGCCCACGGGGTGCGGGTGGAGAAGCCCAAGCAGCTCGCCGGCGCCCTGAAGGAGGCATTCCGGCACAAGGGGCCGGCCCTGGTGGACGTGGTCACCGACCCCAACGCCCTGTCCATCCCGCCGCGGATCAGCTCGGAGATGGTCACCGGGTTCGCGCTGTCCGCCTCGAAGATCGTGCTCGACGGCGGAGTGGGCCGGATGCTGCAGATGGCCCGTTCCAACCTGCGCAACGTGCCGCGTCCTTGACCGGTCCAGGGGCGGCTTTCGGCCAGTTTCACGCGCCGTGACGGCGTGCCGACAGCTGGTGCCGGGCGGAGCCGGACCGGTGTCGCGGGGCGTCCGTGGCGCCCAGCGACGTGCGAGGAGCCCGGGGCGCGGCCGCGACCGAGTCCGGCGGCCGGGCGGGGCCGGGTGCGGATGTGGCCGAACCTCCGGTCATCGGGCACACCCCAGGACTGCCCGGGAGCCTGTTGGGCAAGCATCCCCCCGTGAACGTGTTCGACCAGGAAGGGCAGGGACCGGCGGCGTGCGGGCGGGGGTCATGAAGAGGCAGGCACGAGGGGGCGGTCCCGCGACCATCGGGGCCTCCTCGATGAAGACGGGGCAGACCGCGGGGGAAAGGGCCGCCACCATCACGGAACACGCGCAGCGACTGAGGCGCAGGCTGGACCGGGCGGACCTCAGGGCGGTGCCGGAGGCCCGCCGGGAGCTGCGCGAACTGCTGCGGCACTGGGGCAAACCGGGCCGCTCGGAGATCGCCGAGCTCCTCACCAGCGAACTCGTCACCAACGCGCTCGTCCACACCGACGACGACGCCGTCCTCACGGCCGTCGTGGAACCGGGCGGACTACGGGTCGAGGTACGGGACTTCGTGGCCCGCAGACCCGCGCCGCACGCCCCGCGACCGGACGACGACACGCACGGCCGGGGCCTGGTGCTGCTGGAGTGCCTCGCCGACGCCTGGGGGGTGCGGCCGCACGGGGTCGGCAAGTCGGTGTGGTTCGAACTGGGCGCCGAGGCGGCGTGACGGCATGGACGGCGGGACGGCGCGGACGGCAACGGGGCGGGGGCGTGACCCGCGTGGTCACGCCCCCGCCCCGTAGCGCGGTCACCCGCGGACCGGCTGTCAGCCGAACTGCTGCTCCAGGTCCTTCAGCTTGCGCTCCAGGGAGTCCAGACGCGGCAGGGCCATCGTGTCGTCCTCCGCGGTGAGGTCGACGGCCACCGGCTCAGCTCCGCTGCGGACCGGCTGAAGGGAGGGCCGGGCGCGGACGGGCAGCTGCTCCGCGGTCGATATGGCAGGCTCCGCGGTCGTCGGGGCCGCACCGCGCTCCACCGCCTGCACCTCGACCTGCCGGCCGCCCCGGCCGACGAACCCGCGGTGACCCCGGCTGATCGCCTTCAGCTGGGCACGCTCCACACGCTGCTGGTCGCGCCGGCGCTGGCGGTTGGCCTCCTTCTGCCGCTTGTCCTCGCGGGCCTCCTCGACCGCCTCGTCGAGGCTGCGCACACCCTCCAGGAGCATCAGCGACCAGGCGCGGTAGGTCTCGCGGGGCGCGCGCATCCAGCGGACCATGCGGATCTGCGGCAGCGGACGCGGTACCAGGCCCTGCTCGCGCAGCGCGGCCCGGCGGGTCTGCTTCAGCGCCCGGTCGAACAGCACCGCCGCCGACAGCGACATGCCGGAGAAGAACTGCGGCGCGCCGTCGTGACCGGCCCCCCGGGGTGCGTGCACCCAGTTGAACCAGGCAGCCGCCGCCGCGAACATCCATACGAGCAGCCGCGAACCGAGGGCCGCGTCACCGTGGCTGGCCTCGCGCACCGCGAGCACGGAGCAGAACATCGCCGCACCGTCCAGACCGAACGGCACCAGGTACTGCCACCCGTCGGTCAGCCCCAGGTTCTGCTCGCCGAAGCCGACGAGCCCGTGGAAGGACAGGGCGGCCGCGACCGCCGCGCAGCAGAAGAGGAGCACGTAGGAGGCCGTGCCGTAGACGGCCTCCTTGCGCCGCCGGCGCTCCTCGGTGCGCTCCCACGAGTCGTCCGCGCTCGCGTTCTCCCCGGAGGTGCGCTTGCCGCGCGCGAGCACCGCCACCGCCGCCAGCATGCCCAGGAGCAGCACGGCGCCCGGAAGCAGCCAGTTCAGCGATATGTCGGTCAATCTCATCAGGGGTCCCTTGCATTGGGATAGGGCGTAATGCCCGCCATAGTGGCCCACTCCCGACGGCCCTCAAGGGGTTTCGGGGCAAGAGGCCGCCAAGGAGGTGCAAGGGGATGCCCGCAGACGGCTTTCTGCTCGAACTGCCGCGTGAGGGGCGGGAGTTGAGTTCGAATAAGACTACCCGTACGGGTGGTCCCGCGGAAAGTTCCCGTGGCAGGTGAGGAAACGGTGAAGTATTTGTCTGGGAGTTGCGCCGTGAGCGGCGGGCTCCTGTCGCGGTGATCCTAGTGGACGCGCGGCCGCACCGCTGACCTGACGGCTTCTCAGGCGGCGGCAGCAGAGGCCGCCTTGCCGATCCGCGCGCCGTCGCGGGTGCGCGGACAGGTGGCGCACATGTCCTCGGGGCGGACGGTGCAGAACATGCGGCAGCTCGCCCGGACCCGGGTCGCCAGGGGCGCCCCGTCCGGACCCGCCGACGTCCGGAAGGCCGCCGCACCCGCGTAGGGCCCGGTCGCGCCGGGCAGCAGCAGCCCCAGCTCCCGCACGGCCCGCCGTTCCTCGTCCTCACCGAGCAGCCGGGCGACATACCACAGCCCCTCCACGACCTCATCGGTGGCCATGCCCCACAGTGCCGCCCGCGCCGCCGGGCACGGGGCCCGAAGGCGTCCAGCACCGGCTCCAGGTGCTCGGCCACGGCTGCCCGCACCCGGGCCCGCAGGGCCTCCTCGTCCGGTACGACGACCGTGCCGGGCAGCGCGGCGGCCGGATCGCCGGGCAGGCAGGCGAGGGCGACGGGCGGCCGCACGGCCATCCGGCCGGCCGTGCGTCGGTACGAGACGTGCGTCACGGGCAGCCGCGGCACCCGGCGGTGCAGGAACCACGGCACGGTGATCAGCAGGCAGGAGGCCCAGGCGTAGCGATGCAGGCCGAAGCTCGCGACGACGTCGGGTCGGGCCGGCCGGCCATGGTCGCGCGGCACCTGGGCCGCGTCCCAGGCCAGGAAAGCGTCCAGCTCCGCCCCGCCGGC
Source organism: Streptomyces sp. Y20 (assembly GCF_043195475.1). Lineage (NCBI taxonomy): Bacteria > Bacillati > Actinomycetota > Actinomycetes > Kitasatosporales > Streptomycetaceae > Streptomyces > Streptomyces sp. Y20. Next base: position 413,726 of record NZ_JBIDDP010000002.1, read on the forward strand.
GGCGAGCCCGGCGGCACTGGTCCAGCCCTCGCCGGAGGCCGCGGGGGCGTTGGGGCCCAGCTCGGCCACGGTCGGCGCCGGCAGGACCGCGCCGAGGCGGTCGTACGCGGCGGTGAGCGGAGAGGCCGCAGCGGGCATGGCAGGACCACCGCCCCTTCGACACGTCCTGGGCAGGACTGGAGTGCACAGGCAAGCCTGTCCTTACTCATCCTGGCGGAGTTTGCGCTGCCGCCCGGTGCGCCTAAGGTGCTTGACGGATCAGTGTCAACCCGTCGTTAATGACCCAAGTACCGACAAGCCGCCAGGAGGACCCGTGAAGCAGGGCGTGCAGGGCGTGCAGGGCTCCGCGGGCGCGCGTGCCGCCCGGGTGCCGGCGCAGCAGCGTCCGTCCGGCGCGGAGGCTCCCGTCCGGGAACGGGACGCCGCGGACGCCCCGGTGCGGGGCGCGGTGCGGGGCGAGCACACCCACGGTGAGCACCTCCACGGTGCCCCACACGGTGAGCACCTCCACGATGAGCACCCCCGAGGCGAGCGGCCGGTCCCGGGACCGCGGGCCGCGGTGCGGCGCTCCTCCGTGCGCGGGCAGATCCTGGACGCCCTGCGCACCGCCCTGGTCACCGGCGAGCTGCGGCCTGACGAGGTCTACTCGGCGCCGGCGCTCGGCGAACGCTTCGGCGTCTCCGCCACGCCCGTGCGGGAAGCCATGCAGCAGCTCACCCTGGAGGGCGCCGTCGAGGTCGTCCCCAACCGCGGTTTCCGGGTCGTCCGGCGGGGGGCGCGGGAACTGGCCGAACTGGCCGAGGTCCGCGCGCTGATCGAGCTGCCGGTGATACTGCGGCTCGCCCGCACGGTGCCGGCCGAGCGGTGGGCCGACCTGCGGCCCCTCGCCGAGGAGACGGTCCGGGCGGCCGCGTGCGGCTGTCCGGCGACGTACTGGGAGGCCGACCGGGCGTTCCACCGGGCCCTGCTCGCCCTGGCGGGCAACGAACAGCTCGTCCGGATCGCCGAGGATCTGCACCGGCGGTCGCAGTGGCCGCCGGTACGGCGCGGGCGGCCCGGGCGGGCCGGGCTGGTGGCGGACGCGGCGGAGCACCTGGCGTTGCTGGACGCGTTGAGTGCCGGGGACTGTGATGTCGTGCGGAGGCTGGTGGGGGAGCATTTCGCCGGCGCGGGCTGAGCGGTTGTCGGGTCGGGGGGCGGGCTGAGGTCGCCTCCCGGGTGCGGGCCCGTCGGGGCCGGTCGCGCGGTTCCCCGCACCCCTTCGGGGATTGCCGTGGCCGACGGGGTGCCCCGCACCCGGAGCCGGTGGGGCCGGTCCTACGCCGTTGCCGCTCCCGGGGTCGGGGGGTTCAGGTGGCGGGACAGCCAGGTGGGGACTCCGCCGAGGAGGCGGAACAGGCGGCGGGCCTCCTCGCGCAGGCGGGACGCCTCCGGCTCCTCCTCCGTGTCCGCCAGGGAGGCCAGCGCGGGGGCCGTGCCCACCAGGTAGCCCAACTCCTCGCGGATGCGCAGGGATTCGGCGAAGCCGTGCCGGGCCTCCGCCACCTCGCCCTCGCGCAGGGCGAGTCCGGCGAGGTGCCGCCAGGTGAAGGACAGCAGGAGCGGGTCGCCGTGGGCCGTGGCGCCCGTGTGCGCGCGCCGGTACGCGGCCCGGGCCGCCTGCGGGGAGCGGGTCAGGTTCTCGGCGAGCAGCCCCCGGCGGAAGTCCAGCAGGGGCCGCCCGGCCGCTCCCGGAGGGATCAGCGCCGCCGCCCGGCCGAGCGCGGCCCGCGCCTCGTCGGCCCGGTCGCGGACCCCGTGCAGCGTGGCGGCGTAGGCGAGCTGGCCCCGCTCGCAGGCGGCGGCCCCGCGTTCCTCGTCGTCGTGGGCCAGGGCCTCCGCGGTCCGCAGCGCGTCCTCCGCGTCCTGCCAGCCCCGCTCGGTGTACAGGCACCGTTCGACCAGGAGCCCGGCCCGCTGCAACGCCGTACCGGGACGGTCGGCCGGCAGCAGGGCCGCGGCGTCGGCCCAGCAGGCGCGGCTGCGCAACCGCCATACCGCGGTCTGGAGCGGATCGTCACCGGTGGTTCCGTTACCAGACATGGCGGTATGCGCCACGTTGCCCTCCCCGAAGCACGCCATCGAGCTGTTGAGTGGTGGCGGCATTCCAGCACCGATCGCGGGGCCGGGCCAAGAGGGTGGGTGAAAGATTTCACAAAGTCGTGGGGCGCGGGCGCGGCGGCCCCCGGCCATCGCGCGCCCCCGCCGGCGTCAGCTCATGCGCAGGGCCAGGAAGAAGTCGAGCTTGTCCTCGAGGCGGGAGAGGTCCCGTCCCGTCAACTGCTCGATCCGGCCCACCCGGTAGCGCAGCGTGTTGACGTGCAGGTGGAGACGGGTGGCGCAGCGGGTCCAGGAGCCGTCGCAGTCGAGGAACGCCTCCAGCGTCGGGATCAGCTCGGCGCGGTGCCGGCGGTCGTACTCCGTCAGCGGGTCCAGCAGGCGGGCCGTGAACGCGCGGCGGACGTCGTCCGGGACGAAGGGCAGCAGCAGGACGTGACTGGCCAGTTCATGGTGGCCGGCGGCGCAGACCCGGCCGGGGCGGGCCGCCGCCACCCGGCGGGCGTGCCGGGCCTCCTCCAGGGCGCCGCGCAGGCCCTCCGCCGAGTGCACGGCCGCGCTGACGCCGAGGGTGAGCCGCCCGTCGCCGTCGAGGCCGGCCGACAGCGGCTCCCGTACCGACCGGAGCAGGGCGTCGGCGAGCAGCCCGGTCTCGGAGCCGTCGTGCTCGGTGGAGACGGCGGGGAGGGGGACCAGGGCGATCGCCTCGTCGCCGGTGTGCGCGACGGCGATGCGGTCGGACGGTTCCGGGCCGGACGCCAGGGGGTCGACGAGCACCTCCTCCAGCAGGGACTGGGCGACCGCGCCGCCCCCGGCCTCCTCGCCCTCCCACTCCACGCGGGCCACCACGACCTGCCAGTGCGGCGCCGCCCCGAGCCCGGGCAGCAGCACCGGCGCGGCCACCCGCAGCCGGGCGGCGATCTCGGCGGGCGCGGCGCCCGTCTGGACCAGTTCCAGCACCTCCTGGGCGAGCCGGCGCCGCACCGTGCGGGCCGCGTCGCGGCGGTCCCGTTCGACGGCGATCAGCTGGGTGACGCCCTGGAGCAGGTCCAGCCGCTCCGCGGGCCAGTCACCCGCGTCCGCCTCCACGGCCAGCAGCCATTCCGCCAGGACCGTCTCGCGGACGTCGCGGGGGGCCTGCGGGGAGCGGGCGGCGGAGCGGACCGGGAACAGGGAGTAGGTGGAGCCGTTCAGCAGGGCCCGGTGCGGGCCGCGGCGGCCGGTACGGGTGGCGGCCAGGTGCTCCGCGGCGAGCCGGGCGCAGGTCTCGGCGGGCAGCGCCGGGCCGCCTACCTCGGAGCCGGCGATCAGCCGGCCGGTGGGGGAGAGCACCCAGGCGCGCAGGTCCAGGTCGGAGCCGAGCAGGTCCAGGACCACGTCCGGGCCGCCGCCGGCCGGGCCCGACGTCATCATCCGCCGGTGCCGGTCCACCACCGCGGCCAGGTCTCCGGCGCGCTCGCCGGAGACCTGCCGGACGACGTGCTCGGTGATCGTGGCGAACGCCACCGACTCGTGCACCGCGAACAGCGGCAGCCGGTGCCGGGCGCAGGCGGCCACCAGGTCCTCCGGCACATCGCCCAGCTCGGCCTCGCCGGCCGCGAGCGCCGCCACCCCGGCCTGCACCAGGATCCGTACGAAGGGCTCCGAGTCGTCGGCGTCCCGGCGCCAGGCCAGGCCGGTCAGCACCAGCTCGCCGCCGGTGAGGTAGCGGCTGGGGTCGCGCAGGTCGGTGGTCATGACCCCGCGTACCGCGCGGTCCAGCTCGTCCTCGCCGCCGAGCAGCCGCAGGCCCAGCGCGTCGGTGTCCAGCAGTGCGCGCAGCCGCATCTCGTCGCCGCCGTTCTTTGTCTCGAAACCTACGATGGATCTTGAGGGGGGGCGCGGGGCGCGCCCGGTGCGGGCGCACACGGCGCGTACGCCGTGGTCTCACCGCTGTTTCCTGCGTTTCCCCAGGAAAACGGAGAGGTTACCGACGACCTCTGTTCATACGAATCTACAAGATGCCTGGCCTGGCCAGCCAACTCCTTCATGGTTTCGGTGACTGACCCCGCCGGAGTACGGAGCGGTGTACTGAGTCCACTCCGCGTGAACAGCACCTGAACGAGCCGGGACCGCCGCACACGGATTGGCTCAATCTGTACGACTCACGTACGACTCACGAGACGAAGAAGAGAGCCGGTCATGGACTTCCTTCGCCCCGCCAGCTGGGAGGAGGCGCTCGCCGCGAAGGCCGAGCACCCCACCGCTGTGCCGATTGCGGGTGGCACCGATGTGATGGTCGAGATCAACTTCGACCACCGCCGGCCCGAGTACCTCCTCGACCTCAACCGTGTCGGCGACCTCTTCGAGTGGGAGGTGGGGGAGGACACCGTACGGCTGGGCGCCTCCGTCCCGTACACCAGGATCATGGATGACCTCCGTGCCGAGCTGCCGGGCCTGGCGCTCGCCTCGCACACGGTGGCCTCCCCGCAGATCCGCAACCGCGGCGGTGTCGGCGGCAACCTCGGCACGGCCTCGCCCGCCGGCGACGCCCACCCCGCCCTCCTCGCGGCCGGCGCCGAGGTCGAGGTGGAGTCGGCGGCCCGCGGCACCCGGCTCATCCCGATCGACGCGTTCTACACGGGCGTCAAGCGCAACGCGCTCCGGCCCGACGAGCTGATCCGCGCCGTTCACGTGGCGAAGGCGGACGGACCGCAGCAGTACTCGAAGGTGGGTACCCGCAACGCCATGGTCATCGCCGTGTGCGCCTTCGGTGTCGCCCTGCACCCCCGGACCCGGACGGTGCGCACCGGCATCGGTTCCGCCGCCCCCACCCCCGTGCGGGCCAAGGCCGCCGAGGAGTTCCTGAACGCGGCCCTGGAGGAGGGCGGCTTCTGGGACAACGGGAAGATCATCACTCCGTCGGTCGCCAAGCGGTTCGCCGAGCTGTGCTCCGGCGCCTGCAATCCGATCGACGACGTCCGGGGCACGGCGAGCTACCGCCGGCACGCGGTCGGCGTCATGGCCCGCCGGACGCTCACCTGGACCTGGGAGTCCTACCGCGGCGCCCGCCGCGCATCCGAGGGAGCTGCGTAATGCGCGTCAACTTCACCGTCAACGGACGCCCGCAGGAGGCCGACGACGTCTGGGAGGGCGAGTCCCTGCTGTACGTGCTGCGGGAACGCCTCGGCCTGCCGGGGTCGAAGAACGCCTGTGAGCAGGGCGAGTGCGGGTCGTGCACCGTCCGGCTGGACGGCGTGCCGGTCTGCTCCTGCCTGGTCGCGGCCGGCCAGGCCGAGGGCCGCGAGGTCGTGACCGTCGAGGGCCTGGCGGACTACGCCAGGCAGCGCACCGAGGGCGGCTGCGCCACCGGCGCCTGCGGCACGCCGACGACCTCGCTCGACGAGGCCCGGCAGTGGCAGGCCGAGGGCACCGGCCCGCGCACCGGCGAGGGCAGCGGGCTGTCCCCGGTCCAGCAGGCGTTCATCGACGCCGGCGCCGTCCAGTGCGGCTTCTGCACCCCCGGTCTGCTCGTCGCCTCCGACGAACTGCTGGAGCGCAACCCGAACCCGTCCGACGCCGACATCCGTGAGGCGCTGTCGGGCAACCTGTGCCGCTGCACGGGCTACGAGAAGATCATGGACGCGGTCCGCCTCGCGGCCGCCCGCCAGTCCGAGGGGGTCTGAGCATGCCGGCCAACGGCGCACCCACGAAGATCACGCAGGGCACCCCGACCCGGGGCGGCATCGGCGAATCCACGCTCCGCCCGGACGGCACCCTCAAGGTCACCGGCGAGTTCGCGTACTCGTCCGACATGTGGCACGAGGACATGCTGTGGGGGCAGATCCTGCGCTCCACCGTCGCACACGCCGAGATCGTGTCGATCGACACCTCCGAGGCACTCGCGCTGCCCGGCGTGTACGCCGTCCTGACGTACGACGACCTGCCCACCGAGGTGCGGAACTACGGCCTGGAGATCCAGGACACCCCGGTCCTCGCGCACGGCAAGGTACGCCACCACGGCGAGCCGGTCGCGATCGTCGCCGCCGACCACCCGGAGACGGCCCGCCGCGCCGCCGCCAAGATCAAGGTGGACTACAAGGAGCTGCCCGTCATCACCGACGAGGCCTCCGCCACCGCGCCGGACGCGATCCTCGTCCACGAGAACCGCGACGACCACCACATCGGCCACGTCCCGCACCCGAACATCGTCCACCGCCAGCCGATCGTCCGCGGCGACGCGGCCGCGGCCGCCGCGAGGGCCGACGTCATCGTCCGGGGCGAGTACACGTTCGGCATGCAGGACCAGGCCTTCCTCGGCCCCGAGTCCGGCCTCGCCGTCCCCGAGGAGGACGGCGGCGTCCACCTCTACATCGCCACCCAGTGGCTCCACTCCGACCTGCGCCAGATCGCCCCCGTCCTGGGCCTGCCCGAGGACAAGGTGCGGATGACGCTGGCCGGCGTCGGCGGCGCGTTCGGCGGCCGGGAGGATCTGTCCATGCAGATCCACGCCTGCCTGCTCGCGCTGCGCACCGGCAAGCCGGTGAAGATCGTCTACAACCGGTTCGAGTCCTTCTTCGGGCACGTCCACCGCCACCCGGCCAAGCTGTACTACGAGCACGGCGCCACCAGGGACGGCAAGCTCACGCACCTGAAGTGCCGGATCGTGCTGGACGGCGGCGCCTACGCCTCCGCCTCCCCCGCGGTCGTCGGCAACGCCTCCTCGCTGAGCGTCGGGCCGTACGTCGTCGAGGACGTCGACATCGAGGCCGTCGCCCTTTACACCAACAACCCGCCCTGCGGCGCCATGCGCGGCTTCGGCGCGGTCCAGGCGTGCTTCGCGTACGAGGCGCAGATGGACAAGCTGGCGAAGGAACTGGGCATGGACCCGGTGGAGTTCCGGCAGCTGAACGCGATGGAGCAGGGCACGCTCATGCCGACGGGCCAGCCCGTCGACTCGCCCGCCCCCGTCGCCGAACTGCTGCGGCGCGTCAAGGCGATGCCGCTGCCGCCGGAGCGCCAGTGGGAGTCCAGCGAGGGCGCCGACGTACGGCAGCTGCCCGGCGGCCTGTCCAACACCACGCACGGCGAGGGCGTCGTCCGCGGCGTCGGCTACGCGGTCGGCATCAAGAACGTCGGTTTCTCCGAGGGCTTCGACGACTACTCCACCGCCAAGGTGCGCATGGAGGTCGCCGGCGGCGAGCCCGTCGCCACCGTGCACACCGCGATGGCGGAGGTCGGCCAGGGCGGAGTCACCGTCCACGCGCAGATCGCCCGCACCGAACTCGGCGTCGCCCAGGTGACGATCCACCCGGCCGACACCCAGGTCGGCTCCGCGGGTTCCACCTCGGCCTCCCGGCAGACGTACGTCACCGGCGGCGCCGTGAAGAACGCCTGCGAGCTCGTCCGCGAGAAGGTCCTGGAGATCGGACGCCGCAAGTTCGGCTCCTACCACCCGGCCTGGGCCACGGCCGAACTCCTCCTGGAGGGCGGCAAGGTCGTCACCGACGGCGGCGAGGTCCTCGGCGACCTGGCCGACGTCCTGGAGGGCGAGGCCGTGGAGGTCGAGGCGGAGTGGCGGCACCGGCCGACCGAGGCCTTCGACCTGCGCACCGGGCAGGGCAACGGGCACGTCCAGTACTCCTTCGCCGCGCACCGCGCGGTCGTGGAGGTCGACACCGAGCTGGGCCTGGTCAAGGTGATCGAACTGGCCTGCGCCCAGGACGTCGGCAAGGCGCTCAACCCGCTCTCCGTCATCGGCCAGATCCAGGGCGGCACCACCCAGGGCCTGGGCGTCGCGGTGATGGAGGAGATCATCGTCGACCCCAGGACGGCGAAGGTCAAAAACCCCTCCTTCACGGACTACCTCATCCCCACGATCCTCGACACGCCGACCATCCCGGTCGACGTGCTCGAACTCGCCGACGACCACGCCCCCTACGGGCTGCGCGGCATCGGCGAAGCCCCGACCCTGTCGTCCACACCGGCCGTCCTGGCGGCGATCCGGAACGCGACCGGGCTGGAGCTGAACCGCACTCCGGTACGGCCCGAGCACCTGACGGGAACGTGACCCTCCGGGGTCCCAACCGGTGATCCCCTGGGGGGACTTCCTGTTCCCCCGGGCCCCCACTGTTCGTCTCGGGCCGTCCCCCGGGCCGTCCAATCCCAAATCCCGTGTCCCGACTGGCGTCCGCACGGGTGCCCCTGTGAACCTTGGGAGTTGGCCCATGACCCAGCAGTCAGTGGAGCCGAGAACCGCAGCCGACGACGCGGGCGATGGCAGCCGCGTCCCGGCAGGGCGGTCCTGGCTCGACCGTTACTTCCACATATCCACAAGGGGGTCCACGGTCTCGCGAGAGGTCCGCGGCGGCATCACCACCTTCATGGCGATGGCGTACATCCTCCTGCTCAACCCCCTGATCCTGTCCGGCAAGGACGCGGCCGGGGACACGCTCGGCCAGAAGGCGCTGATCACCGCGACCGCGTTCGCGGCGGCCTTCACCACGCTCCTGATGGGCTGGGCCGGCAAGGTGCCGCTCGCCCTCGCCGCCGGCCTCTCCGTCTCCGGCGTGCTGTCCTCGCAGGTCGCTCCCCAGATGACCTGGCCGCAGGCCATGGGCATGTGCGTGATGTACGGCGTCGTCATCATGCTGCTGGTCGTCACCGGCCTGCGTGAGATGATCATGAACGCGATCCCCCTCGCGCTCAAGCACGGCATCACCATGGGCATCGGCCTGTTCATCGCCCTCATCGGCTTCTACAAGTCCGGCTTCGTGCACCAGGGCAAGGCCACCCCGCTCGCCCTCGGCCCCGCCGGCGAACTCGCCGGCTGGCCGGTCCTGCTCTTCGCCGGCACCCTGCTGCTGATCTTCATGCTCCAGGCCAGGAACGTCCCCGGCGCCATCCTCATCGGGCTGGTCACCGGCACGGTCGTCGCCGCGGTCCTCAACGGCCTCGGCGTCATCGCCCCCGGCCAGTGGGCCAACGGCGCCCCCGAACTGCCCGGCAGCGCGGTCTCGATGCCCGACTTCTCGCTCTTCGGGAACGTCGAGTTCGGCGGCTGGGGCAAGGTCGGCGCGATGACGATCGGCATGATCGTCTTCACCCTGGTGCTCGCCGGCTTCTTCGACGCGATGGCCACCATCATCGGCGTCGGCACCGAAGCCGGTCTGGCCGACGACAAGGGCCGCATGCCCGGCCTGTCCAAGGCGCTGTTCATCGACGGCGCCGGCGGCGCGATCGGCGGTGTCGCGGGCGGCTCCGGCCAAACGGTGTTCATCGAGTCCGCGACCGGCGTCGGCGAGGGTGCCCGCACCGGTCTCGCCTCCGTCGTCACCGGCCTGTTCTTCGCGGCCTGCCTGTTCTTCACCCCGGTCACCGCGATCGTGCCGCAGGAGGTCGCCTCCGCCGCCCTCGTCGTCATCGGCGCCATGATGCTGATGAACGCCCGGCACGTGGACTGGGCCGACCGCGCCACCGCCATCCCGGTCTTCCTGACCGTGGTCCTGATGCCGTTCACCTACACCATCACCACCGGCGTGGCCGCGGGCGTCATCTCGTACACGGCCATCAAGACCGCCCAGGGCAAGGCCCGGGAGATCGGCGCCTTCATGTGGGGTTTGACCGTCGTCTTCCTGGTCTACTTCGCCCTTCACCCCCTGGAGGGCTGGCTGGGCGTCCGCTAGTCGCCCGCCGCCCGCACCCATCCGCGAACCCCCTTGAGGAGACCGAGACATGCTGGACATCGCCGATGAGCTGAACCGGTGGGTCGAGCAGGGCCGTGACTTCGCCGTCGCCACCGTCGTGGCCGTGGGAGGCAGCGCCCCGCGCCGGCCCGGCGCCGCCCTCGCGGTGGACGCCGACGGCACGGCCGTCGGATCGGTCTCCGGGGGGTGCGTGGAGGGCGCGGTGTACGAGCTGTGCCAACAGGCGCTCCGGGACGGCCAGACCGTCCTGGAACGCTTCGGATACAGCGACGAGGACGCCTTCGCCGTCGGCCTGACCTGCGGCGGCGTCATCGACGTCCTCGTCACGCCGGTCCGGGCGGACTCTCCCGCCCGGCCGGTGGCCGCCGCCGCGCTGGCCGCCGCCGCGCGCGGGGAGGCGGCGGCGGTCGCGCGGATCGCCGAGGGCCCGGCCGAGCTGCGGGGCCGGGCCCTCCTGGTCCGGCCCGACGGGTCGTACGACGGAGGGTTCGGCGCCCACCCCGAACTGGACCGCACGGTCGCCGCCGAGGCCCGCGCCCACCTGGACGCGGGCCGCACCGGCACCGTGGAGATCGGTGAGCAGGGCTCACGCTGCGGCTCCCCGCTCACGGTCCTGGTGGAGTCCTCGGTGCCCGCCCCCCGGATGATCGTCTTCGGCGCGATCGACTTCGCGTCGGCGCTGGTCCGCGTGGGCAAGTTCCTGGGCTACCACGTCACGGTGTGCGACGCCCGCCCGGTGTTCGCCACCGCATCCCGCTTCCCGGACGCCGACGACATCGTCGTGGAGTGGCCCCACCGCTACCTCGCGCGCACCGAGGTCGACGGCCGCACCGTGCTGTGCGTCCTCACCCACGACGCCAAGTTCGACGTGCCCCTGCTGCGGCTGGCGCTGCGGCTGCCGGTCGCCTACGTCGGCGCGATGGGCTCCCGCCGCACCCACCTGGACCGCAACGAGCGGCTCCGCGAGGTCGGCGTCACCGAGCGGGAGCTGGGCCGGCTGCACTCCCCGATCGGCCTCGACCTCGGTGCGCGGACACCCGAGGAGACGGCCCTGTCCATCGCGGCGGAGATCGTCGCCGACCGGCGGGGCGGCAGCGGGGCCTCACTGACGGGTGCGCACACCCCGATCCACCATGACGGGGAAGCGCGGCGGGCCGGACGCATCGGGTCCGTCGCCTGAGCCACCGCGCCGGGCCGTCCGCGCCGGTTCCAGTGCCCGGGAGCCACCGGGTGGCGGTTCGGCCGGGTCGGGCCCGGCGCCCGAGAGCCGCCGCGACGGCCGCGCGCCGTCCCTGTACCCGGCTCACGCCTCGCACCCGCGTGGCTCACGCGCCTCACACCTGTCGCCTCACACCTGTCGCCTCACGCCTGCCGCCTCATGCCTGCCGGAGCAGTCGGTTCACCGCTCGGCCGAACATCCGGCGGGACACCTGCCCGAGGACGCCGTCGAAGCCGCGGGGCAGGAAGCGCACCCACAGTTCCTCCCGCCACACCACCCGGCTGCGGCCCCCGGGCCCCGGTCGTACCTCGATCTCGGCCCAGCCGAGGACCACCCGGCCGCGTTTCTCCAATCGGCACAGGCCGCCCTCGTCGTCGGCGGGCGGGTGCCAGACCGTCACCTCCATCACGTCGTCGAAAGTGAACGGGCCGACGCCCGAGCGGGCCACGAAGCGCGTGCCCTCCCGGGTCGGCGCGGGCGTGAGCACCCTGATCCGGGTCAGCGGGACCGCGTCGGCGTGGCGGGGCCATTCCGTGAGCCGGCGCCACGTCTCCTCGAGCGGGAGCGGCACGGTGCGTTCGAAAGAGAAGAAGGGCACGGCACGATCGTAGGCAACCGGCGCCGTCCACCTGCGCTTTCGCCCCCGGGTCACCTGTCCGGAGCAATGGTCGCCCGGTGCGGCCGTACGCCTGGCCCGGCCCGCGGGGTCAGGGGCGGTAGACCTTGCCCGGCTCGGCCTTGCCGGGCGCCAGCAGCTGGGGGACCGTCACGAAGACGTAGCCGCGCGCCTTCAGCGCGTCGATGATGCCGGGTACGGCCGGCACGGTCCCCTGGTAGATGTCGTGCAGGAGGATGATCCCGTCCCGGGAGGCCTGGTCGAGGACCCGCTTGGTGATGAGCGCCGAGTCGGTGGTCGTGTAGTCCTTGGCGGTCACGCTCCACAGCACCTCCGCCAGGCCCAGTTCCTTGCTGATGGCGTGCACGTTCGCGTCGGTGCGGCCCTGGGGCGGGCGCATCAGCGTCGGCTTGTGCCCGGTGAGCCGCTCGATGGCGTCGTTCGGCCGCTTCAGCTCCTCGCGTATCTGCGCGTCGGATATCCGGGTCAGGATCTTGTGGTCCCAGGTGTGGCTTGCCACCTCGTGGCCCTCGTCCGCCATCCGCCGGACCAGCTCCGGGTACTTCTCGATGTGCCGCTTGCCGAGCAGGAAGAAGGTGGCCGGGACCTTCTTCTCCTTGAGGATGTCCAGCAGGCGGGCGGAGTTCTCGCTGGGCCCCGCGTCGAAGGTGAGCGCGATGCACTTGGCCTCGCGGCAGTCGACGGTGCCGAGCCGGGCCGGTGCCCCGTGCGCCGCCGCGGCGCGGGCGGTGCTGGGCGCGGTCGTGTCGACCTGGGCGCAGCCGGACAGCGTGAGCGCCAGACAGGCCGCGGCGGACGCGAGGGCGGAGAGAGACAACCTCCGGCCCGCCACGCGCGTCTTCATGGTCGCGTGGTCCGGCGTGGAGATCGTGTCGGTCGAAAGAGGCATGGGCGGACTATACACTGCGTGTATAGCGCAAGTGTTCGAATCTCAGGCCGGTGAGAACGCCGACCCGGCCGTCGCCCGCCCCACCCCCGGGCGTCCCGTTCCCCCGCCGGTGCGACGACCCCGTGCACACCAGTGGTACCGGCCGGGTACGGGGAGTAACCTCGAAGGCATGACGCGCACGGGGGAGCGAGTCGTCACATCGCGCTTACGGACACCGTCCTGGATCGCGCGCATCGAGGCACCGGACGGCCGGGTCCTCGGCGCGGGCGTGCTCCTCGCCCCCGACCGGGTCCTCACCGCCGGCCACGTCGTCGATCCCGGCCCCCGCTACACCGTCCGCCTCGTCGGCGTACCCGGCCTCGCCGCCGTCGCCGCCACGGTCCGCGCCGACGAACACGTGCCCCAGCGCCGGGACGCCTTCGGCGACCGCAGCGGCGACCTCGCCCTGCTGCGCCTGGCCGCACCGCTGCCCACCGAGCACACCACCCGGCTCTACCGGCTCGCCGCGCCGCACGGACCCGTCAGCATGTACGGCTTCCCCGACGGCGACGACGGCGGACGCTGGCACGGCGCCACCCTGGTCGCCGCCCGCGGCCGGGACAGCCAGGTGCAGTTGCGCCCGCTCACCCCCGGCGAACTGGCCGCCCCCGGCTTCAGCGGCGGCGGAGTCGTCGACCACGCCACCGACCAGGTCATCGGCATCGTCCTCAGCGTGGACGAGGGACCGGGCTACGCCTTCAGCTACATGAGCCCCACCGAGACCATCCTCAGCCACCTCCCGCAGGTCGCCGCCTGGACCGACGGCGCCGAGGCCGTCGACCCGCGGCTGCGCAGCGACACCGGCGGCCCCACCGGCCGGCTCGACCTCCCGTTCGCCACCGAGCTCACCGCCTGGTTCCGCGGCGCGGGCTGGCCGGTGCTCGTCACCGTCGTCCCCGCCGCCGGCGACCGCGCCTGGACCCTGCAACGGGCCGTCACCCTCGCCGACCGGGAACTGCGCACCCACCGCAACACCAGCGCCGTCAGCCACGACCCACCCGAGACCGTGCCCCCCGCCGGCGCCCAGGATCTCGCCCTGGACGTCGCGGGACTCACCGCCGCCGAGGTCATGGACCGCATCGCCGAACGCCTCGGCATCCGCGACGACCCCCGGCCCGAACGGCTCGGCACCCTGCGCCTCCCGCTCGCCGCCGTCCTCGTCGCCGTCGACGAGGCCGCCGAACCTGACGCCGTGCTCGGCCTGCTGGACCGGCTCGCCCGGCAGGGGGCCCGGCTGCTGCTGGTGTTCCGCCGCCCCGGCGAGCGCGCCGCACACGCCACCGACCTGCTCGTCCACCGTCCGCTGCGCGAGCGCTGGACACGCCTGAACAACGAACTCCGCCGGATCACCGACGAACTCGGGCCCGCGCTCGACGTACGCCAGGACCGCGTGCTGCCCGCCCCCGGCACCCGGGACCTGCTCGACCGGGCCGAAGCCGGCGTACGGCGCACCCGCATGCTGCGCGCCTGGGTCGCACACACCCCGGAACACGAACGCGAACCCGGGCGCGCCGAGCTGCTGTTCAGCTTCGAGGACGCCGTCGGCCGCCGCAGGCGGCGCCTGGAACAGGCCGTCGGCATGCTCGACGCCCGGCTGCGCCGCCGCGAGGAACTCCTCGGCCGGATCGGCGCCGAATGGCCGCTGTGCCGGCAGCGGGCCACCGCCCACGGCGACCGGGTCGTGGAGGCCTACCGGCTCTACGAACACGCCCTGTCGCTGCTGCGGCACACGCCCTGCGACATCGAACGGGCCGAGACCGCCGTCGACGCGTTCGTCGGCTTCTGCTCCGCCCCCGCACCCGAAGAGGAGGGCGCGTCGTGACCTCGTGCCTCCGGCCCGGCTGCGCGGGCCGCATCATGGTCACCGGCTACTGCGGCACCTGCGGCCACCGGCACGCCGAGCCGCGCACGGCACCGCCGCAGCCGCCACCGGTCACCACCACCGAGGACACGGTCGGCCCGGCGGCCGTCCACGCCGTGGCCGGCATCGGCGGACTCGACCAGCACGGACTCGTCGTCCTGCCGGAGGTCCCCGTCCCCGGCGACGTCCTCGTCAAGGACCCCCGGCCGCCCACCGGAGGCCGCCGCTGCGGCGCCGACGGCTGCACGATGACGATCGGCGTGGGCTACGGCGGCCAGCCCGCCCGCGACACCGGCCGCTGCCCCCGCTGCGGCACGCCGTACTCCTTCCTGCCCCAGCTCGCCCCGGGCGACGTCGTCGCCGGCCACTACAAGGTCCTCGGCTGCCTCGCCCACGGCGGCCTCGGCTGGATATACCTCGCCGAGGACACCGACGCCGACGGACACCGCGTCGTCCTCAAGGGCCAGATCAACGTGCGCGACGATCTCGCCCGTCACGCCGCCGTCGAGGAACGCCGCTCCCTCACCGACCTCCACCACCCCGACATCGTCCGCCTCATCACCTACACCCAGCACCGGACCCCCGGCCACCCGCCCACCGGCTACCTGGTCATGGACTACATCGGCGGCCGCTCCCTCCAGCAGCTCTTCGACGCAGACGACGCCGAACGGATCTTCCACGGCCGCCCCCGCCTCGACCACGTCCTCACCTACGGCTGCAAGATCCTCGGCGCCCTCCAGTACATGCACGAACGCGGTCTGCTCCACTGCGACATGAAGCCCGCCAACGTCATCCACTTCGGCCGGGCGGTCAAGGTCGTCGACCTCGGCGCCGTCCGCGCCATCGGCGACCGCACGTCCGCCTATGTCCACACCGCGGGCTTCGCCCCGCCCCAGGAGGAGATCGACCGCCGAGGCTGGCACGTCGACAGCGACCTCTACACCGTCGGCATGACCCTCCAGGCCCTGGCCCGCGACATCGAACCCGCCCGCGGCCTCGCCCCCGACTCCTTCCGCCGACTCGTCGACCGCGCCACCCACGCCGAACCCCGCGCCCGGTTCCGCTCGGCGGCCGAGATGTCCCGCCAGCTCTGGGAGGTCCTGCGCGAATACCGCTCCCTGCAGTTCGGCGAGCAACTGCCGGAAAGCTCCACCCGGTTCCGCGCCACCGGCGCCAGCCTCGACGCCGGACTCGGCGCCATCCCCGCCCTCGGTCACTGGACCGCCCGCCCCGGCGAGCGCCCCGCCGGCCTGGACGTCTCCCCGCCCCCCGCCGCCGAGGTCGCCGGTGCCCTGCCCGAACCTGTTCCCGACCCCGACGACGGCGCCGCCCTGCTGCTGGACACCTTCCCGCCCGACGCCCCCGACCGCGTCGCCCGGCAGTGGCCCCGCGAATCCCGCCTCGGCACCCCCGAGACCGCGCTGTGGCTGTGCCGCGCCTACCTCAGGAAAGGCGAACAGCAGGCGGCGGAGGGCTGGCTCGCCGAGGCCGAGACG
Organism: Streptomyces sp. Y20; assembly: GCF_043195475.1. NCBI lineage: Bacteria > Bacillati > Actinomycetota > Actinomycetes > Kitasatosporales > Streptomycetaceae > Streptomyces > Streptomyces sp. Y20. The sequence continues at coordinate 429,649 of NZ_JBIDDP010000002.1, forward strand.
CAGCTCGGCGAACGCGCCGCCGCCCACGACTGGCGCATCGCCTGGCACCGGGGCGTCCTCCATCTCAGCAGGGACGAAGTGGCCCTGGCCGGCGCCCGCTTCGACGCCGTCTACCGCGCCCTGCCCGGCGAGTACGTACCCAAGCTCGCCCTCGGCTACTGCGCCGAGCGCATCGGCGGCGGGCGGCCGGCCCGTGCCATGCGGTTCTACGAGGCCGTCTGGAAACGGGACTCCGCGCACACGCCCGCCGCCTTCGGCCTGGCCCGCGGCCACCTCGCCGGTGGCGACCGGGACGCCGCCGTCCACGTCCTCGACGAGGTCCCCGCCACCTCCCGCCACCACGACGCCGCCCGCATCGCGGCCGTACGCGTCCGCGCCGGCATCCTGCACGGCACCCCGCCCACCCCGGCCGGCCTGCGGGACGCCGCCCAGCGGCTGCCCCGGCTCCGCCTCGACGGCGGGGCCGCGGCCGGCGAGTCCCGGGCCCGGCTGGTAGCCGAGGTCCGGGAGAACACCCTGCACAGCCGCCCGGCACCCGGCTGGGGCCCCGACTTCCCCGCCGGCGACCTGCTGGGCCCCGGCGACGAGGACAGCCTGCGCATCCTGCTGGAACAGTCCTTCCGGCAGCTCGCCGCGCAGGCCCGCACCGCCGGCGAACACGGCAGGCTGCTCGACCTGGCCCACGCCGTCCGGCCGATGACCACCTTCTGACCCACTCACACCCCCGGGAAGAGGCAGCGATGACCGTGGCCGAGGAGACCGAGGTGACGCTCGCGGTCGGCCAGCACAAGGAACTGCCCGCCGTACCGGACGCGTCCGGACGCCACCCCGAACAGGAGATGCACGCCATCCTGGAGATCGGGGTCAGGAGCCGGCCCGGCCCGCAGCACACCGGCGCGCCCGCGCCGGGCACCGGGCCCGCGCTCGCCGAGGTGCTGATCGTCGACACCTCCCGCTCGATGCTCCACCCCGCCGCCAAACTGCACGCCGCGAAGGACGCCACCGCGGCGGCGGTCCGGATGCTGCCCGACGGGACCGCCTTCGCCGTACTCTCCGGGCGGTTCGACGCCACCCTCGTCCACCCCGGGCCCGACCGGCCCGTGCTTGCCGTCGCCGGGCCCGCCGAACGCGAGGCCGCCGAACGCGCCGTACGCATCCTGGACGCCGACGGCGGCACCGCCCTGGGCACCTGGCTCGACCTCGCCCGGCGGCTGCTCAAGGACCACCCCGCGCCCGTCAAACACGTCCTGCTGCTCACCGACGGGCGCAACGAACACGACCACCGGGCCGCCATGGCCCTGGACACCGCGCTCGACGCCTGCGAGGGCAGGTTCGTCTGCGACGCCTGGGGCATCGGCGACGACTGGGACGCCGAACTGCTGCTGCGCATCACCCGGCGACTGCACGGCCGCGCCCACGCCGTCCGCGCCGAAACCGAACTGACATCAGCCTACGAGGAGTTGATGGCCGGCTTGCTCGGCACGGCGGTGCCCGAACTGCGCATCCGGCTCACCCCCACCCCCGGCACGGTGATCCGCCAGGTCAAGCAGGTGGTGCCCGCCGAGCAGGACCTGCCGGCCGTCCCGGCCGGGTCCGGTGGGCGCGCCGTGGAGTACGTCACCCGCGCCTGGGGCGACGAGGTACGGCACTTCCAGGTCGTGCTGACCGCCGACCCGACCGGCCGTGAGACCGACGAGGACCTCCAGCTCGCCGCCGTGGAGCTCGTCCTGCCCGGCCTCGGCCGGCCGGTACGGCTGCCCCCACCGCAGCCCGTCCTGGTGCGCTGGACCGACAACCCGCGCGACGCCTCCCGGCAGTACCCCGGCGTGCGCCGGCACGAGCGGTACCAGCAAGTCGGCGCCGCCGTCGCCCGGGCCTACCGTGCCTGGCTGCGCGGCCCGGACGGCCATGCCACGGCCGACCGTGCCCTCACCCAGGCGCTCGCCCTGGCCGGCGAACTGGGCGACGCCCAACTCCGTGCCGCGCTCCGGCGCATCGAGGCGACACCGGGCACCGGCCGCGTCCGCCCGGGCCTCAAGGACGTCGACTGGCAACACCTCATCCTCTCCAGCGCCCTGACCACCCCGCCGGCCCGGACGGCCGGGAGCGGCGTGAACCGGGCCGGCGCCGGTGACGCGTCCGGGACCTCGGGCGACGGCTCCGAGGTCCCTGCCGGCGTGGCTCCGGCGGCGCGGGACGCGGCTCCCGGGTCACCGAGGGGGGCCGAGGACGGGCGGGCGGGGAGGGGTGGGGAGGGACGGCCGGACGCCGGTGGGAACGTGCGGCCGGTGCCGGGGTCGGCTGCCTGCGCGCATCCGACGGCCGGCGCGCCCGCGAACCGCGGAGCCGGCGTGCCCGCACCACCCGTGGCGGACGCCCGCGTGTCGCCCGGGCCCGGTGTGCCCGTACGCCCCGGGTACGGCGCCCCCGCGTCGCACACGCCCGACGGCTTCCTGCCTCCCGAGGCCGACGACCCACCGCACCCCGAGGCCGACGCCCCCGGACCGGCGGGAGCCGGTGTCGTCCCTTCCGCCTTACCCGGCGGACCCGGCGGACCCGGGGACCCCGGCGCCCAGGATGCTGCCCCCCGTGCCCCCCTCGTCCCCGCCGTCCTCGTGCGTGCCGACGGGCTTGTGGAGTGTCCGGGGTGCCGGTGGCTCGGGCCGGCTGAGTCCGTGTACTGCGGGGGTGCCTGCGGGCGGCGGCTGAGGGAGGCGTCGGAGTGAAGGGCGGCGAGGCGACGAGGGCCGGTGGCGGCAGGGGCACCGGCCGGTCCGGGGCGCCGTGGCCGCCGCGCAGGCGCGCGCGGGCGGCCGGCGGCCGCGCATCCGCCCGGGCGGACCGCAACCGGCTCACCCGGCTCCTCCGTGCCGGTGGCCGCCCGCCGGAGGGCGGCAGTACGACCGCGTACGACCTCGCGGTACGCCGCCGCCTGCTGCTGGGCCTGTCGGTCCTGCTCACCCTGTCCCTGTTCCTGTCGTACCAGGGCGTGCACGGTGACGCCGACCCGCTGCGCACCGCCAGCGCCCCGGCCGTGCTGTCCCTCGACACCGCGCAGTACGCCCTCGGCCAGGCCCAGCGGGACGCCGGGGCGGCGGCACCGACCAGCGACTTCCAGAAGCAGATCTCGGTCGCGGCACACAGCCTCGCGGCGGCCGCCGGTGACGACGTCGGCGGCCCGGCGGGTCGGCAGGCCCTGCTGACGGTCGCCGGGCTGATCACCGTGTACGCCGTGAAGGTGCAGCAGTCCCAGCTCCAGCCGGACGGGGACGTGCTGCGTGAGGCCTACCGCCGCTACGCCACCAGCATCCTGAGCGACGAGCGCTCGGGCATACAGGGCCGGCTGGCGGTCCTCCAGCGCCAGCAGCGCGCGGCCGTGCACCGGCAGACCTCGTTCGGCCCGCTGCTGTGGCTCGCCTGGAGCGTGACGCTGCTGCTGGCCCTGGCTCTGGCCGCCGCGCTCGTGGAGACCCAGCTCTTCCTCCGCCGCCGCTTCCGGCGCCGCTACAACCGGCACCTCATCGCGGCCTGTGTCCTGCTGCTCGGCGGGGTGGCCGTCACCGTGCTGTTCACGGTGTGGACCCAGCAGGGCATGGCGGACACCCGCGCCCTGCTCGGGCGCGGGCTGGACGGACCGGAGATCACCGACGCGGGGCGGGACACCGCCTCGTACCTCGCGCACACCGGCTTCCGCGCGGCGGCCGCGGTGTGGATCCTGATAGGAGGCGTGCTGCTCATGGCACTGGCCGAGACGGGACTGCGACGGCACATCGACGACTACCGGTTCAGGCCCCGGTGAGGGCGCGGCGCAGCGGTCCGGCGCCGGCCGCCCCCGGGCGCCGCCCCCGCCCCTCCCGCCGCCTCGTCCGCGTCGTCACGCTGGTGGCGACCTGTCTGGCCGTCCTGGTGGCGGCCGTCGTGGTGGGCGTACGCACCTTCGGGCGGGAACCCACCGTCACCCTGCTGGCCAACTGGACCGGCGACGACGAAGGCAGGTTCCGCAAGGTGGTGATCGAGTCGTTCGAGCGCGAGTACCACATCCGGGTCGAGTACCAGGGCAGCTCCGCCGAGAGCCAGGTGCTGGGCGCCGACGTGGAGGCCGGGACACCGCCCGACGTGGTGGTGCTCACCGGCCCCGGCGAACTCGCCGAGTACGCCCGGCAGAAGAACCTCGTCGCCCTGGAGGACCTCGTCCCGCGCGGCGCCTTCGGAGCGTCCTGGGCCGCGCCGCTCGCGGACGGGCACGTGTACTGGTTCCCGCTCAAGGCAGACCTGAAGAGCATCGTCTGGTATCCGGCCGGTGTCGGCGCACGGCAGCGCGCCGAGGCGGCGAAGCGGCCGGCCCAGTGGTGTGTCGGCATGGGCTCCGGCGCCACCAGCGGCTGGCCCGGCACGGACTGGATCGAGGACATCCTGCTCCAGCAGTCCGGCCCGCGCGTCTACACGCAGTGGGCGCGCGGCGCCCTGTCCTGGCGGTCCGAGCCGGTCCGGCGGGCGTGGACGACCTGGCGCGAGCTGATCGGTGCCGGCGGCGAGCGGGACCTCGTCCGGCGCGCCCTGATGACCCCGTACGGCGAGGCGTCCCAGCCGATCACCACGGTCCCGCGGGGCTGCACCCTCGAACACCAGGCGTCGTTCATCCGCAAGAAGACCCGCTGGCAGCGCGCCGACGGCCGGTACGAGCCCTCCGCCCGCCACATCCCCGGGGCCACCGGCAACGACGCGTGGGAGGTGTCCGGAGACCTGGTCGCCCTGCTGCACGCCACCCCGGAGGCGAAACGGCTGATCCGCTACCTCGCCTCCGCCGAAGCCCAGCGCGCCTGGAGCGTCGCGGAGTCCGGCTTCTCCGTCAACGCCGAGGCACAGCCCGCCCCCGCCAGCGCCGGCTCCGCCTGGCACCGCTCCCTCGCGCGCATCCTCGTCGACGGCCACGCGGTGCACTGCTTCGACGCCTCCGACGCGATGCCGCCCTCGGTGCGCGACGCGTTCGCCGAGGCGGCCATCGAGTTCCTCGCCCACCCCGGCCACCTGGAGGCCCTGCTGCGCTCCCTGGACACCCTCAGCGGCACCCCGGGCCTGACCTGGGTCCCCTCGGTGTGCGACCGCGTGCCGTGAACCGGCCGGCGCGTCCCCGTCGGCCGCCGCGATCCCCTACAGCCAGTCCCGCCGCTTGAACACCAGGTACAGGGCGGTGCACACCAGCGCCATCAGGCCGATCGCGAAGGGATAGCCGAACAGCCAGTGCAGTTCCGGCATGTGGTCGAAGTTCATGCCGTAGATCGTGCCGACGAGGGTCGGCGCGAACAGGATCGCCGCCCATGACGAGATCTTCTTGACCTCCTCGTTCTGTTCGAAGCCCGCCTCCGCCAGGGCCCGCATCTCCGCGTTCTGCTGCTGGGTGACCAGGGTCGCGTTGACGGTGAGGATCTCGGTGAGGGCCTGGCGGAAGCCGTCGACGCGTTCGCTGGTGTGCGTGACGTGGTCGGCCACGTCCCTGAGGTAGCGCTGGAGTTCCTCGTCGGTCTCGTATTTCGCGAACCCGGCCATCAGGCCGTGCAGCATGCCGACGAGGGGGCGGGTGGCGCGCTGGAACTCGACCATTTCACGGGAGAGTTCGTAGATGCGGCGGGAGACCTCGGGGTCGCCGCGGAACACCTCGGTCTCGATCTCGTCGATGTCGTTCTGGACGCCGGCCACGACGGGCGCGTAGCCGTCGACCACCGCGTCCAGGATCGCGTACAGCACCGCCTCCGGGCCGAGTGCCAGCAGCTCGGGTGCGTCCTCCATGCGGCGGCGGACCGCCGACAGGTCGGGGGCGTCGCCGTGCCGGACCGTGATCACGAAGTCGGGGCCGACGAAGACGTGCAGCTCGCCGAAGTCGACCTCCTCGGGCGCGTCGAGGTAGCGGGCGGCGCGCAGCACGACGAACAGCGTGTCGCCGTACCGTTCCAGCTTGGGCCGCTGGTGGGCCTCCATGGCATCCTCGATGGCCAGCGGGTGGAGGTCGAACTCGGCTGCCAGGGAATGGAGTTCGCTGCCGGTGGGCCGGGCGAGACCGATCCAGGCCATGCCCCTCGGCTGCGCGCGCAGCTCGTGGTAGGTCTCGGCCAGGGTGGTGGGTGAGGAGACGCGGACGCCGTCGCGGTAGAGCACGGCCCGTACGACGTCCGCCGGCTCGGCGGGGGACGGTGCGGGCGGCCCGGCGGTGGGGGGCTGGGGCGGGGTGAGGGCGCGGCGCCAGCCGGACCTGCGGCCGCCGTTCCTGCCGTTGGGTCGCTCGGGCATCGGCCGCCTCCCGGTGGTGCCCGCGCCGGGCGTGCTCACCCTGCGCGGCTACCAGCAGGATATCCGCGGCCCGCCGCGACCGGCGGAAGCCACGGTGCGGCCCGGGCGGAAACCGCGGACCGAAGGGGTCCGCGATCGGTGTCACCAGGCGGTCATGACGACGAACGGTGTGAGGTCGAACGGCGCGGCGGCCGTTCCGGTCCTCGGCGCCCGCGCCCTGGACCGTGCCACCCTCGCCCGGCAGCTCCTGCCGCACCGCTCCGGGCGGTTCGCCCTGGACGCGCGTGCGGCCTGCGGCAGGGTGCCGACCGCCTCGCCGCCGTGACGGCGCACCGGGCCCTGCCGGCCGACGGTTTCGTGACCGGCCTGGGGCGGCCCGGCCGGCGCCCTGGTCATCGAGCCGTCGGCCCCCTTGCCGGAGGCCGCACGCGAGGAGGTGGTCGAGGAGGGGGAGCGGCTGCTGCGCATGCCGCACCCGGGCCGGTCGTACGACATCCGGTTCGCCGCGGTCGGGGCGGTGCCGGACAGGGGCCTGTCGTTCGGACCATGCGCTCGCGGGGGCCGGTGCCGGGGAGAGGGGGGTTGGATGGGGGGCGTTGCGGGCCGCTCGTGGTGGCCCGCAACGCCCCCCGGCGGTTACCCGAGGAGTGCTCGGGAAGTCTTCCGGGTCACGAGTCGACCTGTGCGGTCACCAGGTCCGAGAAGGTGGCCAGCCGGGTGTAGACACCCGGGTAGCCCGCCTCCGCGCACCCCTCGCCCCAGGAAGTGATCCCTGCCAGGACGCCCCCGATGAGCAGGGGACCGCCGCTGTCGCCCTGGCAGGTGTCGACGCCGCCGGAGGTGTATCCGGCGCAGACCATGTCGGACTGGACGAAGTCCGAACCGTAGGAGGAACGGCAGCTGGAGTCGGCCACGACCGGGACGGTCGCGGTCCGCAGCTGGTTGGAGGAGCCGCCGTTCTCCGAGGTGGTGCCCCAGCCGAGGATCCGGGCCGTGGTGCCGGCCGCGTACACGCCCGTCTGGGTGGAGGAGACGTACGACGCCGGGGTGTACGGCATCGACGTGGACAGGGTCAGCACGGCCACGTCGTCGCCGTTGGTGGCGTCCGAGTAGTCCGGGTTGATCCAGATCTTGCTGACCTTGCCGACCGTGCCGTTGGTGCCGTTGAGGTAGGTCCGGCCGCCGACGACGCGGACGCCGGCGGTGGTCTCGCCGACCATGCAGTGGGCGGCCGTCACGACCTTCCTGGGCGCCACCAGGGTGCCGCCGCAGAACTGGTTCTGGGACGCGTCCGTGATCTGCATCATGAACGGGTACGCGGTCGTCGTGGTCGTCGTACCGCCGACGACGGGCTGGGGGGCGGCGCCCGCCGTGGGCGCCGCGAGCAGCGCGGTCGCGGTGGCGGCGGCGCTGGCCACCAGGGTCGCGGCGGTCTTTCTCACACGTAGGGTCCCGAACATGAGTCTCCTCAGTGGGGGTCGCACCGGTGGGGGGTCGCGCGGGCGTGGAGAGTGCATGGGGCGGGGTTCCCTGCTCGAGCCCGGTCGGGAGCTCGGGGAAGGGACCGACCCCCATGTGCCCGGGCGAGCGGTACGCCCTTTACGCTAGGACCCGGATCCCTCGGCTCCCAATGAGGGAACCCCCTAGGCGGTTGGGTGAGGGAAAACCCTCGGTCCGGCTCAGTTAACAAGGACGCTGCTCAGTTCGCGCGGTGACCTGCCGCCAATCGGACGATGTCGACGCGCGACCGGATCCCCAGCTTCCGGTAGACCCGGGTCAGGGTCGCCTCCACCGTCTTCACGCTGATGAACAGGCGGGCGGCGATCTCCCGGTTGGTGGCTCCCTCCATGACCAGCGCGGCCACCTGACGCTCCATCGCGGCCAGCCCGTCCAGGGCGTGCAGCGCCTCCGGCACGGCCGGCGCCACGTCCTGCTCGGGGGTGGTGAGTGCTTCGTCCACCTGGCGCAACCAGGGCAGCGCCCGGCAGCGCCGGAACATCCGGGCGGCCTCGTCGAAGACGCTGGCCGCACCGGTCCGGGGTGCCCCCTCGGCCGGGCGCCTGCCCCGCAGCCGGGCCAGCGCGAACGCGGCCCGCGCCTCCTCCAGGCCGTAGCCCAGCTTGCCGAGCCGGTCCTGAGCGGACGTCAGCTGGGCGAGCGCGGCCTCCAGGTCGCCCCGCGCGGCACGCACCAGGGCCTCGGACCGGTCGAGGACGGCGAGGACGCTCTCCCGGCCGAGCCGCAGCGCGTGCTCGCGGCTGACGTCGATGACGTCCTGCGCCTCGCCGGGCTCACCCGTGCGGACGAGCGCCTCGGCGAGGTCGCCCTGCCAGCGGCCCCGGGCCGGGTCGGTGATGCCGAGTGCCAGCTCCAGCCCGCGCACCCGGCGCAGCGAACGGACGGTGCCCGCCGGGTCCCCGGCCACCAGCTGGGCGTACCCGAGGGCGCCCAGCGCCCGTGACAGATACATCTGGTCGCCGTCCTCCTCGGCGTGCTCCACCGCCTCCCGGGCGAGCGCCAGCGCCCGGTCCACGTCGCCGCCGGAGGCCTCCGCGAGCGAGGTCAGCATCGCGGAGGCGGTCTCGCCGATGCCCGAGTCCCGGGCGAGCCGCAGGCTCTCGCGGGCCAGTTCCAGCGCGCGCCCGCAGTGCCCGGCCCGCAGTTCGGTCTCGGCGAGGCCGCGCAGGAAGTGCACCTCGCTCTCGACCGAGCCGCGCCGGCGGACCTCGCGCAGCAGCGCGGTGACCGTGGCCCGTGCCTCGGCCAGCTGGTCGCCCATGACGAGCCAGCGGAACCGGGCGCTGCCCGCGCCGTTGTGGTGCCAGGCGACCCGCGGGTCCTGGGGTTCCCGCAGGGCCCGTTTGATCGTGCGGGGCGCCTCCGGATGGCCCATCAGGGTCTCGGTCTGCGCCTGGAAGGCGAGGGAGAGCAGTTCGGTGCGCCGGTCGCCGCCGGACGAGGCCAGCCCGGCGGCGTGCGCGGCGGCCTCCCGGGCCTCGGTGAAGTCGCCCTCCACTATCAGCGCCCGCCAGGCCAGCTGGTAGTGGACGAGGGCGAGCAGCCGGGGGTCCTCGCCGGCGTCGGAGAGGGCCTGCGGGAAGACGGCGTCGACCTCGGCCATGGTGTGGCCGGCGCTGTCGATGACGATCATCCAGGCCCGCACCCGGTCGGCGGGCACGGTCGCCCGGGACAGCACCTCGCGGGCGATGTCCCGGGCCAGGTCGACCTCGCCGGCGGTGATCGCGTCCTCGGCGGCGTGGAGTCGGCGCTCCTCCTGCCGCGGTGTCCCCTCGGCGGGAGTGTGCCGGGCGGCGAGCAGTCCGAGCTGGGCGGCGACCGAGGGTGCGCCGCGGTCCCGGGCGAGGGCCGCGGCCTCGGCGAGCCGGGCGGCGACCCGCGGGTCGGTGCCGGTGGTGGCGAGGGCCAGGTGCCGGGCCCGTTCGATGGGGTCGCAGGCCGCGGTGGACAGCGCCGCGTGCGCGGCCCGCCGCTCCTGGGCGGGGGTCTCCGCGTACAGCGCGGCGGATATCAGCGGGTGCGCGAACCGTACGGCCGGCGCGTCGGGCTCGGTGGCCAGCAGCCCGAGTTCGGCGGCCTGGGCGCACTCGGCCTCGGCGTTGTGCCGGCCGGCCGCGTGCAGCAGCGCCTGGGTGGGCCGGGCGCCGGCGCTGGCCACCAGCAGGGTGCGGCGGGCCTCCACCGACAGCATGTCCAGGCGGCTGAGGACCAGGGCGCGCAGCGAGGTCGGTACCGGCAGCGGTTCGCCGGGGCGGGGCGGGGTGGGGCTCTCGGCGAGGGCGCGGCCCAGCTCCAGCGCGAACAGGGGGTTGCCGCCGCTGGTGCGGTGGATCTCGCGGAGCGTGGACCGGGACAGGCCGCCGTGGCCGCGGTGGCCGAGCAGCTGGGCGACCTGGACGCGGGAGAGCGGGCCGAGCCGGACGGCGAGGGTGTCCGGCGGGCACGAGTGCAGGTGGCGGTCGTACTCCTGGTTGCTCTGCCCTTCGGTGCGTACCGCGCAGAGCAGTTGCACCGGGGTGCCCTCCAGGCGCCGGGCGGCGAAGCCGAGCAGTTCGGCGCTGGCCGGGTCCAGCCACTGGAGGTCGTCGGCGACGATGAGGACCGGGCCGTCGGCGGCGAGGGCGCGCAGCGCGGAGAGCACGGCCAGGCGCAGGGCGAGGCCGTCGCGCTGGAGGCTGGACTCGCCGCGGCCGGTGAGCGCCGACTCCAGGGCGGTGCGCTGGGCGACCGGCAGGCGCGGGGCGATGTCGTCGAGGACCAGGCCGAGGAGGTCGGCGAGGGCCAGGAACGGAAGGTGGGATTCGGACTCCGTGGCCGAGCAGCGCAAGACCCTGCGGGCGGTGGCGCCGTATTCCTCGGCCAATGCCCGCAGGACGGTGGATTTCCCTATTCCGGCGGGGCCGTGGAGCAGCACACTGCCCCCGGAGGCGAGTTGCCCGCGGGCGCCGGTGAACAGCTCCTCGCGGCCGATGACCAGGTCGGGGCGGCACCTGGCAGGCTCCTGGAAGTCCCGTCGCACGGTCACCGCTCCCCTCGTGTGTCGTGTCCGGGCCAAATTCTAGGCAACGATCCTGGAAATTCGGACGGAAGCCGTGGTGAGGGAAATAACAAACGGTCACGCAGGGGGAAATTGAAAGCGCCGCCGCATGAATGGCAGGTTTCCTACCGGTCTCCGCGCTACGGCAGCAGTCCCTCCCTGCGGGCCGCGGTCACCGCCTCTCCTCGTGTGTGGGCGCCCAGCTTCCGCATCGCCGAGCGCAGATAACCCTTGACCGTCTCCGGCCGCAGACCCAGTCGTTCGGCCACCGCCGTGTTGGTGGCGCCCGCCGCCACCCAGGACAGCACGTCCAGCTCGCGTGGCGCCAGGGTCACGCCGCCGGTGCGTGGCGGCGCGGTCAGCAGCCCGCACGCGGTGAGGAGTTCGGCCCGCAGACCCGGGTCGGTGACCCGGGGGACCAGGGCCCGCAGCGCGGCATGTGCCTCGCGCACCTGTTCCCACCCCGCGCCCCGGCCGGCGCGGTCCGGCTCCGGCCGGGCCGCGGCCAGCAGCCCCCGCGTCTCGTCCCGCACCACCAGCGCCTGCTCCACGTCCCGCGCCGCCGCCACCGCCGCGTCCAGCGTGCGGTCGCCGAGCGGCTCGGCCGAGCGCAGCGCCCCGTACAGCACCCCGCGCACCCGGCGCCGGACCACGACCGGTACCGCGAGCACCGAGCGGATGCCCTCGGCGGCCACCGGCACGTCGTACTCGTGGCTGATCCGACGGGAGCTGGAGTAGTCCGTCACCGCGCACGGCCGGGCCAGCGCCACGGCCCTGCCGCCGAGCCCGCTGCCGGAGGTGACCGCGAGCGCGTGCAGCGAGGCCGTGGTCGTGCCGCTCAGCTCGCTGATGCGGATTCGCGGCCGGCCGGGTTCCACCAGCCCGCCGAAGGCGACCGGAAGCCCCGTCGCACGCCGCAGCCGTGCCAGCGCGCCACCGATCACCGCCTCGCTCACCGGGTCTACCGTCACCTTGTCCGCCCCTTCGGCAGTCCTCACCCCCGTTCGGGGGTAGTGAGACCTGCATCACGGATTAGACGATGCCGGAGAGCCGCCCGGCAATGGCCGGGGACATGGGAGGACAGATGACGACGGCGACCGACGCCTTCAGGGGTGCGAGGGACTTCCTGCTGCGGCACCGCGAGGACTACGCCACCGCCTACGACGGGTTCGCCTGGCCGCGGCCCGAGCACTTCAACTGGGCGCTGGACTGGTTCGACGTGATCGCCGACGGCAACGACCGGACCGCGCTGCACATCGTGGAGGAGGACGGCACCGGGACCCGGCTGTCCTTCGCCGAGCTGGCCGACCGCTCCAACCGGGTGGCCCGGTGGCTGCGCGAGCGCGGGGTCGCCGCCGAGGACCGCGTCCTCGTCATGCTCGGCAACCAGGTGGAGCTGTGGGAGACCGCGCTGGCCGCGATGAAGCTGCGCGCGGTCGTCATCCCGGCCACCCCGCTGCTCGGCCCCGCGGACCTGCGCGACCGGGTGGAGCGGGGCCGCGTGAAGCACGTGATCGTCCGGGCGGAGGACACGGCCAAGTTCGATGACGTGCCCGGCGCCTACACGCGGATCGCGGTCGGCGGCCTGCCGGAGGAGGGCTGGGAGCCGTACGAGGACGCCTACCCGGGCTCCGCCGAGTTCCTCCCCGACGGCCCCACCCTCGCCGACGACCCGCTGATGCTCTACTTCACCTCGGGGACGACCGCCCGCCCCAAACTGGTCGAGCACACCCACACCTCGTACCCGATCGGGCACCTGGCCACCATGTACTGGATCGGCCTGAAACCCGGTGACGTGCATCTGAACATCTCCTCGCCGGGCTGGGCCAAGCACGCCTGGTCCAACCTGTTCGCCCCGTGGAACGCCGAGGCGACCGTCTTCGTCGTCAACTACGCCCGCTTCGACGCGGCCCGGCTGATGGCCGAGATGGACCGGGCCGGCGTCACCACGTTCTGCGCGCCGCCGACCGTGTGGCGCATGCTCATCCAGGCCGACCCGGGCCGGCTGCGCACCCCGCCCCGTGAGGCGCTGGCGGCCGGCGAGCCGCTCAACCCCGAGGTCATCGAGCAGATCCGCCGGGCCTGGGGCGTGACCGTCCGGGACGGTTTCGGGCAGACCGAGACCGCGGTGCAGGTCTCCAACAGCCCCGGCCAGCCGCTGAAGGCGGGCTCGATGGGCCGTCCCGGTCCCGGCTTCCGGGTGGAACTCCTCGACCCGGTGTCCGGCGCGCCCGGCGTCACCGAGGGGGAGATCGCCCTCGACCTCACCGAGCGCCCGGTCGGCCTGATGACCGGCTACCACGGCGACCCGGACCGCACGGCCGAGGTCATGGCGGGCGGCTACTACCGCACGGGTGACATCGCCTCCCGCGACGAAGAGGGATACCTCACCTATATCGGGCGCAGTGACGACGTGTTCAAGGCCTCCGACTACAAGGTGAGCCCCTTCGAGCTGGAGAGCGCGCTGCTGGAGCACGAGGCGGTGGCCGAGGCGGCCGTCGTGCCCGCCCCGGACGAGCTGCGCCTCGCCGTGCCGAAGGCGTACGTCGTCCTGGCCGCGGGCTGGGAACCGGGCCCCGGCACCGCGAAGATCCTCTTCGAGCACTCCCGCAGCGTGCTCGCCCCCTACAAGCGCATCCGGCGGCTGGAGTTCGGCGCGCTGCCCAAGACCGTCTCCGGCAAGATCCGCCGCATCGAGCTGCGCGAGGCGACGGCCGCGGGCTCACGGAACGAGTACCGCGAGGAGGACTTCAGATGACGGTGACCCCTCAGCTGTCGTACGCCCACGGGACGGGCGCCACGGCCCTGCTGGGCGACACCATCGGTGCCGACCTCGGCCGGGCCGTGGCCGCGTGGCCGGACCGCGAGGCGCTGGTCGACGTCCCGTCCGGGCGGCGCTGGACGTACGCGCGGTTCGCCGCCGACGTCGAGGAACTGGCATGCGCGCTGCTGGCGAGCGGGGTGGCCCGGGGTGACCGGGTGGGCATCTGGGCCGTCAACTGCGCCGAGTGGGTGCTGGTGCAGTACGCCACCGCCCGGGTCGGCGCCGTCATGGTCAACATCAACCCGGCCTACCGCACGCACGAGGTGCGGTTCGTCCTCGACCAGGCCGGGATCTCCCTGCTGTTCGCCTCCCTGCGGCACCGGACGAGCGACTACCGGGCGATGGTGGAGGAGGTGCGGCACGCGTGTCCGCGGCTGCGGGAGACCGTGTACATCGGCGACCCGGGCTGGGACGCCTTCACCGCGCGCGGGGCGCACCCGTCGGACGCGCTGCGGGAAGAACTGCGGTCCAGGGAAGCCGCGTTGTCCTGCGACGACCCGATCAACATCCAGTACACCTCGGGCACGACCGGCTTCCCGAAGGGAGCCACCCTCTCCCACCACAACATCCTCAACAACGGTTACTTCGTAGGGGAGTCGGTCGCCTACACCGAGCAGGACCGGATCTGCGTCCCGGTGCCGTTCTACCACTGCTTCGGCATGGTCATGGGCAACCTCGCGGCCACCTCGCACGGCGCCTGCATCGTCATCCCGGCCCCCGCCTTCGACCCCGCGGCCACCCTGGACGCCGTACAGCGGGAGCGCTGCACGTCCCTCTACGGCGTCCCGACCATGTTCATCGCCGAGCTGAACCTGCCGGACTTCGCCGCCTACGACCTGACCTCCCTGCGCACCGGCATCATGGCCGGCTCCCCCTGTCCGGTGGAGGTGATGAAGCGGGTGGTCACTGAGATGCACATGGAGCAGGTCTCGATCTGCTACGGCATGACGGAGACGTCACCGGTGTCGTTGCAGACGCGGATCGAGGACGACCTGGAGCACCGCACCGCCACCGTCGGCCGGGTCCTGCCCCATCTGGAGGTCAAGGTGGTCGACCCGGCCACCGGGGTGACCCGGCCCAGGGGGACGGCGGGCGAACTGTGCACGCGCGGCTACAGCGTGATGCTCGGCTACTGGGACGAGCCGGGGAGGACGGCCGAGGCGATCGACGCGGGCCGCTGGATGCACACCGGCGACCTCGCGGTGATGCGCGAGGACGGATACGTGGAGATCGTCGGCCGGATCAAGGACATGATCATCCGGGGTGGCGAGAACATCTACCCGCGCGAGATCGAGGAGTTCCTCCACGCCCACCCCGCCATCCGGGACGTCCAGGTCGTCGGGGTGCCGCACGAGCGGTACGGCGAGGAGGTCCTCGCCTGTGTCATCCCGGCCGATCCCGCGGACCCGCTCACCCTGGAGGACCTCCGCTCCTTCTGCGCGGGCCGGCTCGCGCACTACAAGATCCCCAGCAGGCTGCGGATCCTCGACGCCTTCCCCATGACGGTGTCGGGCAAGGTGCGCAAGGTGGAGCTCCGGGAGACGTACGGGGTGTGAGACGGCGGGAGCCGAGCATCCGCCGAGTGCCCCACGGGTCCCGGACGAGCGCGCCGCAGGCGGTGTACTCGTCCGGGGCCCGTTCGGCGTGCCGGTGGCCGCGCCGGTGTGACCGGCGCCCGGTGGTCTCCTGTCCCGTCCCCTCTCTCCGCGCTCCCGGCCGGCGCTCGCCGCTTCCCGGACCACTCTTGACGCCCCTGCCCGGCACACCTACATTGCTTCCAGATAGTAGAAGTGTTTTTCCGTAATGCGAAATATTGCGGAAGGTCGACCACTGGAGACCGTGCTCGCCGCGGGGCGCGACGGGAGTACGCATCCGACAGCCGAAGCAGGAGTACTCGATGGCCCGTATGACCGCTGCCCGCGCGGCAGTTGAGATCCTCAAGCGCGAGGGCGTCACCGACGCCTTCGGTGTGCCGGGCGCGGCGATCAACCCGTTCTACAAGGCCCTCAAGGAGGGTGGTGGCATCAGCCACACCCTCGCCCGCCACGTCGAGGGCGCCTCGCACATGGCCGAGGGCTACACCCGCACCCGACCGGGCAACGTCGGCGTCTGCATCGGCACGTCGGGTCCCGCCGGCACCGACATGATCACCGGTCTGTACTCGGCCATCGGCGACTCCGTCCCGATCCTGTGCATCACCGGCCAGGCGCCGACGCACGTCATCCACAAGGAGGACTTCCAGGCCGTCGACATCGCCTCGATCGCCAAGCCGGTCACGAAGATGGCGGTGACCGTCCTGGAGGCCGCGCAGGTTCCCGGCGTCTTCCAGCAGGCCTTCCACCTGATGCGCTCGGGCCGGCCCGGCCCGGTCCTGATCGACCTGCCGATCGACGTGCAGCTCACCGAGATCGAGTTCGACGTGGAGACGTACGAGCCGCTCCCCGTCTACAAGCCGGCCGCGACCCGCGCCCAGATCGAGAAGGCGATCTCCTACCTGCTCGACTCCGAGCGCCCGGTCATCGTCGCCGGCGGCGGCGTCATCGGTGCCGACGCCGCCGACCTCCTGGCCGAGTTCGCCGAGCTGACCCGGACCCCGGTCATCCCCACCCTGATGGGCTGGGGCGCGCTGCCCGACGACCACGAGCTGAACGCCGGCATGGTCGGCGTCCAGACCTCCCACCGGTACGGCAACGCCACCTTCCTGGAGTCCGACTTCGTCCTCGGTATCGGCAACCGCTGGGCCAACCGCCACACCGGCTACAAGCTGGACGTCTACCGGCAGGGCCGCACGTTCGTCCACGTCGACATCGAGCCCATGCAGATCGGCAGGATCTTCCCGCCGGACTACGGGGTCGTCTCCGACGCCAAGGCCGCGCTCGGGCTGTTCGTCGAGGTGGCGAAGGAACTGAAGGCGGCGGGCCGGCTCCCGGACCGCTCCGACTGGGTGGCCTCCATCCAGGAGCGCAGGGCGACGCTGCTGCGCCGTACGCACTTCGACAACGTGCCGATGAAGCCGCAGCGCGTGTACGAGGAGATGAACAGGGCCTTCGGCCCGGACACCCGGTACGTCACCACGATCGGCCTCTCCCAGATCGCCGGCGCGCAGATGCTCCACGTCTACAAGCCGCGCCACTGGATCAACTGCGGCCAGGCCGGCCCGCTCGGCTGGACCATCCCGGCCGCGATCGGCGTCGCCAAGGCCGACCCGGACTCGCCGGTCGTCGCGCTCTCCGGCGACTACGACTTCCAGTTCATGATCGAGGAGCTGGCGGTCGCCGCCCAGCACAAGATCCCGTACGTGCACGTCCTGGTGAACAACGCCTACCTCGGCCTGATCCGGCAGGCCCAGCTCGGCCTGGACATCAACTTCCAGGTCAACCTGGAATTCGAGAACATCAACGCGCCCGAGCTGGGCGTCTACGGCGTCGACCACGTCAAGGTCGCCGAGGGCCTGGGCTGCAAGGCCATCCGCGTCACCGAGCCGGACCAGCTGGGCGCCGCCTTCGAGCAGGCGAAGAAGCTGGCCGCCGAGTACCGGGTGCCGGTCGTCGTCGAGGCGGTCCTGGAGCGGATCACCAACATCTCGATGAGCCGCACGATGGACATCAGCGACATCTCCGAGTTCGAGGACCTGGCCACCGAGCCGGGCCACGCGCCGACGTCGATCAGGCCCCTGAAGGTCTGACAGGCCCGGCACGGACAAGGGGCGGCCCGTCCACCAGGACGGCCGCCCCTTTCCCGTGCCCGCACACCGGCCGCCGGCCCCCGCCGCCCCGGCCGGGCGGGAAGCGGCCCCCCGTCGCCCGCGTCCCGCCCCACCGGGGGTCGGCGGCGTACGGTCCGTACGGCCTGCGTGACGCCCCCGTGCGGGGTCCGCCGCCCCCGTGTCGGCGGGCCCCGTGTGCCGATAATGTGCCCGATTGCAGGCGTAGTTGAAGCCCCCGCGGCGGTGTTCAGAGGTTGATTTGAGGTTGCGCGGCCCGCGTACGGCCGCTGCCGTACGCGCCGCCGCTCCGGCTCGTGGTCCTACGGCTCGTGCTCCGACAGCCCCGGCCAGTCGTCCGGCCCCCCGCCCTGCCACTCGATGAGATCGCTCTCCTCCACCTCGACGCGGTCCAGGTCGGTGAGCCGCAGGATCTCCACGACGTCGTCCAGATGGGACGCGATCCCGAGGATGACGTCCCCCTCGGTGACGCGCCGGGAGCCGTCCAGGGCGGGCGGGTGGACCACGATGTGCGGGTACTGCGTCGGATTGCCCATGGCTTCAGCGTGCTGCGGAAGCGGCGCCCGCGCACCCCGGGCCGGCCGGACCACGCGAAAGCGCCCCCTGGGGCCAGGGGGCGCTGCGGGCACCGTGTGGTGACCGTCCGACGGCGCGAGGCCGGGCGCGACAGGTCGTTCGCGCCGCCGGACGGGGTGGGCGGGCCCCGTGGGACGGGGCTGGGGGGACCGCGGTGGGAGCGACGGAGCCGGGCGCCCTTCCCTCTGGTCGAGAAGGGGGTCCGGTCCTTCACCACCGCACTGGCTCGCACGCCACCGCGGTCCCCGCCCTGCCCGCGCTCTCCGCCGGCGGCCACCCCTCATCGGGGCCGTCCGGCGTCCTGCGCGGGCCGCGTACGCGACCATGACCTCCAGTCAGATCCCGTACGCCGCTCGGTGATTGCCGGAATCAGTCCTCGCGCAGGGCGCGGACCGCCTCCTCCACGCGCTTGCCGTACTCGGGGTCGGCGGCGTGGAAGTGTGCCAGGTTCTTCTCGATCACGTCGTCGCGGGAGACCTGCGAGAGGCCGCCGGCGATGTTCGCGATCAGGCGGGACTTCTCCTCCTGCGACATCAGGCGGTACAGCTCGCCCGCCTGGAAGAAGTCGTCGTCCTTGGTGTGCTGGGGCGCCTCGTGGGTGCCCGAGTGGCCGTGCACGGCGAGGGGGGCCGACAGGGGGCGGCCGGTCTCCACCGGGCCGTCGTAGGAGTTCGGCTCGTAGTTCTTGGCGTGCCGGTCCTGCTGGTTGACGGCCATGAGGCCGTCGCGGCCGTAGTTCAGGGCGCCGCCCGGGACCGCCTTCGGCGCGTTCACGGGGAGCAGGGTGTGGTTGACGCCGAGGCGGTAGCGGTGGGCGTCGGCGTAGGCGAACAGGCGGCCCTGGAGCATCTTGTCCGGGGAGGGACCGATGCCGGGGACGAAGTTGTTCGGGGAGAACGCGGCCTGCTCGACCTCGGCGAAGACGTTGTCCGGGTTGCGGTCGAGGACCAGGCGGCCCACGCGCTGGAGCGGGTGGTCCCGGTGCGGCCAGACCTTGGTCAGGTCGAACGGGTTGAAGCGGTAGTCGGCCGCCTCGGCCGCCGGCATGAGCTGCACGTAGAGGGTCCAGGACGGGTGCACGCCCCGCTCGATGGCCTGGAGCAGGTCCGTCTGGTGGGAGTCGGGGTCCTGGCCCGCGGTCTCCCGGGCCTGCTCGGCGGACAGGCAGCGGATGCCCTGGTTCGTCTTGAAGTGGTACTTGACGAAGAAGGCCTCGCCCGCGGAGTTCGTCCACTGGTAGGTGTGCGAGCCGAAGCCGTCCATGTGGCGGTACGACGCCGGGATGCCGCGGTCGCCCATCAGCCAGGTCACCTGGTGCGTGGCCTCGGGGGAGTGGGCCCAGAAGTCCCAGACGTTGTCGGGTTCCTGCCGGCCGGTGAACGGGTCCCGCTTCTGCGAGTGGATGAAGTCCGGGAACTTGATCGGGTCCTTGATGAAGAACACCGGGGTGTTGTTGCCGACGAGGTCGTAATTCCCCTCCTCGGTGTAGAACTTCACGGCGAAACCGCGCGGGTCACGGACGGCGTCCGCACCGCCGAGGGAGTCGGCGACCGTGGAGAAGCGCACGAACACCTCGGTGCGCTTGCCGATCCGGTCGAGGAAGTCGGCGCGGGTGAAGCCGGTGACGTCGTCCGTCACCTCGAAGTGGCCGTAGGCGCCGGAACCACGGGCGTGCACCACACGCTCCGGGATGCGCTCGCGGTTGAAGCGCGCGAGCTTCTCCAGCAGGTGCTGGTCCTGGATCAGGAGCGGGCCGCCTGCGCCGGCGGAGGCGGAGTTCTGGTTGTCGGCGACCGGGGCGCCGGACTCTGTCGTCAGCACGCGCTTGGACATCGGGGACCTTCCGTGCGGTGGCACTTCCGTGCGAGTGGCAGCGGAAATCTTCTTCCGCTTGGTGGAGCCTAGAAGTGGGACATTCGAGCGTCAACAGTTTGTTGAAGTTGATTCCGGGCCGCGGCACCGCCTGGGCGCGACAGGACAGGTGTCAGCGGCACCGCGGCCCGGAAGTCTTGTGCGACCGGTCAGGCCTGGGCGCCGGACAGGCGCTCCACGGCGCGCAGCAGGGCCGAGTGGTCCAGGCCGCCGTCGCCCTGGGCGCGCAGTGACGCGACCAGCTGGGCGACCACGGCGCCCACCGGCAGGGCCGCGCCGACGGTGCGGGCGGCGTCGGTGACGATGCCCATGTCCTTGTGGTGCAGGTCGATGCGGAAGCCCGGCTCGAAGTCACGCGCGAGGAAGTTGTCCTTCTTGCGTGTCAGCACGGTGGAGCCCGCCAGGCCGCCGTTGAGGACGTCCAGCGCGGCCTTCAGGTCCACGCCCGACTTCTCCAGGAAGACCACGGCCTCGGCGCACGCCTGGATGTTCACGGCGACGATGAGCTGGTTGGCGGCCTTCACGGTCTGGCCGGAGCCGTGCGGGCCGCACAGCACGATGGTCTTGCCGAGCGCCTCGAAGACCGGTTTGGCCTCGTCGAAGTCGGCCTGCCGGCCGCCGACCATGATGGACAGGACGGCCTCCACGGCGCCGGCCTCGCCGCCGGAGACGGGGGCGTCCAGCACCCGCAGGCCCTTGTCCTCGGCGGCCTTCGCCAGGTCGACGGAGGTCTGCGGGGTGATGGACGACATGTCGATCAGCAGGGCGCCCCGGCGGGCGTTCTCCAGGATGCCGTCCGGGCCGTAGGCGATGGCCTCGACCTGCGGGGACGCGGGAACCATCGTGATCACCACGTCGGCCTCGCGCACGGCCTCGGCGATCGAGGAGGCGGCCGTGCCGCCGGCGGCGGCCAGGCGGTCCAGCTTGTCCTGCTCCAGGGTGTGGCCGGTGACCCGGTAGCCCGCCTTGATCAGGTTCTCGGCCATGGGGGAGCCCATGATGCCGAGGCCGATCCACGCGATCTCGGGGAGGTTGCTCATCTTCGGGGTGCCTCTCTCACTGCTCTGCAAGGTCGGGGGTTCGGCGCGCCGCGCGCGGCAGCCACTCGAAGGCCTCGGCGCTCGGGCGGTCGCCGGGCTTGTACTCCAGACCGACCCAGCCGTCGTAACCGGCCTTGCCCAGCCGCTCCAGCAGCTCCGCCAGCGGGAGCGCACCCGTGCCGGGGGCGCCGCGGCCGGGGTTGTCGGCGATCTGCACGTGCCCGGTCTTCGCCGCGTACCGGTCGATGACCGCCGGCAGGTCCTCGCCGTTCATGGACAGGTGGTACAGGTCCATCAGGAACTTGGCGTTGCCGAGGCCCGTCGCCGCGTTCACCCTGTCGACGACGCCGACCGCGGCCGGTGCCGACACCAGCGGGTAGAGCGGCGACTCGGGCTTGTTGAGGGCCTCGATCAGCAGGACCGCGCCGACACGGTGGGCGGCCCGGGCCGCCAGGACCAGGTTCTCCAGGGCGAGCGCGTCCTGCTCGGCCGGGTCGGCGCCCTCGACGCGGTTGCCGTACAGCGCGTTGAGCGCCTTGCAGCCCAGGGCGGCCGCGAAGTCCGCCGCCACGTCGATGTTGGCGCGGAACCGCTCCGACTCCTCGCCGGGCACCGACAGGGCGCCGCGGTCCGGGCCGGGCAGCTGTCCGGCGTAGAAGTTCAGCCCCGTGAGCCGGACGCCCGCGTCCTCGATCGCCTGCTTCAGGGCGTCCAGGTCGGACCGCCCGGGGGTGGGGGAGTCGATCCAGGGCCACCACAGCTCGACCGCGCCGAAGCCCGCCGCGGCGGCTGCCGCGGGGCGCTCCAGGAGCGGGAGTTCCGTGAAGAGGATCGACAGGTTGACGTCGAAGCGCTGGTCTGTGGTCGTGCTCCACTCAGAACCTGGCATTCGGGCCGCGCTCCCTTCCGTGGTCGTTATTCCGTATTACGGAAGTTCGTTTCTGCGTAATGGAAGATTGCCGTTGTGTGTCGCCGCTTGTCAAGGGGGGCCGGGCGCGGAGTCCGGCAGGACTGCCCAGGAATCGCCCCGCGCGTTAGGTTGAGCCCGTGCGATTGAGAGTGGAGTTCACGACCGAACCCTTCGACCTGGACGAAGCGCCCGCGCATGCCCTGGTGGCGCGGGAGGTCATCGAGACGGCCGGGCTGGACGCCGTCGACGTCGGCCCGTTCGGCAATACCGCCGAGGGGGGAGCCGACCGGGTGCTCGCCGCGGTGGACGCGCTGCTGCGCAAGTCCCTCCAGGCCGGCGCGACCCGGGTCTCGCTCCAGGTCAACGTGATCGACGACGGGATCGGGGAGGAGGGGAGGTGACCGGGGACGAGCCCTTCATCGCGGCCGTGAAACCGCTGGTCGACGCCATGGGCGGGGAGATGCTCCCACCCGACGAGGCCGGCCCCGAGGACGTCGTCCTCGCCTGGCAGGGCGCCGACGTCGTCGCCGTACGCCTGCCCCAGCTCGCCGACTCCCTCGACCACATCCTCGCCGCCATGGAGCGCAGGCAGGGCCGGCCGCTGGCCGACCTGGACCGCAAGGCGAAGCAGGAGGTCGTACGGATCCTGGAGGCGCGCGGCGCGTTCGCCGTGCGGCACGGCGTGGAGACGGTGGCGGGCGCGCTCGGCGTCAGCCGCTTCACCGTCTACAACTACCTCAACCGGGAGAAGGGCGCCTGACGGGCCCGGGGCGGGGGCCGATGGACCGCCCGGGCCCGGTCCTCTCTTGTTACGCGGAATTTTCAACAAAGTGTTGACGTGATGTTTCCGAGGGCGTTAGCTATCGGCAGCCCGTTCAGCACGACGGCCCATCGTGGCCACGGAGGCTCCCGTGACGTCGACTTCCACGCCCCCGGGTCTGGCCCGGTTCAACGCCCTGGAGGAGCCGGCGGCCCTCGCCGCCCTCCAGGAGGCGTGCGCCTCCACCGAGTGGGCCCGGCGCCTGACCGCCGCCCGTCCCTACACCACCGTCGAGGACCTCTGCGCCGCCAGCGACGCCGCCATGGCCGAGCTGACCACCGCGGACCTGGAAGAGGCGATGGCCGGGCACCCGCCGATCGGACGGCCCCGGCCCGGCGACCCGACCTCCGCCCGCGAACAGCGCGGCATGGCCGGGGCCTCCGCCGTACTCAAGGCGGAGATGCTCGAACTCAATCTGGCCTACCAGGAGAAGTTCGGCCACGTCTTCCTCATCTGCGCCACCGGCCGGACCGCCGAGCAGATGCGCGACGCGGTAAAGGAGCGCATCGGCAACGCGCCGGAGCAGGAACGGGAGATCGTCCGCACCGAGCTGGGGAAGATCAACCGCATCCGACTGGCCCGACTCGTCGAAGAGGACGCCTGACACCATGAGCACCAGCACCACCGCCTCCGTGTCCACACACATCCTGGACACCTCCGCCGGCCGCCCCGCCGAGGGCGTCGCCGTCCTGCTCCGCGCCCGCGGTGGCGCGGCAGCCGACTGGCAGGCGCTCGGCGGCTCCGCGACCGACGCCGACGGCCGGTGCAAGGACCTGCCGGCGCTGCCGGAAGGGACGACCCACGTACGGCTCGACTTCGCCGTGGAGCCGTACTTCGAAGAGCAAGCCGCGAAGAAGCAAGCCGATGCGCAGCAGGACGCCCCCGCGAACCGGGACAGCGGACCCGGCGTGTTCTTCCCGGAGGTGGCGATCACGTTCGCCGTCGTACCCGGGGAGCACTACCACGTACCGCTGCTGCTCAACCCGTTCGGCTACTCCGTTTACCGAGGGAGCTAGCTACATGACCGACAATTCCCGCCCTGCCCGCCCTGTCATCCTGGGACAGAACCAGTACGGCAAGGCCGAGAACCGGGTCGTCAAGATCACGCGGGACGGCGCCACCCACCACATCAAGGACCTGAACGTCTCCGTCGCGCTGAGCGGCGACATGGAGGAGGTCCACTACTCCGGCTCCAACGCGAACGTCCTGCCGACCGACACCACCAAGAACACGGTGTTCGCGTTCGCCAAGGAGTACGGCATCGAGTCCGCCGAGCAGTTCGGCATCCACCTCGCCCGCCACTTCGTCACCTCGCAGGAGCCGATCAGGACCGCGCGGATCCGGATCGAGGAGTACGCCTGGGAGCGGATCGAGACCTCCGACGCCAACTCCAGGTTCATCGGTGCCGACGAGGTCAAGCACTCCTTCGTCCGCAAGAACCAGGAGACCCGCGTCACCCAGATCACCTACGACGGTGAGCGGTGGGAGGTCATCTCCGGCCTCAAGGACCTGGTCGTGATGAACTCGACCAACTCCGAGTTCTGGGGCTACGTCAAGGACAAGTACACCACCCTCCAGGAGGCGTACGACCGCATCCTGGCCACCCAGGTCTCCAGCCGCTGGCGGTTCAACTGGACCGACGACGAGCAGAAGGCGCCCCACTGGGAGAAGTCCTACGAGCAGGTCAAGAAGCACATGCTCCAGGCCTTCGCCGAGACCTACTCCCTCTCGTTGCAGCAGACGCTGTACCAGATGGGCTCGCGCATCATCAACAACCGCAGCGAGATCGACGAAGTGCGTTTCTCGCTGCCGAACAAGCACCACTTCCTCGTCGACCTGGAGCCGTTCGGGCTCAAGAACGACAACGAGGTCTACTTCGCCGCCGACCGGCCCTACGGCCTGATCGAGGCGACCATCCTCCGGGACGGCTGCGAGGCGAAGATCCCGGTCGACATGACCAACCTCTGACGCGGGACGCGCGCCCCCGGCCCCGCCACCAGGGCCGGGGGCGCGCCACACCGGAGGGAACGAAATGGCACAGCCTGCGAAGGGGCCCGCCACAGCCCCGTGTTCCACCCCGCCGGTGCACACCGAGGACGCCGTCACGTCCGTGCACCCGGTGGACGAGAAGCTCCGTCCGGCGCGGCTCGTCCCCGCCGCGCTCCAGCACATCGCCGCGATGTACGCGGGCGTTGTCACTCCTCCGCTCATCATCGGCCAGGCCTGCGGACTCGACATCGCGGCCCGCACCCGGCTCATCGCCGCCGGCCTGCTCATCGCCGGCGTCGCGACCATCCTCCAGACCATCGGGGTCAAGGGGCTCGTCGGCAACCGGCTGCCCTTCGTCAACGCCGCGTCCTCCGCCGGCATCGCCCCCATCCTCGCCATCGCCGAGGCCAACGGCCATGGCCACCAACTCCCCGCCATCTACGGCGCGGTGATGGTGGCCGGCGCCTTCTGCCTGGCCCTCGGCCCGTTCTTCGGCCGGCTGCTGCGCTTCTTCCCGCCGCTGGTCACCGGCGTCGTCATCACCTTGATCGGCGTCACCCTGATGCCCGTCCCGGTGAGCTGGGCGCAGGGCGGTGACGCGACCGCCGCCGACTTCGGCGCCATGCGCCACCTCGCGCTGGCCGGATTCACCCTCGCCGTCATCCTGGTGATCCAGCGCTTCGGCAGGGGATTCGTCCGGCAGGTCGCCCTGCTGCTCGGGCTGCTCGTGGGCACCCTCGCCGCGATCCCCTTCGGCATGGCCGACTTCACGGGCCTGCGGTCCGCGCCCGTCGCCGCCCTCCCCACCCCGTTCGCCTTCGGCGCCCCCGAGTTCCAGCCCGCGGCCATCCTCTCCCTGTGCATCGTGATGCTGGTGCTGATGACCGAGAGTTCCGCGGGCATGCTCGCCCTCGGCGAGATCTGCGACCGCCGCGCCGGCGCCAGGACCATCACCCGCGGCCTGCGCACCGACGGCCTCGCCACCCTGCTCGGCCCCGTCTTCGGCGGCTTCCCCACCTCCGCCTTCGCCCAGAACGTCGGCGTCGTCTCCCTCACCCGGGTACGCAGCCGCTACGTCGTCGCCGTCGCCGGCGCCACCCTGCTCGTCCTCGGCGCCTTCCCGGTCCTCGGCGCCGTCGTCTCCCTGGTGCCCATGCCGGTCCTCGGCGGCGCGGGCATCGTGCTGTTCGGCTCCATCGCCGTCAGCGGCATCCGTACGCTGTCCGAGGCGGGCCTGGACGACAGCTCCAATATCATCCTCGTGGCCGTGGCACTCGGCGCCGGCATCATCCCGCTGGCCGCCCCCGCCTTCTACGCCGGTTTCCCGGCCTGGGCGCAGACCGTGCTCGGCTCCGGCATCAGCGCCGGCGCCCTCGTCGCGGTCCTGCTCAACCTGTTCTTCCACCATCTCGGCACCCGGAGCCGCGGGCCGGCCCCGGTACTCAAATCCTCCTAGGGTCCTGCCGTGCCCTCCCCGTGGACCCCTCCCCGGCCACGGGCCGCCACTGAAAGACAAGGAAGCACCATGGCAGCACCGGCAGCCCAGCGCACCGTCATCGAGAACTGTGCCATCGCCACCGTGGACGCGGGCGGCACCGAGTACGCCTCCGGGCACCTCGTCCTCACCGGCAACCGGATCGAGTCGGTCGGCGCGGGGCGGGCCCCCGAAAGCCTGCAGAACGTGGTGCGCCGCATCGACGGCACCGGCCACCTGGCCACCCCCGGCCTGGTCAACACCCACCACCACTTCTACCAGTGGATCACCCGGGGCCTCGCCACCGACCACAACCTGTTCGACTGGCTGGTCGCGCTCTACCCCACCTGGGCGCGCATCGACGAGCAGATGACGTACACCGCGGCCCAGGGGTCCCTCGCCATGATGGCCCGCGGCGGTGTCACCACCGCCATGGACCACCACTACGTCCACCCGCACGGCTCCGGCGACCTGTCCGGCTCGATCATCCGGGCCGCCGCCGAACTGGGTGTCCGCTTCACGCTGGCCCGCGGCTCCATGGACCGCAGCGAGAAGGACGGCGGCCTGCCGCCGGACTTCGCGGTCGAGACCCTGGAGGGCGCCCTCGCCGCGACCGAGGAGACCGTCCGCACGCACCACGACGCCTCCTTCGACGCCATGACGCAGGTGGCCGTCGCCCCCTGCTCCCCGTTCTCCGTCTCCACCGAACTCATGCGTGAGGGCGCCGAACTGGCCCGCCGACTCGGCGTACGCCTGCACACCCACGGCTCCGAGACGGTGGAGGAGGAGAAGTTCTGCCACGAACTTTTCGGCATGGGCCCCACCGACTACTTCGAGTCCACCGGCTGGCTCGGCGAGGACGTGTGGATGGCGCACTGCGTCCACATGAGCGACTCCGACATCGCCGCCTTCGCCCGCACGGGGACCGGCGTCGCCCACTGCCCCTCCTCCAACGCCCGCCTCGCCGCCGGCATCGCCCGCGTCCCCGACATGCTCCGGGCGGGCGTCCCTGTCGGCCTCGGCGTCGACGGCACCGCCTCCAACGAGTCCGGCGAACTCCACACCGAACTGCGCAACGCCCTGCTGATCAACCGCCTCGGCGCCCACCGCGAGGCCGCGCTGAACGCCCGCCAGGCCCTGCGGCTCGGCACCCACGGCGGCGCCCGGGTCCTCGGCCGGGCCGGGCAGATCGGCTCCCTGGAGCCCGGCAAGCTGGCCGACCTGGTGCTGTGGAAGATGGACACCCTCGCCCACGCCTCCATCGCCGACCCGGTGACCGCGCTGGTTCTCGGCGCCGCCGCCCCGGTGACCGCCTCCTTCGTCAACGGCCGGCAGATCGTCGAGAACGGCCGCCTGCTCACCGCCGACGAGGACACCATCGCCGTCTCCACCCGCGACGAGGCCCGGCGCCTCGCCCGCATCGCCGCGCAGGGCTGACCACCGCGGCACCCGGACCGGCCGTAGTACGGCCGGTCCGCCATACACCTCCGGCCGGAGGGGACGGCTTCCGGCCGGAGCCGTGGATCCGAGCGGGATCCACGGCCGGCCGCCTCCGGGGTGCGTGCGGACGCGCGCGCCCCGGAGCGGTCACCGCCGCACCGCTCACGCCCCACCCCCGTCACGGTCCCGCACGACCACACGCACCACCTCCATGAAACCCGCGTCTGTGACGACGTGTTACCCGCCCGGAGGAGCAGCCGTGGCCGCCCATCCTGTTGACGAGAAACTCCCCGCCCTCAAAATGGCGACCAGCGGCCTGCAGCACGTGGCCGCCATGTACGCCGGAGTCGTCGCCCCACCCCTGATCGTCGGCGCGGCCATCGGCCTGTCCGCCACCGACCTGACCTTCCTCACCGGCGCCTGCCTGTTCACCGCGGGCCTCGCCACCATCCTCCAGACGCTGGGCATAGGAAAGATCGGCGCCCGGCTGCCCTTCGTCAACGGTGTCACCTTCGCCGGTGTCGCCCCCATGACGGCGGTGGTCGCCTCCACCAAGGACAAGACGGACGCCCTGCCGGTCATCTTCGGCGCGGTCATCGTCGCCGGCCTCCTCGGCTTCCTGGCCGCTCCCGTCTTTTGCAAAGCCGTCCGCTTCTTCCCGCCCGTCGTCACCGGATCCGTGATCACCCTGATCGGCGTATCCCTGCTGCCGGTCGCCTTCGGCTGGGCCCAGGGACCCGATCCCCGGGCGCACGACTACGGTTCGACGACCTACCTGACCCTCGCCGGCATCACCCTGGCCATCGTCCTGCTGCTGCGCCGCTTCACCCGCGGTTTCGTCAAGCAGATCGCCGTCCTGCTCGGCCTGGTCACCGGCACGCTGATCGCCATCCCCTTCGGCGTGACCGACTTCGGCCCCGTCGCCCATGCCGACGTGGTCGGCTTCCCGACCCCGTTCCACTTCGGCGCCCCCCAGTTCCAGCTCGCCGCCGTCCTCTCGCTGTGCGTGGTGATGGTGGTCTCGATGACCGAGTCGACCGCCGACATGCTGGCCCTCGGCGAGATCGTCGAACGCCCCGCCGACGAGAAGACGATCGCGGCCGGCCTGCGCGCCGACACCCTCGGCTCCGCCCTCAGCCCGTTCTTCAACGGCTTCATGTGCAGCGCGTTCGCCCAGAACATCGGCCTGGTCGCGATGACGCGCATCCGCAGCCGGTACGTCGTCGCCACCGGCGGCGGCTTCCTGGTCCTCATGGGCCTGTGTCCCATGGCCGCCTCGCTCATCGCGGTCGTACCCCGGCCGGTCCTCGGCGGCGCCGGCGTCGTCCTGTTCGGCTCGGTCGCCGCGAGCGGCATCCAGACCCTGGTCCGGGCCGGCCTGGACCGGGACAACAACGTCCTGATCGTCGCCGTGTCCCTCGCGGTCGGCATCATCCCGATCACCGCGCCGGAGTTCTACCACGCGTTCCCCGAGACGGCGAGGATCGTCCTCGACTCGGGCATCTCCACCGGCTGCGTCTCCGCCGTCGTGCTCAACCTCCTCTTCAACCACCTCGGCAAGGGCCACGAGGCCCAGGACGTCACCCACCCGATGGAGGCGGGGGAGGAGATAGCCGCCGCCCGCTGAACCGGACGGCCATCCGCGCGCGGGGCCGGGGGAGACGGGGCCGACCCGTCTCCCCCGGCCAGGCCGTCACCCGTCGACGGTCACAACCCGAACAGGGCCGGTTCGGCCGCGAGATGCTTGAACACCCCGCCCGGATCGGCGACCAGCTTTCTGGCCGTCAGGTCGAGCAGACCGGTGACCGCGGTGACCTCGGCCGCCACCGTGCCGTCCGTCCTGCGGATCTCCTGGAGGATCCGGAACGTCTTGCCGCCGCCCCACTCGAACACGCAGGTGACGTCTATCTCGTCACCGGCGAGCAGCTCACGGCGGTAGCGGATGGTCGTCTCCAGCGCCACCGGGCCGACACCGTGACCGAGCAGCCGGGCCTGGGTGATCCCGGCCGCGCTCAGCAGGGACCAGCGGGCGTGTTCCGCGTAGTTGACGTACACCGCCTGGTTGACGTGGCCCTGGGCGTCGGTCTCGTAACCACGGACGCTCACCCGCACGGAAAACGGTTCGGACACTGCTCGCCCCTCTCGCGTTCGCACTCCGGACACACCGATCCTGGCACGCCGCTCAGACCCGGCGGGGCGAGGCCAGCAGATAGCGCACCCCCGTGCGCGGCTCGCTGTACTCGCCCGCCTGCCACCCGGCCCGCTCCAAGGTGGCCGCGCAGGCCGCCAGGGTCGGCGGGTCCGGCGCGTACACCGCGACCGCCTCCGGCTGCGGGGTCGCCCGCACCCGGTAACCGTCTTCGTCCCCGCCCGCCGGACGGTGCCCGGCCGCCTCCAGGGCGAGCGCCGCCGCCCGCACCAGATGCGCCCGCTCCCAGCCGCACGGCCGGTCCACCGCGCCGTCCGCACTGGTCATCCGGCGCAGCTCCAGCAACCCCTGCCAGGCGCCGCGCACCTCACGCAGCCGGGCCGGGCCGGACGCGGGCGGCTCCTCCTCGCCGCCGACCCGGGCAGCGAACACCCCGGTGTCCGCCACGGGTGCGGCCGGCACCTCGGGCACCGCCTCCCGTATCCGGTGGCCGGCCGGGGTCAGGAAGTGGTCGTGCGGCGGCCGGGGATGCCGGAAGGCCAGCCCCTGCCTCACCAGCGCCGCGAGCTGGGACTCCGTACCACGCAGCCGGCCGGTGACCGGATCGGCGGCCTCGATCACGCGGCGCTGCGCGGCGGTGGGCGGTCGGGTCACGGGACGCTCCTTCCGGGGCCGGCGGGGCAGGGGGCCGTCAGGGTGGACCGGCCTCCTCGCAGAGTACGGGCCGGGTCCGACAACGGCCCGGGCGGAGGGCGCCCGCGCGCAAGGTGTCCCCGCGCGCGCCGCCGCCCGCATCCCGTACGCGCGACGCCCCCCTTACTCCGGGGGCCGGATGTTCCACTCCGCCACCACCGGCCGCCCGTGCTCCGTGCCGAGCCGGCACAGTGCCCCCGTCGCCAGCTGGAACAGCGCGCCCTGCCGGGGCGAAAGGCCCAGCCGGCGGGCGGTGAGGACGCGGAGGAAGTGGCCGTGGGCGATCAGGACGACGGTTCCCTCGGTGCCGGCGAGGGCGGCGTCGGCCCTGGCCAGGATCCGGTCGGCGCGCTCTCCGACCTGCTCCGGGGTCTCGCCCGGGTGGTCCGGCGGCCCGGGCACGACGCCGTCCGTGAAGAGGAACCAGCCGGGCCGGTGCCGCTGGATCTGAGCGGTGGTCACGCCCTCGTAGCCGCCGTAGTCCCATTCGCGCAGGTCACCGTCGACAGAAGCGTCCGGGACGCCGATGAGCCGGGCGGTCTCCCGGGCCCGGCACAGGGGGCTGACGAAGGACGCCGCGACCTTGTGCGAGCGGAGCAGCGGCGCCAGCCGGCGTGCCTCGTCCCGCCCGTGGCCCGTGAGGGGCACGTCGGTCGAGCCGGTGTGCCGGCCGGTCCGCGACCACTCGGTCTCACCGTGCCGGACGAGGAGGAGGTCACCCATGACGGCACGGTGCCACAGGGCCGCCACCGCCCGCAGGACGGACTGCGCCAGACGGCCGCCCTCCGGACCCCCGGCGGGGTCTGCGGCGCGGGCGCCGCGGCCGTCGACGGGGGTGATCTTCGAAGAAGCACGGGAAACGG
Organism: Streptomyces sp. Y20; assembly: GCF_043195475.1. Classification (NCBI taxonomy): domain Bacteria; kingdom Bacillati; phylum Actinomycetota; class Actinomycetes; order Kitasatosporales; family Streptomycetaceae; genus Streptomyces; species Streptomyces sp. Y20. The sequence continues at coordinate 460,863 of NZ_JBIDDP010000002.1, forward strand.
GCCGGCCGGCTACTGCCGGTACCCGCTGAGGAACCGTCCGATCCGGCCGATCGCCGCCTCCAGGTCGTCGGCGTACGGCAGGGTGAGGATGCGGAAGTGGTCGGGGGAGGGCCAGTTGAAGCCAGTGCCCTGCACGACCTGGATCTTCTCGCGGAGCAGCAGGTCCAGGACGAACTTCTCGTCGTCGTGGATGCGGTGCACCTTGGGGTCCAGGCGTGGGAACGCGTACAGCGCGCCCTTGGGTTTGACGCAGGACACGCCGGGGATCTCGTTGAGCTTCTCCCAGGCCACGGTCCGCTGTTCGTGCAGCCGGCCGCCGGGCACGGTCAGGTCGCGGATGGACTGGCGTCCGCCGAGCGCGGCCTGGATGGCGTACTGCGCGGGCGCGTTGGGGCACAGCCGCATGGAGGCCAGCATGGTCAGGCCCTCCAGGTAGTCCTTCGCGTGCTGCTTCGGTCCGGTGACCACCAGCCAGCCGGAGCGGAAGCCCGCCACGCGGTAGGTCTTGGACAGGCCGCAGAAGGTGAGGACGACCAGGTCGGGGGCGAGGGCGGCGGCCGAGTGGTGGACGGCGCCGTCGTACAGGATCTGGTCGTAGATCTCGTCGGCGAACACCATCAGGCCGTGCCGTCGGGCGAGGTCGAGGATGCCCTCGACGACCTCCTTCGGATAGACCGCGCCGGTCGGGTTGTTGGGGTTGATGATGACCACGGCCTTGGTCCGGTCCGTGATCTTGGCGGCCATGTCGGCCAGATCCGGGTTCCAGTCGGCCTGTTCGTCGCACAGGTAGTGGACGGCCTTGCCGCCGGCCAGGGTGGTGACGGCCGTCCAGAGCGGGAAGTCCGGTGCCGGGATGAGGACTTCGTCACCGTCCTCGACCAGCGCCTGGACGGCCATGGTGACCAGCTCCGAGACGCCGTTGCCCAGGTACACGTCGTCCACGCCGACGTCCAGGCCGAGGGTCTGGTAGCGCTGGGCCACCGCGCGGCGGGCGGAGAGGACACCGCGGGAGTCCGTGTAGCCGTGGGCCTGCGGCAGCATCCGGATCATGTCCTGGATGATCTCCTCCGGCGCCTCGAAGCCGAAGGCCGCGGGGTTGCCGGTGTTCAGGCGCAGCACACTGTGCCCCGCCTCCTCCAGCGCGTTGGCGTGCTCGATCACCGGGCCGCGGATCTCGTAGCAGACCTCGCTGAGCTTGTTCGACTGCCGGAACTCCATGCGCCCCTCCGGGAACTCGTGTTACTTGGTTTTACCAAGTGTGCGCTTGGAAAGTCCAACAACATGTCTAGACTGCGTCGCATGCCACCTCGCCGAAGCTACGACCAGTACTGCTCCGCGGCCCGTGCGCTCGACCTCGTCGGCGACCGCTGGACCCTGCTGATCGTCCGGGAACTGCTCGCCGGCCCCCGCCGCTACACGGACCTGCACGCGGACCTGCCCGGCGTGAGCACGGACGTCCTCGCCTCCCGGCTGAAGGACATGGAACGGGACGGGCTCACCACCAGGCGGCGGCTGCCCCCGCCGGGCGCGGCGTACGTGTACGAGATCACGGACCGCGGGCGGCGGCTGCTGCCGGTGTTGCAGGCGCTGGGCAGCTGGGGCGAGGCCGAGCTGGGGGAGCGGCGCCCGACCGACGCGGTCCGCGCGCACTGGTTCGCGCTGCCGTTGCTGCGCGCGCTGGAGGGCGAGGGCACGGTCGAAGTGTGCCTGGAGGAAGGCGACTTCCATCTGCGGGTCGGCGCCGGGACCGGGCCGGTGTACGGCGACGGGCCCGCGCCCGGTGAGCCCGCGGCGCGGCTGACGATGGACGCGGCGACCTGCGAGGCCCTCGCCCGGGGCGAGATCGGCCTGCCGGAGGCGGTACGGGAGGGACGGGTGACGGTGACCGGCGACGGCACCCTCGCCAAGGCGCTCCGGAACGCGTGACGCACGCCGCGGCCCCGGAGGCGATCCGCGGGTCCCGGAGGCAACCAACGGCCCCCGCCGCGGTCACCCGCGGCCCCCGCCGCAAAGTGAAAGGCCCGCCGGTGGGCGGGCCTTCACACGGAACGGGTCACACGTTGGGCGGTACCCGGGACGGCCGCCCCGGCCCGCGGGTCAGCACGTACCCGCCGATGCCGGCGAGCGCGGCCAGCACGCCGCCGATCGCGGTCCACACCCAGCGGTCGGACCACCAGCCCGACGACCAGCCGTCGTCCGAACCGAAGCTGGACAGCACCGCCGCCTTCGAACCACCCTTGTCCTCCTCGGCCTTGACGGCGATCCCGGGGACGAGCGGCTTGCCCAGCGAACCGTCCACGGCGGCCGCGCCGCCGATGTCCTTGGTGTCGACGCGCACCTCGGCGCTCACCGGCTGCCCGAGGTCGGAGGCGCCGAGGTCCACCACGGTCAGCCGCACGTAGTACGTGCCCGGCAGCGGGTCGTCGGCCCACGGCTCCGACCAGCCCCGCACCGTGCGCAGCACGCAGGCCAGTTCGACCGATCCGGTGCCCTGCGCGGCGGTTCGGGTCTGGGCGCCGTACTGGCAGGCCTGCCGGCGCCGCAGCCCGTCGTACACGTCGATCTGCCACGCCTGGGAGCCGTGCGTGCCGGGCAGTTTCACGGTCGCCCGGACGGTGGGGCGCTGCCCGGTGTCCGCCGGGAACGACCAGTAGAGGTAGTCACCGGTGGAGCCGGACGCGGTGGCCCGCTGCCCCTGCTCGATCTCCGTCGCCGTACGGAAGGACGTGCCCGCCCGAGTGGGTGCCTTGCCGTCGCCGGAGGCGGACGGGGACGGCGAGGAGTCGGCGGCGGCCGGCCCGGCGGCCAGCCCCAGCGCCAGCAGCGTGGCGCCCAGCACACGTGTGATACGCATCAGTTCGTCCTCCAGACGGCGACCCGCCAGCGTGACAGCCAGCCCCACAGCAGACCTGCCAGGAAGCCGACGAGCACCAGCGCGCCCAGCAGCCACCAGCCGCGGCCGAGACCGAAGGAGGCCACGTCGTGATGGCCCGACGGCCCGTCCACGACGTCCACGGTCAGCTCCAGCGGCAGGCCCGGCGTGGTCTTCACGCCCGCGGCGGCCGAGAAGGAGTTGGTGACCTGGAGGCACACCGTCTCCGCCGGCGCCGCGTCGTCGTCGCTGTCCGGCCTGGGATAGCGCAGGCCCGTGGAGATGACGTCCGTCCGGCCGGTGCCGGCGGCCTCGCCGCGCACGATCTCGCGCCCGTGCACGGTCACCGCCCGCAGCAGCACCCCGTAGTCGGGGTGGACGGCCCGGTCGTCGGCCACGCTCACCGAGGCGCGCAGCTCCTGGCCGGGCCGCACGTCCACCCGGTACCAGCGCTGCTGCCCGAACTCCTCACGGTCGGTGTACAGCCCGGACTTCAGCGCCGGCGCCTTCGCGCACCGCGCCGCGCCCTCGGTCGCCACCGGCGTGACCGCCGGATCGGCCGCCCGGTCCACCAGATCCCCGACCCGGTCGGTCAGCTCCTCCTTGTGCCGTACGGAGGTGTAGGTGCCGCCGGTCGCGTCCGCGATGCAGCTGAGCTGGTCGCGGGTCTTCGCGTCGGGCACCAGGCCCAGGGTGTCGATCGTCAGCCCGATGCCCTTGGCGGCTATCTCCCGGGCCACCTCGCACGGGTCGAGCGGCTGGCAGGTGTCCTCGCCGTCACTGATCAGCACGATACGGCGGGTGCCGTCACCGCCGTTCAGGTCGGCCGCCGCCTTCAGCAGCGCGGGTCCGATCGGCGTCCAGCCGGTCGGCGCCAGCGTGGCCACGGCCGTCTTCGCGTCGGTACGGTCCAGCGGGCCGACCGGGTACAGCTGCTCGGTGTCCTTGCAGCCCTCCTGGCGGTCGTTGCCGCGGTAGTTGGCGCCGAGGGTGCGGATACCGAGCCGGACCTCCTCCGGGGTCGCGTCCAGCACCTCGTCGAACGCCTGCTTCGCCGCGGCCATGCGGGTGCCGCCGTCGATGTCGCGGGTGCGCATGGAACCGCTGACGTCCAGCACCAGTTCGACCTTGGGAGCGGCCTGCTCCGTCTCGTCGGCGACCGCGCCGGCGGGGAACGCGATCCCGGCCGTCAGGGCGGCGAGCAGAGCGCAGACGCCCGCCGCCAGCCGTTGTCTTCTGATCATCGCCGGATCCTATTGATCAGACCGGCCGGACTCCAAAACGCCGGGCGGCCGTTGCCGCCGTAAGCCCCGCCGCGCTCACCGCCCGCCGTCCGGCGCTCCCGTCCCGAACACCCCCGCCAGCCGGGCCCGGTACAGCGCGGCGACCGTGAAGCCGTCGGTGATCCGCCCGTCGGCCACCATCTCCTCCGCCTCGGCCGCCGTCACCGTGATCGCCCGGCGGATCGCCTCGCCCCGCTCGACCTCGCCGACACCGTCCACACGCGCCGCGTACAGGGCGACCTTGTGTCCGAGCAGACCGGTGTCCGGGTGCAGTTCGCCGAGCGGGAACACCGCCGTCGGCGTGGCCAAGATCTCCTCCCGCAGCTCCCTGGTGACGTTCTGCTCGGGTGTGGCCCCCGGATCCCCGAAGCCCCGCACCACCTCCCAGTGCCGGTCCCTGGTCGCGTGACGGTGGTGCTCGATCAGCACCACCTTCGCCTCGGGGCCGGCCAGCGGCAGGACCACCACGCCGGCGGACGCACCCGGGGGCGGCATGATCCGGTCGTACAGGCCGAGGCGGCCGTCGGGGAAGCGCACCGGATCACGCAGGTACCACAGGTAGCGCCCGGCCGACACCACACCGGCCGGGACCGGCCGCAGCGCGGCCCGCAGCCGTGCCCACAGAGTCCCGAACGCCCCGCCGTCCGCGTCCTGCCGGACGGGGGCCGTCCGGCGCCGGGCGTCGCGGATCAGCGCCGGGTCCGTGAGGATTCTGACACCCCCGGGATCGTCGCGGAACCACTCCGGCACCTCCCGGCGCAGGGACTCGTACCGGTTCATCGGGGACTCGGCAGACTGTGCAAGGGCGTACTCCGGGTCAGTATTCGGGCAGGTCTTCGTTGTCCTGGGTGGTCGTCGACGCGGTGCCCGTCGTGGCCGGGCCCCCCGCGTCCCGATAGCCGGGCAGACGCCGCACCAGGTCGTGGAACTGCGCCCATTCTCCTTCACTGGCCAGCCGTACGCCGGCGATCTCACGGGCGAACCGCTGCTCCTGCCGGCCGGCCAAGCGGTTGCGCAGCACCAGCTGCACCGAGCCGGTCAGTGAACCGCTCACCGTCAGCGGCACCACCGAACCGGCCACCTCCCAGATGTCATTGCCGCTGACCGCCGTGAACACGGCCGCGCCCACGGTGACGACGACCTCGACCACCGGACGCCAGGCGGCCGACCGTGCCTGCCGCCGCTCCCGCGCCAGCTTCAGGATCTCCGAGTTGAGCCGGACGTAGCAGTCGAAGACCTGTCCGGCGCCGTCGTGGAAGGCTTCCGGGGCGGCGGTCAGCGCGCCGAACGCTTCGATGTAGGCGTTCCAGACGGGGCTCTGCCGCAGCCGCCAGATGTCGTGCAGGGTCAGGTCGTTCACCGCCCGGGGCGTCAACCGGTCCTGCACCGCGGCGAACGACTGCCGCCGCAGGAACGTCACCAGCTGCTCCGGGTCCTGGACCACGCCGACGGTGGAGGCCCTCGCCTCGCGGGCCTCCTGGAGCACCACCCGCCGCAGACTGCCGACCGGCGTGAGGGGGTAACGGCCGAGGGCGTCGGCCAGGTTGACGTTGTAGATCAGGTCCAGCAGCTGCTTTATCTCCGCGGCGAACGGCTTGTCGCGGTCGTACCTGCCCTCGGCGACGTTCGTCCCGGGGACGGACACGAACTCCTCGTACAGGGTGTTGCGGACGACCTGTTGTCTGCGCACGCGGCGACTGTTGCTGAACCCGACCACTTCGCCGAGGCGTTCGCCGAACCGGTCGGTGTCCTCGCGGGCCACACCGACCTGGGCGGCGAGCACGTCGATGTCCTTGGCGGTGAGTCCCTGGACCTTCTCCGTGAACGGCTGGTACAGCCGGATCATGGTGCGGTCGCGGTTCTCCCGGTCGCCCGGGGAGTCGTCCCAGGACATGCGCACACAGCGCACCCGGTCCCCGGCGGGCATGCCCGCCAGCGTCTCCTGCCACGCGCTGAACCCGTCGCGCCGTACGTGGAGATGGGCGGGCGGCTCCTCCGCCGGATGCCGTTCGTTCAGGAGGAAGGGGACGATGGCTCCGGAGGCGAGGAGCCTGCGGTGCGCCGCGCGGGCCTCCCCCTCCTCCACGAGGTCCCGGCTGATCGCGTCGTTGTTGTAGAAGTAGGCGCGGTTGATGACGACCTGGCTGGCGTTGATGAGGCTGCGGAAGTACTCGGCCCGGACCTCCCGGACGCGTTGCCGGCTCACCTGGTCCAGGGACCGGCCGTGTTCGATCATCTTCCTGGTGAGCTGTGCGGGAACCCACTGGTTGTCCAGCGATTGCGCGATCACGGCGCCCGGGTCCAGCTGTTCGGGCTGGATCGGCGACATCAGGTTGTCAATGCAGTCGGCGTCAGTCATCTGCGGCTCTCGGGGTTCTCGTGTCCGGGCTGGCACCCCAGGGGTACACGTCCGGGCGACGGGCGTGAGGCCAACGCGGTTCTTCCGCCCCCAATATGACGCAAAATCAGCTCACTGTCAGGGACATGGGCGAGCAGGGCGGGGGCAGAACCGTCCAGATGTCGCCGGTGCGGCCGGGGGAGAGACGCATCAGTGTCAGCGCCTTCGTGGGCAGCGGGTCGTCACGCAGGGCCGCGAGGTCCGGGGTGTGCGGCAGGCCGGGAAGGGCGGCCGCCAGGGCCGCGGCCAGCGCCGGACCCGAACCCGCCGTGCCCGCCAGCGCCCCCGCCACCAGGGAACCGAACAGCTTGCGGCGCAGGACGGCCGGGTCGTCGGTGATCAGCCGGCCGGTCAGGTCCGGCGCCGGGACGCCGTGACGGGCCAGCCGGGCGGGGCTGATCCGGATGTCGGCGAGGTCCCGGTAGACCAGCCGCCGAGGGCTGCCGTCGGCGGCGAGGATCACCAGGAGGTTCTGCCCGTGGGCCTCCAGGGCGACCCCGAGGTCGAGCAACCCGAGCCCCACCGTGAGCGCCAGCCGGGTGAAGGCGGTCAGCCAGGCGGGGTCACCGGGCAGGGACGTGCCGGCGAGCGCGGCCACCGGCAGCACGCGTTCACCCGGGCCCGTGTACACCTCGGGTGACTCCCGCAGCAGTGCCGCCAGAGCGGGCGAGCCGGCGGTGACCGCCCCGAGGGTCCGGGTCACGTGCAGCAGACCGTCCGTACGCGCCGCCAGTTCCCCGCCGAGGGAGGACAGCGCCGCGGCGGCCTCCACCGAGTAGCCGGAGATGTCCCGCACCGACGACGTCAGCCGGGCACTGAGCGCGGTCTTCACATGCGGACCGCCGGGAAGCGCCAGCGTGCGCAGGGACATCAGCGGACGGGCCGGGCGCCAGGGGTCGTACGGCCGCCGGAGCACGTGCGCGGCCTGCCACGGGTGCACCGGCACCAGCAGCCGTCCGCCGTCGCGCAGTTCGGCCGGCCAGTCGCCGGACACCAGGCACCGGTCCGCCGGCACCGGCACCGTCCCCAGCTCCACCACCGGCCCGTGCTCCGGGCCGTACGCCAGCTGGTCCGCCACCGAGAACCCGGGCCGGGCACGGCAGTTGGGGTGGAACGGATGCCCGTCGACGACCCGCTGCTCCCACTCCCAGTCCTGTTCGGGCCACTCCTTCGGGTGATCCGCGCCGGCCCGGGACAGCGCCAGCGAGGCCACGCTGTGCGCGAGTTCGGCCGCGAACGGCGACGCGTGCGGCACCCCGAGCGCGGTCATCAGGAGGGCCGGGTCCGTGTAGCGCTCCCGGCCGAGGTGGACCGCCGTGACGTGAGCGCTCGTGGCGTACGGGTCCGCGTGCGGTCCGTGCAGCGTGCGGCCGTCGGCGAGGCGCAGGACGAGGCCGTGCGGTCCGGGCGTGCGGCCGGTGAGCCACGGCAGCGGCTCATGGACCAGCGCCCGCCACAGGCGGGTCAGCACGGCGGCGCGGGCACCCGGCAGCTCCACCCCGTACCTGGGCAGCAGGGCGGGCCGGACGGCGGCCAGCTCGTCGGCGACCTCGGTCTCGGCGGTCGGGGGACGGTCCACGGACGGCTCCTCGGGTACACGGGGCACGGCACGATTGTCGGGGACGGCAGCCATACTGATCGCGACCGGCCCCCGCGGCACGCCCCGGCGTGCGCGGGAACGCCGCCGGTCCCTCCGGACGACGGACACCGGACCATGGAGACCGGACCATGGAGACGGACGACGACGGACGACGACGGACGAAGAGAACGCGTGGACCTCACACCCTCCGCCGATGAGACCGGCCGCCGCGCCGACGCGTACGCGGCAGCGCCCCTGCTCAACTGCCTCCTGCGGGAGGTGGCCCAACCGCTCGCGGACTTCGGGGACCGGAGCGTCCACCGGCTGCCGGGCGGACGGCTGCTGCGGGTGCGGGCCGGGCGGCGCCCCGCCGACCCCGAGGTGCGCACGGCCGGGGTCTGGCGCCGGATCGGCCACTCGGAACTGGTCAAACTGGTCGCCGAGGAACTGCGCCGGCACACCGGACTGCCCGGCGGCGACCTGCCCGCCGAGATGATCGACAGCCGGGACACGGTCGCCGCCCTGCTCACCGCCCGCGCACGGGCCACGCCCCCCGCCGACGCGTATCTGCGCTCGGAGCAGTCCCTGCTCACCGGGCACCCCCACCACCCGGCCCCCAAGGCACGCGGCGGCGGCCCGGCCGCGTCCTGGCTGCCGTACGCGCCCGAGGCGCACGCCCGCTTCCCGCTGGTGCTGCTCGGCGTCCGCGAGGACCAGGTGGCCGAGGAGGGCGACACCAGCGCCCTGGACGCCCTCGGCACGGCTCCGCCCGGCTACCGGCTGCTGCCCGCCCACCCCTGGCAGCTCGACCTGGTCGCCCGCGACCTCGCCCCCGCCTTCGCCGACGGCCGCCTGCTGCGGCTCGGCCCGAGCGCGTTCGACGTGTGGCCCACGGCGGCGGTCCGCACGCTGTACGAGCCCGGCCGCGACGTGTTCCTGAAGTTCAGCCTCGACGTGCGCATCACCAACGACATCCGCCGGCTGTGGCGCCACGACCTGCTCGGACTCCGCCGTACCGACAGCGCCGCCGGGCGCGCCTTCGCGGCGATGGGGCCGCCCGCGGCCTGGCTCAGCGACCGCGGCTACCGCACCGCCGCCTTCGCCTGCGAGGAGCTGGCCGTGCTGGTCCGGGACGGGCTGCGCGACCACCTCGTGCCGGGTGCCACCCCGCTGCTCGCCGCCGGCCTCGCCGAGGGCTTCGACGGCAGCCCGCTGGCCGCCACCGCCGACCCGGCCGGCTGGTGGGAGGCGTATCTCCGCCAGGTCGTCCCGCCCGCCCTGACCGCGTTCGGCGACCACGGGATCGTCCTCGAGGCCCACCTCCAGAACACCCTCGTCGCCGTCGACGCCTCCGGTACGCCCGTGCAGGCCCTGTTCCGGGACGCCGAGGGCGCCAAGCTGCTGCCGGACGTCACCCGCGCCGCCGGCTGGGAGCGGCTGGTGTACTGCCTGGTCGTCAACCACCTCACCGAGATCGCCGGCGCCCTCGCCGACCACCACCCCGGCCTCGACCCGTGGCCCGCCGCCCGCCGCGCGCTCGCCCGGCACCACCTGCCCGAGATCCCCGCCCTGCTGACCGCGCCCACCCTGCCGGGCAAGACCAACCTGCTGCTGCGCTGGACCGGCGCGGGCGGCGCGGACGCCCGCTACCTGCCCCTGCCGAACCCCTTGCGCACCGGCTGACCGGAAACACCCGCCGGGAGGCGGGCCGCGCCGTCGACGTCCGAATACCGCTCGTGCGGCGGCCCGGAATGATGCACAGTGCCTCCGTGGACAGACGACGGCCCCACGACACGGCCCCCACGACGCCGGCCGCCCGCGGGTACACGCTGACCGGTGGCGACGGCCGGCCGTACCGCAGTGACGTGCCCGGCCGGTTCGGTGGCTACCGGCGCGGCCGGATCTACGGTCGACTGGACTGCCCGTCCGCCCTGCGGCACATCGCCCGCGGGAACTACGTGCGCCACCGTGTGTTCTTCGCGGACGAGGCCACCGCCCGCGCCGCGGGATACCGGCCGTGCGCGGTCTGCCTGCCCCTGCGCCACCGGGCATGGCGGAAGGGGGAGGCGTCATGAGCGAAGTTTCGCCACGGCTGGATGCGGCCGTCCTCGCCGGCTACGGGCCCTGGCCCGCTCCCCGGCCGCACACCGGCCGCGAACTCCAGCGGCTGCTGGCACTGCTGGAGGCCTGCGGCGTCCGCGGCGGCAGCGTCGCCCTGGGGCATGGCCGGGACGCCGCGTCGAAGGCCGCCGCCGCGGCGTTCGCCGACGCCTGGCAGGAACGCGGCGGACGGCTCGCCGCGGTGGTCGACTGGCCGGAGGACGCCGCCTCCTGGCTGCGTCAGGCCCGCCGGCTGACCGATCCGGAACCGGACGCCTGGGTGGTGGCCGCGGCGCCGGTCGGCTGGGCCCAGCTGAGCCGGCGCCTGCGGCACAGCACCGGCTGGGACCCGCGCCGCACGTTCGGCTTCGCGGCCACGGGGGACACACGGCTGGTGACCGCCGCGGGACCGGGGGTGCTGGACGGGATGCGCGGCGCGACGCCGGAGGGCAGGGTGTGGACGGTCCGGCGGGGCTGGGTCCTGGAGTCCGCCGAGGGGTGACCGCCCCCCGCCGCGCTCCTCCTCGGCCGTCACTCAACCGGTCACGCTGTGCACTTCCGGCGGAGCCGCTTCCGCCGGGACGCGGGGGTGGAAGCTCACGCCGCCTCGGCCAGGCGAAGGCGTTCGGCGAGCTGCGTGGTCGTGGCCGGGCCGTCCTACCGGGCGTTGAGCGGGCGGTGGCGCGTCACCTCGCTGGACCTTCATCCGACGAGCATCAGGGTCACGCCCGCGCCCAGGGAGTGGTACGCACCGGACGCCTGCGCCAGCCGTCGCCAGGAACAGCCGGTCACGGCGACGCTCAGGCGGTCGTGCCGGGGGTGCGGGCGAGGTAGACGGTGTTGGCCGACTCGCCGCCGCGCAGCGGATTGCCGAAGGTGACGACCTCCGCCCTGACACCGGTGAAGCACTCGGCCAGTACGGCCATGAACGCGTCGTCGGGCCCGTCGTCCGACCAGAGGGCGAACACCCCGCCGGGACGCAGTCGTTCGCCGAGCCGGCGCAGGCCGGCCGGCTGGTAGAAGTCGGCATGCCCGGGGTGCAGCAGATGGCGCGGTGAGTGGTCGATGTCGACCACGACGGCGTCGAACCGGCGGCCGGGTACGGACGGGTCCACCCCGGCGGGAGACTGGATCATCGCGAAGAAGTCACCGTGCACCGCACGGCAGCGCGGGTCCGCGAGCACCCCGCCGGGGAGCAGCCCGCGTTCGTGCCAGTCGATCACCGAGCCCAGCGCGTCCACGACGATCAGCGAGCGCACGTCGGGATGCGCCAGTACGGCCTGGGCGGTGCAGCCGAGGCCCAGCCCGCCCACGGCCACGTCCAGCGGCCGGCCCGCGGGGAGTTCGGCCAACGCCAGATTCGCCAGCTCCTCCTCTGCGACGGTGAACAGACTGGACATCAGGAACTCGTCGTTGAGCTTGATCTCGTACACGTGTTGCTCGACGGCCGGGTACCAGCGCCGTCGCAGGGCGAGCTCGCCCAACGGCGTCTGCTGCCAGTCGAGTTCCTCGAATCGTCGGTCCATGGATGACTCCTGGATGTCTGTCCGGCGACTGCCGGTCGAAGGGGCTGCGCGCTGCTCGGCCGCCTCTCGGGCGGATGAGGGCGGCGGAAGCCGGTGGGATCCGTCACGCCTGGGGTCGTTCGGCGTCGCGGTCGCGCGGCTGGGGCTGCAGTGTATGCAGCCCGCCGGACGGCCCGGGCCCGCCGGTGCCGGTGACGCGGCGGGGATGGGCCGAACGGTCGGCCGAGCGGCGGCCGGATCTGGTGGCGCGCCCAGCCGGTCGGCCCGCGTCTACGGCTCGGCGAAGGTCAGCTCCGCGCCCTGGAACACCGGAGCCTCCGTAAGGACCGTGGCCCGGTGGCTGGGGCGCTCCTCGCGGGCGATCACCCTCGGTTACTATGCACACTTCAAGCCGGAAGCCGGAAGCCGGAAGCCGGAAGCAAGGGGCGGACGGCCATGGATCGCAAGGCTGAAGGGTCAGGTCGGCTGCGGAAATGATGAGACACGTCACTGCCACCCGCTACGTCCAGCCCCTGACCTCCGGCGGCTCCGTCCCCGGAGTCGTGGAGGCCGATGACCTCGGCACGTACGTCGTGAAGTTCACCGGTGCGGCGCAGGGGCACAAGGCGCTGGTCGCCGAGGTCATCGTCGGGGAACTCGCCCGCGCGCTCGGCCTGCGCTTCCCGGAGCTGGTCCTCGTCCGCTTCGATCCCGCCATCGCCGCAGCCGAGCCGCACCAGGAGGTGCGCGAACTGCACAGTGCCAGCGCGGGCGTCAACCTGGGCATGGACTACCTGCCGGGCGCGCGGGACCTCACGCCGGAGATCGCGCGGATCTTCCCCGTGGATCCGCTGGAGGCCGGCCGGATCGTGTGGCTGGACGCGCTGACCGTCAACGTCGACCGGACGGTGCACAGTTCCAACCTCATGGTCTGGCCGACGCTCGGCACCGTGCCCCCGCGGCTGTGGCTCATCGACCACGGCGCCGCCCTCGTCTTCCACCACCGCTGGGACACCACGGCCCCGGGCCGGGCGTACGACTTCCGGCACCACGCCCTCGGCCAGTACGGCCCCGACGTGCGGGCCGCCGACGCGGAACTGGCGCCCCGCGTCACCGAGGAGCTGCTCCGCGGGATCGTCGCCGAGGTGCCGGACGCGTGGCTGGCCGAGGACGCCGGGTTCGCCGCTCCCGACGACGTCCGGGACGCCTACGTCGGCTATCTCCTGGCCCGCGTCCGGCTCTCCGCACAGTGGCTGCCCACCGACTTCCCGAGCCGTGACGAACTGGCCGCCGAGGAGGCCGCCCGCGCCGCGAGGACGCAGGCGGGCCGCCCGGACTGGCTGAAGTGGGTCCCCGACCTGCACGGCGGGCCGGGGACGGACCAGGGCGGGGCCGTGCGCCCCCGGTGAGCGGTGAGGTCGGGGCCGGCTACCGCAGCCGCTCGTACGCCGGCAGGGTGAGGAAGTCGGCGTAGTCCTCGTCCAAGGCCACCTGGAGCAGCAGGTCGTGCGCCTCCTGCCAGTGCCCGGCCGCGAACGCCTGCGCGCCCATCTCCGCGCGGATCGCGGCGAGTTCCTCGGCGGCCACCTTGCGGGCCAGCTCGGGTGTGGCCTTGTCGCCGTTCTCGAACTCGACGCCCGCGTTGATCCACTGCCAGATCTGGGAGCGGGAGATCTCGGCGGTGGCCGCGTCCTCCATGAGGTTGAAGATGGCGACCGCGCCGAGACCGCGCAGCCAGGCCTCGATGTACCGGATGCCGACCTGGACGGCGTTGACCAGGCCCGCGTACGTCGGCCTGGCGTCGAGCGAGTCGACGGCGATCAGGTCGGCGGCCTCGACGCGCACGTCCTCGCGCAGCCGGTCCTTCTGGTTCGGCCGGTCGCCGAGGACCTTGTCGAAGGACTCCATGGCGATCGGCACCAGGTCGGGGTGGGCGACCCAGGAACCGTCGAAACCGTCGTTCGCCTCACGGTCCTTGTCGGCGCGGACCTTCTCGAAGGCCACCCTGTTGACCTCGGCGTCCCTGCGGGACGGGATGAAGGCGGCCATGCCGCCGATGGCATGGGCGCCGCGCTTGTGGCAGGTGCGGACCAGCAGTTCGGTGTACGCCCGCATGAACGGGGCGGTCATCGTGACCGCGTTGCGGTCCGGGAGGACGAACTTCGCCCCGCCGTCACGGAAGTTCTTCACGATGGAGAACAGGTAGTCCCAGCGGCCGGCGTTCAGCCCGGAGGCGTGGTCGCGCAGTTCGTAGAGGATCTCCTCCATCTCGTACGCGGCCGTGATCGTCTCGATCAGCACGGTGGCGCGGACGGTGCCCTGCGGGATGCCGGTGTAACCCTGCGCGAAGACGAACACATCGTTCCAGAGCCGGGCCTCCAGGTGGGACTCCGTCTTCGGCAGGTAGAAGTACGGGCCCTTGCCGAGATCCAGCAGGCGCTGCGCGTTGTGGAAGAAGTACAGCCCGAAGTCGACGAGGGCTCCGGGCACCTGGCGGCCGTCGGCGTCGACGAGGTGCCGTTCGTTCAGGTGCCAGCCGCGCGGGCGCATCACGACGGTCGCCAGTTCCCCGGCCGGGCGCAGGGCGTACGACTTGCCGGTGCGCTCGTCGGTGAAGTCGATGTTCCCGGTGTAGGCGTCGCTCAGGTTGAGCTGGCCGAGGATCACGTTCTCCCAGGTCGGCGCGGAGGCGTCCTCGAAGTCGGCGAGCCAGACCCTCGCGCCCGAGTTGAGCGCGTTGACGGTCATCTTGCGGTCGGTGGGCCCGGTGATCTCCACGCGCCGGTCGTTCAGCGCGGCGGGGGCCGGGGCGACCTTCCAGGAGTCGTCCGCGCGGATCGCGGCCGTCTCGGGCAGGAAGTCGAGCGTGCAGGTGCGGGCGATCTCGGCGCGGCGCTCGGCCCGGCGGGCCAGGAGTTCGTCACGGCGCGGGGTGAACCGCCGGTGCAGCTCCGCCACGAAGGCGAGCGCGGCGTCCGTGAGGACCTCTTCCTGCCGGGGCAGGGGCTCGGCGTCGACGATGGCCAGCGGGGACGGCGCTGGTGCGGACATGAGCTGTCACTTCCTTCAGCGGTGGCACCTCGTGCCAAGGGGCACGAACTGGGCAGTGAGCGCCCACTGTGCGGTCGGACGCTTCTGATCAGTGGATACTAGTTTCCTCATCGTGGAACTTCAATGGTTTGTTGATGTCGAGATTCTCCGGGTCGAGGCAAGGTGGCGCTCGGTGCCACCCCGATCACCGCAGGTGGCCCAGGTCGGCCTCGGTGTCGATGTCGTACGGTTCGGCCACGTCCGCGCACTCCACGAGCCGTATCCGGTCCTCGTGCTCCCTCAGATAGGTCCGCGCCCCGCGGTCCCCGGTGGCCGTGCGCGCGATGCCCGCCCAGTGGTCCGCGCCGAAGAGCACCGGATGCCCGCGCACCCCGTCGTAGGAGGCGGCGGCCAGCGAGGTCCCGTCCTCGTAGGCGCCGAGCACCCGGGCCACCGCGGCGGCCCCGATACCGGGCTGGTCCACCAGGCTCACCAGCGCCGCGCGCGCCCCCGTCCCGGCGAGCGAGGCCAGGCCCGCGCGCAGGGACGACCCCATCCCCTCGGCCCAGTCCGGGTTGTCCACGAGCACGCAGCCGTCCAGCCCGGCGCGCCGCCGCACCTCGTCCGCGCGGGCGCCCAGGACGACGTGGATCCGCCCGCATCCGGCCGCGCGCAGCACCCCCACCGCGTGCTCGACCAGGGGCCGCCCCCGGTGCACCAGCAGCGCCTTGGGCCGTCCGCCGAGCCGTCTGCCCCCGCCGGCGGCGAGCAGCAGCCCCGCGACGTCCGTCCGCGGTTCGTGGTTGTCCGTCATGGGTCCTGCATACCCGACGGCGACGGAACCGGCCGGGTTTTCCGGCACGGATTCCGTAGGGCTGAATTTCGGTCCGCCCTGTGGCGCTCGCCGTACGGGGTGGCGTTTACTGGCCCGCGCACGACGCCGTGGCAGGGGGAGGGCTGTGTTGCGGAGCTTGGGGCAGAGGCCGGTGACCGGCAGCGACGAGGACCCGAGAGTGGCGGGACTGCGGACGGCGGTGTCCCGGCTGCGCCGCGAACTCGCCGCGCATCCCGCGGAGTTCCCCGACCGGGCGATAGCCGAGGACGAACTGGCGGCACTGGCGGCGATGGCCTGCGGCGGCTCGCCCGAGATCCCGCGCCTGCGCAGTTCCCTGTTACTGGTCGCCGCGGCGATCGGCTCGGTCAGCGCCCTCGCCCGGGGGCTGAGGGAGGTCCGGGACGCGGTGGACCTGTTCGGAGGACCACCGGGACGGTGACAACCGGGGAACGGGCCGGGGGGACTCCGCCCCGGCCCTCCCGTCAGGCGCCCGAGCTCGCCAGCACCTGGGACAGTTCGACGGCGACCTGCTGGAGCACCGGCACGATCTTGTCCGTCGCCGCCTCGGTGACCCGTCCCGCCGGCCCGGAGATCGAGATCGCCGCGGCCGTCGGGGACTCCGGCACGGACACCGCCAGGCACCGCACCCCGATCTCCTGCTCGCTGTCGTCGACGGCGTATCCCGCCCGCCGTACGTCCTCCAGCGCCGCGAGGAAGCCCTCCGGCGTGGTGATGGTCCTGTCGGTGGCCGCGGGCATGCCCGTACGGGCCAGCAGGGCCCGCACCTCGTCGTCCGGCACCCCGGCCAGCAGTGCCTTGCCCACCCCGGTCGAGTGGGGGAGCACTCGCCGGCCCACCTCGGTGAACATGCGCATCGAGTGCTTCGACGGCACCTGTGCGACGTACACGATCTCGTCCCCGTCGAGCAGCGCCATGTTCGCGGTCTCGCCGGTCTCCTCGACCAGCCGGGCCAGGTACGGCCGCGCCCAGGTGCCCAGCAGGCGGGACGCGGACTCGCCGAGTCGGATCAGCCGGGGGCCGAGCGCGTAGCGCCGGTTGGCCTGCTGGCGTACATAGCCGCAGGCGACCAGCGTGCGCATCAGGCGGTGGATGGTCGGCAGCGGCAGTCCGCTGGCCGCGGACAGCTCGCTCAGGCCGACCTCGCCACCCGCGTCCGCCATCCGCTCGAGCAGGTCGAAGGCACGCTCCAGGGACTGCACCCCGCCGGCGGCGGAGGGCTTGGCGGAGTCGGTGGTGCTGGCGCTGGACGTCGGCACGGCGCGTTCCTTTCGGGACTGGCGGGAGGGCAGAAGCCTACCCGGCGGCCGGTTGACTGCCCGCTTGTGCGTAGCTACGTTCTGCTTGCTGGAATTCTAATTCCGCTTTGTGGAAACGTCCAGGGCGGGCATCGGCCGCCCGCTGCCGAGAAGTGTGCCCCTTGACGAGGGGGAAGGGGGAGTGAAGACTCCTTCAACAGAACGTTGAAGTCCGTTGTGCAGGTGTACATCCTGTTTCCCGGATGTAGAACGGCGGGTACAGAGAGGGGTTCGGGTGTCCGACGCTGAACTGGTGCTGCGCTCGACGCGCGTCATCACCCCGGAGGGGACGCGGGCCGCCACGGTCACCGTGTCCGCCGGGAAGATCACGGCCGTCCTGCCGTACGACACCGCGGTCCCGGCCACGGCCCGGCTCCAGGACCTGGGCGACCACGTCCTGCTGCCCGGACTGGTCGACACCCACGTGCACGTCAACGACCCGGGCCGCACCGAATGGGAGGGCTTCTGGACGGCCACCCGCGCGGCGGCGGCCGGCGGCATCACCACCCTG
Organism: Streptomyces sp. Y20; assembly: GCF_043195475.1. Classification (NCBI taxonomy): domain Bacteria; kingdom Bacillati; phylum Actinomycetota; class Actinomycetes; order Kitasatosporales; family Streptomycetaceae; genus Streptomyces; species Streptomyces sp. Y20. Next base: position 478,292 of record NZ_JBIDDP010000002.1, read on the forward strand.
ATCGACATGCCGCTCAACTCACTGCCCCCCACCACCACCGTCGACCACCTGCGCGTCAAACAGGCCGTGGCCCGGGACAAGGCCCACATCGACGTCGGCTTCTGGGGCGGCGCCCTGCCCGGCAACGTCAAGGACCTGCGCCCGCTGCACGACGCCGGCGTCTTCGGCTTCAAGGCGTTCCTGTCCCCGTCCGGCGTGGAGGAGTTCCCCCACCTCGCCCAGGACCAGCTCGCCCGGTCCCTGGCGGAGATCGCCGGCTTCGACGGGCTGCTGATCGTGCACGCCGAGGACCCGCACCACCTGGCCGCCGCCCCGCAGCACGGCGGCCCCCGCTACGCCGACTTCCTCGCCTCCCGCCCGCGCGACGCCGAGGACACGGCCATCGCCGCCCTGATGGGCCAGGCCCGGCGGCTCGACGCGCGCGTGCACGTCCTGCACCTGTCCTCCAGCGACGCGCTGCCGCTGATCCGCGCCGCCCGCGCCGAGGGCGTCCGCGTCACCGTGGAGACCTGCCCGCACTACCTCACCCTCACCGCCGAGGAAGTCCCCGACGGTGCCAGCGAGTTCAAGTGCTGCCCGCCCATCCGCGAGGCCGCCAACCAGGACCTGCTGTGGGCGGCGCTCGCCGACGGCACCATCGACTGCGTGGTCACCGACCACTCGCCGTCCACCGCCGACCTGAAGACCGCCGACTTCGCCACCGCCTGGGGCGGCATATCCGGCCTCCAGCTCAGTCTCTCCGCCGTGTGGACGGAGGCCCGCAGGCGCGGCCACACCCTGGAGGACGTCGTCCGCTGGATGTCCACCCGGACCGCCGCCCTGGCCGGCCTGGACGCGCGCAAGGGCGCCATCGCGCCCGGCCGTGACGCCGACTTCGCCGTCCTCGCCCCCGACGAGACCTTCACCGTCGATCCGGCCGGTCTCCAGCACCGCAACCGCGTCACGGCCTACGCCGGCAAGACTCTGTACGGCGTCGTCAAGTCCACCTGGCTGCGCGGCGAGCGCATCGTCGCCGACGGCGCGTTCACCGAGCCGAAGGGCACGCTGCTCGTCCGCCCCCAGTGAGCCGCCCCCCGCCCCCGCACCTCGCCCACCCCCGAAAGGAACCCCTGATCACCGTGACGGCGCTGCACCATTCTTCCCCGGCCCGCTTCACCGGCGACGCGAACCCCTACGGAGGCGGCGACCCGTACGCGGACTACCGCACCGCCGACTTCCCCTTCACCCACCACGCCGACCTCGCGGACCGCCGGCTCGGCGCCGGCGTCATCGCCGCCAACGACGAGTTCTTCGCCGAGCGGGAGAACCTGCTGGTGCCCGAGCGCGCCGAGTTCGACCCCGAGCGCTTCGGCCACAAGGGCAAGATCATGGACGGCTGGGAGACCCGCCGCCGGCGCGGTGCCTTTGCCGGGCAGCCCTGGCCGACCGCCGAGGACCACGACTGGGCGCTGGTCCGCCTCGGCGCGCCCGGGGTGATCCGGGGGATCGTCGTCGACACCGCCCACTTCCGCGGCAACTACCCGCAGGCCGTCTCCGTCGAGGGCGCCTGCGTACCGGGCTCACCGGCGCCGGAGGAGCTGCTGGGCGATGACGTGAAGTGGACGACCCTCGTCCCGCGCACCCCGGTCGGCGGCCACGCGGCGAACGGCTTCGAGGTCACCGCCGAGCAGCGCTTCACGCACCTGCGGATCAACCAGCACCCCGACGGCGGCATCGCCCGCCTGCGGGTCTACGGTGAGGTCGTCCCGGACCCGGAGTGGCTGGCGGCCCTCGGCACCTTCGACGTGGTCGCCCTGGAGAACGGCGGCCGGGTCGAGGACGCCTCCGACCGCTTCTACTCCCCGGCCACCAACACCATCCAGCCCGGCCGCTCCCGCAAGATGGACGACGGCTGGGAGACCCGCCGCCGCCGCGACCGGGGCAACGACTGGATCAGCTACCGGCTCGTCGCCCAGTCCCTGATCCGGGCGCTCGAGATCGACACCGCCTGTCTGAAGGGCAACAGCGCCGGCTGGGCGTCGGTGTCCGTGCGGGACGGCGCGGACGGCGACTGGACGGAGATCCTTCCGCGCACCCGCCTCCAGCCCGACACCAACCACCGTTTCGTCCTGCCCGGGCCGGTGGCCGGCACGCACGCGCGGGTCGACATCTTCCCCGACGGCGGCATCTCCCGGCTGCGCCTGTTCGGCTCGCTCACCGAGCAGGGCGCGAGCGGCCTCGCCGCCCGCCATCAGGAGCTGGGCGGCTGACCTCCCTCGCGCGGGGCGCCCCGGACGGACAGCACCGGGCGCCCCGCGCGCCACCCGTGCGGATGCCGCCCGCGCCCGCCGGAACTCTTCCGTCCCCCTCCCGCGTTCTGTGCGTGTGACCCTTCAGCAAGAGATCGTCGGCAACGCCATGCAGATGGCGGTCGTCAACCTGCACCCCGGCCAGACCGTGTACTGCGAGGCCGGGAAGTTCCTGTTCAAGACGACGAACGTGACCATGGAGACGCGGCTGTCCGGACCCTCCGGCGGCACCGCACCACAACCAAACGGCCCGGGCGCCGGCATGGGCGGCATGTTGCGCCAGGCCATGGGCACCGCCATGCAGGTGGGCCAGCGCATGATGGCGGGCGAGTCGGTCGCGTTCCAGTACTTCACCTCCCAGGGCGGCGAGGGCACGGTCGGCTTCGCGGGCGTGCTCCCGGGTGAGATGCGCGCCCTGGAGCTGAACGGCACGCGCGCGTGGTTCGCCGAGAAGGACGCCTTCGTGGCCGCCGAGTCCACCGTCGAGTTCGGCATCGCCTTCGCCGGCGGGCGGACCGGCAGGAGCGGCGGCGAGGGCTTCGTCCTGGAGAAGTTCACCGGGCACGGCACGGTGATCATCGCCGGCGCGGGCAACTTCATCGACCTCGACCCGGCCGACTTCGGCGGCCGTATCGAGGTCGACACCGGCTGCGTGGTGGCTTTCGAGGAGGGCATCGAGTACGGCGTCCAGCGCATCGGCGGCCTGAACCGGCAGGGCCTCATGAACGCCGTGTTCGGCGGCGAGGGCCTGTCCCTGGCCACGCTGGAGGGCAGCGGCCGGGTGATCCTCCAGTCGCTCACCATCGAGAGCCTCGCCAACGCCCTGAAGAAGGCCCAGGGCGGTGACAAGCAGGGTCCGACCGGTGGCATGTTCTCGACGCACACGGGCTGAGTCGCGGGCGGGGTCCGAGGGGACGGCGGACCCCGCACCCGCCGTGCGGGCGTACGGACTTACCGCAGGGCCCCGGCCGGGTTAACTTCCCGCGAACGCGCGTGACGCGATGGGAAAATCTTCAACTTTGACGTTGACATGCCAATCTCTACGCGCGTCATCATGAAGCCATGAACTTCCCCCCACGCGCGACCCGCATCGGCGCCGCAGCCGCGCTCCTGTCCGCCCTCCTCGTGGGCGGCACCGTCACCGCCGGCACGGCGGACGCGGCGGCGGCGTCCGTCGGCAGCGTCTGCTACGGCGCCCTGCCGTCGCAGGCCCACACCACCCTGCACCTGATCGACCAGGGCGGCCCCTTCCCGTACGCGCAGGACGGGACCGTCTTCCAGAACCGGGAGGGCGTCCTGCCCCGGCAGACGAGCGGCTACTACCACGAGTACACGGTGCAGACCCCCGGCTCCTCCACCCGCGGCGCCCGGCGCGTCATCACCGGCAAGGCCTACGACGAGGACTACTACACCGCCGACCACTACGCCAGCTTCGACCTGATCGACTACGGCTGCTGAGGCCGTCCGGTCGGCCGCACCGCTTTGCCGCCCGCGCGGTGCGGCCGGCAAAGCGGTGCGTCCGGCCCGCGCTCAGCCGGGATCCCGGCTCTCCGCGACGGCGAACAGCACGAACGCCAGCACCAGCAGGGCGGCGCTCGCCCAGACCCCGTAGCCGTCGAGGAAGCCGAGCCGCTGCACGAGTCCCACGTCCCAGTCGGTGAACTCGTGCACCAGGCCCAGCACTCCCTGCACCAGGGCGACGAATCCGAGAACCTCCAGCAGACCTTTCACGGCACGAGTCTCACCCCGCGGCCTTCCCCGCACATCGGCCGCGGGGCGGATTCCGCCCCGCCACACGGCCGCACCCCGGCCGGCGCCCGCCGCCGAAAGTTCACGGTGCCGCGACTTCGGTCGGTGATCCGGGCACGGAGCGGCGGCGATGCGCGGCCCGTGCGTAGATTGGCCGATCGTGAGCACTGACGAGCCGGCGCGGGCGGCGCGGGAGTTCGCCGGCCACCGCTGGCTGTTCCCCTCCGCCCTGATGCGCGAACTGGAGCCCGACGGCGAGGAGTCCGCCCGGCGGCACAGGCGTACGGCGCGGGACTGGGCCGTCGACCTCTCCTGCTTCCTGCTGGCCGTCGGCATCTGCCTGGCGGCCGCCCGGTCCCTGGCCGACGAACCGGGTCTGCCGCACTCCCTCGCCGTCCTCGACCAGGTCCTGGGCGCCCTCGCCTGCGCCGCTCTGTGGCTGCGCCGCCGCCGGCCGGTCGGGCTCGCCGTCGCGATGATCCCGGTCGGCATGCTGTCCAACACCTCGGGCGGCGCGGCGATGGTCGCCCTGTTCACCCTCGCCGTGCACCGGCCCTTCCGGTACGTGGCCTGGATCGGCGGTGCCGGGCTCGCGCTGGTCCCGCTGTTCTTCTGGTTGCGGCCCGACCCCGACCTGCCTTACGCCGGCATCGTCGCGTTCACCACCCTGATCACCGTGTCCGTGACCGGCTGGGGCATGCTCGTCCGCTCCAAGCGGATGCTGATGCTCAGCCTGAGGGACCGGGCCCGGCGGGCGGAGACCGAGGCCCGACTGCGCGCCGAGCAGGCCCAGCGGTTGGCCCGGGAGGCCATCGCCCGCGAGATGCACGATGTCCTGGCCCACCGGCTCACCCTGCTCAGTGTCCACGCGGGCGCGCTGGAGTTCCGGCCGGACGCGTCCCGTGAGGAGATCGCGCGCGCCGCCGGCGTGATCCGGGAGAGCGCCCACGAAGCCCTCCAGGACCTGCGGGAGATCATCGGCGTCCTGCGCACCGGCGACGCCGAGGAGCCGCCCGGCGAGCGGCCCCAGCCGACGCCGGCCGCGCTGGACGCCCTCGTCGCCGAGTGCCGCGAGGCCGGTATGAAGATCACCCTCGAACGCCGTGTCACCGATCCGGCCGCCGTCCCCGCCGCCGTCGGCCGCACCGCCTACCGCATCGCCCAGGAGGCCCTCACCAACGCCCGCAAGCATGCGCCCGGCACCGAGGTCACGGTCCGCCTCGCCGGCGCCCCCGGCGACGGCCTGGCCGTCACCGTCACCAATGCCGCCCCGCCCGCCCGGGTCCCGCCCGTCCCCGGCTCCGGACAGGGCCTGATCGGTCTCAGGGAACGCGCCACGCTGGCGGGAGGGCACCTGGAGCACGGCCCGCGGCCCGACGGCGGGTTCGAGGTGCGGGGGTGGCTGCCCTGGTCCCTGGCGTGACGGGCGCGGACCGCACGCGCGCGCGTGCCCCCAGGTTCCGGTCCGCCCCCTGCGTTCCCGCCCCCGGCCGTGGTTACGTGATCCCATGACTGCGACCCCGATCAGGCTCCTCATCGTGGACGACGACCCCCTCGTACGGGCCGGGCTGGCCCTGATGATCAGCGGGGCCGAGGACATCGACATCGTCGGGGAGGCCGGCGACGGCGCGGCGGCCGAGGAACTCGTGCGCCGCACCGCGCCGGACGTCGTCCTCATGGACCTCCGCATGCCGTCGGTGGACGGACTCACCGCCACCCGGCGGCTGCGCGCCCGGCCCGACGCGCCGCAGGTCGTGGTGCTCACCACCTTCCACGCCGATGAACAGGTGCTGCACGCCCTGCGCGCCGGCGCCGCCGGCTTCGTACTGAAGGACACCCCGCCCGCCGAGATCGTCGACGCCGTGCGCCGGGTCGCGGCCGGCGACCCCGTCCTGTCGCCCGCCGTCACCCGGCAGCTGATGCGGCACGCGGCCGGCAGCGCCGCCGACGTGCGGCGCGCACGCGCGCGCGAACGCCTCGCCGTCCTCAACGACCGTGAACGCGAGGTGGCCGTCGCCGTCGGCCGCGGACTCGCCAACGCCCGGATCGCCACCGAGCTGTTCATGAGCGTGGCCACCGTCAAGACCCACGTCTCCCGCGTCCTCGCGCGGCTCGGCCTCGACAACCGGGTGCAGATCGCCCTGCTGGCCCACGACGCGGGATGGCTAGAGAACGACGACGGGGACCAGGCACCGGGCAGGGGTTCCGGAAGACGTCGCTGACCGCGCCGCGAAGCGCCGCGCGGCCACGTCCCCGTGCCGGATCACCCAGTGGACGGTGGCGCTCTCCCGGCGCCGCACCTCCATGCCGGCACACGGTCGGCCAGGAGCACCCGGTCGGAGACGTCGTCCGAGACCGGTCCGTCCCACCGGCCCGCTTCCGCGGCTCTGCCGGCCCCGACACGGCATCGGCGACCGGGTCGGCGCGGACGGCCTCCTCATCGGTGTGCCGCCCGATCCGCGGCGGCCCCTCGGGGGCGATGCCGGCACGGGTGCTGCCCCGGGCCGCGACGAGTCCCCCGGCACGGGTGCTGCCCCGGGCCGCGACGAGTCCCCCGGAGCGGGGATGCCCGGGAAGCGGTCCGATCCGCGGCTCGCCGAGGAGTTCGACGGACGGGGGCCGGCCGGGCGGGGGCCGATTCGGCGGTCCGCTCCTGCTCCCGGCCGACTCCCCGGCCCCCACACCCCTTCGTCGCCTCCCTCGACCTCGCGGCCCCGCGCCCCGGCGTCGCGCGGGGGCGGGCGGTGGCCGCCCGCCGTCCGACGGGCCCTCCCGCGAGCGCGGTGCGCGCCGGTCAGCCGTAGGGAGGGGACGCCCGGTCCGGCACCTCCGTCAGGGGCACCGGTCGCCGCTCGCGGCGGGAGATCTCGCAGGCCTCCGCGATCCGCAGCGCCTGCAACGCCTCCCGGCCGTCGCAGGGGTTGGGCCGCTCGCCCCGCACGACCTCCACGAAGGCCTCGAGTTCGGCCTCGTAGGCGGGCCCGAACCGGTCCACGAACCCGGACCACGGCTTGTCGGCGGGTGGCGGGCCGGTCGGCTCGGTGGACGCGAGGGGCGTACGGTCGTCCAGGCCCACCACCACCGTGTCCCGCTCCCCGGCCAGCTCCATCCGCACGTCGTACCCCGCGCCGTTCAGCCGCGCCGCCGTCGCCGTGGCCAGGGTGCCGTCGTCCAGGGTGAGCAGCGCCGCCCCGGTGCCGACGTCACCCGCGTCGCGGAACATCCCGGGACCGCCGTCGTACCCGGTGGCGTAGACGTCGAGCACCTCGCGGCCCGTGACCCAGCGCAGTACGTCGAAGTCGTGGATCAGCGTGTCGCGGAACAGCCCGCCGGACACGGGCAGCCAGTCGGCCGGGGGAGGGGACTGGTCGCAGGTCATGGCCCGCACGGTGTGCAGCCGGCCGAGCCGGCCCGCGCGCACGGCCTCCCGGGCGCCGGCGTAGCCCGCGTCGAAGCGCCGCTGGAAGCCCATCTGCAGCACCGTCCCGGCCGCCTCCACCTCGGCGAGGGCGGCCAGCGTGCCCGGCAGGTCCAGGGCGATCGGCTTCTCGCAGAACACGGGCAGTCCGGAGCGGGCGGCCCGGCCGATCAGCTCGGCGTGGGCCGGTGTCGCCGTGGTGATCACCACCGCGTCCACGCCCCACCTGAAGATCTCGTCCACGCCCGGCGCCGCCGTCTCGCCCAGCCGGTGGGCCAGTTCCTGGGCACGCGCCGGGTCCGCGTCCGTCAGGATCAGCGAGCCGACCTCGCGGTGACGGCTGAGCGTCCTCGCGTGAAGGGTGCCGATGCGGCCCGTACCGATGACCCCGATGCGCATGGAAACAAAGTGAACGGCGACCCCGCACCCTGTCAATGCGTATGTCCTGACAATCGGACTACACGACTTCCCGTCAACCAGGCACCGGACTACGCTCGGGCCCGTGCCGAAACCAGATGTGGACCCGACCGTGCCGCTCGACCTCCGCGTGGACCGTAGCTCCCCGGTGCCGCTGTACTTCCAGCTCGCCCAGCAGCTGGAGGCCGCCATCGAGCAGGGCCGGCTCACCCCGGGCAGTCTGCTGGGCAACGAGATCGAGCTGGCCGCGCGGCTCGGCCTCTCCCGGCCGACCGTCCGCCAGGCCATCCAGTCCCTCGTCGACAAGGGGCTCCTCGTCCGGCGCCGGGGCGTGGGGACACAGGTCGTGCACAGCCAGGTCAAGCGCCCGCTGGAACTGAGCAGCCTCTACGACGACCTGGCTGCGGCCGGCCAGCGGCCCGCGACCACGGTGCTGGTCAACACGGTCGTCCCGGCCTCCGCCGCGGTGGCCGCCGCCCTCGGCGTCGCCGAGGGCGGCGACGTCCACCGTGTCGAGCGGCTCCGGCTCGCGCACGGCGAGCCGATGGCGTACCTGATCAACCACCTGCCGCCCGGCCTGCTCGACCTGGACACCGGCCGGCTGGAGGCCACCGGGCTGTACCGGCTGATGCGCTCCGCCGGGATCACCCTGCACAGCGCCCGCCAGTCCATCGGCGCCCGCGGTGCCACCGCCCCCGAGGCCGAGCGCCTCACCGAGACCGAGGGCGCCCCCCTGCTCACCATGCAGCGCACCACCTTCGACGACACCGGCCGCGCGGTGGAGTTCGGTGACCACATCTACCGTCCGACCCGCTACTCCTTCGAGTTCCAGCTGCTCGTACGCTCCTGACCGGCCTCCCTCCGCTGCGCGTCCGGCGTCCCCATGTCCGGACAAGGCGACCGGCGGGCGATCCCCGCCCGTGTCACCGCCGCTGCCCGTGTTCGATACTGAAGTGTTTGGGGCTGGTGAGGTCACCGCCGGGACACGCCGACGGCAGAGGTCGCCCGCCCCTCACGCACGTCGGAGCAGAGCAACAGCACAGCAAGAAGGGCACGGCCTCGTGGCACGGTTTCGGACCTGGGTAGGCATAGCGCTGGCGGGGGCACTCTCCGTGTCGCTCGCCGCGTGCAGCAGCACCGGAGGCAAGCGGGCGGAGGACGCCCGCAAGGCCGCCGCCGCCCAGGGCAGGGCGGCGGTGAACACCCCTCGCTGGACCTTCGCGATGATCACCCACTCGGGGGACGGCGACACCTTCTGGGACATCGTGCAGAGCGGCGCCAGACAGGCCGCCGTCAAGGACAACATCAAGTTCCTGTACTCGCACGACGACGAGGCCCAGCAGCAGGCGCAGCTGGTGGACGCGGCCGTCGACAAGAAGGTCGACGGCATCATCGTCACCCTCGCCAAGCCGGACGCCATGAAGGCCGCCGTGGCCCGCGCCGAGAAGGCCGGCATCCCGGTGATCACGGTGAACTCCGGCTCCGAGGAGTCCAAGGCCTTCGGCGCCCTCACCCACATCGGCCAGGACGAGACGATCGCCGGCGAGGCCGTCGGCGACGAGCTGAACCGGCGCGGCAAGAAGAAGGCCCTGTGCGTGCTGCACGAGCAGGGCAACGTCGGCCACGAGCAGCGGTGCGACGGCGTCGCCCAGACCTTCCGCGGCAAGCTCCAGAAGCTCTACGTCAACGGCACCGACATGCCCGACGTCCAGTCCGCGATCGAGGCCAAGCTCCAGGCCGACAAGTCCGTCGACTCCGTCGTCACCCTCGGCGCGCCCTACGCCGACACCGCCGTCAAGGCCCGGTCGGACGCGGGCAGCAAGGCCGAGGTCGACACCTTCGACCTCAACGCCACGGTCGCGGCCTCGCTGAAGAACGGCACCCTCGGCTTCGCCGTGGACCAGCAGCCGTACCTCCAGGGCTACCAGGCCGTCGACCTGCTGTGGCTGTACAAGTACAACGGCGACGTCCTCGGCGGCGGCAAGCCGGTCCTGACCGGCCCGCAGATCATCACCAAGGACCAGGCGTCCGCGCTGGCGGAGTACACGCAGCGGGGCACGCGATGAGCGCGACCACGGAACCGGCCGCCGACGAGAGGCTTCTGCCCGCCTCGTCGCTGCGGCGACTGCTCTCCCGCCCGGAACTGGGATCCGTCGTCGGCGCCCTCGCCGTCCTCGTCTTCTTCGCCTGCGCCGCCGACGGTTTCCTGCGCGCCTCCAGCCTCAGCACGGTCCTCTACGCCTCCTCGACCATCGGCATCATGGCCGTACCCGTGGCCCTGCTGATGATCGGTGGCGAGTTCGACCTGTCGGCGGGCGTCCTGGTGACGTCCTCGGCGCTGGTCTCCTCGATGTTCAGCTACCAGATGACCGCGAACGCCTGGGTCGGCGTCGGCGTGTCGCTGCTGGTCACCCTGGCCGTCGGCGCGTTCAACGGCTTCATGCTCACCCGCACGAAGCTGCCCAGCTTCATCGTCACCCTGGGCACGTTCCTCATGCTGACCGGCATGAACCTCGGCTTCACCAAGCTGATCGACGGCACCGTCTCCACCAAGACCATCGGCGACATGGAGGGCTTCCCGAGCGCCCACGCCGTCTTCGCCTCGACGCTCACCGTCGGCGGCGTCGGCGTCAAGGTCACCATCCTGTGGTGGCTCGGCCTGGTGGCCGTCGCCTCCTGGATCCTGCTGCGCACCCGCGCCGGCAACTGGATCTTCGCCGTCGGCGGCAACGAGGACGCGGCCCGCGCGGTGGGTGTCCCGGTCGCCAGCACCAAGATCGGCCTCTACATGGGCGTCGCCCTCGGCGCCTGGATCTCCGGCCAGCACCTGCTCTTCTCCTTCGACGCCGTCCAGTCCGGCGAGGGCGTCGGCAACGAGCTCATCTACATCATCGCGGCCGTCATCGGCGGCTGCCTGATCACCGGCGGCTACGGCAGCGCGGTCGGCTCCGCCGTGGGCGCGCTCCTGTTCGGCATGACCAGCAAGGGCATCGTCTTCGCCGAGTGGAACCCCGACTGGTTCAAGTTCTTCCTCGGAGCGATGCTGCTCCTCGCGACCCTGCTCAACGCCTGGGTCCGCAAGCGCGCGGAGGCCTCCAAGTGACACTCGTCGAGCTGACCGGCGTCAGCAAGCGCTACGGCACCGTCCGCGCCCTCGAAGGGGTCTCCCTGGAGGTCCGCGCGGGCGAGATCACCTGTGTCCTCGGCGACAACGGCGCGGGCAAGTCGACACTGATCAAGGTGATCGCCGGTCTGCACCGGCACGACGCCGGCACCCTGCGCATCGAGGGCGAGGAGACCACCCTCTCCTCGCCCCGGGACGCCCTGGACCGCGGCATCGCCACCGTCTACCAGGACCTCGCCGTCGTCCCCCTCATGCCGGTCTGGCGCAACTTCTTCCTCGGCTCCGAACCCCGCACGGGCGTGGGCCCCTTCAAGCGGCTGGACACCGGCCTCATGCGCCGCACCACCCGCGAGGCCCTGCTCCGCATGGGCATCGACCTCCGCGACGTCGACCAGCCCATCGGCACCCTCTCCGGCGGCGAACGCCAGTGCGTGGCGATCGCTCGGGCCGTCCACTTCGGTGCGAAGGTCCTGGTCCTGGACGAGCCGACGGCGGCCCTGGGCGTGAAGCAGTCCGGTGTGGTGCTGAAATATGTGGCTGCCGCACGTGACGAAGGTCTGGGCGTTGTCCTGATCACCCACAACCCGCATCACGCGTATCTGGTGGGGGACAGGTTCGTGCTGCTCCGGCGCGGCACCATGGTGGGCAACCACACACGGGACGAGATCACCCTGGACGCGCTGACGCGCCAGATGGCGGGCGGATCCGACCTGGAGACCCTGCGCCACGAACTACGACGCGGCTGAGCGACGCGGGGCCGGTCCGGCGCACGGCCACGCGCGAGGCCGCGGCCGGCCGGCCCGCGGCCTCGCCCGGCACCGGACGGGCACTGCCTCGTCCCGCCCCGCGCAGCACTCGGCGTGAGCGTGCGGCAGAATCGACAAGCGATGAGCACCTACCGCGACCTCACCGCCCCCATCGGCTCCCGCCGGGCCCCCGTGCTCCGTACGGTCGGCACCCGCGAACGCCGGTCCCACCTGACCGCGCCCCGGGTGCCGACGGTGGGCATCGACATCGGCGGCACCAAGGTCATGGCGGGCGTCGTGGACGCCGAGGGCAACATCCTGGAGAAGCTCCGCACGGAGACCCCGGACAAGTCCAAGAGCCCCAAGGTCGTCGAGGACACCATCGCCGAACTCGTCCTGGACCTCTCCGACCGGCACGACGTGCACGCGGTCGGCATCGGCGCCGCCGGCTGGGTCGACGCCGACCGCAACCGCGTCCTGTTCGCGCCCCACCTCTCCTGGCGCAATGAGCCCCTGCGCGACCGCCTCGCCAGCCGGCTCTCCGTGCCCGTCCTCGTCGACAACGACGCCAACACCGCCGCCTGGGCGGAATGGCGCTTCGGCGCCGGCCGCGGCGAGGACCACCTCGTCATGATCACCCTCGGCACCGGCATCGGCGGCGCCATCCTGGAGGACGGCCAGGTCAAGCGCGGCAAGTTCGGCGTCGCCGGCGAGTTCGGCCACATGCAGGTCGTCCCCCAGGGACACCGCTGCCCGTGCGGCAACCGCGGCTGCTGGGAGCAGTACAGCTCCGGCAACGCGCTCGTCCGTGAGGCCAGGGAACTGGCCGCCGCCGACTCCCCGGTGGCCTACGGGATCATCGAGCACGTCAACGGCAGCATCGGCGACATCACCGGCCCCATGATCACCGAGCTGGCCCGCGAGGGCGACGCGATGTGCGTGGAGCTGCTCCAGGACATCGGGCAGTGGCTCGGCGTCGGCATCGCCAACCTCGCCGCCGCCCTCGACCCCTCCTGCTTCGTGATCGGCGGCGGTGTCTCGGCTGCCGACGACCTGCTCATCGGCCCCGCCCGGGAAGCCTTCAAACGCCACCTCACCGGCCGCGGCTACCGGCCCGAGGCCCGCATCGTCCGCGCCCAGCTCGGCCCCGAGGCCGGCATGGTGGGCGCCGCCGACCTGGCCCGGCTGGTCGCCCGCCGCTTCCGCCGCGCCAAACGCCGCCGCGTGGAACGCCACGAGCGCTACGAGCGCTACGAGCGCTACACCCAGTCCCGCCGCGACGCGGACACGGCATGACCGCGGCGCTGCCCCGCCAGGCCCCCCCGCCGGACGAACCCCGCCGGCCGGCCGAGGACCCGCGCCACAAGGCCAGACGCCGGGCGCTCACCCTGTTGATCATCGTCCTGCTCATCGGCGTACCGGCCGGCTACCTGGTGATCTCCGCCAACCAGAGCCGCAACAGCGGCAAGGACAAGGAGGAGAAGTACTCGGCGACCGGCCTCACCCCGGGCTGGCCGTCGAAGGTGCAGCGCCGCCTCTACCAGGTGACCGTCCCCCACCCCGCCGGCGACATCGCCTACTACGAGACCAACAACTGGAAGACCAGCCGCCTCTACGTGCAGTTCCGCACCAATCCCGCCGGCCTGGACAGCTTCCTCCAGACCATGGGCGCGCGCCGGGACCAGCTGAGGAAGAACGAGATCGCCGTCGGCGAACGCGACCGGAAGGTCAGCGGCTGGACCTTCACCGGCCCCGGCCCCTGGTGGGGCCTGACCCACGCGCAGAAGAACCCGGCGCCGACCCAGGACGTGGTCGTCAACCTGTCCGACCCGGAGCGCCCGATGGTGTTCGTCGTCTCCCGCACGGTCCCCTGACCACCGGCCCCGCCCCGCCCCCGGAGCCGACTGTCGGACCCCGCCCGTAGAGTCGAAGACATCGCGAACGGACACCCGGACGGGAGGTGGCAGGACGTATGGACGGCACGGCGGCGCTCGCCGAGCGCAGGGGCGGCGGCCCGGGGGCGGACACCGGGCACCCGGTCCCGGCGCGCCTCGCGTCCGTCTACCTGCCCGCGCCCCTGCCGCGCGAGGGCCGCCTCGCCTTCTGGGACCCCGACGGCGACCCGCTGCCCCCCGCGGCCGGGACCGACGCCCAGGAACTGACGGTCGTGCGACGCCACGGTGCCGGCGTGCGCCGCCGGCAGGTGCCCGCGCTGACCCTGCCGCTCGCCGAGGCCCTGCCGCTGCTCGCCCGCGCCCGCCGCGACCCGGCCGCCCACCCGGCCACCGCCTGCTGGGGCGCCGCCGCCCTGCACGCCCTGCGGCTCGTCGCCCGCGGCCGGCTGCTCCCCGGCCTGACCCCCACCGGTCACGACGCCTGGCGGGCCGGCCCACTGGAACCCGACGACATCGCCCACCTGCGCGCGATCGCCGCCGCCCTGCCCCCCGAGGGCCACGCCGTGCCGCTCCCGGGCCCGGGCACGCTCCGGCTGCCCGAACCCGAGGCCCTGGTCCGCGCCTTCCTGGACGCGGTCGCCGACACCCTGCCCCGTACCCCCGCGGCCTTCGCCGCCGCCGGCCGCCCGTTCGCCGCCCGCGAGCCGCAGGCGCTGCCCGGGGCCCACGCCTGGGCCGCCGAGGTCGCCGCCGGCATGGACGCCGGTGTGCGCGTCTCCCTCCGCCTGGACCTGTCCGCGTACGACGTGTTCGACGCCGGCGCGCACGAGGACACGCGCGCCGCGGGAGCCGCCATCGTGCAGGTCCACAGCCTCGCCGACCCCACCCTGGTGGCCGACGCGGCGGCCCTGTGGGCCGGAGAGGCCGACACGGCGTTCGGCCCCCGCGCGCGCGTCGACGCGGCCCTGGCCGTACGGCGCGCCGCCCGCGTGTGGCCGCCCCTGGACCGCCTCGCCCAGCAGGACGTACCCGACGTCCTCGCCCTCTCCGAGGAAGAGCTGGGCGAACTGCTCGGCGTCGCCGCGAGCCGGCTGGCCGCCGCCGGCGTCGCCGTCCACTGGCCCCGCGACCTTGCCCGCGATCTGACCGCCGCCGCGGTGGTCCGGCCGGCGCCCGGCTCGGCGACCGACGGCACCGGCTTCTTCGAGAGCGAGGACCTGCTCCGGTTCCGCTGGCAGCTGGCACTCGGCGGCGACCCGCTCAGCGAGGCCGAGATGGACACCCTCGCCGAGGCCCACCGCCCCGTCGTACGGCTCCGGGACCGCTGGGTGCTCGTCGACCCCGCCCTCGTCGGCAAGGCCCGCAAACGCGAACTGGGCCTGCTCGATCCCGTCGACGCGCTGTCCGTCGCACTCACCGGCACCGCCGAGGTCGACGGCGAGACAGTCGAGGCCGTACCCGCCGGCGCGCTCGCCGCCCTCCGCGACCGCCTCACCGCGGGCCTGCACCCCGCCGACCCGCCCCCCGGCCTGCACGCCACCCTCCGCGACTACCAGCTGCGCGGCCTCGCCTGGCTCGACCTCATGACCTCCCTCGGCCTCGGCGGCTGCCTCGCCGACGACATGGGCCTCGGCAAGACCGTCACCCTCATCGCCCTGCACCTCAAGCGGGCCCGCACCGAACCGACCCTCGTCGTCTGCCCGGCCTCCCTCCTCGGCAACTGGCAGCGCGAGATCACCCGGTTCGCGCCCGGCGTCCCCGTCCGCCGCTTCCACGGCCCCGACCGCACCCTGGACGACCTCGCCGGCGGCTTCCTCCTCACCACGTACGGCACGATGCGCTCCACCGCCGCGCGACTCGCCGAACAGCCCTGGGGCATGGTCGTCGCCGACGAGGCCCAGCACGTGAAGAACCCGTACTCGGCCACCGCGAAGGCACTGCGCACCATCCCCGCCCCGGCGCGCGTGGCACTCACCGGAACCCCCGTCGAGAACAACCTCTCCGAGCTGTGGGCCCTGCTCGACTGGACCACCCCCGGCCTCCTCGGCCCGCTGAAGTCCTTCCGGGCCCGGCACGCCCGCGCGGTGGAGAACGGCGAGGACGCCGAAGCCGTCGAGCGACTCTCCCGCCTGGTCCGCCCCTTCCTGCTGCGCCGCAAGAAGTCCGACCCCGGCATCGTCCCCGAACTGCCGCCCAAGACCGAGACGGACCACCCGGTGCCGCTCACCCGGGAGCAGGCCGCGCTGTACGAGGCGGTGGTGCGCGAATCGATGCTGGCCATCGAGACCGCCGAGGGCATGGCCCGCCGGGGCCTGGTGCTCAAGCTGCTCGGTGCCCTCAAGCAGATCTGCGACCACCCGGCGCTGTACCTGAAGGAGCAGCCGCGCCCCGACGGCCTGGCCGCCCGCTCGGGCAAACTCGCCCTCCTGGACGAACTGCTGGACACCCTGCTCGCCGAGGACGGCTCCGCGCTCGTCTTCACCCAGTACGTCGGCATGGCCCGCCTCCTCACCGCCCACCTGTCTGCCCGCGCCATCCCCATGGACCTCCTGCACGGCGGCACCCCGGTGCCCGAGCGCGAGCGCATGGTCGACCGCTTCCAGAGCGGCGCGATTCCGGTCCTCGTCCTCTCCCTCAAGGCCGCCGGCACCGGCCTGAACCTCACCCGCGCGGGCCATGTCGTCCACTTCGACCGCTGGTGGAACCCCGCCGTCGAGGAGCAGGCCACCGACCGCGCCTACCGCATCGGACAGACCCAGCCCGTCCAGGTCCACCGCCTGGTCACCGAGGGCACCGTCGAGGACCGCATCGCCGAGATGCTCGCCGCCAAGCGCGCCCTCGCGGACGCCGTCCTCGGCTCCGGCGAGGCCGCGCTCACCGAACTGACCGACCGTGAACTGTCCGACCTCGTCTCCCTGCGGAGGACCCGGTGACGGCCGCCGACCGCCCCGGAGACGCCGCCCGCCGGGCCCTGCGGGCGGCCAGGAACCGCCCCGAGGCCGACACCCGGCCCCCGGCCCCTCAGGCCCAGCACCCGGTCACGGACCCGGCGCAGACCCCCGGCTCCGTGGAGCCGCACCCGGCCGAGGGGGCGCGCGCGCAGGTCCGGGGTGGCGGTGAGCCGGGGGCCGGGGAGGGAGAGCGGGCGGTGCTTCCGGGGCGTGGGGACCTGGGAGCGGGAGATGAGGCGCGTGCCGTGGCTCCGGGTGGTGGTGAGCCGGAGGCGAGTGAAGAGGAGCGGGTGGTGCTGCCGGAGGAGGGTGAGCCGGAGGCGGCCGAGATGGCGCGCGCCGCGCTCAGGGCTGCCGTTGCCACGCGCCGGGACAGCGCCGTCACACCGCCGGCCGCCGGTTCGGCACCGGCGCCCGACGCCCGCGCCGACGCCACGGGGCCGGAGGCGGGGTCGGCCGGTGCCGCGGGCAGGCGTCCCGGTGATATCGCCCGCGAGGCGCTGCGCGCGGCCCGGCGGGAAGCCCTCAGCGCGGAGGCGGAGGAGCGCCGGCGTGGGCGGCGCGTACCGACGGGTTCCGGTCCCTCCGGGCCGGGCTCCCCGTCCGCACCGGGGGAGGGCGGCGGGGGCGCCAGGACCAGGGCCGTGCAGGACATGCGGCACTACTTGGCGAACGCCTTCCGGATGCCCACGTGGGCGGAATCCCCGGAGGAGGGGGCGGAGCCCGAGAGCGGAGTGGAGCCCGAGCGGTCCGTGGAGTCTGAGGTGTGCGTGGAGTCCGAGGGGTGCCTGGAGCCCGGGGGGTCGTCGGAGTCTGAGGGGTGCTTGGAGTCTGAGGGGTGCCTGGAGCCCGGGGGGGCGTCGGAGTCTGAGGGGTGCTTGGAGTCTGAGGGGTGCCTGGAGCCCGGGGGGGCGTCGGAGTCTAAGGGGTGCGTGGAGCCTCAGGGGTCCCTGAAGTCCGAGAGGACGGTGGAGTCGAAGGGGCTGGTGGAGTCCGGGGGGTCGGTGGCGCCCCAGGAGCCCACCCGGGCCACGACCACACCCACCGAGCCGCCCTCTTCGGCGTCTGCGGTCACACAGCCGCCCACCCCTCCGCCCTCCACACCCCCGGCGCCCGCGTCCGCCCACCCGCCCGCGCCGTCGACACCCGCTTCCCCGCCCCCCGTGCCGTCAGCCCCCCGGCCCGTGCACTCGACCGCCTCATCCGCGCCCGCGGCACCCCCCGACGTCCCCTCGGCCCCGGCTTCCTGGACGCCCGCGTCTCCCTCACCGGCCCCCGCTCTCTGGCCCGCCGAGCCCGCCCCCGCCGGGTCCGCTCCCGTCGGGCCCGTGCACGCCGGGTCCGCTCCCGTCGGGCCCGTGCACGCTGGCTCGGTGTCCGCGTCGGCCGTTCGCGGGTCCGCGGCCGTGCAAGTGCCCGCCAGCATGGCCACCCCGCACCGGGACACGGAAGTACGGCGTACATTCGCGGCGTTCGGGCCGCGGGAAGCCCGCGGGGACGGGGAGCCGTTCGCGGGGACCTGGTGGGGGAACGCCTGGGTGGAGGCGCTGGAGCAGGGGGCGCTGGATCCCCAACGGCTGGCGCGTGGCCGTGGTTACGCGGACCAGGGGCATGTGGACGCGATCACCGTCACCCCGGGTCTTGTGCTGGCGTACGTGCGCGGCAGCCGGCCCCGGCCCTACCGCGTACAGGTGAGGCTACGGACGCTGGAGGACGAGGACTGGGAGCGATTCCTCAACGCGGCGGCCGACCGGCCGGGACACATCGCGGCGCTGCTCGACAATGAGCTGCCCCACTCCCTCGCCGACTGCGGCGTCGGCCTGCTGCCCGGCCCCGGCGACCTCGCCCCCCGGTGCAGCTGCCCCGACTCGGGCCACCCCTGCAAACACGCCGCCGCCCTCTGCTACCAGACGGCCCGCCTCCTCGACGCCGACCCGTTCGTGCTGCTCCTGCTCCGCGGCCGGGGCGAGAAGGAGCTGATCGACGCGCTGTCCCGGCGCAGCGCGGCCCGCGCGGCCCGTGCCGCCCGGGACCGGCAGCCGGAGTCCCTGCCCGGCATTCGGGCCGCGGACGCTCTCGCCCCGCGCCGACTACCGCCGCTGCCCCCGCCGTTGCCGGTGCCGCCGCATCCCGAGCAGCCCCCGGTGTATCCGTCGGCGCCCGGCGGTCCGGATCCCTTCGCCCTGGACCAGCTGGCGACCGACGCCGCCGCCCGCGCCCACGCGCTGCTCGGTACGGGACGCGATCCGGTCGGCGGGCTGACCCTGTGGCAGGACGCGGTACGCCTCGCCGCGGCCCGCCCCGGTTCCGGACTGACCGCCGGCACCCGCACGCTCTACGCCACGCTGGCCGGTGCGGCCGGCCGCACCCCGGCCGACCTGGCGCGGGCCGTCGCGGCCTGGCGGCAGGGCGGCGCGGAGGGGCTGGCCGTCCTGGAGGAGCCCTGGGATCCGCCGGCCGGCCGCTTCGACCGGGCCCGTCCGCTGCTGCTCGCCGCCGACCTCCCTGCGTTCCGCCCCCGGCGCAACCGCCTCACCCACCCGCGCGGCCACGTCCAGCTCCGCCTGGGCCGCGACGGCCTGTGGTACGCCTACGAGTCGGAGCCCGGCCGGGACGACTGGTGGCCCCGTGGCACTCCCGACCTCGACCCGGTGGGCGCCCTCACCGGACTCGGCGCACCGGACGGTCTGTGACCGGCACCGGCACCGGCACCGGAGCGGGCGCCACCGCCCCACCCGTGCCCGGCCGGCTGACCTCGCGAGCCAGGTCTCGCGCGTAGCGCTGTCCAGCAGGCGTTCACCACATGGCCCCTGTGGCCCGTGGGCAGCGCGCGGGCGAACTCGACGCGGCGCGGATACCCGTAGCCCGCCAGCCGGTCCCGGCTCCAGGCGACATTGTCGGCCGCGGTGGCCAGATGCCCGGTCACCAACCGCGACGCGGCCGGCTGCGGATCCTTCCGCGCGCCGGGCCACACCTCGTACGCCTGGCGAACGGCGACGGCGGCCCAGGACCCGAGCCCCGCGACGTCTCCCTCGCCGTGATCCCGCTGCCGCTCGTCGGCCATGCACCCCCCGCGACCCATGATCCCGCCGGCGGAGCAGAGGACTTCAGCGCAGGGCCGACCGTACGGCGTCAGGTGAGCGGCCTACGACCGCTGTGCCGTCGTCCGCCGTGATGATCGGGCGCTGGATGAGGATCGGCCGGGTGGCCAGGGCCTTGATCCAGCGGTCGCGGTGGGCGGTGTCCCGTTCCCATGTCTCCATGCCCAGCTCGACCGCGGCCGGTTCGGAGAGCCGGGTGATGTCCCAGGGTTCCAGTTGCAGCCGGTCCAGCACACGCTCGAGTTCGTCCGCGGTGGGCGGCTCTTCCAGATAGCGCCGCACGGTGTATTGGGCGCCCTCCGCGTCCAGCAGGGACAGAGCGGAGCTGCACTTGGAGCAGGCAGGGTTGATCCAGATTTCCATGTGTGGTGATGTTCCGATGTTCGGGCCGGGCCACGGGCGTCGGCGCCGGTGGTCAGGAGGTGGTCGCGCCGGGCAGGGCCAGGAACTCACTGCGGGAGCGGGCGTCGGAACGCAGCAGGCCGAGCAGGGTGGAGGTCATGGTGCTCGATCCGGTGGCCTGGACCCCGCGCAGGGTCATGCAGCAGTGCTCGGCCTCGATGACCACGCCGACACCCTTGGGTTCCAGGTGGGTCTGCAGCCAGTCGGCGACCTGCTTGGTCAGCCGTTCTCCTCGTCACGCGGGTCTTCGTGCGGGTCTATTCGGGCGTGGTGATGTGCGGGCGCTCGGTCATGTCAGCTGCCCCCGATGCCCAGGGCGGTGAGCAGGACCAGGACGAGGGTGGCCACGGCGAACAGTCCGTGTGCGAGGACGACCGGCAGCGGGAAGTGGCGTTCGGCGGGTACGGAGCCGTCGGCTCCCTGGGCCGTTGCGGCGGCCGGGGCCGCCGGCACCGGGGCCCGGTCGCGGTAGACGGGGATCCAGCGGGCCAGCATCACGAATCCCAGCAGGGCGACCGGCAGGAGCAGGCCGAAGGCGGTCCAGGCCAGGGCGCTCTTGTCGGCCACGACATAGATGATCCACACCACGAGTCCGATCGCGGCCAGGGCGAAGTGCCCGAAGACGACGGGTGCGGGCAGGCGGCTGGTGCCGGACTGTTGCTGCTGGATACCGCCGCGCCGGATCCAGGTGCCGAGCATGTAGAAGCCGCCGAGGGCGGTGACCACCCAGGTGATCAGTGCGGCGATGTCCATGGGTGACTCCCGAGTGAGTGTCGCTGTCGACAGCGGTGCCGGTGCCGGTGCCGGTGTCGCTGCCGTGTCGGTGGTGGTGCCGATGTCTGGTCGGTGTCGGTGTCGAGAAGAGCCGACCCGCCCCAGCCGGCCGGGCGAGGCCGCACCGCGGCGGGTCGCGGGCCGGGTCACACGGCTGAGTGGGGGTCTCCCGTGCCGTGCCGGGGCGTGTATCCCTCGGCCTGGGTGCTCTCGTCGGCGACCCGTACGCCGTAGCGGTAGGCGAGCTTGCCACCCAGGAATCCCGAGACTCCCAGGGCGGCCAGGCTGATCGCGGACAGGATGAGCCTGCCCGGGCCGACGCTCCCGCCGTCGGTGTAGGTGCTGTAGCGCCACAGGAAGTTGACGGCGTAGGCGGCGGTGACCGCCAGGTTCAACGTCATGTGGATCAGGGCCGTGCGAAAGGCCGGGGTGCCGGTCGGGATCGCGAACAGGTCGAGGAATCCGACGGTGGCCGCCAGCAGGGCCCCGATCACGCCGACCGCGATCAGCCACTCCGAGCCCTGGGTCAGGAAGCCCGGGCGGTCGACGACGTGGGACGCGATGTCGAACACCAGGCTGGTCACCCAGGCGCCGATCGGCACGGTGACCAGCATCGGGTGGAACGGATGGCCGTACGGGCCGGCGAGCGACGCGCTGACCGGACGTTTCGCCTGGAGCTGTGACTCATGAGCCATCGCGACCTCCTCTGATTTCACCAACAAATCTTGGTGTTATTCCGCTGGGTCGTCAAGATGTGCAGCCCACAGGGCCAAAAGAACTCTTGTGCGTACGCCCATGGGGGTTACCGTGGTGGTGTGGCTTCCGAACCGACAGCACCGGCCGATGCGGTCCCCAGCGCGATCGAGTCCGTCAGCGTCCTGAGCGAGGACTCGCGGCGGCGTATGTTCGCCTTCGTGCGGCGGGCCGGCCGTGCCGTCACCCGGGACGAGGCGGCCGCCAGCGCCGGGATATCCAGCAAGCTCGCCGCTTTCCACCTGGACAAGCTCGTCGACGCGGGTCTGCTCCGCGCGCGCTATGAGACGCCCGGCGGGATCCGCAAGGTCGGCAGACGGCCGAAGGTGTACGAGCCCAGCGGCGCGCAGATCACCGTGAGCATCCCCGACCGGCGCCACGAGTTCCTGGCGGACCTTCTGCTGGAGGCGGTCCTGGGTGAGGGGGCGGGTGAGGATGCGGCGCAGGCGGCGGTGCGGACCGCCGGGCAGCGCGGCCGGCGGCTGGGGGAGGCGGCGCGGGAGGAGACCCGTCCGGGTCGCCTGGGTCCCGAGCGGGGGCTGACCGCGTGCGAGCGGCTGCTGGACGCGTACGGCTACGAACCGGTGCGGGAGGCTCCCACCCGGCTCCGGCTGCGCAACTGCCCGTTCCATCCGCTGGCCGCGAAGGCGCCCGGCCTGGTGTGCGGCATGAACCAGGCCTTCCTCAGCGGTTACCTCACCGGCCTGGAGGTCCGCGGGGTCCAGGCCGTGCTGGCCCCCGAGGCCGGCGAATGCTGCGTACGACTGTGTCCCACCGACACCGATCGTGATGACCGGCCGGCCCAGGACCACTGACGCGAGGCCGGCCGCCCGCTCCCGCGCATCTCGCCGCTCACGTCACGGGGCGGGGACGCCTGGCGCCGCGGGATCACAGGCCGGACACATCGGCGTCCCCGTGGACGGTGGTCACATCGGCGCGCGGTGGAGCCTCACGGGATGAGCGGGGTGACGGCGCGGGCATGCTGCCACATCCCGTGGAGCTGCTCGAAGGGACGCTGTTGCTCGCCGTGCAGGGCGTTGAGGACCACGAGGCATCCGGTGAGGGCCGGCACCACCCATTGCACGCAGGCGAGCTGCCGCTGTGCCTTCTCCGTGTCGATGGGGTGCTGGGCGGCCTTCTCGGTGTCCCGCGGGTCCGGGGAGGCGGCCAGCTCGATCTTCTTGCCGAGGACACGCGCGTAGGCGGTCGCGGCCAGCGCCGCCGCGGTGACGACCGTCTTGGCGGTGGTGGAGGCGGCCACGCCCTTCTGGGTATTGACCCGGTGGGCGTTCGCGGCGAGCAGTGCGCCGCCGCCGAAGAGGTGGGCGCCGATGGCGGCGGCGTTGACGGGCGTCCACTTCGTCCAGCCCGAGGAGGAGATCCGTGCCGCCTCCGTCTCCGTGGTGCCTTCGTCCTTGGCGGCCCCGTTGAGACCGACCGCGCCCATGAGCGAGCCGCCGAACCACGCTGCGAGGCCCACGTCGTGCAAGCTGCGGACAATGGTGTTGCGTCCGGACATGGCAGTGCTCCTTCGTGCAAAAGGCGTGTGATGAGCCGACATGAGGTCGGGCGTGACTCCACCCTCGCCGCAGCCCGTTGCCCCCGCCATCACTGCTGACCCAGACGGGCCTGCGGCCGGGACCGGAGGGCGTCGGCGCGGACGCCCTCCGGTTGCGGCCGGCGTCCGCGCGGACGCGGGCGGGGGCCTAAACGCGGCAGAGACGAAAAAGCCGATAGGCCGATCCATGTGTCATTTTCCGCTGACCAGTTACTCGTGAGTGTGAAGAACGGCCGATCGCGAGGTCCGTGGAGGTGGCGACCCGCCACCGCGGTGCGGGGCCTCCCGGAGCTGACACAGAACAGCACTGCGGTGCCGAGGAGAGTGGCTGATGAGCGAGTCCGTACAGGAAGGTGCCGGAAGGCTACGGCAGACCGGTGAGACAGCCAGGACAGAGGCGTCCGCCACGGCCGATCAGGCCAGGCAGGCCGCGGGCCAGGTGGCGGGGACCGCCGCGGAGCAGGCCAAGGCGGTGGCCGGGCAGGCGCGGCAGCAGGCCGGTACGGTCATCGACGAGCTGCGGGGCCGGGCGATGAACGAGGCCGCCGAGCAGACGCGGCGCGCGACGGAGACGCTGCGCCAGTGGTCGGACGACATCGCGGGCCTGGCCGAGAACGCCCCGGGCGACTCGCCCGCCCGCAACCTCGCCAACCAGGTGGCCGACAGGGGCCACCGGGTCGCCGACTACGTCCAGAAACATGGCATCGACGGCGTGGTCACCGACCTGCGCCATTTCGCCCGCAGGCGCCCGGGAGCCTTCCTGGGCGGTGCGCTGCTGGCCGGGGTGGCGGTCGGCCGCCTGGCCAGGGCGGCGGGAAGCGCCAAGCAGTCGTCGCAGCCCGAGCAGCACACGAGCGGTGCCCCGCAATTCGACGCGGACAGTACACCGGCCACGCCGACGCTCCCGGCCGGCCCCGGTCCGGAGGTCCCGCCGATGCCGCCGTCACCCCCGGTCGTGCCGGAGGCGACGGAGCCGTCCGGCACGCCGCAGGCTCCGCCGGTGCCGGTGGATCCGCCGCATCCCGGCACGCCGGCCCGACCCTACCCGGAGGTGTGAGGTGTCGTCGGTCCCTCCGAGGCCCGCGGAGCACGGGCGGGACAGGTCGGTCGGTGAACTGCTGGCGGTGGTGACGTCCGATGTGCAGACCCTGTTCCGGCAGGAGATCGAGCTGGCCAAGACGGAGGTGCGGCAGGAGGCGGCCAAGGCGGGCAAGGCGGCCGGCATGTACGGCGGCGCCGGGTTCGGCGGCTACATGGTGCTGCTGTTCCTGTCACTGGCCGCCGTCCTCGGCCTGTCGAACGTGATGGACGGCGGCTGGGCCGCCCTGATCGTCGCCGCCGTGTGGGCCGTCGTCGCGGCCGTGCTCTACCAGCGGGGCCGCACGCAGATGCGAACCGTCGAGCCCAAGCCCGAGCGAACCGTCGAATCGTTGAAGGAGGATGCGCAATGGGCACGTCACCCGACCAAATAAGGGCCGAGATCGATGCGACCCGGGACCAGCTGTCCGCGGACGTGAACCAGCTCGCGGACCGGACCAGCCCGCGCCGTGTGGCCCGCCGCCAGACCGAGCGCGCCCGGGGCAGGCTCACGGGTCTGCGCGACCGGGTCATGGGGAGTGCCTCGCAGACCGCCCACGGGGTGACGAGCGGTGCCCAGTCGGCGGCCGGCTCTTTGCAGGAGGGCGCCGGACAGGCGACGGACGCGGTGCGCGAAACGGCGGGGCAGGTCGGGGACGCGGTCGGCCGGGCCCCTGACGAGGTGATGCGCCGGACGCAGGGCAGCCCGTTGGCCGCCGGGCTCATCGCCTTCGGTGCCGGTGTGCTGCTGTCCTCGCTGCTGCCGGCCTCACAGGCCGAGGAACGGGCGGCCGCCGGGCTGATGGAAAGCGGTGGTGAGGCGCTGGAGCCGCTGAAGCAGGCAGCTCTGGAGTCCGTGCAGCATGTGCAGGAAGACGCCAAGGAGGTCGCGCAGCGGGCCGCCGGGCAAGTCAGGGACACCGCCGCCGACGCCGCCCGCGCGACCCAGGAGGAGGCACGCGGCCAGGGCGAGCAGCTGACGGCCCAGGCACGGGAGTCGGGGCAGCAGGTCGCCGGCGAGGCCCGGGGCGGGTCGGGCGGCTGACGGCCGGGCCCCTTCCGGTGCCGCCGCGCGTGCCCCGCACCGGCACGGACCGGGTACCGGACCGGCTCCCGGTCCGGTACCCGGGCGGACGCGGTCCCGAGCCGGCCGGCGGTGCTGCCGGAACGCGCCCGCGGCGCGGACCGCGGCACCCAGGCCGTGGCCGCCACTGGCTCGGGCGTGATCATGTTCGGCCGGCGACCGGGACTGTCGTCGGGGGCGCGCCGGTCCGGGGGCCCGGTGGGCGCCGGGGTGCCCGCCAGCCAGGAGGGCACGCGGGCCGGTTGCCCACCAGCAAGAGGACCTCATGCGGCTGATCCCCTACGCGCGGATCGGCGGCGACGATGACATCGCACGTGTCCAGGCGCAGGCCGGTGTCCCGTGCGATCCCGGCGTTGGAGTGCCCACGGCTGCCGCGAGCACCACCTTGGCCCGGGCGGAGTTGCCGGGGACTCTTGTGGCCGGAGGTCTTCTCCTTCAGGCGATGGCGCTCGCAGGCACGCGGCGAGACCGGCCCGGCGGAACGGACGGTCACGAAGGACTGCCGTTCCTCGGCGTCGGAGTGGGCCGGGCGGTGTCTGGCGGACGCCGTCGGCCGGCGGGTTCGGGGCTGACGGCGTCCGCGTCGGGGCTTCAGGATTCAGGGTTGGCCAGGCGGCTGAGCAGGGTCACGGCGTCGTTGCGCGCCACCGGCTGGAAGAAGCGTGCGTCGACGTTCTCGACGGCGGCGATCGCGCGCGGGGCCAGCTCGGCACCGACGCTGGTGACACGCAGCCGTTTGGCGCGGGTGTCGGCGGGGTCGACCTCGCGCTCGATCAGACCCTTGGCCTCCAAAGCGCGCAGGACCTGCGAGGTCATCTTGACATCGGTGCCGGCCTGCCGGGCCAGGGCCTGCTGGTTGGGGTGTTCGCCGTGCGTGTTCAGCCACCAGGTGCAGGCGAGTAGGACGAACTGGACGTGGGTGAGGTCCAGGGGTGCGAGGGCCGCGGCGACATCGCGCTGCCAGCGCAGCGTGGCGTGCCAGAGCAGGAATCCGGGGCTGTCGCCGGGGGTGAGGGCCATCAGCCCTGTGCCAGTTTGACCAGGGCGGCCATGGTCTCTGGCCAGTCCGCGGTGACGGCCGGACCGATCTGCGGGCCGAGCTCGTCGGCGCCGGTGCCGGTGATCTCCATCCGGTATGTCACTCGAACGCGACCCCGCTCGCCCTGGTCGATCCGGTGGGCCGTGCGCAGGAGCAGCTCGCCGAACCGGGCCTCGTCCACGAACATTTCGTT
This sequence comes from Streptomyces sp. Y20, assembly GCF_043195475.1. NCBI lineage: Bacteria > Bacillati > Actinomycetota > Actinomycetes > Kitasatosporales > Streptomycetaceae > Streptomyces > Streptomyces sp. Y20. Next base: position 504,861 of record NZ_JBIDDP010000002.1, read on the forward strand.
GACTGTCGCCTCGGCGACGATCAGGTGCACCGGGTCCTGGTCGGCCGGCGCCATCACGATCTCAGTACCCGCCGCGAACGGGCCGTTGATCCGGACGCTCGCGATGTCGGCGTTCCAGACTCCCCAGTTCTCGACGTCGGCCCACAGGCGCCAGATCGCCTCGGGCGCGGCGTCGGTCTCGATGCTGTGCTCGTATGTCCACATCAGGGGCCTCCTGGGCAGGCAGATTATCTTCACGCAGATTATCTGCGCATAGATAACTTGTCCACACGTCCCTCAACGCCCTTCGCTGGGTCCGAGGGCAGCCCTCGCCCAGCGCCGCTTCCGCGTCAACCCCCCGAAGGACCTCCGGAACCGACCGTCGAGCCGCAGGTCTGGTCACGGCCGCTCGGTCGAGTTCCCGGGGGATGGGGAGCGCCTACCGGTCGGTCCGCTGCGGCGCGGCCTCGTACCCCGGCCGCCGGCCTCGGCCGGGATCCGCTACCGGCCCGCATCGCGGACAGCCCGCAGCGCGGCCGCCATGACCTGTGCCGGGCTGCCGGACGCGTCGACGGTGATGCCCGGTTCATCGGCGCGCAGGGGTTCGAGACTGTCGTACTGGGAGCCGAGCAGCTCGGCCGGCATGAAATGCCCCTGGCGGCGCGCCATGCGTTCCGCGGCCACCTCACGGCCGAGAGCCAGATGGATGAACCACAGATCGGCTCCCGTACGCCGGAACCCGTCGCGGTACGCCCGTTTCAGCGCGGAACACGCGGCGACGCCACCTTGCCCACTGGCCGCGGCGGTCCGGATCCACTCGGTGAACGCCACCAGCCAGGACAGCCGGTCGCTGTCGTCGAGAGGCTGTCCGGACGCCATTTTGGCTCGGTTCGCCGCCGAGTGGAGGTCATCACCTTCCAGGAACGGCACCCCGAGCAGATGCGCCAGCCCCGCTGCGACGGTGGACTTGCCGGACCCGGACACGCCCATCACGATCACGACGCGCGAGGCCCCGAGCGCTTCGGTCAACGAACCTCCCGAAGGTGCCGGCACGACACGGACACGGCTACACATCCACTATCGCCCGTCGTCTCCACAGCCACATGGGGATGTCGTGCCGGGGCGGCCCCGACCCGCGCGGTAGGCGCCGGACGACCGTCATGCGTGGTCGACGGGTTTGGCAGATAGTGGTCACGGGATGACGTTCCAGGCAGCTCCCCGTCCGATACAGGAGGCTCGATGTCCGCATCACGTTCCGTGACCGCGCTCACCGGCATCTTCGCGTTCGGCCTCGCCCTCACCGCTTGCCAGAACCAGGCTTCCGGCCAGATCGTGGCGCTGAACGGTGCCAGGATCGTGGAGATCGTCTCGAACGCTTCGACCCACGGATGCCGCCGTTTCCGCGAAGATGTGACACGAGTCACCAACTACACACAGAACAGCCTGTTGCTGTACACGACGCCCGACTGCTCCGTGCCGCCGGGCGGAACGAGCGTTTATGTGGACGCCCAGTCCTCGGACGAAGCCGTCAGGTCCACCGGCCTGTGGCGCAGTTTCTCCTTCGCTCCCGAGTGACCCCATCGCATCCGGCATGACGGCAGCGTGACCGTATGTGTGGGCCTCCGGCGGATGAGCCGAGCCGGTGATGAACGCTTTCCGCAGGGCGATGGGCCCCTCATCGGGTGGACGCCGACTGCCGTGCCGGACCTCGATGCCCGCGGAACCGGGGCCGGGGCATCGAGGTCGGGCTGTGGCTCAGGCGTCGATGATGACCGGGATGATGAGGGGCTTGCGGCGGTGGGCGCGGAACGCCCAGTTGGCCACGGCGCGGGCGAGGAGCTGTTCGAGTTGGCGCGCGTCCCCGACGCCTTCCTCGGCCGCTGCGGCCAGGGTCTTCTCGATGACGGGGATGACCGGCTCGAAGGTGGTCTCGTCGTGGACGAAGCCGCGGGCCAGGAAGTCGGGGGCCTCGGCGAGGGCGCCGGTGTCCGCGTCGACGATCGCCACCACCGTGACCACGCCTTCGGCGGCGAGGGTGAGGCGGTCCTTGAGAGAAGCTTCGGTGGCGCCGCCGACCTCCATGCCGTCCACGTAGACGTTCCCGGCGGGGACCTTGCCGGTGATGGATGCGCGCCCGTCGACCAGGTCGACGACGACACCGTCCTCGGCGATGACGACCCGGTCCGGGGCGACGCCCGTACGGATGGCGAGGTCGCCGTTGGCCCGCAGGTGGCGCCATTCGCCGTGCACGGGCATGACGTTGCGGGGCTTGACGATGTTGTAGCAGTAGACGAGTTCGCCGGCGCTGGCATGCCCGGAGACGTGCACCTTGGCGTTGCCCTTGTGGACCACGTGAGCGCCCCACCGGGTGAGTCCGTTGATCACCCGGTAGATGGCGTTCTCGTTGCCGGGGATGAGAGAGCTGGCGAGCAGGACGGTGTCGCCCTTGCCGATGCGGATCATGTGGTCACGGTTGGCCATCCGTGACAGCGCGGCCATCGGTTCGCCCTGGGAGCCGGTGCACACCAGAGTGATCTTGTGGTCCGGGAGCTTCTCCAGCTCCTTCGTGCTCACGATCAGACCGGACGGGACCTTCAGATAGCCCAGGTCACGGGCGATGCCCATGTTGCGCACCATCGACCGGCCGACGAAGGCGACCTTGCGGCCGTGCTGGTGGGCGGCGTCCAGGACCTGCTGGATGCGGTGCACGTGACTGGCGAAGCTGGAGACGATGACCCGGCGCGGCGCGGTCCGCATCACCTGCTCGATCGCCGGATTCAGCTCACGCTCGGAGGTGGTGAAGCCGGGCACTTCGGCGTTGGTGGAGTCGGTGAGGAACAGGTCCACGCCCTCCTCACCGAGGCGGGCGAAGGCCCGTAGATCGGTGATGCGGTCGTCGAGAGGGAACTGGTCCATCTTGAAGTCACCGGTGTGCAGCACCATCCCGGCGCCGGTACGGATCGCGACCGCGAGACTGTCGGGAATGGAATGGTTGACCGCCACGAATTCGCAGTCGAAGGGCCCGAACCCGCGCCGGTCACCCTCCCGCACCCGCACCGTGCGCGGCCGGATGCCGTGTTCCTTGAGCTTGGCCTCCAGGAACGCCAGCGTCAGCTTGGAGCCGACGACGGGAATGTCGGACCGCTCGCGCAGCAGGTACGGCACGCCGCCGATGTGGTCCTCGTGACCGTGGGTGAGTACCACGGCCACGATGTCGTCCAGCCGGTCCCGGATCGAGGTGAAGTCCGGCAGGATCACATCCACGCCGGGCTGGGTCTCCTCCGGGAACAGCACGCCGCAGTCGACGATGAGCAGCTTGCCCGCGTACTCGAATACGGTCATGTTGCGGCCGATCTCGCCCAGGCCACCCAGGGCGATGACCCGCAACCCCCCTTCAGGCAGGGGAGGGGCGGCTTTCAGCTCGGGGTGCGGATGACTCATACCCTGACGGTACCCGGAGAGCGGGGACAGGATGATCCATCGCCGGTGTGATCTCTCCTTCCCGACGGAGCGGGACACCCGCGGCGGCCTGCCGTCCTCGGGGCGGCCACGTCCCGCCACATGCCGGCCCGGGGCAGGGGAGTGTTCGACGTGAACCGGCCAGAGCGACCGCCGCCGCCCCGCACTCAAGCGATCAACCAGCTCAGGGCCGTCCCCTGTACGGGGTCAGCCCGGTCGAGCGTGCCGTGACGGCCCTGCCGGCATCGACCGGCGGCCCGCCGGCCGCCGGATGGCGGCTGCGCCCGTGGGACCGCCCGATGTGGCGACCCGCCGCTCCCGCAGACGGTCGGTGGCGGGAGCCGTGATCCGGTGCCGGCACGCCGGGACGAGCTGCCGGGGGCGCCTTCTGCAGCCGATCTCGCGGACAGCCGCGCAGGTGATTACGTACTGGCGGCCCCGGTCACACCTGACGACACCGCTCTTTCTCAGATATCTGTTCCCGCGAGATGAGAGTTCGGCAGATCCCGCAGTAAGGCTTTTTGCCGCAATGGGCAGAGCGGAGTTATGTAACGTGCACAGACCGCTCCCGCGTGCTACTGTTCATCTCAGTTGCAGTTGTGGTTCCCGAAACTTCAAGTGCCCCCTCCCGGTTCTGCCGGTTGGGAGCACTTTTGTATTTCCGGTCATGCTCCGGGCGGGGTAATCATCGCGGCGACACGGTGTCCGTAAGGTGCGGATTCCGGTGTACTGCCCCAAAGGAGATATGACATGGCTACTGGTACCGTGAAGTGGTTCAACGCGGAAAAGGGCTTCGGCTTCATCGAGCAGGACGGTGGCGGCGCGGACGTGTTCGCCCACTACTCGAACATCTCCGCGCAGGGCTTCCGTGAGCTGCTCGAAGGCCAGAAGGTCAGCTTCGACATCGCGCAGGGCCAGAAGGGCCCGACGGCCGAGAACATCGTTCCGGCCTGACGCTCACGCACAAGCTGCAGCTGGGGCCCGCATCCTTCGGGGTGCGGGCCCCAGCTGCACGCAGCTCCCGCAGCGGTTTCACCTGCGGGACGACGCGGAGGAATCCGCAGCCCCACCACGCGCGAATGCCCCCCGGCATGCAGAGCATCCTGGGGAGCCGCACCGCAGCCGACGCCCGGATCCCACATCCCCATCGCGTCACTCATTTCAGCGTCTGTGCTCCCGGAGATTTCCGCCAGCCGGATCTGCTGTCTTTTGCCACCGGTTCATACTCGTAATTCTTCATGCTGCTCATCGGTGCGGGAATTCCTTGATATGTGCCACATCGAGGAAGGTTCCGCATGAACCGCACATACACGAACGACCGCCCCGCCCGCGCTCGCAATGGCAGTGCCGACGCCGGAAAGGGCGGCAGCCGCTTCGGCTCGCAGGCACCGCGCCGTTCGGGCGGCCCCGCTCGTTCCGGTGGTTACGGCCGCCGGTCCGACGCAGTGCAGGGCGAGTTCGCGCTGCCCAGGACGATCACCCCCGCGCTGCCCGCCGTCGAGGCGTTCGCCGATCTCGACATGCCCGAGCCGCTGCTGGCCGAACTCGGCAAGCAGGGTGTGACCGCGCCGTTCCCGATCCAGGGCGCGACGCTGCCCAACTCCCTGGCGGGCCGTGACGTCCTGGGCCGCGGGCGCACCGGTTCCGGCAAGACCCTCGCCTTCGGCCTCGCCCTGCTCGCCCGCACGGCCGGACGGCGTGCGGAGTCCCGCCAGCCGCTGGGGCTGATCCTCGTACCGACGCGTGAGCTCGCGCAGCAGGTGACCGACGCGCTGACTCCGTACGCCCGCTCGGTCAGGCTGCGGCTGGCCACCGTCGTCGGCGGGATGTCCATCGGCAAGCAGGCCGGCGCGCTGCGCGGCGGAGCCGAGATCGTCGTCGCGACCCCGGGCCGGCTCAAGGACCTCATCGACCGCGGCGACTGCCGGCTGAACCAGGTCGCCATCACCGTCCTGGACGAGGCCGACCAGATGACCGACATGGGATTCATGCCCCAGGTCACCGCCCTGCTCGACCAGGTACGCCCCGAAGGGCAGCGGATGCTTTTCTCCGCCACCCTGGACCGCAACGTCGACCTGCTGGTGCGCCGCTACCTGACCGACCCGGTCGTGCACTCGGTCGACCCGTCGGCCGGTGCGGTGACGACGATGGAGCACCACGTGCTGCACGTCCACGGCGCCGACAAGCACGCCGCCACGACGGAGATCGCCGCCCGCGACGGCCGCGTGATCATGTTTCTGGACACCAAGCACGCCGTCGACCGGCTGACCCAGGACCTGCTCGACAGCGGGGTACGGGCCGCCGCGCTGCACGGCGGCAAGTCGCAGCCGCAGCGCACCCGCACACTGGCGCAGTTCAAGACCGGGCACGTCAGCGTGCTGGTGGCGACCAACGTCGCCGCCCGCGGCATCCACGTCGACAACCTCGACCTCGTCGTCAATGTCGATCCGCCGACCGACCACAAGGACTACCTCCACCGCGGCGGCCGCACCGCCCGAGCCGGCGAGTCCGGCAGCGTCGTCACGCTCGTCACACCGCAGCAGCGCCGCGGCATGGTCCGTCTCATGTCGGCTGCCGGGATCCGGCCGCAGACCACCCAGGTCCACTCGGGTGACGAGGCCCTGAGCCGGATCACCGGTGCCCAGGCCCCGTCCGGCATCCCGGTGGTCATCACCGCACCGGTGGTCGAGCGCCCCACGCGCAGTGCCTCCTCACGCGGCCGACGCCGCCCCTCTTCGGCGACCCGGCGTGCGCCCGTACGCCAGTCCGCCATCGGTGCGGCGGTCTAGAACCTTCGTGATCAGGAGGCCCTGGCGCCTCTGAAGGCGCCTTTTGACGCTGGTTCAGGCGCCGCCCCGTCCCACGGACGCCAACCCCGTGCACAGGTCGGCGCCAGTGCCGGCTGCAAGGGACCGCGTCCACCCGCGCGACGTCCTTGACGACCCCGGTTCGTCCGCCCCACCCGTGACCACGATGGCCGAAGCCGAGCACGTGAAGCGCACCCGTCGGCCCGGTGCCCTACCGGTGGTCGGCGGGCAAGGCAGCGCTGCGGGCACCCTCGCCTCTTCCGCTGAAACGCCTCAACTCCGTCGGACCGTTCTCCCCTTCTCCCTGTGAGGCCGCATGCGCTGCGTCATCGCCCGCTTCCCCTTCGAGCTCACCAAGGGCGGCGTGCTGGAATCGATGAAGGGCGTCAAGCCCGAACCGGTCACCGGCGAATCCGTGATCATCGGCCGCCGCCACTACCCCGTCAAGCAAGTCGGCCAGGTCATCACCCGCCAGGACCGCCGTGACTTCAGCGCCGCCGAGGTCCTCCGAGCCATGACACAGCTCGGCTTCACCTGCCGTACTCCCCCCGAAGCCGTGCCCGCGCCCGTGGACACCGTCGGGTCGCTCCAGCGAGCTTCCGCGATGCTCGGCACACCCGTCACGGTCTGACCGAGCAAAAGAGCACGAGCCGGCACCTGAACGGCAGTGTGGGCCCGACCGGCGTGCCGGTCGGGCCCACACTGCGTGCGGCGTTCCCCGTCGCCGTGGATGCTCAGAGGTCGGAGTGAGGGAAGCCGCCCACAGCCCAGGCGCTGACGTCCTCGATCGCGACCCGGCACATCTCCGCCCGCCTCAGGGATCCCCACCGTGCCCCGCACGACCGGGCGACACGGAAGTGCAGACGGGTGGGCGGCCCGTCCTTCCTCGCGGGGGTGTCGAAGACGGCGGCGAACTCTCGCGAGCGGGCGGAATCCGTCGGCACATCCGGCACCCTCTGCCCTCACGCTGCTTCGAAAGCCAGTCGACAGGTGACCACGGACACGGACATCCGGTCGCTCCGACCGACTCCACCAGGGCGGCGGCGTCAACGAGCAGCTCGTCAGGCTTCGACGTGACGCGGACGTATTCGCTGGCCTGCGGTTGCTCGAGCGGTGGCGTTACCGGGCAAGGCAGGCGCTCACGGTCTTGCCGCCGGAAGCCCGGCGGGTGACCGCGGTGGCGCGGGCGAGGCGGTTGACCATGGGCCAGCCGAAGCCCGCGGTGCCGCCGTTCAGGTCGGGGGTGCGCATGCGCGGCGCATGCCGGCTGGGGTCGTGAACGGCCACCTCGATGCTGTCGGGGCGGGCCGTCAGATCCAGTGTGCAGCGGCCTCCGCCGTGCCGCAGGGCGTTGGTGACGAGCTCCGACACGACCAGGACCACAGTGTCCGCGGCATCAGGGGCCACGGCCGGCTGCCGCAAACCCTGGAGGAAGGCCCGTGCCGTATCGCGCGCGTCGGCAATGGCTGTTGGGCAACGGACGGTTGTGGCGTCGACGGTCATCGTGTTCATCAGGGTCACCCTGGTTCTCTGGATCGTCCATGCCCGGCCTTCGCCTACCCAGCCCCAGTGCCCCGCCCTCCACCCGCCAACCCGGCAGGGCCACAGGGTTTGCCCGAGGGGTTGCGGGACGAGGAGCAGTGTCACCGGCGTCATGAACCGGTCCAGGCTGACTACCTCCTCTTCGAGCGCACGAAAATCTATGTCCGCCAGAGTAGACATTGGGCAGTGGTGTGGTTATGGTTTCTGTCGTAGCCGAGATCGAGCGAGGCCCGGCAGAGATGAACTGCCGGGCAGCAGTACACGCAGTCGCAGTTCGCAGGACGGTGCGGTGGTGGAGTTCCGAAGCCAGAGCAGTTGCAGGACGGTGACGGGACTGACGACCGGACCGGGTGGCCCGCGGTGATCAGGGGCCGCCGTGAGTGGTGCATCAGTGGTTCCGTAAGTGCGGTTCGCAGTACCAGCAGTGCAGTGGTCAGTAGTTCTCGGTAAAGGCGTCGGGCTGCGGACGCGCGTGCCGGGATGTTCGGCAGTGGGGTTCGAAGCCAGGGCAGACGCAGGACGGGCGACGGGCCGGCTGCCGGAGAGTGGCGCTGTTCGAGGCCACCAGCAGTTCGCAGTACCAGTAGTACGCAGTTCCCGTCAGTGAGTAGTTGGTCAAGAGGGAAGAACGGAGGAGCCCCGCACCGTCAGGATCGCCCGGGAGGAAGTCTTGGCCCCGGGTACCGCAGGACATCGATAGTGAGGTGGTCTCCGGTCGAGCAACCGCGATCCCCGCGCCCCCGACAGCGTCCAGGTCGGGTTCGCGGAAACAGAAGGCCGGCGCAGTAGCAGGGCCGGCAGATGGTGTAGCAGTTCCTTCGGGGCCCTGGTGCGATACGGCACCGGGGCCCCTCAACTTGTCCCGCAGAGAGGTGCGATGACAGCAGACGACTCGTTCGGCCGTCTCGATGACGACGACTACCCCGCCTACACCATGGGCCGGGCGGCCGAGATGCTCGGCACCACCCAGGGCTTCCTCCGCGCCATCGGCGAAGCCCGCCTCATCACCCCGCTCCGCTCCGCGGGCGGCCACCGCCGCTACTCCCGCTACCAACTGCGCATCGCCGCCCGCGCCCGGGAACTCGTCGACCACGGCACCCCCATCGAGGCCGCCTGCCGCATCGTCATCCTCGAAGACCAGCTCGAGGAAGCGCGGCGCCTCAACGCCGAACACCGCCTCAACGCCGAACACCGCCGCGCCACCGAATCGGCGAACCCGACCGCAGCAGCATGAGACGGGCGGCCCCGTCCGCGTCGGCGGACACCGCGCGCGCGGTATGCCGGGCGGTCTGATCTTTCCTATGGTGACGTGGCGTGTGGGCGTGTAGCGTTCTGTGTCAGCTGTCGTGGTTCGGAATTCCCTCCTGCCCGTGCCTTTGGTGTGGGCGTTTTGCTGTGCTGTGCCGCAGGGACCAGGGCGATCACCTCCGCCTTCCACATGGAGTGGAAGGCGTTCATCGACCGGAAGGCATAAGACATGGCAACGGGAACTGTGAAGTGGTTCAACGCGGAGAAGGGGTTCGGCTTCATCGCCCAGGACGGCGGCGGCCCGGACGTCTTCGCCCACTACTCCGCGATCAACTCCTCGGGCTTCCGTGAGCTCCAGGAGGGCCAGATCGTGACGTTCGACGTCACCCAGGGCCAGAAGGGCCCGCAGGCCGAGAACATCACCCCGGCCTGACGTCGCAGCCCTGCCCCAGGGGGCGCACACTGCGTCCGGTGAGCGCCGCCCGAGCGGGCTATGCCGCCCACCCGGGTGAAGTGCCTGCTCTCGTGCCGGGCGTGCACAGTTTGCAGGGGCCGCGCAGCCATTGCTGCGCGGCCCCGATCTGTTGAGGCGGAGGCGGGTGCGACCGCGGCCCGGACTTCCCGACCTCAGTCGCTTCGAGCGTCGTCCGGTTCGGGTGCCGCACGCCCTGCGCCGCGGTTCGCGCAGATTTGAGCAGTAGACGGCCAGACGCTCGTCCAGGCTCCAGGGAAGGCTCTTCGCAGGCTTTTCGCCGAGCGGGATCGTCCGAACTGCGGTCGGCGTGCCGGTTCTGGACCAACCTCCCGAGATGCTGCCGCAGTGAGACCTTCTAGCATGGGCGCATTGCTGCCGGTGATGCCCAGCCGCCCGAGGGAGGACGAGAAGCTGTGTCCCGCGACGCCGCTGAAGTCGAAGACGGTCACGCCGCCTCAGCGTGTGGTGGGTGCGGTGAAGACGGGCTACCCGGCGGATCACAAGGCGGCCATGCAGGGGAGAAGGGTCACCCGGTTGCCGCCCTGGTGGAGCGGGCGGCCGACCTGGCCCAACCGATCAAGCCGAGATTGCGTGGCTGGCTCCACGCCGGAATGGTCCCCGCAGCACTGATCGCGGGCGTCGTACTGATCTGCCTGGCCCGTACTCCGCAGGCAGCCCTGGCCTGCGCCGTGTACTCGGTCACCGCCTGGCTGCTGTTCGCAACGAGCGCCATCTACCACCGAGGCACCTGGGGACCACTGGGCGAGGCTCTTCTACGACGACTCGACCACGCCAACATCTTCCTGATCATCGCCGGTACCTGCACCCCCCTGGCCGTGCTCCTCCTCCCGACGGCACCACGCTCCATGCTGCTGTGGATCGTGTGGGCGGGCGCGTCGGCCGGCATCGCGTTCCGGGTCCTGTGGGTCGGAGCTCCGCGGTGGCTGTACACCCCGTGTTACCTGGCCCTGGGCTGGGCGCCGGTGCGCTACCTGCCCGACTTCCTGCACAGCGGCGGAGCAGCCGTAGTCGTCCTGATCGTCGTCGGCGGTCTCCTCTACAGCGCGGGCGCGGTCGTCTACGCCCTGCGGCGGCCCGATCCCTCACCCCGCTGGTTCGGCTACCACGAGGTCTTCCACGCGCTGACCGTGGCAGCCTTCGCCGCGCATTACTTCGCCATCTCCCTGGCCGCCTACTGACCGCGGCAGTGTCCGGGCCTGGGCAGCCAGTCACAGGTGTGGCCGCGTGCCGGTCCGCGAACGGGCCGGGCGGTGGCCGAGGAATCGCCCGGCAGATCACCCCGTCCCGTCCGCCCGAGGCCCGCCGAGGCGGGATACCGCCTCCCAGTCCCCAGTCCCCGAGTCCCGGATCCCCGCGTCCCCGAGTGCCGGATCCCCGAGTCCCGGATCCCCGAGTCATTGGCCAGGAATGCTCCGCCCCTTCCGCGACGGTGCGGAGGCGTCGGCGAGGTCGGCGCCGGTGTCGGCGTCCCGCTGGGAGTGACCGACGCCGTGCCAGTCCAGGCACATGACGGTCGCGTCGTCCTGCAGGTGACCGTCGTTGGCGTCGACGACCGCCGCGATGAGGGTGCGGGCCGCCTCGCGGGGATGCAGCGCGCGGGTGCGCATGATCAGGTCGGACAGGTCGAGGCGGTTGGAGTTGCGCTCCAGCATGCCGTCGGTCAGCATCACCAGCCGGTCGCCCGGACGCAGGTCCAGCGACTGGACCCGGTAGGTGTGAGGGGCGGGGAAGCCGAACGGCGTGTCGACCTGCGGAGTGATCTCCCGCACCTGTCCGTCCCGCATGCGCAGCGGCCAGGGGTGCCCGGCGTTGACGAACTCGGTCTTGCCGTCGAGCAGGCTGATGCGCAGGAGCTGCCCGGTGACGTAGCTCTGGCGGCCGTGCTCGCGCATGGCCTGGTCGGCCTGGCGGGCCTGTTCGGCGAGGTCGGCGCCGGCCCGCCGGGCCCGGCGCAGGGCGCCCACCGCAAGGGTGGCCAGCAGCGCGGCGTCGACGTCGTGCCCCATGGCGTCGGTGACGGAGAGCTGGACCGTGTCGCGGTCGACCGCGTAGTCGAAGGTGTCGCCCCCGACGTGGTCGGCCGGCTCCAGCGCCCCGGCGACCGCGAACTGTGCCGCCTCACAGGCCAGCGACGCCGGGAGCAGCCGGTGCTGGATCTCCGCGGCCAGGCTCAGGGGGGTGGTGCGGCGGCCCCACTGATATACATCGGTGAAGGACCGGTTGGCGATGACGATGTACGCCAGGGCGTGCGCGGTCTCGCCGATCTCCCGCATCACCTCCGCGTCCGGCGCCGCAGGCAGGAACAGTTCGAGGAGACCGATGGCGTCCCCGCGATTGGTCACCGGGGCGACGATCCGAACCAGCGCGCCGTCGCCATGGTCCTCCACGCTCGGTCGCTGGGTGCGGATGACGTCGTCGTACAGGGTGCCCCGCAGCGTGATGCGCCGGGCGGGTTCATCGGTGTCGACGCTGCCCGCCGTCCCCAGCCGTACCACCGAACCACCGGTGAAGTCGGTGATGAGGAACGACACCGACGCCGCCCCGAGATGCTCCCTGAGCATGCGCGCGACCACGTCGAGCGACTCCACGGGCGCCGCGCTCTCCGCCGCCGCCAGCGTCTCCGCCAAGGTCATCGCCCGGCCTTGGACATCCCCCTTCTCCGGAGGGCGAGCGGTCGGCCTACCGTCCCCGTCAGGCCCGCGTACGGTCACGATGGTTCCTCGCCGCTCGTTGGTGCTCAGGGTTCCGTCCCGGGTGCCCGAGGGGGCAGCGCCAGCCCGGTGCCGGGCGAATGTTATTGCACCACAGAGGCACTGAGAAATATTCCTGTCGCCCCACCGCTCGTTCCCCTCGTTGGCTGCTTGCTGGATCCGGTCGATCAGGTGGTGGGGTGTGACCCCGTCGGCGAACGTGGTCGCCTCGGTCGTGCACGGTGGTCCGGCCGCGCGTGCGGGCGGCGTACAGGTGGGCGAGGTCCTGCACACCCCTGCACACCCTCGCCCGGCGTGGCCGTGACGCTCGTACGGTGCTCCGAACACCTTGGAGACCGTCTCCAAGGTGGGGAACCACCCGTGGAACAGCGGATTTTCGCGACCCCGATCCTTACGACGTGTTCCTGATGACGTCGCATGTGGAGTGCGAGGCCATTCTCGAACCAGTTGTGCAGCGCCCTGACCTGCGAGTTCAATGGTGAAGCCGTTCCTCGTGCGGTCATATCGTGGCGAGTACCCGGTTCGCCGTGAAGCACTTGCTCAAGCCCGCCCGGCCGGGCGGACCCCGCCGACAGACTCATCGTGGACCGAACGGTGCCGGATCCGGTGTGCACGACGCAGGCCCGCATCCTCAGCCCAGCTCACCGGCAGCCGGGCGACCGGTGGTGGCCGGCCGGCCCCACCGCCACCTGGAACGCACCAGCGTGGACGAACGCACGATCGTATGCGTCCTCGCCCACGACGCCAAGATCGGCATCCCCCTGCTGCGCCTCGCCCTCGAACGGCCTGTCGGTTGCGTGAGGGCGATGGGATCCCGGTGGTGCACCCACGACGAGCGCCTGGGGCTCCTGCACGAGGAGGGCGTCGCGGAAGACGGGCTGGCGGCGGATGCGTTCCCCGATCGGCCTCGCAGCCGGTGGTCACCGGCGGGACGCTACCCGGCACCTGCGCGCACTCGGACATACGAGTGAAGGGTGACGGCGCCCCGTATCGGCCTCTCAGGGGCCCCTCCACGCTGCCAGTATTCCGGCAGGGAACGCGTCGGCGGGGGCGCGGGTGAGGCGGGGTGGGCGTTGAACGGACACGGCACGAACGGCCATGCCGCTCCAGGTGGGGTGGGGCCGGGCATGGCGGACCACCGCATGGCGGGCGGACGCACGGTGGCGGAGAGCCCACCGGGCCGGGAGTGGCGGAGCGACGGGCCGGGCGGCCAACGGCAGAGCGACGGGGCGGCGGCACGTGCGGTGCCCCGGCACGTGGCGTGTGTGATGGACGGCAACGGCCGCTGGGCAGAGCGGCGTTCACTCCCGCGCACGGCGGGCCACCGGGCGGCCGAGGCCACCGTCATCGACATCATCGAGGCGGCCCGGGCCGCCGGCGTCGAGTGGCTCAGCCTGTACGCCTTCTCCACCGAGAACTGGAACCGGCCCAGTGATGAGGTCGACTACCTGATGCGCCTGGTCCGCCGGGTCGTGCGCAAACACGCGCCGCTGCTGCTCGCCCGCGGCATCCGATGCCGCTTCCTCGGGGTGACCGACGCGCGCGTCCCCCTCGGACTCGCACGGGACTTCGAGGACCTGGCGACGCTGACCGGCGAGAACCGGGGGATGACGCTGACCGTGGCCTTCGACCACGGCGGGCGCCGGGACATCGTGGAGGCCGCCCGGTCACTGATCCGCAACGGGATCACCGCGGACGAGGTGACGGAACGGTCCTTCGCCGAGCACCTGCCGTTCCCCGACACCCCGGATGTGGACCTGGTCATCCGCACCTCCGGCGAGCAGCGCATCTCCAACTTCATGCTCTGGAAGGTCGCTTACGCCGAGTGGACCTTCCCCGAGGTGCTCTGGCCGGACTTCCGCGCCCCCGACTTCCTCGCCTGCCTGCACACCTACCGGAGCCGCGACCGCCGCTTCGGCGGCCTACCGACCCGGACGAACGGAGACTCACGATGACGACGGACACGACCGGCGTGCCCCGCATGGACACCACGCCACCGGATGACGGATCTTCCCTGTTCAGTCCGGACTCACAGTTTCACGCGTTCTTCGACGACCCGCGCTGGGCGCTCGCCATGATCCGCGCGACCGTGCTGGAGGCGGCCCATCCACAGATCGGAGCCGCCCTCGCCGACAACTCCACCTTCGTCGCCCACCCCTGGCGCCGGCTCCGCAACACCTTCCTCAGCATGCGACGCATGTTCGGCGCCGACCCCGCGGTACGCGAACGGGAGGCCGCCCGGCTCAACCGGCTGCACGCCCGCATGAGCGGCTCCGACGCCCGCGGCCGGGCCTATGACGCCATGGACCGCGCGACCCGCGCCTGGGTGGTCGCCACCCTGTTCGAGAGCGCCGTCACCATGTGCCGGCTCAGCGGCCAGCCGCTCGACCAGGACACGATGGAGCGCATGTACGCCGAGTACCGCGCGTTTCTCGCCGCCCTCGACGGGGACGCCGGGGAACTGCCCCGGGAACTGCACGACTTCTGGCAGTACTTCGACCGGGTCGTCGAGAACGAGTTGGAGAACACCGAGGCGGCCCGCGTCATCCTCTACCGGCTCTTCGACCACCTGCCCGCCCCGGCTCTCCTCGACGGCGCGCCGACGCTGTGGGCGGCAGGCCGGGCCGTCGCCGGACCGCTCCTCGGCGCCATCACCGTCGCCTCGCTCCCCGAGCCGTACCGTCGCCGGGCCGGCCTACCGGAGATGCCCGGCACCCGGACCCTCATGCAGGGTGCCTACCTCGCCGCCGGACTGGCCCGCTTCCTGCCCGAGGGCTGGCTCGACGCCGAGAGCGTCATCGAACTCCTCTCGCTCTCGCCCGGGAGCGACGACCCCCGCGCCCGGACCGTGGCCGCTCTGCGCGGCAGAATGAAGCGGGCCTCGGCCCTGCTCCGCCTCCTCACCCCGCTGAGCGGCGGACCCGATCCGGACCCGGCGTCCGCGACGCGCCCGGAGGAGGGCCGGCGCTCGGCGGAGGAGTTCTTCCGCCAGGTGCTGGACCAGACCGGTGACGGCCACCTCGACTGGCCGGACCTCGCCGCCATGGCCCGCGAACTCTCCACCCGCCTCGACCTGGACGAACCCGAGGAAACCCGGCTCTACGACGCCTTCGCCGCCTGGTGGCGCGAACTCCAGGCCGCTCTCGACACGGACGGCGACGGCCGCGTCAGTGCCGATGAGTACGCCGCCGCCGTCCCCTCCCTCGCCGGACCCGCGCTCATCCGCGTCGCCGAGGTGCTCTTCGACGCCACCGACACGGACGGCAACGGGATCATCGACGCGGACGAGTACCGCGTCCTCTTCCGCACCGCCTTCCACCGCGACCTCGTCACCACCGACGGAGCCTACGGCCGCAGCGCCTTCGTGAACGACTTCCTCTCCTTCATGTCCGCCCGCCGCACGAGCACCCCGTACGCCCCCCTCCTTGCGGACGGTTAGCAAGCGTTCATGCAGCGCAGGAGGCGATGAGGACGCCGTGGCCCGAGCCACCCGCATCATCCTGAGCCGGCCCAGGGCCTCGAGCTAACTCACAGCCCTGGAGGCAGAGACGCTGTTGCCGCTTCCGCCAACCCCTCAGCCGCGGTGGATACCGCCGCCACTGCCCGGCCGCGCTCCCGACCTCACCGCGGCCCGCGCCCACCGGATCATCCTGATCTGCGAGTGCCGGGGCCCGTCGGCCGACCGGGCCTGCACAGGCGGCGGTTCCTGGGAACCACAGTGCTCCGGCGCCCGCCGCACGGTGAACTCCGCCGACCCGGCGGGGTTGCCGCAGCCGGCGCTCCGCGCGGGGAAGCTCTGTCATCCTTGCGCCGCGAGAAGAAACCGGCTAAGTTGGTTCGATGGCTGTCGTGTATTTCCCCGAGTTCCGTCTGGGCAAGGTGCTAGCGACCAGCTTCACGGCGACCCTGTCGGAGCGTTGCGGCGAGGCACTGGAGCGCATTCCTGTGCCATCCCGGCTTGTGGACTGGTTGGCAGTCAATGGGCTCGCGGTCGACTCCTGCACCCAGTCCCAGCTCGACCGCGCTCGAGAACTACGGGAATGCATTCACGCAGCCGCTACCGCCGTCGCGAACCAGAATCCGCTTCCCCCTTCAGCCGTCCAGGTCATCAATGACTGCAGTGCTCACGGCCTGGCCTCGGCGATCCTGACGGCCGACGGCAGGCGCGAGTGGCGGCTGCGTTCTGCCTCTGTAGAAGATGCGCTCAGCGTGATCGCCGCCGATGCGATCAGCCTCCTTGCGGGAGAACGAGAAGGAAAGATTTCCTTGTGCGCGTCACCCACGTGTCGAGCCGCTTTCTTCGACACGAGCCGAGGCTGCACCCGCAGATGGTGCGACATGAATACGTGTGGCAATCGTGAGAAAAAGGCGCGCTTCCTCGCCAACAAGCGCAAAAACGCAAGCCTTGCCGGCTGACCGACATCCCTTGTGCGCCGTGACTTCTACGGCGATGACAGCACGATCGTCTTCGGTGGGGTCGATGCTGTCCACGTCGGCGCCGGGTTGGCGGCACTGCTTGCCGGAGCGGCCCGCGACACGGTGGCCGCCTACACCTCGGGTTCGCGATCGCTGGTCCTTGTGACTTCGTGGCGGCACTCCCCGTAGTCTCGCAACCGCACGCCGTTCAAAAGGGCGTCCGCTTCGCCGCACCCGCGAAGCCAGGCGATTACATCGAGGCACACGGGCGGCTGGTACGACAGACCAGGCTGCGCCGGGTGGTCGAGCTCCAGGCATGCGAAGTCCTCAGCGCCCGCACAGGAGCCGGCGAGAGTGCCGCCGATGTCCTCGATGCGCCCGAGCTCGTGTGCACGGCCACCGCCACCACTGTCGCCCCCTACCGCAGGACGGACAGGGCGACCGCCCTCAATCCCGTTGGCGAGTAGGCCTGATGGCCCGCACGGCGCAGCTGCTGATGGCGCAGAAATGCGCTCCAGCGCCCTGCCGCAACACTCTGTCGGAGCCGACCTGAAACTGGCCGCCAGCACGTTGCCAATGCGGAGCTCGGGGAAATGCCAGACGGGTGTGGAACCAGCTTGGCCGGTTGCTCACCGAAGCGCGGACATGGTAGAACCGCCTTACGTGGTTCTACGTCGACTCGGAGATCTCATGACACCCTCCAAGGTCAGCATCGGGTGCCCGACCACCGGCTGCGGCAACCCGGTGCGGAGTGATCGCTACCAGCACCGCAGATCTCTCGCACGCCACGCCAGGGCCGGAGGTTATTGACGGTGGTCGATGTGACGGTACTGCCGGGCTACATCGCAGTGATCCTGCTTTTCCTCGGGCCGCCCGGGCCGGATATGGCTTACATGCTCGCGGTGGGTCTCGAAGGCGGTCGCCGGGCCGCACTGAAGGCCATCCTCGGCATCGCGACCGGCATGAGTGTCTACGCCGCCGCCGTCGTTGCCGGTATAGGAAAGATCGCCCAATCGCACCCATTAATACTTGACGCGGTCAGAATTTTAGGTGCAGCGTATCTGCTGTGGTTGGCATACGTGACAATGCGACATGCGCGTCGTGCGATCAGTGGGCACGGCGGCATCACGACAGGTCGATGGTATCTGCGGGGCATGTTTGTCAGCCTGACGAATCCGAAGATCATTCTGTTTTTCCTCGCAGTGCTCCCGCAGTTCATCGGAAGTGCGAAAAATCCAGGATTGCAGATGGCAATTCTTGGTGCGATTGACATTCTGATGGAAGTGATTCTTTATGGATCCATCGGGGTGTTGTCGGGATTTTTTCACGCCCGCCTCGTCGACTCGACGAAAGCGACGGCTGTGCTCAACTACATCGCGTGCGCGGTGTATGTTGTGCTGGCGGTGACGATCTTCGCCGAGATCCTACTGGCGTAACCGTTTTCAGTGGCGTCCGTCAATGGTCGCGCGGCGCCGGTCAATGGCCGCGCGGACATGTCTTCGAGCTCTACGACTGACGGTCGGACTGACGGCACGTAATCCTGCCGCCCGTGCGGCTGGTGTGATCACAGCGTCTGAGCCGTCCTGGACACGTCCGTTCAGTACCTTCGGTGATCCGCCGATCAACAGGTCGTCCTCGATGCCGACACTCGTCCGGTGGACGACCGGCTGTGCCTGCAGGGGATCCTGTTCGTGCTGTACACCGGCATGACCTGGCAGCAGCTGCCGCTGGAGCTGGGCTTCGGCTCTGGCCAGACCTGCTGGCGGCGGCTCGGCCGCTGGCAGGAGGCCGGGGTCGGCCCCTCGCCCGGGGAGGGCGAGGGGCGCGGCCCGGGCGGGTCGTCTCGCGGCTTCGTGGGGAAGAAGCCGCGAGACGTCGGTCAACGACCGCCTGTGGCCGTCCGGTCGGCGGTCAGGCGGAGGTCGTCCACCGCTGCTCGGCGCCGCCGTAGCAGGGCCACTGGACGACCGGGGCGCCCGGCGTCGTGCTCGAGGCGCCGACCGCGGCGCACAGGCCGCTCGCCCGGTTCCGCATCTGGGCGAAGCCCGTGTCCGGGTTCCGGTCGAAGTACCAGGTCTGCTCCGCCCCCTTGTCGCAGCCGTACTGGATCAGCTGGACGCCGGCGTTCGGCGAACTCGCCGGATCAGCCAGGCACTTGCCGCTGTTCTTGTTCACGACCTCGTAGCCGCCGCCGGAGTTCGGCATGGGGTAGAGGCCCCAGTACTGCTCGGCGCCGCCGTAACAGGACCACTGGATGATCCCGGCGCCGCCCGCCGTGCTCCCGGCGCCGACGGACAGGCAGTGCTGGCTGTGGTAGTTCCAGAGCTCCACGATCTCCCCGTCCTTGAGCGAGGAGGACGCGATCGCGGTCGGTGCCGATGCCGATGCCGAGGCCGGCGTCACCCCCGCCGCGAACGCGATCGCGGCGGCGAGCCCCACGGCCCCCGCGCTGAGCTTCCTCCGGGCACGTGCCGCTGCGTTCATGCGTGTTCCCTCCGTGTCGAGACGTGCTGTTCACCGGGCGCCAGCGCCGACGGCGTCGGAGGCGTCACGCGGTCCGGATGTCCCACCACTGCTGGGACTGGAAGTTCTTGCCCCACAGCTGGGCCTGGGCGCCGTTGCCGGGGACGTTGGTGTCGCGGTCCAGCACGGTGTTGTTGCCGTTGTTGAAGCGGACGTTGTAGATGGCCAGGTCCCCGGAGGGGTGGTACCACTGCTGCTGGGTGGTGCCGTTGCACTGCCACAGCTGCACCCGGGTGCCGTTGGCGCCGCCGCCGTTGGTGTCGGCGTCCAGGCACATGCCCGGGAACCGCACGCTTCGCAGGCTGCCGTCGGTGGACAGCAGCCACTCTTGCTGGGTGGTGCCGTTGCACCCCCACACCTGGATCTTGGTGCCGTTGCCGCCGGCGGTGGCGTCGGCGTCCAGGCACTGGCCCGGGGTCGCCCGGTACAGGCTGTAGATCCGGACGTAGATGCCCGCGGTGAGGGAGCCCGCCCGGGCGCCGGGCGCCTGGCCCTGCTCCCAGGCCACGTGGTGGGCGGCGGGCTCCGCGGCCTGGGCGGATGTCGCGCCTGTGGCACCGACGGTGAGGGCTGCCACGGCGGTCGCGACGGCGGCCAGCTTCTTGTGAACGATCACGGGTTCTGGATTCCTTTCGGGGCCGGTCTGTGCGGTGAATCCAGGAAAAGCCACGCCGATTGACCGGTCGAATGATTCGATTTCTTTCGAAGGGACTGGCGAAGGGGGAACGCGTGTGATCCGGATCCGCCTGGGCGCCCGGGGGCTGGGGGGCGTGAGGTTCGCGGTTTCACCGGTGGGCTCGGCCAAGGACCTGCTCCGCGTCGTCGGCTTCAGCCCAGGCACCCTGACCCCGCCCTGGCCGACCAGGGCCACGGACGCGCTGACCCGGCACCGGCTCGGGCTGCTGGCCGTGGTCGGCGGGGGAGGCCCCCTCGGTTACGCCCCGGACTTCCTGCGGCCGGAACCCCCGGCCTTCCTGACCGACATCGACACCGCGCTGCACCAGATCGCGACGACCCCGCGGGAACGGATCCGCTACGAGCTGGCCGGGGCCGTCAACGGCCACTCCTGGGACCTCGGTTCCGGCCACCCGGCGCCGCGGCAGCTCTTGCAAGCCCTCGACCGGGGGGAGGACCACTTCGCGCGCCGCCTCGCCGACGAGATGGCGCGGTTCTGGCACGCGGCGCTGAAGCCCTCGTGGCCGGCCATCCGGGCCCGACTGGAAGCCGACGTCACCGCCCGGGCCTCCGAGATCGCCCAGTACGGGCTCGCCGAGGCCCTCAACCGGCTGGCCCCGAACCTGGAATGGCGCGACGGCGAACTGCTCGTCCACCTCCGCACGGACAGCATCCACCGGCTGACGCTGGACGCGGAAGCGGTGATCCTCACGCCGAGCGTCTTCGTCGACTGGGCCCTCTTCTGCGCCGGGGAATCGCCCGGGACGCCGGCGCCGCGCACTCCGCTCATCGTCTATCCCGCCGCGCAGGTCGACTGTCTTCCGCCCGCCCAGGACCACCCGCTGATCGGGGCGATGCGGCGAAAGCTCCTGGCCGAGCTGAGCCAACCGCGTTCCACGACGGAGATCGCCCAGCGGCTCTACCTGAGTCCGGCCACCGTCTCCTACCACCTGCAGATCCTCCACCGGGCCGGGCTCGTCACCCGTGCCCGACGGTCCCGGCACGTGCTCTACCAGCGGCTCGGGGGAGCGGTATAGGCGTACCAGCCGCGCCCCTCGCCCGGGAGGGGCGGGGGCGGGCCGCACCCGGGCGAGGGAGGGGGTACCTGTCGGGACGGCTGCTACGAGGTCCAGTCGACGGGGGTCATGGCCCCGTCGAAGTCCTGGATGATCCTGGAGATGCAGCTGCCGCTGGAGCTGGGCTTCGGCTCTCGCCAGACCTGCTGGCGGCGGCTCGGCCGCTGGCAGGAGGCCGGGGTGTTCGAGGCCCTGCACCGCGTACTCCTGGCGGAGTTGAACGCCGCCGGCCTGATCGACTGGACCCGGGCCTGCGTGGACGCCTCCCACGTACGCGCGAAAAAGGGGGCGAGGCGACCGGCCCATCGCCGGTCGACCGGCGCAAGACCGGTAGCAAGCACCACCTGATCAGCGACGGCAGCGGTATCCCGTTCCACGTGATCACCACCGCGGCCCGACGTCAACGACGTCACCCAGACCCTCGCCTTGGTCGACGGCATCCCACCGGTCACCGGCCACGTCGGCCACCCCCGCAAGCGCCCGGACGCGCTCCTCGGAGACAAGGGCTACGACAGCAACCCCAACCGCCGAGAGCTACGCAAGCGCCGGATCCTGCCGGTCATCTCCCACCGTGGCGAGCGCGACATCATCGGCCTCGGAAAGCTCCGCTACGTCGTTGAGCAGACCTTCGCCCAACTCCACCAGTTCAAGCGCCTCGCCGTCAGATGGGAACGACGCCTCGACCTCCACAACGCCTTCGTCTCACTCGCCTGCGGCCTCATCTGCTGGCGACGCCTCAACCGACAGACGCAGTGATCGTCTTACGAGTTCTACGCGCCGCTTCCTGCACATCCTCGAGGTACTGGCATCTTCCTTCCCACAAGTTCGCATCAAGGTGATCTACGCGAACAAGGCCGCTGTTCATGGTGGGGTGCGCGAGGACGGATCTGCTGCTGCCGGTCCTGCTGAGCGCGGGACAGGGGCCTGGACCTGCCCGGCGGCTGGCTACGGTTCCAGGAATTCAAGCGCCCGCGGGACGAATCTGTCGTGGTACTGGAAGATCCCACCGTGTCCGGCGTCGGGGTAGAGGGGTTCGAGTTCGCCCTGGGGCAGCCGGGCCGCCAGGTCGATGGAGTTGACACTCGGGACCATCCGGTCGCTCTCGCCGTTGGCCACCAGGACCGGTTGACGGATGAGGGACAGATCGGCCGGCGCCTGAAGGCCCCAGCGATGGATCGCCTTCAACTGGCCGCGGAACGACGAGAGCGAAATGGCTTTGTCGACCTTCTGGCCCGGCTGCACGCGTGCCCGCTCGACCAGTGCCTGCCATGCGGTCAGGGCGACCAGGGGGAGGGAGGCGGCCTCGGTCATGGTGAGGGTGGCGGGTTTGGGTGCCAGGTCGTCCTGGTGGACGGCGATGAGTTCGGCGAAGGTACCGATGCGGTCGTTGTCGGGCCGGGAGTAGACCTCGTCGCCCACCGCGAAGCGGGTGACGGACGGGCCGACGCGGACCACCGTCCCGGCGAGGTCGTTGCCCAGAACGAGCGGGAGACGGTAGGGCATGAACGCCTTGAAGTCTCCGCTGCGGATCCTGAGGTCCAGCGGGTTGACGCCCGCCGCGTGGATCTTGACCAGGACGTCGTCGGCGCCTACCTGCGGGTCGGGGAGCTCGGCGGCGCGCATCCCGGCTCGGTCGCCGTACTTCTCGACCATGAAGGCCCTCATCGTCGTCTCCGTTCTGTGTTCCGTCCTTGAGGGGGCGGGGTCTGCGCTCGTCCGGCCGTCGACCAGTACGAGATGGTTCGGGTTGTTTCTCCGGCTGCGGCTCGGGCGTGCTGGGTCCTCAGCCGCGCTCACCCATCAGGCGACCGGTACGACCGGGGCGGGGGCGCGGTCGGCGGCGCCTCCCTGGAGGCGGTCCGGTGAGGCGGCGGTTCCCTCGTGGGGTGCGCCGAGCGGCACCGCGCCGACCTCGGACAGGCGGGTGTACTGCTCGTCGGTCAGCTGGACGTCGAGTGCGCCGAGGTAGCTGTCGAGCTGGGAGAGATTGCGCGGGCCGATGATCGGGACGAGCGTGGCCACGGACCGCGCGGCGCGCTCGCGCACCCAGGCCACCGCCACCTGGGCGGGCGTCACGCCGCTCTCCTCGGCGATCGCCAGGACGGTGTCGACGACGGCGGTCTTCTGACCGGAGCTCTCGGTGTGTATGACCATGCCCAGGTCACTCAGGCGTCCCGCGGTGGAGCTGCGGTATTCGCCGGTGAGCAGTCCGCCGCCGAGCGGGGACCGCAG
Source organism: Streptomyces sp. Y20 (assembly GCF_043195475.1). Taxonomy (NCBI): domain Bacteria; kingdom Bacillati; phylum Actinomycetota; class Actinomycetes; order Kitasatosporales; family Streptomycetaceae; genus Streptomyces; species Streptomyces sp. Y20. Next base: position 528,025 of record NZ_JBIDDP010000002.1, read on the forward strand.
GGCGGCGCCGAACGCCGCTTCGGCACACACTCGCCGCCGACGCCTCGCCCGCCCCCAGCCGCACCACCGTCAACTCGGCCACCCGAGAAGCGGTTCTTCCCCTCACTCTCGAGCCACGGCCTTCTCGGCCTGGAGCGCATCGAACAACGACTCCACCGGCATCGCCCCTCTCGTCGAGGAGAGACCGGCCCGCCCACCCGCCGATCGGTATCTCCCCAGGTCAGGGCATCCCTCGAAACGATCCGCACCCGGTCGGGAACGCCGCCACCACGGCTCACGGGCCGTACGGCTACCCAGATCGGCTACCCGGATCGGGATGCCTTCCGATGCTCCGTTGTAGCCAGTCGAACGATCTTCCGCTGACCGCAATTGCATCGCGAAGATTGAACCGCCCAATCGGATAACGTCGATGTTGGCGAAATCAAAGGAAGTCCCATGAGTCTGCCCGGGCCCTGGTGGAGTGCAAGTCAAAGTTATGTCTCGGAGATCCTCTCGCTGCTCGCAGCCGCGCCGGATCGAGATGTCGTTCATTGGCGTGGCGAAGCCTTCTCGGGTGGCGACCTGATTCGGTCCGTGACTGAAACGTTCCTTGCGCTGCGCAACCGCGGAGTGGGCAAGGGGGACGTAGTAGCGATTCTGGTCGCGCCCAACAGCCCTGAGATGCTCACCGTGCGGTACGCGACACATCTGCTCGGCGGCGCCGTGTGCTATGCGCGGACCACTAATCCCGGTACCAGGACAACGATCCTTCCGCTGGATCACCAGATCCAGATCCTGCGCGAAACCGAAGCCGTAACCATCTATGCCGATGCCGAAGGTTCGGAGCGCGCGACAGAACTCGCTGAAGGCAGCGGGATCGCTGTCACGCGACGTGAGCACGGGGCACGCGACGAGGTCGGCGAGGTCGATCTCGCCGATACCCCGGATGCCGTTTCATGGGACCCGGATGCGCTGGCCTTCATCGGCTTCACGAGTGGCAGCACGGGACGGCCCAAGGGCATCCGTTTGTCGGGCCGCGCATGGGAAGCCACCATGCGTGCATGGATGGAGGTCGGTCGTGAATACGACTGCGCGTCGATCCTGGTGTCGACCCCGCTGAGTCATGGCGTCGCCGCGATGGCGGACGCAGTCTTCGCCTTGGACGGAACGCTCTATCTCCATGAGAGCTTCGACGCCGAGGAATTCGTGGACACGGTCTCCGCAGAGAAGGAAGTCTCGTGGACGTTCATGGCGACGAACCACGTGTTCCAAGTCATCGACCATCTGGGCGAGCGAGGAATCCGTGACAGGGAGGCCCTGGAAGCTGCGGGCCTGTCTTCGCTGAAGCGGATCGTCTACGGCGGCAGCCCCGCGGCGCCCGCCCGTCTCGCGCAGGCTTTCCGGCTCTTCGGCCCTGCTCTGGCGCAGGGGTATGCCACGAGTGAGAGCGGTCGGATCACGATCCTGACGCCTCAGGAGCACGGCGACCCGGAGCTCGCGGCCACTGTCGGCCGGCCCTTCCCCGAGGTCGAGGTCGTCGTCTGCAACTCGAATTCGGGCGCGCAGCTGGCGGTGGGGGAAACCGGCGAGGTTCGTGTCCGCTCGCCTCAGATGATGGACGGCTACAACGGCAACCCGGAGTTGACTGCACAAGTTCTTCGTGACGGCTGGTATTTCACCGGAGACATCGGCCGACTCGACGAGCGAGGCTATCTGACTCTCCTGGGCCGCGTCGCCCACCTCATCAAGGTCGGCGGCGTCAAGGTTCATCCCATAGTTCTCGAGGCGGAGATCCTTTCCTGCCCGGGTGTCCGGCACGCCGCTGTCTACGGTGTGCAGGACGAGGACGGAAGCGATCACATCCATGCCGCAATCGAATGCGATCCGGCCGAGGTGGTCGACGTGGAAGGCATCCGCGCGAGGATTGCTGAGACGCTTTCCCCGATTCACGTGCCCGAGAAAATACATGTGTTGAGCGCACTGCCGATGAACAGCAACGGCAAGCCCGACAAGGTGCTGCTGAAGTCGCAATATTCCTAGCGCAGACCTTTCGGTTCGCAGGTCCATCCAAACCGCTACGTCGAGAAGGCGAGTGAATGAACGTTCACCTGGCGTCATATCTGAGTGGGAACACCGCTGACGATCTTGCTGGCAGCAAGCGCGAGTTCCTGGAGATCGGCCGTCGGTCCGGTCAATACCCCCTGGCCAGTGCGCGGCGTGATGGGGTGGACTCGGAAGTAAGTGTCTGGTGTAGCAACGACTATCTGGGAATGGGCCAGAACCGCCAGGCCATCGCGGCCATGCATGATGCGCTTGATACTCATGGCGTGGGCTCCGGAGGTTCCCGGAACATCGGTGGAACCAACCACTATCACGTCCTTCTCGAGAATGAGCTGGCGGACCTGCACGGCAAGGAATCCGCTCTCCTCTTCACGTCGGGATACACGGCCAACGAGGGATCGCTCTCCGTTCTGGCGGGGCTTCCGAAGGACACCGTTGTGTTTTCCGATGCGAAGAACCACGCCTCGATCATCGACGGTCTCCGACACAGTGGTGCGAAGAAGCATGTATTCAGGCACAACGACGTCGCCCACCTGGAAGAATTGATCGCGGCCGCTCCCGTCGACTGCCCGAAGCTCATCGTCGTGGAATCGGTCTATTCCATGTCGGGCAATGTTGCGCCGCTCGCTGAGATCGCCGACATCGCGGACAAGTACGGTGCCACGACCTTCATCGACGAGGTCCACGCGGTCGGCATGTACGGCCCGCAGGGCGCCGGCATCGCCGCGCGCGAAGGCATAGCCGATCGGTTCACGGTCGTGATGGGGACCTTGGCCAAGGGATTCGGAACGGTCGGCGGCTACATCGCGGGCCCGGCGGCCCTCGTGGACGCGGTGCGGACCTATTCGCGCTCGTTCGTCTTCACCACCTCGCTGCCGCCGGCGGTCGCGGCCGGTTCGCTGGCGTCGGTTCAGTACCTGCGGTCCTCCGATGTCGAGCGAAAGCTTCTTTCGGAGAACGCGCGGCTTCTGCACAGCCTTCTGATCTCGGCCGACATCCCGTTCATTTCGACGGACTCCCACATCGTCGCGGCCTTCGTCGGTGAGGACGACCTGTGCAAGCGGGCGTCCCAGCTGATGTTCGAGCGGCACGGGATCTACGTCCAGTCCATCAACGCCCCCAGCGTTCCCGCGGGCGAGGAGATCCTGCGCATCGCTCCGTCCGCCGTGCACGATCAGAGTGATGTCGAGGGATTCGCCCGGGCCCTCCATGGCATCTGGCAGGAACTGAACATCCCGACCGCGAGTGCCCGGGACTGGTCCACGTCCGAGCTCCGCGGTGGCAGCGCCCGCACCGCCGCGGAAGACGGACTGCTGTAGCGATGACCATGTCAGTTGCCGGAGTACTGGCTGACACAGCGACGCAGCGACCTGACCACTCGGCCTTGATCCACGAGTCCGAGCACTTCACCTACGGGTGGCTGTGGGAACAGGCGCGTCGCTACGCCTCCGTGCTGCGGGCCAATGGGGTACGGCCGGGCGACCGGGTCGTGATGCTCCTGGTCGACACCCCGCAGTTTCCCGCCGTGTATTTCGGTGTGCTGGCGGCCGGCGCCGTCGCGATCCCGCTGAACGTCATGTCGACGGCGTCGGAGATACATCACGTACTGACCGATGCGGACGCCCCCTTTCTGGTCTGCGCCGCCTCGTTGCTCCCCCGGGCGAGGGAGGCGGCCGAGCCGCTCGGCGTGGTGCTCCTCTCCGTCGGCCCGGGCCCCGCGGGCACGGTCGACCTGGAGAGCGCGGCACGGGACACGGCGCCGATCGACGATTCCGCGGTGCGGGAAGCCGATGATGTCGCGGTCGTGTTCTACACGTCCGGCACGACGGGAAAGCCCAAAGGGGTGATGCTCACCCACCGGAACATTCTGTACAACGTCGAGAGGATGGTCACCACTCCGTACATGTTCCGGAGTGACGACGTACTGCTCGGATGTCTGCCGCTGTCGCACGGCTTCGGTCAGATTTGCGGCATGCTGACCGGATTCCGCGCCGGTATATCCATTGTCATGATGCCGAGATTCTCCGGGCGAGAGGCCCTCGCGCTGATGAAGAAACACCGATGCACGGTGTTCATGGGCGTGCCGACCATGTATGTCGGGTTGCTCGATGCGGTGGCCCAGGGAGAGCCGGCTCCTCGACTCGACCGCGTGTACAGCGGGGGATCGGCGCTTCCGGGCAAGACCCTCGACGATGTCCGAAGCGTGTTCGGATGTCCCGTGTACGAGGGCTACGGGATGACCGAGACCTCCTGCAGCCTTGCCTATCACTATCCCGGCCTGACTTTTCGACCCGGAACGGTCGGTGTTCCGATCACTGGCATCACCGTCGGCATAGCCCGGCCGAATGCGGACAGGATCGAGCTCCTGCCCGTCGGTGAGGTGGGTGAGATCGTGGCGCGCGGTCCGAACGTCATGGCCGGATATCTCGGTCGCCCGGAGACCACCGCTGAGGTTTTGACCGAGGGATGGTTCCTCACCGGCGACCTCGGCAGGCTCGATGGCGACGGCTACCTTTCGGTCGTAGGCCGTAAGAAGGACTTGATTCTACGTGGCGGTTACAACATATATCCGCGCGAAATCGAGGAGATCCTCGTCGGGCATCCGGCCGTGGCGCAGGTCGCTGTCATCGGTGTTCCGCACCCTGTGCTGGGCGAGGAGGTCTGGGCGATCGTCGTGCCTGCCCGGCCTGAGGACATCACCGCAGGATCGGGTGAAGAGATCGTCGAATGGGCAAAAGAGCGCCTCGCCGCGTATAAGTACCCTCGACGAGTCGAGTTCATCGACGCGCTTCCATTGGGGTCCAGCGGAAAAGTCCTCAAGCGGATGCTCGTCTCGACATACGAGCAGACCGTCGGCTCGTAGCTGAAACAACGAAGGGCCCGCGCTCGGAGCCATTACCCGGTTCCCATGCGACTGACCGGCCCGCAACAGAAACACATCGGCGTAGCACCCGCGGCACCGCTGCGGGTGCTACGCCTCCGCTCAGGCTTCGTACGCAACAAGTAGGTAGGGCGACCGACCATGGGTGAATTCCAAGCTGACACGTCGATATCGACCGAGGCGATCGCCATCGTCGGTATGTCCTGCCGACTGCCGCATGCGGAGAACCCCGCACAACTGTGGCAGCTGCTGCGCGACGGCCGCAGTGCGATAGGCGCGCCCCCGGCAGGCCGCCCCGAACTGCCCTCTCGGCCGGGGGGCTATCTTGAGGACGTCAGCGGCTTTGACGCAGCCTTCTTCGGCATCAGTCCGCGTGAGGCGTCGTCGATGGACCCGCAGCAGCGGCTGATGCTCGAGCTCGCCTGGGAGGCGCTGGAGGACGCCAGGATCCTCCCGTCCGATCTCGCCGACAGCCGGACCGGTGTCTTCGTCGGCGTGATCGCCGACGACTACGCCGCCCTCACGCGTCAGCACGGGGTCGATGCAATCACCCGCCACACCCTGACCGGTCTCAACCGCGGCGTCGTCGCCAACCGGATCTCCTACACCCTGGGTCTGCACGGACCGAGCGCGGCCGTGGACACCGGCCAGTCCTCCTCGCTGGTCGCTGTGCACCTGGCGGCCGAGAGCCTGCGCCGCGGCGAGTCCGCCGTGGCCCTCGCCGGCGGTGTCAACCTCAATCTGGTGCCGGACAGCACCATCGGCGCGGAGCGGTTCGGCGCGCTTTCACCGGACGGCCTCAGCTTCACTTTCGACGCCAGGGCGAACGGATATGTACGCGGTGAGGGCGGCGCGTTCGTGGTGCTCAAGCCGCTGCACGCCGCCGTGGCGGACGGCGACCCGGTCTACTGCGTGCTGCACGGCAGCGCGATGAACAACGACGGGACGACCGAGGGTCTCACCGTGCCGAGTCCGGCCGGCCAGCAGGATGTCGTGCGGCAGGCGTACGAGCGTGCCAAGGTATCCGCGGAGCAGGTGCAGTACGTCGAACTGCACGGCACCGGTACCAAGGTGGGCGACCCCATCGAAGCGTCGGCTCTGGGCGCGGTGCTTGGTGACGGTCGTGTGGACGGAGCCGAGCTGCGGGTCGGATCGGTCAAGACCAACGTCGGACACCTTGAGGGTGCCGCCGGCATCGTCGGCCTGCTCAAAGCGGCGCTCTGCATCCGCAACCGCGAGCTTGTGCCGAGCCTGAACTTCGAAACCCCCAACCCGGACATTCCGTTCGACGAGTTGCAGCTCGCCGTGCAGCGAAGCCTGGAGGCATGGCCGCGGCCGGACGAGCCGCTCTACGCAGGTGTCAGCTCGTTCGGTATGGGCGGTACGAACTGCCACGTCGTGCTGTCGGACTGGCGTACCGAGCCGGCGGCGGAAGCGGAGTTGCCCGGCGCCGAGTCCGGCTCGGGCGCGGTGCCGTGGATCGTGTCGGGCAAGTCGGCCGAGGCGGTGGCCGGCCAGGCGGAGCGGCTGGCGTCGTTCTTGGAGGAGCGGCCGGAGCTGGACGCCGTGGCTGTGGGCCGTTCGCTCGCCATATCGCGTGCTCGTTTCGATCACCGTGCGGTGGTCGTGGGGGAGACTCGGGAGGAGCTTCTGGCGGGTGTCTGGGCGCTGGCCGAGGGTACGCCCGCGGCTGGTGTGGTGTCCGGTCGTGCGGTGACGGGCTTGGGCAAGACGGTGTTCGTGTTCCCGGGGCAGGGTTCGCAGTGGCGGGGTATGGCGTTGGAGCTTTTCGACTCCTCCCCGGTGTTCGCGGCTCGGTTGGTGGAGTGTGAGCGGGCGTTGGGGCCGTTCACGGACTGGTCGTTGTTGGATGTGTTGCGGGGTGTGGAGGGTGCGCCCGGTTTTGAGCGGGTGGATGTGGTGCAGCCCGCGTTGTGGGCGGTGATGGTGTCGTTGGCGGCGTTGTGGCGTTCGGTGGGGGTGGTGCCGGATGCGGTGATGGGTCATTCGCAGGGTGAGATCGCGGCGGCTGTGGTGTCGGGGGCGTTGTCGTTGGAGGACGCGGCGCGGGTTGTGGCGTTGCGTAGTCGGGCGATCGTGAGGTTGGCGGGTACGGGTGGGATGGTGTCGGTGGCGTTGCCGGCCGATGAGGTCCGGGCGCTGATCGTTCGCTGGGGCGGTGCCATCGACATCGCCGCACACAACGGCCCGGCGAGCACGGTGGTCTCCGGCGACCCGGAGGCCCTGGCCGAACTCGTCGCTCGAAGTGAGGCCGAGGGATACCGTGCCCGCTCCATCCCGGTCGACTACGCCTCCCACTCCGCCCACGTCGACCTGCTGGAGGAAGAGCTGCGGGAGGTGCTGGCCGACGTCACGCCGCGTACGGGCGACATCCGCTTCTTCTCCACCGTCACCGGGCAGCCGCTGAACGGCGAGGAGCTGGACGGCGGTTACTGGTTCCGCAACCTCCGTCGGACCGTCCAGCTGGAAGAGGCCACCCGGGCTCTGCTGGGCGACGGGCATCGCGTCTTCATCGAGGTCAGTGCCCACCCGGTGCTCGCCTCGGCCCTCAGCGACACGGCCGAAGAGGCCGGCGTCGGCGGCACTGTCGTCGTCGGATCGCTGCGGCGTGACGACGGTGGACAGGGTCGTTTCCTGGTCTCGGCCGCAGAGGCGCACGCGGGCGGCGTGGAGGTGGAGTGGGAGCGGTTCCTGCCGGGTTCGGGTCTGGTGGATCTGCCCACGTACGCCTTCCAGCGCGAGCCGTTCTGGCTGGAGGGTTCGGCGATCGGGCCGACCCAGGTCCGGACCGTCGCGGCGAGGCGGAGTGGTCCGAAGCGGTCCGCACCGCGCGGTGACGAGCTGGAGCTGGTGCGTGCGCACGTGGCGGCAGTGCTGGGCCACGGATCGGCGCGCGACGTCGACATCGACACGACCTTCAAGGACCTGGGCTTCGACTCCGTCTCGGCCGTCGAACTCCGGAACGCGCTGAACAGGGCCACCGGGCTCTTGCTGCCCTCCGGCCTCCTTTTCAACCACCCGACCCCGGCCGTACTCGCCGAACACCTCAGTGGTCAGCTGCACGGCCTGGACCAGGACCAGGATGCCGACGAGTACGAGGCCGCAGCCCTTGACGAGCCGATCGCGATCGTGGGCATGGCATGCCGGCTGCCGGGAGGGGTCGCCTCCGCAGAGGACCTGTGGCGTCTGGTCAGCGGCGAGGTCGATGCGGTCGGCGGATTCCCGACCAACCGGGGCTGGGATCTCGAATCGCTCTTCGCCCCCGATCAGGACAGCCCCGGCAAGACCTACGCCACCAACGGTGGCTTCCTGCACGAGGCGGACCGGTTCGACGCCGAGTTCTTCGGCATCAGCCCCCGCGAGGCCGCGGCCATGGAGCCCCAGCAACGGCTGCTCCTTGAGACGGCCTGGGAGGCCTTCGAGCAGGCCGGCATCGACCCCGCCACGCTGCGCGGCACCCGAACCGGTGTCTACGTGGGCGCGACGGCGCAGGAGTACGGGCCGCGGCTGCACGAACCGTCCGGCGGATACGACGGCTACCTGCTGACGGGCAACACCGCCAGTGTGGCCTCGGGCCGGCTGGCCTACACCTTCGGCCTTGAGGGCCCGGCGGTAACGGTCGACACCGCCTGCTCGTCCTCGCTCGTCGCGCTCCACCTCGCCGCGCAGTCGCTGCGCCAGGGCGAGTCCTCCGTGGCCATCGCCGGCGGTGTGTCCGTCATGGCCACGCCCGGCATGTTCGTGGAGTTCGCCCGGCAGCGCGGGCTCTCGCCGGACGGGCGGTGCAAGGCGTTCTCCTCGTCGGCGGACGGTACGGGCTGGGCCGAGGGCGTGGGTCTGCTGGTGCTGGAGCGGCTGTCGGACGCGGAGCGCAACGGGCATCAGGTGCTCGCGGTGATCCGTGGTTCCGCCGTGAACCAGGACGGTGCGAGCAACGGTTTGACGGCCCCGAACGGGCCTTCGCAGGAGCGGGTCATCCGCGCCGCGTTGGCCAACGCCCGTCTGTCGGCGTCCGAGGTGGACGCGGTGGAGGCGCACGGCACGGGCACGAAGCTCGGTGACCCGATCGAGGCGCAGGCACTGCTGGCCACCTACGGACAGGACCGCGAAGAGCCGCTTCGGCTCGGCTCGCTGAAGTCCAACATCGGTCACACGCAGGCCGCGGCGGGTGTCGCGGGCGTCATCAAGATGGTCATGGCCATGCGCCACGGGGCTCTCCCGGCGACGCTGCACGTGGACGAGCCGACCTCACACGTCGATTGGTCGGGCGGCGCGGTGGAGCTGCTGACGCGGACCCAGGAGTGGCCGGAGTCCGGCCGTCCGCGCCGGGCGGGCATCTCGTCCTTCGGCATCAGCGGTACCAACGCACACCTCATCATCGAGCAGGTCACGCAGAGCGAAGCGCCCGTGGCGGAGCGGCCGGTGCCGGGTCCGGTGCCGTGGGTGGTGTCGGGCAAGTCGGAGGCTGCTCTGTCGGAGCAGGCGGATCGGCTGGTGTCGTTCCTGGAGGAGCGCCCGGAGCTGGACGCCGTGGCTGTGGGCCGTTCGCTGGCCGCGTCGCGCGCTCGCTTCGATCACCGTGCGGTGGTCGTGGGGGAGACCCGCGAGGAACTCCTGGACGCTCTGCGCGCGCTGACCGGGGGCGAGGCGGTCTCGGCGGGTTCGGTCGCATTCCTGTTCTCCGGGCAGGGTAGTCAGCGTGTCGGTATGGGCCGTGAGCTGTATGCGGCGGAGCCGGCGTTCGCGGCCGCGTTCGACGAGGTCGTCGGGGCGTTGGACGTCCACTTGGACCGTCCGCTCGCCGCGGTGATCGAGGGCGAGCCGGAACTGCTTCAGCGAACGGCGTTCACCCAGCCGGCGTTGTTCGCGGTCGAGGTGGCCCTGTTCCGTCTGCTGTCCCACTACGGGGTGGCCCCGGACTACCTGGTGGGTCATTCGGTGGGCGAGCTGGCGGCGGCCCATGTGGCGGGTGTGCTGTCGCTCGCGGACGCCGCACGTCTGGTGTGTGCGCGGGCGCGTCTGATGGAGGGTGTCGGCGAGGGCGGGGCGATGGTTGCCCTGAACGCGGCTGAAGCACGCGTCGCTGGATGGCTCGAGGGGCGTCGCGGTGTGGACGTGGCCGGGTTCAACAGCCCGGCGAGCACCGTGATCTCGGGTGATGAGACGGCAGTGCTCGAAGTCGCGGAGCTGGCTCGCGGGGAGGGTGTGAAGGCGACGCGGCTGAGGGTGAGCCATGCTTTCCACTCCGCGCACCTGGACGGCATGCTGGCGGAACTCACCGAGGTCGCCCGGACCCTGACCCATTCGGCTCCCCGGATCCCGGTTGTTTCGAATGTCACCGGTGAGGTGGTCGAGGAGTTCACCGCCGAGTACTGGGCCGTTCAGGCCCGTTCGGCGGTCCGTTTCGCCGACGGTATCGCCACGCTGGCCGGTCTGGGTGTGACGGCTTTCGTGGAGCTGGGTCCCGACGGGACGCTCGCGGGGCTCACGGGCGAGTGCCTGGCCGACACCGAGGGCATCGTCGTGGTTCCGGTGCTGCGCAAGGACCGTGCCGAGAAGCGCTCGCTCCTCACCGCCCTGGGCGTTGTGCACACACATGGCGTGGATGTGGACTGGGAGGGGTTCCTGCCGGGTTCCGGTGTGGTGGAGCTGCCGACGTACGCGTTCCAGCGTGAGCGCTTCTGGTTGGACGCGCCGCGTTCCGGCGATGCGGCGGGCCTGGGTCTGACGGCTGTGGACCATCCGTTGTTGGCCGCGGTGATCGCGGAGCCTGACGGCGATGCGGTGCAGTTCTCGGCTTCGGTGTCGTTGTCTTCCCATCCGTGGCTGGCTGATCACACGATCGGTGGGACCGTGCTGGTTCCGGGGACGGCGTTCCTGGAGCTCGCGAGCGCCGCGGCCGAGCAGTTGGGGTGCACAACCGTCGAGGAACTCACCCTCCAGACACCCCTCGTCCTCTCGGAGCAGACGGGCGCCCAGCTGCGGCTGACCGTCGACCGGACCGACGCGCGCGACGAGCGTCAGTTCACCGTGTACTCGCGGACCGGCGAAGAGCCGTGGACCGCCCACGCGACCGGTCTGCTCACCTCCACCGTCCCCTCGCCAGGCGTTTCCCTGGACCAGTGGCCCCCGGCCGAAGGCACCCCCATCCCGCTGGACGGCGTCTACGACCGCCTCGAGGACGTGGGTTACGGCTACGGGCCGGCCTTCCACGGCCTGCGAGCCGCCTGGCGCGCAGGCGACGACCTCTTCGCCGAGGTCGCCCTGCCCGACCAGCTCCACAGTGAAGCCGCGCGCTTCGGCGTGCACCCCGCCGTCCTCGACGCGGTTCTGCACCCGCTCGTGCTCGTGCTGGAGGACGCGGCCTCGGCGCAGGACGACAGCACGATCCGTCTGCCGTTCTCGTTCTCGGGCTTCGTGCTGCACGCGGTCGGTGCCACGGTGCTGCGCGTCCGCTGGACCCGTACCGGCCAGGACACTGCCCGTCTCGCTCTCGCCGACGGCGCCGGCGCTCCGGTGGCGGCGATCGAGTCGGTCGCCCTGCGACCGATCGCCCGCGATCAGCTCGCCGTCGCCCGCCCGGGCGTGGAGTCCCTGTACCGGGTGGCCTGGGAGGCCGTCCCGGCGGCCGAGCCGGTCGCCGACCGGCGGTGGGTCCGACTGGGCGAGGCGCCCTACGACGACCTCGCCGCGCTCAGGGCCGCGGTCGACGACGGACATGCCGTACCGGAGTTCGTGGTGATCGGCGAGCAGGAGCTCGTCGTCGGCACCACCGGTGAGGTACTCGACCGGACTCACGCCACGGCGGCGCGCGGGCTGGAGGCAGTGCGCGAGTGGCTGGCCGCCCCGCAGTTCGCGGAGAGCCGGCTCGTGCTCGTCGTGCCCGACGGGGCGCTGCACACGGCCCCGCTCGTGGGCCTGATCCGCACCGCGCAGACCGAGCAGCCCGACCGACTGGTCCTCGCCCACGTGGACGAGGCCGGTCCGCGGTTGCTGCCTGCCGTGCTGGCTTCAGGCGAGCCCGAGGTGGCGGTGCGGGGCGACGAGTTGTTCGTGCCGCGTCTGACGCGGGCCGCGGGTGTCGTGGCGGGTGCGGTGGAGGGTCTGGATCCGGAGGGTACGGTCCTGGTGACCGGTGCTCTGGGGACGCTGGGCCGTCTGGTGGCGCGTCGGCTGGTGACGCATCACGGTGCGCGGCACCTGCTGTTGGTGTCGCGTCGTGGTGGTGACACCCCGGGGGCCGCCGAGTTCGTGGCCGAGCTGGCGGCGTTGGGTGCGCGGGCCTGGACCGCGGCGTGCGACGTGTCGGACTTCGACGCGCTCGCGGGTCTCTTGGACGAGGTCGCGATCGAGCGTCCGCTGACCGCCGTGGTGCATACGGCGGGTGTCCTGGACGATGCGACGGTGGCGTCGCTGTCGGCCGGTCAGCTGGAGCGGGTGATGCGTCCGAAGGTGGACGCGGCCTGGAACCTCCACCGCCTCACCGAGGCCCACGGCCTCGCCTCGTTCGTCATGTTCTCGTCCATCGCCGGTCTCATCGGCAACGCAGGCCAGGCCAACTACGCGGCCGCGAACACCTTCCTCGACGCCCTCGCGCAGCACCGCCGCGCCCGGAACCTGCCCGCCACCTCCCTCGCGTGGAGCCTGTGGGACAGCGCCGACGGCATGGCCGGAACCCTCGCCGACGCCGACGTCGCGCGGTGGAAGCGAAGCGGAATCGTCCCGCTGTCCCCGGAACTGGGTCTCGATCTGTTCGACGCGGCGCTCGCCTCGGCGGAGCCGCTGCTGGTCCCCGCCGAACTCGACCTCGGCGCCCTGCGGGCCCGGGCCGAGCAGGACGCGCTCCCCGAGTTGTTCACCGGCCTGGTCCGCGGCCGCCGCCGGCAGGCGGCCGGCGTCGACTCGTCGTGGGTCGAGCGGCTGAGCGCGCTGTCGGCCCACGAGCGGGCGCAGGCCGCGCTCCAGACCGTACGGGAGACCGTGGGGGTGGTTCTCGGCCACGGGGCCAACGCCGGCATCGACGCGGCCAAGGCCTTCGGGGACATCGGCTTCGACTCCCTCACGGCTGTCGAATTGCGCAACCGGCTCAACGCGGTGACCGGTCTGCGACTGCCCACCACCCTCGTGTTCGACCATCCGTCGCCCCAGGCGGTAGCGGACTTCCTGCTGGACCGGCTCGACGCGACCGGAACGGCCGTCGTGCCGTCGGTGATCGCCCACGCCCCGGGACTGGACGAGCCGATCGCCGTGATCGGTATGGGTTGCCGCTATCCGGGCGGGGTCTCCTCGCCGGAGGACCTGTGGCGGCTCGTGGCGGAGGGCCGTGACGCGATCGACGAGTTCCCGTCCGACCGCGGCTGGGACGTGGAAGGCCTCTTCGACCCGGACCCCGAGAAGATCGGCAAGTCGTACACGCGCAGGGGCGGATTCCTCTACGAGGCAGCCGAGTTCGATGCCGAGTTCTTCGGTCTGAGTCCGCGTGAGGCGATCGCCACCGACCCGCAGCAGCGTGTGCTGCTGGAGGTCGCGTGGGAGGCGCTGGAGCGTGCGGGCGTCGACCCCGCCTCGCTGCGCGGTTCCTCGACCGGTGTCTATGCGGGTGTGATGTACAACGACTACGGGTCGCGCCTTGGACGTGCTCCGGAGGGCTTCGAGGGGCATTTGCTGACGGGCACGATCGGGAGTGTCCTGTCGGGCCGGGTGGCTTACACATTCGGCTTCGAGGGGCCGGCGGTGACGCTGGACACGGCGTGTTCCTCGTCGCTGGTAGCGGTGCACCTGGCCGCGCAGGCGCTGCGCCAGGGCGAGTGCTCGATGGCACTGGCCGGCGGTGTCACCGTGATGTCCATGCCGACGACCTTTGTCGAGTTCTCGCGGCAACGTGGTCTGTCGCCGGACGGGACCTGCAAGTCGTTCGCGGCTACGGCGGACGGTACGGGTTGGGCCGAGGGCGCGGGCATGCTGGTGCTTGAGCGTCTGTCGGACGCTCAGCGGCTCGGGCACGACATCCTGGGTGTGATCCGGGGTTCCGCGGTCAACCAGGACGGTGCGAGCAACGGCCTCACCGCCCCCAACGGGCCCTCGCAGGAACGCGTCATCCGCCAGGCCCTCGCCAACGCCCGACTCGCTCCGCACGAGGTGGACGCGGTCGAGGCGCACGGCACCGGCACCCGGCTCGGTGACCCGATCGAGGCCAACGCACTCCTTGCCACCTACGGCCAGGACCGCGAAGAGCCGCTGCGGCTGGGATCGATCAAGTCGAACATCGGTCACACGCAGGCTGCCGCGGGTGTCGCGGGCATCATCAAGATGCTGATGGCGATGCGCAACGGAGAGCTTCCGGCAACGCTGCACGTGACCGAGCCGACACCGCACGTCGACTGGTCGACGGGTGCGGTGGAGCTGGTCACCGAGCGCAGGGCGTGGCCGCGGGTGGCGCGTGCGCGCCGCGCGGCCGTGTCCTCGTTCGGCATCAGCGGTACGAACGCGCATGTGGTCCTGGAACAGGGCCCGGAGCCGGTCGTGGCCGGTGAGCCGGTGGTGGCGGGGCTTCCGCTGGTGGTCTCGGCCAAGAGCGAGGCGGCACTGGCGGCGCGTGCCGGCCAGGTGCGTGAGCTGCTGGCCTCGGAGGCCGTCCAGCCGGCGCGGCTGGCTTCGGCCCTGGCGACCCGGGTCCCGCACCTTCCTTTCCGGGCGGCGGTGTCGGGCGCCGACCGGGATGAACTGTTGGCGGGCCTCGATGCGCTGACCTCGGGGGGATCCGCGGCGAACCTGACGCAGGGCGCGGTGACGGGCTTGGGCAAGACGGTGTTCGTGTTCCCGGGGCAGGGTTCGCAGTGGCGGGGTATGGCGTTGGAGCTTTTCGACTCCTCCCCGGTGTTCGCGGCTCGGTTGGTGGAGTGTGAGCGGGCGTTGGGGCCGTTCACGGACTGGTCGTTGTTGGATGTGTTGCGGGGTGTGGAGGGTGCGCCCGGTTTTGAGCGGGTGGATGTGGTGCAGCCCGCGTTGTGGGCGGTGATGGTGTCGTTGGCGGCGTTGTGGCGTTCGGTGGGGGTGGTGCCGGATGCGGTGATGGGTCATTCGCAGGGTGAGATCGCGGCGGCTGTGGTGTCGGGGGCGTTGTCGTTGGAGGACGCGGCGCGGGTTGTGGCGTTGCGTAGTCGGGCGATCGTGAGGTTGGCGGGTACGGGTGGGATGGTGTCGGTGGCGTTGCCGGCCGATGAGGTCCGGGCGCTGATCGTTCGCTGGGGCGGTGCCATCGACATCGCCGCACACAACGGCCCGCGTTCCGTGGTGGTCGCCGGAGAGGTGACCGCTCTGGAGGAGATGGTCGCCCACTGCAAGGACAACAGGGTGCGCGCCAAGCGCATCCCGGTCGACTACGCCTCCCACTCCGCCCACGTCGACAGTCTGCGGGACGAGCTCCTCGACGCCCTGTCCTCGCTCACACCGCGCGCCGTCACGGTGCCCTTCCTCTCCACGGTCACCGGGCAGCCGCTCGACGGTACGGAGCTTGACGGCTCGTACTGGTTCCGCAACCTCCGCCGGACCGTCCAGCTGGAAGAGGCCACCCGGACCCTGCTCGACCAGGGGCACCGCGTCTTCATCGAGGCCAGCGCCCACCCGGTGCTGACCGTCGCGCTCCAGGAGACGATCGACGACACGGCGTACGACAGCGCCGTCACCGTGCCCTCGCTGCACCGTGACGAGGGTGGACTCGACGACTTCCTCACCTCCGCTGCGCAGGCCCACGTCTTCGGCGCCCCGCTCGACTGGGCTGCCGTGGTCGGCGGACCCGGCGCGGTCGTAGACCTGCCGACCTACCCCTTCCAGCGCCGGCGCCACTGGCTGGAGGGCCCGGCGCAGGCCGGGGACGCGAACGGGCTCGGCATGGCCGCCGAACGGCACCCGCTCATCGGCGCCGCGCTGTGGACGGCCGACGAGGACAAGCTGGTCCTGAGCGGCAGGATCGGACTGAACACGCAGCCGTGGCTGGCGGACCACGCCGTGGCCGGCACCGTGCTGCTCCCCGGTACCGCCTTCGTGGACGTCGCCGTCCGGGCGGGTGACCACACCGGCCTCGACCAACTCGACGAGCTGACCCTCCAGGCACCGCTGGTGCTGGCCGGCCGCGGCGGAGTACAGCTCCAAGTCGTGGTCGACGCCCCGGACGAGGAGGGCCGACGCGCGCTGTCGGTCCACTCCCGCCCGGAGCCCGAGTCCGACGACGCCGCGACCCACCCGTGGACTCTGCACGCCACCGGCGTCCTGGGTCACGCGGAAGGAGGCGCGGACACAACCGCCGGCACCGCCTGGCCCCCGGCCGGCGCCGAGCCGGTCGACCTGACGGCGGCGTACGACACGCTCGCCGAGCGGGGCTTCCAGTACGGACCCACCTTCCAGGGCCTGCGGGCGCTGTGGCGCACCGGCCAGGAGATGTTCGCCGAGGTCGCACTCCCGAAGGACGTCCCCCCGGGCGAGTTCGGGATCCACCCGGCCCTCCTCGACGCCGCCCTGCACCCGCTGGCGCTCGCGGAGGACGGCCGCCTGATGCTGCCGTTCGCCTGGACCGGCGTTCGGCTGCACGCGGTGAAAGCCGGCGTGCTGCGCGTACGGATCACCCCGGGGGGCTCGGGGGCCGCCCTGACCCTCGCCGACGCCGCCGGTGCGCCGATCGCGTCGGTGAAGACGCTCGGCCTGCGGGCCGTGGACCCCGCGCAGCTGGCCGGTTCGGGCACCCCCCGCCAGCCGCTGCTCCAAGTGGAGTGGACGACCGCCCCGGAGGCCGCCCCGGCCGCCGGATGGGCCGTCCTCGACGAGTCCGGCCACGGTCTGCCCGCCCCCCTGGGCAGCTACTCGGATCTCGCCGGCATCGTCGGAACCCCGTCGCTCGTCGTCGTTCCCTTCCCCGGCGAGGACGGCCCCGGCGCCGTGGCACACCGGGCCCTGCGGCTGGCCCAGGAGTGGCTCGCCGAGGAGCGGTTCGCCGACTCGCGCCTGGTCTTCGTGACCCGTGACGCGACCACCGCCCGCACGGAGGCCGGACTGGCCTCGGCTCCCGTCTGGGGGCTGGTGCGTACCGCCATGGCCGAGAACCCAGACCGGTTCGGCCTGCTCGACCTGACGGATTGGGACGTCTCCACGACCGCGCTCGGCCGCGCGCTGGCCGTACCGGAAGCGCAGGTGAGCCTGCGGGAGGGGGCGCTGCTCGTACCGCGACTGGTCAAGTCGCCGCCGACGGACGACACCGTGCCCGCCCTCGACCCCCAGGGCACCGTTCTCATCACGGGCGCCACCGGCACCCTGGGCCGGCTGTTCGCCCGCCACCTCGTCGCCGAACACGGCGTACGACACCTGCTGCTGGCCAGCCGCCGCGGCCGGGACGCGGCGGGCATGCTGGAGCTGGAGGCCGAACTCACGGCCCACGGAAGCGACGTGTCCGTGGTCGCCTGTGACACGGCCGACCGCACGGCGGTCGCCGCGATGCTGGACGCGATCCCCTCGGAGCACCCGCTCACCGCGGTCCTGCACACCGCCGGCGTCCTCGACGACGGCACGCTGCACGCCCTCACGGCCGAGCAGCTCGACACCGTACTGCGCCCCAAGGTCGATGCCGCCCGGCACCTGCACGAGCTGACGGCCGGCCTGGAACTGGACGCGTTCGTCCTGTTCTCCTCGCTGGCCGGTACGGTCGGCACCGCGGGACAGGCCAACTACGCCGCGGCCAATACCTATCTGGACGCCCTCGCGCACCACCGCCGGGCCCTGGGTCTGCCCGGAACGTCACTGGCCTGGGGCCTGTGGGCCGAGGGCAGCGGGATGACCGGTCACCTGACCGACGCCGACCTCGCCCGCATGTCCCGGGGCGGCATCGCCCCCATCGGCAGCGAGCAGGGGCTGGCGCTGTTCGACGCGGCCCTCGCGACCCGTCGGCCCGTGCTCGTTCCGGCGCTGCTGGACTACACCGGACTGCGGGCACAGCGCGCGGACGGCACCCTGCCCGCACTCTTCCACGGCCTGGTGCGCCCGGCGCGGCGCACCGCCGTCGGCGAACAGGCGGGCGCGAACTCCCTCCAGGAACGCCTGGCACCGCTGGCCCCCCAGGACCAGCAGCGCGCGCTGCTGGAACTGGTCCGTGGCGTGGTGGCCTCCGTACTGGGGCACACCGACGCCGCCCAGGTCGCGCCCGACCGTGCCTTCAGCGAGCTGGGCTTCGACTCGCTCAAGGCAGTGGAACTGCGCAACCGGCTGAACGCGGCCGCCGGTCTGAAGCTGTCGGCGACGGTGGTGTTCGACTACCCCAACACGGTCGAGCTGGCCGGCCTCCTGCGGACCGAACTGCTCGGCTCGGCCGCCGAGACGGCCGTGGCCGAACCGGTCGTCGGCGCCTCCGACGAGCCGATCGCGATCGTGGCGATGGCCTGCCGCTACCCGGGCGAGGTCAGCTCCCCGGAGCAGCTGTGGGAGCTGCTGTCCGACGAGCGGGACGCCATCGGCCCGTTCCCGGACGACCGCGGCTGGGACCTGGACGGCCTGTACGACACGGACCCCGACCACATGGGCACCTCGTACACCCGGCACGGCGGATTTCTCTACGAGGCTCCCCAGTTCGACCCCGATCTCTTCGGCGTGAGCGCACGGGAGGCCACCGCCATCGATCCGCAGCAGCGCCTGCTGCTGGAAATCTGCTGGGAGGCCTTCGAGCGCGCGGGCATCGACCCGACCTCTCTCAAGGGCAGCCAGACCGGTGTGTTCGCCGGTGTCATGGCCAACGACTACGCGGCACGCCTGAAGGACGCCCCCGACGCCCTGGAGGGCTACCTGGCGGTCGGCAGCACGGTCAGTGTCGCTTCCGGCCGCGTCGCCTACACCTTCGGCCTGCAGGGACCGGCCATCACCGTCGACACCGCCTGCTCCTCCTCGCTCGTCGCGCTCCACCTCGCCGCCCAGGCGCTGCGGAACGGCGAATGCGGACTGGCCCTGGCCGGCGGTGTGACCGTGCTGGCCGCCCCCACCTTGTTCGTCGAGTTCAGCCGGCAGCGCGGCCTGGCACCCGACGGCCGGTGCAAGTCCTTCTCCGCGCAGGCGGACGGGGCGGCCTGGGCCGAAGGCGCCGGAATCCTCCTGCTGGAGCGGCTTTCCGACGCCCGGCGCAACGGCCGTCGCATCCTCGGCGTGATCCGCGGAACCGCCGTCAACCAGGATGGTGCGAGCAACGGCCTCACCGCCCCCAACGGCCCCGCCCAGGAGCGGGTGATCCGCCAGGCCCTGACCAACGCGGGCCTGGCCGCCGCGGACGTCGACGCGCTGGAGGCCCACGGCACCGGCACCACGCTGGGCGACCCCATCGAGGCCCGGGCCGTACTCGCCACCTACGGGCAGGAGCGTCCGTCGCCCCTCCTGATGGGCTCCCTGAAGTCCAACATCGGACACTCCCAGGCCGCCGCCGGTGTGGCCGGTGTCATCAAGATGGTCATGGCGATGCAGCATGGGGTGCTCCCCAAGAGCCTTCACATCGACGAGCCCACCCCGCAGGTGGACTGGTCCGCGGGCGAGGTGGAACTGCTCACCGAGGCGGTGGCGTGGCCCGAGTCCGGGCGGCCGCGTCGGGCAGGCGTGTCCTCCTTCGGCATCAGCGGTACCAACGCCCACGTCATCGTGGAGCAGCTGCCGACCGAGGGGACGGTCCCGCCGGCCGAGCCGATGCCGGTCGTGCCGCTGTTGCTGTCCGCGCACAACGACGCGGCCCTGCTGGCGCAGGCCGACCAGGTGGGCGCGGCCATCGCCGACACCGGGCAGCATGACCTGACATCGATGGGCCGGACCCTGGCCGTCGGACGGGCCGGACTGCCGCACCGCGCCGTGGTGGTGGCCTCCAACGCCACCGAAGCGGCCGACGGATTCGCGGATTTGACCGTGCGGGGCACACCCGTGAACGGCCGTACGGCTTTCCTCTTCACTGGTCAGGGCAGCCAGCGACTCGGCATGGGCCGGGAGCTGTACACCGCCTACCCCGCCTACGCCGAGGCCCTGGACGCCGTGTGCGAAGAGCTCGACCAGTGGCTGGAAGCACCGCTGCTCGACGTCCTCTTCGGTGACGACCCGGCGCCACTGGACCGGACCGGCTTCACGCAGGCCGCCCTGTTCGCGACCGAGGTCGCGCTCTTCCGGCTCCTGGAGGGCTGGGGCGTACGGCCGGACTTCCTCACCGGCCACTCCATCGGTGAGCTGGCCGCCGCGCACGTCGCCGGCGTCCTGTCGCTGGCGGACGCGGCGGAGCTCGTCGCGGCTCGCGGCCGGCTGATGCAGGCACTGCCCCGCGGCGGCGCGATGCTCGCCGTGCAGGCCGAGGAGCAGGAGGTGCTGCCGCTGCTCGCCGGGCGGGAGGACCTGTTGGACATCGCCGCCGTCAACGGCCCCGACTCCGTGGTGCTCTCGGGCGACGCGGAAGCCGTCGAGGCCGTCGGAGCCGAACTCTTCGCCCGGGGACACCGGACGAAGCGACTGCGCGTCAGCCACGCCTTCCACTCCCCGCACATGGACGCGATGCTGGACGAGTTCCAAACGGTCGCGAAGGGGCTCACGTTCACCGCGCCCACCATCCCGATCGTCTCCACCCTGACCGGGCAGCCGGTCGGCGCCGAGGAACTGACCACGCCCGAGTACTGGGTCCGGCACGTGCGCCGTCCCGTGCGCTTCCTGGACGCGGCACGCGCCCTGGAGGCCGAAGGCGTAAGGACCTTCCTGGAGCTCGGCCCGGACGGTGTGCTCAGCGCGATGGGGCAGGGCTTCCTCGACGCGGGATCGCTCCTGGTCCCGATGCTGCGCGGCGGGCGCCACGAGCCGCACACCGCGGTCACCGCCGTGGCCCATGCCCACGTACGGGGCGTGCCGGTGGACTGGCGCGCACTGTTCGGGGAGAACGCCGGACCGGCCGCGGAGCTGCCGACCTACCCCTTCCAACGCCGGCGCTACTGGCTCTCCGCCGGGACCGGCGGTGACGTCGCCTCGGCCGGACTCGACTCCGCACGGCACCCGTTGCTCGGGGCCGCGGTTCCGCTCGCCGACTCCGACGGAGTCCTGTTCACCGGCCGGATCTCGGCGCGCAGCCACCCCTGGTTCGCCGACCACGCCGTCGCCGGCACCCTGCTGGTCCCGGGCACGGCCCTGGTGGAGCTCGCGCTCCACGCGGGCGCCGCACTCGGCTGCGAGCGCCTGGAGGAACTCGCCCTCCAGGCACCCCTGGTCCTTCCCGACGAGGGCGCGCTCCAGCTCCAGATCACCGTCGGCGACCCCGACGGGGACGGCCGCAGGCCCGTCGCCGTCCACTCGCGCGGGGACCGGGAGGGAGACGTCTGGAACCGGCACGCCTCCGGAACCGTGGGGAACGCCGTTCCCGGCGGCCCCGAACCCGACCTCGCGTCCTGGCCTCCGACCGGCGCCGAGCCCCAGCCGGTCGAGGACCTGTACGAGCGCCTAGCCGACCAGGGCTACGGCTACGGTCCCGCGTTCCAGGGCCTCCAGGCGGCATGGCGCTCGGGCGATGACCTCTACGCCGAGGTACGGCTGGACGTCGACCCCGATGGCTTCGCCCTGCACCCGGCACTGTTCGACGCCGCGCTGCACGCACTGCTCCTGGAGGAGTCGGCCGAACTACGGCTGCCGTTCTCCTTCGACGGCGTCCAGCTGACCGGGTCCCGGACCGACACCCTGCGGGTCAAGCTGTCACCCGGCCCGGACGGAACGGTCGCGGTCGGCATCGCCGACGGCACCGGTGCGCCGGTCGCCACCGTCGCATCGCTCGCCCTGCGGGCCCTGCCGGCGAAGACCGCGCTGACCCGCACTTTCGACCAGCACGTGTACGCGGTGGAGCGGGCCGCCGTGGAACTCCCCACCGGTGGTGACACGGCGATCGTGGTCCTGGGCGAGGCCGATTTCGGACTCGTCGCCGAACACCGTTCCGACCTCGCCGACCTGGCCGCCTCGACTTCGGACGGCGTTGTCGCACCCGACGTGGTCGTCCTTCCGGTACGCCCGGCCACCGCGCAGGAGACCGGCCGGGTCACGGGGGAGGTGCTGGCGGTCCTGCGGCAGTGGCTCGCCACCGACGCGCCGCCCGGAGCGCGGCTCGCCGTGGTCAGCACCGGGGAACTGGCGCACAGCGCACTCTCCGGGCTGATGCGGGCCGCCGCGTCGGAACACCCGGGACGTTTCCAGCACGTGATCACGGACGGCCTGCCGGCCGGCCGCGAGCTGCTGGCCTCGGCCCTGGCCGACCCCCGACCGCAGCTCGAACTGCACGAGGGACGGGCCTACGTGACCCGGCTCGCGAAGGTCCCGTATCCGGTCCGCACCCCGGACGTCAAGGACACGTTCGACCCGGGGCGCACGGTGCTGATCACCGGTGGCACAGGCGCACTCGGAGCCCAGGTCGCCCGGCACCTGGTGACCGGCCGCGGCGCCCGTCGCCTGTTGCTCGCCAGTCGGCGCGGCGGGGCGGAGGACCTGGTCGCCGAACTGACGGCGCTCGGCGCCGACGTACGGGTCGCGGCATGCGACGCGGCCGATCGCGACGCGCTGGCCGGGCTGCTCGCGTCGATCCCGGACGAGCACCCGCTCACCGCGGTCGTGCACGCGGCCGGAGTCGTCGAGGACGCCACGCTGGACGCGATCAGCCCGGAGAGCCTCTCCCGGGTTCTGCGGCCGAAGGTCGAAGCCGCGTGGAACCTGCACGAGCTGACCGCCGGACTGGAGCTGACGGACTTCGTCCTCTTCTCTTCCGTCGCCGGCCTGGTGGGCAACGCCGGACAGGCCAACTACGCCGCCGGCAACACCTTCCTGGACGCCCTCGCCGAACACCGCCGCTCCGAGGGCCTGCCCGCCGTGTCCCTCGCCTGGGGCATGTGGCAGGACGGCATGGCGAGCGACCTCGACCGTGCCGACCGGGCCAGGCTCGCGCGCAACGGGATCCTGCCGATGCCGACCGACCGGGCACTCGCGGCCCTCGACGCGGCCCTGGCCGGAGCCACACAGGCCGGCGAGGCGGGAGCCCGACCCGTGCTCGCGCCGGTGGCACTCGACCTCGCGGTACTGCGGAGCCTCGGTGACGCACTGCCCGAGCTGTACCGGGGCCTGGTGCGCACCGAGCGCCGGGCCGGCCGGCGCACCTCCGCTCCGGCGGAGATCCCGCTGGCGCAGCGGCTCGCGGGCCTGGACGTGGCGGAGCAGCAGCAACTGCTGCTCGACCTCGTCAGAGAACAGGTCGGCGTCGTCCTGGCCCACCCGGCCCCGCGGACGATCGACGTCGAGCGCGGCCTGCTGGACCTGGGTTTCGACTCCCTCACCGCGGTCGAACTGCGCAACAGGCTGAACACCATCGGCGAACTGCGGTTGCCCAGCACGCTCGTCTTCGACCACCCGACCACCCGAGCCATCGCCGAGTACCTCCGGGGCGTGCTGGTCGGCGAAGCGGCGGACCCGGTCCAGGCAGCCTTGGACGCACTCGAGGCCGCCCTCTCGGCCGCCGGCCCGTCCGACGGCGACGGACCGGCGGGCACGTACGCGGCGCGACTGCGCGGCCTGCTCCGGACGGTGGACGGCGGCTCCGACGGCGCCGATCTCGATCTGGCAACCGACGACGAACTCTTCGCGGCACTTGACAACGAACTCGGCAGGTAGACATGGACAACGAGCAGAAACTTCGCGACTACCTCAAGCGGGCAACGGTCGACCTGCGGGAGAGCCGTCAGCGGGTGCAGGATCTGGAGGAGCGCGCACACGAGCCGATCGCGATCGTCGGCATGGCATGCCGGCTCCCGGGCGGCATCGCCTCCCCGGACGACCTGTGGGAGCTGCTGAGCGCCGAACGTGACGCGGTCGGTCCCTTCCCGGAAGGCCGCGGCTGGGACCTGGAGAACCTGTATCACCCGGACCCCGACCACCTGGGGACCTCGTACGCCCGCGAAGGCGGCTTCCTGTACGAGGCGGACCGGTTCGACGCCGAGTTCTTCGGCATCAGTCCTCGTGAGGCGGCGGCGATGGATCCCCAGCAGCGGTTGCTGCTGGAGACGGGCTGGGAAGCCTTCGAACACGCCGGCATCGCCCCGACAACGCTGAAGGGCACCCGTACCGGGGTGTACATGGGCGTCATGTACGACGACTACGGCTCCCGGATCCCGCATGCGCCCGAGGGCTTCGAGGGCTACCTGCTGACCGGAAGCGCGGGCAGCGTCGCGTCGGGTCGTCTGTCCTACACATTCGGCCTGGAGGGGCCGGCGGTGACGGTCGACACCGCGTGTTCCTCCTCGCTCGTCGCGCTTCATCTCGCCGCTCAGTCACTGCGCCAGGGGGAGTGCTCGATGGCACTCGCCGGTGGCGTGACGGTGATGGCGACGCCGGGCACATTCGTGGAGTTCTCCCGGCAGCGCGGGCTGTCCTCGGACGGGCGGTGCAAGGCGTTCTCGTCCTCGGCGGACGGTACGGGCTGGGCCGAGGGCGTGGGCGTGCTGGTGCTGGAGCGGCTGTCGGACGCGGAGCGCAACGGGCACCGGGTGCTGGCGGTGCTCCGTGGCTCCGCGGTGAACCAGGACGGTGCGAGCAGCCAGCTGACCGCGCCGAACGGGCCTTCGCAGGAGCGGGTCATCCGCGCCGCGTTGGCCAACGCCCGTCTGTCGGCGTCCGAGGTGGATGCCGTGGAGGCACACGGCACGGGTACACGGCTGGGTGATCCGATCGAGGCGCAGGCGCTGTTGTCCGCTTATGGCCAGGCCCGGGGGGACGACAACCCGTTGTGGTTGGGTTCCGTCAAGTCGAACATTGGTCACACGCAGGCCGCGGCGGGTGTCGCGGGCGTGATCAAGATGGTCATGGCGATGCGTAAGGGGGTCATGCCCGCGTCCCTGCACGTGGATGAGCCGACCCCCGAGGTCGACTGGTCGGCGGGCACGTTGAAGCTGCTGACGCAGGCTCAGCAGTGGCCGGAGCTCGATCGTCCGCGTCGGACGGGTGTGTCGTCCTTCGGGATCAGTGGGACCAACGCTCACGTGATTCTCGAAGAGGCGCCGCGCGACCGTGCCGTCGCCCCGGTGACAGGACCGGATGCCGCTGTACGTGAGTCGGGCCCGGCGACGCTGCCGGCGCCGTGGCTGCTCTCGGCCAAGTCGGAGACCGCGCTGCAAGCACAGGCGAGCCGGCTGCTGGCCTGGCTGGCCGACCACCCAGAAGTCGATGACGCCGAGGTCGCTGCCGTCCTGAGCACCGCGCGCGCTCAGCTGGGCCGACGCGGCGCGGTGCTCGGCGCCGACCGGGCCGGTCTGCTCGCGGGCCTCACAGCCCTGGCCGCGGGTTCGGCGTCCCCACACGTGGTGTCGGGTGCCGCCACCGCGGGCGAGACGGCCTTCCTGTTCACCGGTCAGGGCGCGCAACGGCTCGGTATGGGCGCAGGGCTGGCTGCCGCGTTCCCTGTGTTCGCCGCCGCCCTCGACGAGGTGTGCGCGGAATTCGACGCCCTGCTGGGGGTATCGCTGCGCGAGGTCATGTCCGGCGAGACCGGTGGTGCCGGGAACAGCGCCGTCGACTCCGACGGCATGGCCCTGCTCGACCGGACGGAATTCACGCAGCCAGCGCTGTTCGCGTTCGAGGTGGCGCTGTACCGCCTCCTGGAGTCGTTCGGCGTGACTCCGGACGTGGTGGTCGGGCACTCGATCGGTGAGCTGGCCGCGGCGCATGTGGCCGGAGTGTGGTCGCTGGCCGACGCGTGTCGGCTCGTCGCCGCCCGCGGCCGACTGATGGGCGCGCTGCCGACCGATGGAGCGATGCTCGCCGCCGCGGTGTCGGAGGAGCGGGCGCTGGAACTGCTCGCGGCCGGGACGGTCTCGTTGGCGGCCGTGAACGCGGCTGCGGCGGTGGTGTTCTCGGGAGAGACGGCGGCGATCGCCGCACTGGAGGACCGGCTGGCGGGCGAGGGCGTGAAGACGACCCGCCTGACGGTCAGTCACGCCTTCCACTCGGCGTTGATGGAGCCGATGCTTGCCGAGTACGAGCGGGTCGCCGGATCGGTGACGTACCGGACGCCACGCTTGGGCGTGTGCTCCACGGTGTCCGGCGCGCCGGTCGGTCCCGAACTGCTGACACCGCAGTACTGGGTGCGGCAGGTGCGCGAGGCCGTGCGATTCGCCCCGGCGGTGCAGTCACTCGTCGACGTGGGCGTGCGACGGTTCGTCGAGGTGGGTCCGGACGCGGTGCTGGCGGCGATGACCCGCCAGACACTGAGCGACGAGGTGGCGTCCCGCTCGCTGGTCGCGGCGGGGGCACGGCGCGGCGTCGACGAGGTCGACCAGTTCCTGCGGTTGCTCGCCGCCGCCCACTGCTCGGGGCTGCCCGTCGACTGGGCGCCGCTCTCACCGGGAGGATCGGTCTCCCACCTCGACCTGCCCGTCTACGCTTTCCAGCATCGCCGCTACTGGGTGCGGCCCGACGACGATGCGCTCGGTGACATGGGCCGCGCTGGTCTCTGCGCGCTCGACCATCCGATGCTGCGCGTCGCCGCGCCGCTCGCCGGGCGCGACGAGTGGCTGTTCAGCGGCAGGCTCTCCACCGCCGACCAGCCGTGGATCGCCGACCACACGGCCTTCGGAACGGTGCTGCTGCCCGGCACCGGGTTCGTGGATCTCGCGTTGGCCGCGGGCAGCCGCCTGGAACTGCCCGTCTTGGACGAACTCGTCCTGGCCACGCCGCTTCTGTTCGACGGTTCCGCTGCCGTGGACGTGCAGGTCTCGGTGACCGAGCCCGACCACGAGGGCCGCCGACGCCTGTCGATCCACTCGCGTGCCGTCAGCGGCGGCGCGGGCTCCGACCCGGGCCAGCCGGACTGGGCGCTGCACGCCACCGGCACCCTCGCCCCCGCCGACGGCGGGACGCCGGCCTGGACCGACCCCGAGTGGCCGCCGGCCGACGGTACGCCGATCGACGGGACACGTCTGTACGACCGGCTCGCCGACCTGGGCTTCGGCTACGGCCCGAGCTTCCAGAACGCGCGCGCAGCCTGGACCAGTGGTGACGACGTGTTCGCCGAGGTGACCCTGGACGAGGCGACAGCCGGCCGGACGGCGGCCTTCGGGGTGCATCCGGCGCTGCTGGACGCGACCTTCCACGCCGCCATCGACGTGCTTGCCGAGGACCTCCCCGACGGCAGGTTGCCCCTTCCGTTCTCCTTCAACGGCGTCCGTGTGTTCCGGCACGGCGCCACCGCGGTCCGCGCCCGCATCATCCGTTCGGGTTCCGAGAAGGTGCGCATCGACGCCTGCGACGCCACCGGCGCCGCGGTGCTGTCGATCGACGCCGTGCTCGCCCGCCCCGCGGACGCGACCGCTCTCGCCGGTGCCCGCAGCCCGCTCTACGCCGTCGACTGGACGCCGGTGACGGCGCCCGCGGTGCCGGACCGGCAACTGGTCGCACTGGGGCGGCCCGTCGAGGGCTGCGGCGAGACGTTCGAGGATGTCGCGGCGTTCGCGGCCGGCGGGGGCCGCGCAGGCGCGGCTGTCGTCTGGTCGCCCGAGACGGCACCGGCGGACGGTGACGACGTCCCCGCGACGATCCGCACCGCCGTGCACAACGCCCTCGCGGTGCTGCGCGACTGGCTCACCGAACCGGGCTGCGCCGACTCGACGCTGATCGTGCTGACCCGCAAGGGAGCAGGCCTGCCCGGTGAGACGCCGGACCCCGCGGCAGCGGCCGTCCGCGGCCTGGTGCGCAGTGCGCAATCGGAACATCCGGGCCGCATCGTGCAGGTCGACCTCGACGACGACCCTGCGGACCCGCACCAGCGGATCGCCGCCGCAGCCGCCACGGACGAACCGCAGCTCGCGGTCCGCGGCGGCGCCACGCTGGCACCGCGGCTGATCCGTGCGACCACCCTCGAACCGACCGGTGGGCACTTCGGCGATGGCACGGTCCTGATCACCGGCGGCGCGGGCGGACTGGGCGCCGTCACCGCACGCCACCTGGTCACCCGGCACGGGGTGCGCAGCCTGTTGCTCGTCTCGCGCCGCGGCTCGTCCGCGCCGGGTGTCGAGGAGCTGGTCACCGAGCTGACCACGCTGGGCGCCGACGTACGCGTCGCCGCGTGCGATGTCAGCGATCGCGCCGCGGTCGCGGCGCTGCTCCGATCCGTACCGGCGCAGCAACCGGTGACCGCCGTCGTGCACACCGCGGGCGTGGTCGACGACGGCACCATCGAAACCCTCACCGCCGAGCAGGTGGATCGGGTGCTCGCCCCGAAAGTCGATGCCGCCTGGCATCTGCACGAGCTGACCCGCGACCTGGATCTGTCGGCGTTCGTGCTGTTCTCCTCCGCCGGGCCGCTGCTCGGCGGGCAGGGCCAGGGCAACTACGCGGCCGCGAACGCGGCGCTGGACGCGCTCGCCCAGGCGCGCCGCGGCGCCGGTCTGCCCGCGCACTCGCTGGCCTGGGGGCTGTGGAAGCGCGGCATGGCCGCGGCGTTGAACGACCCGGGTGCCGAATATCTGGTGCGGCAGATCCGCACGCGTCTCGGTCTGTCCCCGATCGAGCCGGACACGGGCATGCAGATGTTCGACAGCGCGTTGACCACCGGTGAACCGATGCTGATGACCGCGCTGCTCGACACGCCCGCCCTCACCGCGCTGGGCCGGCTCGGCACGCTGCCCGCGCTGCTGCGCGGCCTGATCCACGTACCGCCGCGCGGCCGGATCGCCGACAGCCCGCTGCGCCAACGGCTGCTCGACGCCCCCGCCGATCAGTGGGAGGCCCTGATCCGCAATGAGGTCCGCGCGATCGCCGCCGCGGTCCTCGGCCACGAGTCGGCGGACGCCATCGACCCCGAAACGCCGTTCACGGCACTGGGCTTCGACTCGCTCGGCGGAGTCGAGTTCCGCAACCGGGTGACCGCCGCCACGGGTGTTCAGCTTCCGTCCACGCTCGTGTTCGACTATCCGACCGCCGCCGCCGTCGCGGGCTTCCTGCGAACCCGGGTGGACGGTTCGGAGCCGACGCGCCCGCGCCCCGCCCCGACCGGCGCCAGAGGCAGGGGCAGGGCCGACGAGCCGATCGCGATCGTCGGCATGAGCTGCCGGTATCCCGGCGGAGTCGAGAATCCCGACCAGCTCTGGGACCTGGTCGCCGGGCGGGTCGACGCGATCACCCCGGTCCCGGGCGACCGCGGCTGGGACCTCGACCACCTGTACGACACCGACCCTGGCAAACCCGGCAAGATGTACACCCGCGAAGGCGGATTCCTGCATGCCGCAGGTGATTTCGATGCCGCCTTCTTCGGGATCGGGCCCCGCGAGGCAGCGGCGATGGACCCGCAGCAGCGGTTGATGCTGGAGGCGTCCTGGGAAGCGCTCGAAGACGCCGGTATCGATCCGACCTCACTGCGGGGCAGCGACACCGGGATGTACGCGGGCGTCATGTACCAGGACTACGGCTACTTGGCGCGCGATGCCGCCGACGGTGCCGCGGAAGGCTATCTGGCGACCGGAGCGGCCGGCAGCGTCGTCTCCGGACGGGTGTCCTACGCCCTCGGTCTTGAAGGACCGGCGGTGACGGTGGACACGGCCTGCTCGTCGTCGCTGGTGGCCCTGCATCTGGCGGTGCAGGCACTGCGCGCCGGGGAGACGTCGCTGGTCCTGGTCGGCGGGGTGACGGTCATGTCGACCCCGCTGCTGTTCGTGGAGTTCTCCCGGCAGCGGGCGCTGTCACCGGACGGGCGCTGCAAGGCGTTCTCGAGTGCTGCGGACGGTGTCTCGTGGGCCGAGGGCGTCGGCATGCTCGCCCTCGAGCGGTTGTCCGACGCGCAGCGCAACGGGCGCCCGGTGCTGGCCGTGATCCGCGGCAGCGCAATCAACCAGGACGGTGCGAGCAACGGCCTGACCGCACCGAACGGTCCGTCCCAGGAGCGGGTGATCGCGCAGGCACTGGTCAACGCGGGGGTGTCCGCGGCCGACGTGGACGCAGTGGAGGCGCACGGCACCGGCACCACGCTGGGTGACCCGATCGAGGCGCAGGCACTGATCAACGCCTACGGACAGGAGCGCGCCGAGCCGCTGCGGATCGGGTCATTGAAGTCGAACATCGGTCACACGCAGGCGGCTGCCGGTGTCGGCGGTGTGATCAAGATGGTGCAGGCGCTGCGGCACGAGGAGTTGCCGTCCACCCTGCATGTCGACGCACCGTCGCCGCACGTGGAGTGGTCGGCGGGCGCGGTACGGATCCTGACGGAGGCCGAGCCGTGGCCGGTCGGGGAGCGTCCGCGCCGGGCAGGAGTGTCGTCCTTCGGGATCAGTGGGACCAACGCGCACGTCATCCTTGAAGAGGCGCCCGCGGTCGCGCCGCGGCCGGTCGATCCACCGCGCCCGGCGGCCCTGCCGCTGCTGCTGTCCGCGCGGACGACTGCCGCGCTGCGGACCCAGGCGCGCCGTCTGCACGACACGCTGCGCGAACGTCCGGAGCTCGATCTGACCGACGTCGCGGCGACGCTCGCGCTGCACCGCGCGCAGCTGGAGCAACGCGCAGCCGTCGTGGGTTCGGACCGGGAGACGCTGCTGGCGGCCTTGGCACGCCTGGCAGCCGACGAGCCAGGACCGGGCATCGCCGACGGCGCCGGCCGGGCGGGCACGACAGCGTTCCTGTTCACCGGTCAGGGCGCGCAGCGGACTGGGATGGGCGCTGGACTGTACCGGGCGTTCCCGACCTTCGCCGCCGCGCTCGACGAGGTGTGCGCCGAATTCGACGCGCGCCTGGGGATTCCGCTCCGGGACGTCATGTTCGGCATGCGGCGCACCGGCATCGGGCAGGACGCGAGTGAGCTCGACGCGCCGGCCGCTGCGAGCGGCGCGACGGACGAGACCCTGCTGGACCGCACCGAGTACGCCCAGCCCGCGTTGTTCGCGTTCGAGGTGGCGATGTATCGCCTTGTCGAGTCGTTGGGCGTGACGCCCGACGTGATGGCCGGGCATTCGATCGGCGAGCTGGCCGCGGCGTACGTGGCCGGTGTGTGGTCGTTGTCGGACGCGTGCAGACTCGTCGCGGCCCGGGGAAGATTGATGGGGGCGCTGCCGACGGGTGGGAGCATGCTCGCCGCCGCGGTGCCGGAGCGGCGGGCCGTGGAGCTGCTGGCGGCGGATCATGCCGATCCGGCGGCCGGCCCACTCTCGCTGGCCGCTGTGAACGCTCCCGACTCGGTGGTCTTCTCCGGAGACACCGAGGCGATATCGGCGCTCGAGTCGAGGCTGGTGGCCGAGGGCGTCAAGACCAACAGGCTGCGGGTGAGCCACGCGTTCCACTCCGCTTTGATGGATCCGATGTTGAGCGAGTTCGCGGAGATCGCCGCGGGCCTGACCTATCACGAGCCACGCATACCTTTGTGCTCCACGGTCTCCGGCGCACTCGCCGGAGACTCGATGGGCACACCCGAGTACTGGGTGCGGCAGGTGCGCGAGGCAGTGCGCTTCGCCCCGGCGGTGCGGTCACTGCTCGATTCGGGGGTGCGCCTCTTTGTCGAGCTGGGCCCGGACGCGGTGCTGACGACCATGACCCGCGCCACTGTGCCGACAGACCTCGCCGCGCACGCATCGGTGGTCGCGGGATCCCGTCGCACGGTCGCCGAACCCGAGCAGCTGGCTGCCGCGCTGGCAACCGCGCACTGCGCGGGCCGGCCGGTGCGGTGGGCGGCCTACTTCGGCGCTCGGCCGCAGGCGCGGATCACCTTGCCCACCTATGCCTTCCAGCACGAACGATTCTGGCTGCTGCCCGCGGAGACCGCCGCGCCGCTCGCCGGCGCCGACGCGGTCGACCATCCGTTGCTGCACGCCCAGGTGCAGCTGGCCGGCAAGGACGAGTGGCTGTTCACCGGCAGGCTCTCGCTGCGCACGCACCCATGGCTCGCCGACCACGCCGTCTTCGGCACGGTCCTGGTGCCGGGTACGGGATTTGTGGAACTGGCGCTGGCCGCTGGTGCCCGGCTCGGCATGCCGCGCCTGGCGGAACTGGTGCTCGCGGCGCCGCTGAGTCTCACGCCCGATGGTGGCGCGGACCTTCAGCTCGCTGTGGGTGAACCCGCCGCCGACGGACACCGGACTGTGGCCATCCACACCCGCGCCGGCGACGCCTGGGTGCTGCATGCCCGTGGCCGGCTCACGCCCGCCGCGCCGGTCGCGGCGCCGGGCTGGTCCGAGGTGTGGCCTCCGGTTGCGGGCGATCGGGTCGACGGGCAGCAGGTGTACGGCGCGCTCGGCGACCTCGGCTTCGGGTACGGACCGGTGTTCCAGGGCGTGCGTGCCGTGTGGTCGCGTGGGGAGGAAGTGTTCGCCGACCTGGCGCTCGACACCGATACCGCAGCGCGCGCCACCGCCTTCGGACTGCATCCGGCACTGCTGGACGCGGTGTTCCACGCGGTTGTCGACCCGCTCGACGAGGGCGGGTCCGACGGCCGGGTGTCACTGCCTTTCGCCTTCGACGGCGTCCAGCTGGCACAGTCCGGCGTAGGTGCCCTGCGCGTCCGCATCGCCCGCATCGCACCGGACACCTGGTGCGTGGAAGCGGTCGACGCGGCCGGTGCCCTCGTGCTGAGCATGGAGTCGGTGCGGGCCCGCCCTGTCGAGCGGCGGGAGCTGGCCCGACTGCGCGGTGCGGCACCGCTGTTCGACCTCGAGTGGGTCGCCGTGTCTGCCGCCCCCGAGGCGGACGCCGGACGCATCGTCGTACTCGGCGACCCGACGACCATCGAGGCCTCCGAGCCTCCGACGTGCCGTGTCGATCTCGCGGAACTCGCCGGACTGCGGGATGTTCCCGACACGGTGGTGTGGACGGCGCCCCGCGGAACCGGCGCCGGCGCGGTCGACGTACACGCCGGGGTGCTGACGGCGCTCGCGCTGCTGCAGGACTGGATAGGCGCCGAACGCCCAGGCCGGCTCGCGATCGTGACGCACACGGCCGCCGGCCTGCCCGGCGAGGAACCCGATCTGGTCGGAGCCGCCGTGGCGGGCCTGGTGCGCAGCGCACAGTCCGAGCACCCGGGCCGGTTCCTGCTCATCGACCACGACGGCGACGCCCTGCCGATCAAGTCGCTCGCCGATGCCGTGGCCCAGGACGAACCGCACGTGGCCGTTCGCCAGGGCCGGCTGCTGGCACCGCGACTTCAGCAGCTGCCCGCCACCGAACCGCGCGTGCCCCTGTCGTTCGACCACGGCACGGTGCTCATCACCGGCGGCACGGGCGGGATCGGCGCGATCGTCGCCCGGCACCTGGTCGCAGCGTACGGCGCACGACGACTGATGCTGACTTCGCGGCGCGGTGCCGCCGCGGACGGCGCCGCCGAACTGGTCGCGGAGCTGGCCGAACTCGGCGCCCACGTCCGGGTCGTGGCGTGCGACGTCAGCGAACGGGCCGCCGTCGAAGCCCTGTTGGCCGACATCGGCACCGAGGCCCCGCTGACCGCCGTCATCCACGCGGCGGGCGTTCTGGACGACGGCACGATCGACACCCTCACCACCGCGCAGACGACGCGGGTGCTGACACCGAAGGTCGATGGGGCACTGCACCTGCACGAGCTGACCCGCGACCTGGATCTGTCGGCGTTCGTGCTGTTCTCCTCCGCGGCGCCGTTGCTCGGCGGACAAGGACAGGGCAACTACGCCGCCGCGAACAGCGTGCTGGACGCGCTGGCACGTGTACGGAGGAGGGCGGGCCTGCCCGCGCACTCGCTGGCCTGGGGACTGTGGACCGTCGGCATGGCGGGGATGCTCAGCGGGGATGGCGCCGAGCAGTACGCCCGCCAGATCCGGGCCAGGCTGGGCCTGGTCCCGATCGATGCGGAGTCCGGGATGGCGCTGCTCGACCACGCACTCGCGACCGAGCGGGCGACACCGATGACGGCACTGCTGGACACGGCGGCGCTCACCGACCTGGCGCGCGGCGGCACCCTGCCCGCGGTACTGCGCGGCATGATCCGGGTTCCCCAGGCCGCCGCGACTGCCGATGTCGGCCTGGCGCAGCAGTTGGCCGCACTACCCTGCGCCGACC
The DNA here is from genome assembly GCF_043195475.1 of Streptomyces sp. Y20. Taxonomy (NCBI): domain Bacteria; kingdom Bacillati; phylum Actinomycetota; class Actinomycetes; order Kitasatosporales; family Streptomycetaceae; genus Streptomyces; species Streptomyces sp. Y20. The sequence continues at coordinate 562,025 of NZ_JBIDDP010000002.1, forward strand.
GCGACGGTGTGATCCTGCGGGAGGTGCGCAACGTGGCCTCCGCGGTCCTCGGCCACCTGTCCGGCGACGCGATCGACCCGCACGCGCCGTTCACCGAGCTCGGTTTCGACTCCCTCGGGGCCGTCGAATTCCGGAACCGGCTCGCACAGCTGACCGGGTTGACGCTGCCGTCGACGCTGATCTTCGACCACCCGACCGCCGCCGATGTGGCGAAACTGGTGCGATCGCGGATCGAGGAATCCGACAACGGCGTGGGCGAGCAGGCACCGGCCGGTGTGCGCGGCACGATCACCGACCTGGTGTCGGCGGCGCACCGCAGGGGTGAACTGGCAGAGGCGATGCCCCTGCTGATCGCGAGTTCGGCTCTGATGACCACGTACTCCGCCGACGAGGCCGCCGCGCGGCGCCCGGCTGCGCAGCTTCTGGCGCGCGGCGCCGCGGCACCGGCACTGATCTGCATCCCCTCGTTCCTGGCGGGATCGGGCCCGCACCAGTTCGCCCGCCTGGCTCGCGAGCTGGGCGGCGAGCGGCAGGTCAGTGCGTTGCGGCTGCCCGGCATGCGCGCAGGCGACGACCTGCCGGCGACGTGGGCGGCGGTGATCGGGAGCCTCGCCGCGGCCGTCGCATCCGAACTCGAGCGAGGCCCGGTGGCGCTCATCGGCTACTCGGCCGGTGGTGCGCTCGCCCATGCGGTCGCCCGGCGGCTCGAAGACGACGGCGGCGAACTCGCGGGCGTCGCGATGATCGACACCTACTCCCCGGAAGAGCACGAACTCAACCGTCTCGTGCTCACCGACGCGCTGGGGCAGATCCTGTCCCGGGACAACGCACTGACCCCCGTCGACGACCACAGCCTGGTCGCTCTGGGCGCCTACATGCAGATATATCCCGAGCGTGAGGCCAAGCCGATCGCCGCGCCGACGCTGAATCTGCGGGCCGATGTGACGCTGAGCAGCTTCGGAGACGTTGCCCCCGTCCCCGACTGGCAACACCGTGGCCTGATCGAGCACGTCGAGGCAGATCACTTCTCGATCATCGAGGAACAGGCGGCAGAGACCGCCGGGCACCTCCGGCGCTGGCTCGATTCACTCAGCGGCCATTGATGCCCGAACCGTCGGACTCGAGGAACGAGGCCACCTGACAGGCCTGGATGAGCCCGGCCGCCCGCCAGGCGTGTATGGGCGGGCGGCCGGGCATCGACGCCGTTCACGCGGTCCGCCGCTGCTTGGGGCGGGGCCAGTCTCGATGGTCAGGTAATCGGCTCTGTCGGCAATCTTGTGACGTCACCTGCCCTGTCTGGGCATCTACCGGGTGTGCGGTTCAGGGGGTTTGGAACGGTTGCTACCGCATTTAGCCGGTGTGGTGGTCGAGTCGATCGAGCTGCGGCCGGAACGGTCACGTTCTGCGCTCACTCCGCCGTGCCGACGGCGAGGTGCCCAAGATGCGGGGTGGTGCCGTGGCGTGTCCACGGCCGGTACGCGCGCCGGCTCGCTGACGCGCCCGTCGGCGGAGCCCCGGTGGTGGTCGAACTCATGGTGCGCTGGTTCAAGTGCCTCAATCCGCAGCGTCCGGCGGTGACGTCCGCCGAGCAGATCGAGGGGCTGACCAGCCCGCAGACGCCTGGCACCTGCTGCGCAACCTCGCCGAAGCTGTGGAGAAGCCGGTCGGCGCCCATCACCGGTGCATCCGCGCGGCGTTCATGACATCCCCGGCCGTCACGGAGTCCGCCACGGCTCCCAAGGGGACGGTGGCGCCCCCGCCGGCAGGGATGCCATTCGTCCCGCCGGACGGCACCCGGGACGTCCTCGGGCACCCGAGGCGGCTGGTGGCCCGCACCACCCAGTGGTACACGGCGGTGCGGCAACTCCTGTTCGCGGGCGAGTCCCTGGCCGCGATCGGCCGTCAACTGCGGCCGTACCACTCGACCGTACGGCGCTTAGCCCGCGCCCGGAGTCTCGACGAACTGCTGGTCAAGGCCACCAACGGGGCATCGATCCTGGACGAACACGAGCCCTACCTGATGAAGTCGAGCAGCTGATGGGCGACCACCGGTCCGGCGCGACGACGTACACACGCTGCGACCGGGCACGGGCCTTCCACCCGTACAGCCTCGGCCGGTCCCTGGCGCGAGTGGGCGATCACCTCGGCGTCGACCACGCAACCGTGTCCCTGCCCGGGACGCCCACGGGTGACCCCGCGTCGAAGCAGGCGGAGCCCCGATGACCGCAGGCGTGCAGCCAGCTGGTCCGCAGGACACAGCGCGACAGCTCGCTCAAGGCAAAAAGTTCGCTCAGTCGCAACCTCCTCGAGGGTGAATCTCCTCAACTTGGAAATCCGTCAAAGGCACAAAACTATTCAGTCCGCAAATTCGGCAGAGGCATACAGTTCGCTCGTCCGCAACAGTGTCGGCGAGAAACTCTACGATTGACAGCGTTGTGCAGTTTGCTTATAGTCCTGTCGTCCAAGCTCCTGCCGATCGATATCCAAGGTGTTCATGACTGCGCCTCCCGCGCTGCCGAAGTTTAGGCAGCAGTTAATTCTTGCCGTTCTTATGGTGTGTTCGCTGGTGATCTGGCTGGACAACACCGTCCTCAGCATTCTCCTGGAGACCCTTGCCGATCCGGTCCGTGGGCTGGGCGCCAGCCCGGCCGAGCTGCAATGGGCCACAGGCGCATACACCCTGGTCTTCGCAACCCTGATGTTCACCGCCGGTGCGCTGGGCGACAGCTTCGGCCACCGGAATGTGCTCGCGATCGGCTTGGTGATCTTCGCCGGGGCCTCGATCTGGGCGGCGTACGCGGGCGATGCGGGCCAGCTGATTGCCGCGCGGGCCGCGATGGGCGTCGGCGCCGCACTGATCATGCCTGCCAACTTCGCCATCCTGTTGTGGACTTTCACCGGCCCCTCGCGGGCAACCGCAATCGCCATTTCTTCGACATCCACCGGTGTCGGAATGGCAGCGGGCCCGGTGCTGGCAGGACTCCTGCTCAGCCATTTCTGGTGGGGTTCGGTATTCCTCGTCAACGTTCCCATCATCGTCCTCGCACTGGCCGGAATCGTCCTGTTGGTCCCCAATTTTCGTAGCCCTACCGTGCGGTCGATGGACCCGGCCGGGATATTGCTGTCGATCACCGGACTCGCGGCGTTGACCTACGGCCTGATTCGCGCGGGGCAGGTGGACTCCTGGAGCCGCTCGGACGTCTGGGTGCCGGTCGCGGTCGGGCTTGTCCTGCTGACCGCTTTCGTGCTCGTCGAATTGCGGACCAGGGAACCCAGCTTCGACCCCCGGATGCTCGCGCAGCGTATGTTCGGTGGCGGCAACGCGGCCATGGGGCTGCTGCTCTTTTCCGTGGCTGCCATCACCTTCTACAACGCGTTCTATATGCAGGGTGCGTTGGGCTACTCGCCGATGGAGGCGGGCCTGGCCAATGTTCCGACCGCGGTCGGCGCTGTCGTAGGGGCACCGCTGGGCGCACGTCTGGTCGGCCGCTGGTCGCTGCGCCCCATCGCCGTGCCGGCCCTCACCGTGGCGGCGGTCAGTTTTGGCGCGGTCGCACTTCTCGATCTGAACACCCCGCTCATTTGGATCGAAATCCTGCTGCTGGTGCAGGGCCTTTCCGTCGGCATGGTGATGGCCCCGGTGACCGGAGCACTGATCAGCAGCCTGTCGCTGGAACGGTCCGGTGCCGGATCGGCCGTCACCAACACGGCGCGACAGGTCGGCAGTGTGATCGGGATTGCGGTGGGCGGCACGATCATGTCGATCACATATCGAGGCGCGATCGAACCCTCGCTGGGCGATGTCCCGGCGGCGCTACGGGACGACGCCCGGATTTCCGCAGAGCAGGCTCGGCATGTCGCTGCCACTCTCCACCAGCCCACTCTTGCGCGCGCTGCCGATCATGCGTTCATCCACGCCATGCACGTCGGCTCGGTCTGGATCATGCTCATCGCGCTCTTCGCGGCAGCCGTGCTGCTGATCGCCTTGCCCGCTGCCGGAAAGAAGAAGAGCCCGACACCCGAGCCGGAATACGAAGAGGTCCGCAGCTCCGAGCCTCGCTCCACCGCGTGACGGGCTGTTCGCGGACGGGGAATGGGAAGAGGTGCCTGCTGACGTGGAAGGGTGGGAACTCCCACGTTTCCACCACGCTCGATCGACAAGGCGCCTCTGAACGAAGTGGAAGTGTCGCGCAGATCCGCGGAACCACTTGGCGCATTCGCTGAACCCGACCTGGTCGGTATACGAACCAGTGGAATGTGTGACACGCCGTTCGGCCGGCCGGTCATGGATTCCGCCAAGGGCCATGATGCCCTCCCCGCGCCCTCGATCGCTCGTTGGTGACTACAGGAAGAGGGCGATGAACGCCAGCTGCCCACCGTCCGTCCGCGGGGCGGGCGGTGGGCCTGGTAGCAGCGGCAAGCTTCACCAAGTAAGTGAAGGCTTATCTTTCAGGAAATTCTGACCGTATGGTGCGGATCGAATCGAAGGAGCCCCCTGTTGTCGAGTGCGAATGATCCCGCTGTGCGTGCGGTCGAATCCGAGCAGAACTACGTGTCCTCCTTGTACGAGTTGCTCACCGAGCGGATTTCCGAGGCGAGAGCAAACCGGGCGAGTGTGCTGAAGGCCCCGACGGAGAGCGCCGGTGAGGCATACGAGAGAGAAATGGCCGCTGAGCGTCTGGCCAAGGAAATCAGTCGGCTGGAGGGCGCTGAGAAGGGGCTGGTCTTCGGGCGCATCGACTGGACGGACGGCACGGCCCTGCGCATCGGGCGTATAGGACTGCATACGGAGGAGGATGACCTGCCTCTGCTCGTGGACTGGCGCGCGAACGCGGCGCGGCCCTTCTACGAGGCGACCCCGGTCCACCCCATGGACCTGCGGCGGCGACGGCACCTGCGCCTGGAGGAGCGCACGGTCATCTCGGTGAGCGACGAACTGCTGGACGGGACCGCCCCGACCGACGAGGACGTCGTGGGGGACGGGCCGTTGACCGAGGCTCTGTCGGCACGGCGTACGGGCAGGATGCACGCGGCCGTCGCGACGCTGCAGTCGGAGCAGGACGAGATCGTCCGCTCTGCCCACCGCGGGGTGACCGTGGTGCAGGGCGGGCCCGGCACGGGCAAGACGGTGGTCGCACTCCACCGGGCGGCCTATGTCCTGTACGCGTTCCCGCGCGCCGCGGAGGAGGGTGTCCTGGTGGTGGGCCCGAACGCCCGGTTCCTCGACTACATCTCCCAGGTCCTTCCCTCGCTCGGAGAGAACGACGTCGATCTGGCGACCTGCCAGGAACTGGCCGGAGTGGCCACGGACACGGCGGACCCGTTCGATACGGCGCGTCTCAAGGGCGGCGCGGACCTAGCCGAAGCCTTGGCCGGCCTGTTGCGCGTCCACCAAGCCCCCGCCGGTGACTTCACCGTGCGGGTCGGACAGGAACTGGTCCACCTGTCCGGCGAGGAAGTCGCCATGGCACGCGACGCCGCGCTGGCGGCTGCACAGGGTCACAACCCCGCGCGCCAGGTGTTCAAAGAGCTCTTGGTCGATGCCGTCACCGACGCGATGCAACGAGACATGGGCGACCTCCTGGAGCAGATCGACGCCGATGCCGAAAGGATGACCGGCATCAACCTCGACCGGTTCACAGGAGCCGCCCAGCGCCGTGTCGAAGGCGCCGCCGACCCCGGTCCTGTCCACGAGCTGGACCTGGACGCCATCCGAGCCGATCTCCTCGATGACGACGGCGTCGACCAGGCGATCGAGAAGTTGTGGCCGCGGCTGGTACCCGGTGACCTCGTGAAAGCGCTGCTGACGGACGCCGGTGCTCTCGCCGAGCAATTGCCCCGCCTGACCGCGCAGGAGCGGTCCCTCCTGCTGCGCGGCCCGGACGGCGCGTGGACCGACGCCGATGTGCCGTTGCTGGACGAGGCGGCGAGCCTGGTCGACGGCCCTCCCGCGCGGACGTATGGGCACGTCGTCGTCGACGAGGCGCAGGAACTGACCGCCATGCAGTGGCGGATGATTGTCCGCCGCTGCCCGGCAAGGGCGATGACGCTGGTGGGTGACTTCGCCCAGGCAGGCCCGGTCGCGACAGCACGCGACTGGAAGGAGGCGCTGAGCCCCCACGTCGGACCGCGGTTCAAACTGCACAACCTGACCGTCAGCTACCGGACCACGCAGGAGATCCTGGAGAGCGTGCGGGGCCTGCTCACGCGGATCGCTCCGGACCAGAAGCCCACGCGGTCCTTGCGAAACGGTGAGAGCCCTCGCACCGTGACCACATCTCCGGACGAGTTGGTCACCGCCGTCGCCCAGGAACTTCACACCCAGAGCGCCGCGCACCCGGGCGAACTTCTGGGAGTGATCTGCGCGGACACCAGGGTGAGCGAGCTGATGGCCCAAGGCATCGCCCACCACGCACGCATCGTGCCGGCGTCCGAAGCACGCGGCCTGGAATTCGACGGGGTCGTCGTCATCAACCCCGGGGAAATCATCACGACCCGCCCCGGCGGGGAGAGGGACTTGTACGTGGCCCTGACTCGGGCCACCAAGCGCCTCTGCACCATCACCGTCCAGCCCGCCTGACGACGCGTCGCCCGCGTCGTCAGGCGGGGCCGGTTCGTCCTCCGGCTGCCGGATGCTTGCGGACGAACCGCTAGAAGACTCATGAAGATCTTGGGTTCTGGGCCCGCCGCGCGAGCGGCGGGCCCAGACTGCTTGTTGTGGCGATGGAATGGGTCGGCGAGACGGTAGGGCCCGGTGTGGGAGACCTGCCGGGAGTTGATCCCCGCGGGCAGTGTGTTCGCGTTCCTGGCCGAGCGTCGCGGTGCGTTGTTCCCGGCAGCGATGTTCGCGGACATTGTATCCCTCGGCGAATGGCGGCGGCCGAGCATGCCGCCGCAGATCCTGGCCGCCACGATCACGCTGCAGGCCGCCCTGTACGGGGTGTCGGAACTTCGAGACCGTCCAGGAACTGCGGTGCGACCTGCGATGGAAGGCCGCGTGCGGGCTGGGCCTGTACGACACCGCGTTCGACCCTTCTCTGCTGGCCTACTTCCGTCGTCGGCCGGCCCGCTCGGCCCGACCAGACCGCGTCTTCGAGGCGGTGCGGGAGATTGTGAAGGCCACCGGGGCGCTCAAGGGCAAGCACCAGCGGGCCCTGGACTCCACCGTGCTGGACGGCGCGGTGGCCACCCAAGACACCGTCACCCTGCTCATCGGCGCCGTCCGCGCGGTGACTCGTGAGGTTCCCGGGGCCGACCGGGTGGCTTCGGTGCAGTGCACGGCCCATGACTACACCGACCCGGGCAAACCGCGGATCGCCTGGAACGACGAGCAGGCCCGCGTCGATCTCGTCGATGCGCTCGTCGGCGACGCGCTGCGGCTGCTGGGCCACCTGCCTGAGCAGCAGCTGGGCGAGAGGGCCGCGAACGCGGTCGGCATCCTGGCCCTGATCGCCGGACAAGACGTCGAGCCGGCCGACGACTCGGACGGACGCGACGGGCGCTGGCGCATCACCCGGGGCACCGCCTACGACCGCGTCTCCACGATCCACCCGCCTCCCGGCACGTGCACAAGACCCGCAGCCACCAGCAGGACGGCTTCAAGGCCCACCGCGCCGTCGAGCCGGAGAACAGGGCTATACACCGCCGTCTCCCTGCGACCCGGCACCGGAACCGAGCACCACGAGGCCGCCGTCGGCATCGACCTGCTCGCCGGCGAGAACCAGCCGTTGGACGTCTTCGGTGACACCGCCTACTCCACCGGTGACGCCCGCCAGCACCTGCAGCATGGCTCCACACCCGCGCCGCCGCCCTTAACTGCGAACGCTGATCAACCTCGGACTCACCCGCAATAACGGCGCCTGGCACCTCACCCCAGTCACCACATAGCCAAAGGGGTCGCCCAGCCCTCCACCGGCAGTCCCCTGAGCAAGATCTTCATAAGTCTCCTACGATGTCTCCTCATCGAGCACGGTCTGGCGGCAGTTCTGCGTGGCGAAGGAGATGCCGACGGACTTGCCCGTCCCGGAGGTCGCCGTGAACATCACGGAGTCCATCCAGTCGGTCGCTCGCTGCCGCTCTCCTGCGTCGTCGCCGCGAAGAACAAGTGAAAGTCGAGCGCGGCGATCGGCGCCGACAGGCCGCACGCTCGGCCAACAGGATTGTCGGATTGAGCCCGGTATGAGTCCGTTAACGCCCCATCGTGCGGTGGTCCGTTCCGGGTGGACAGTTCCCGTGACTCCGTGCCATGCTCATCTATCAAGATCGAACGTTTCAGAACTGAATTAACATGAGTTAACGGGGTGTCAGTGATATGGGCGACGGAGGATTGCGCGCTGACATGGGCAGCGTGAAGAACAGGCTGACGTGGCCACTGATTTCGAACAACGGAAATAACGAAAACTACAGCAGTCAGATCGACTACTTGGCGTCCGGTATGTCTGGCGGGCGGGCTTCGCCGCAGGCTGGACGTTCCCTGCTGCAGACCGGAATGGCGCTGATAATCGAAGACGACATTCATCGATACAGTATCGAGGGAATGCTTCGTTCGCTCGACATCCAGTTGACCATGCAATCCGTCGCGGATATCGAAGATCCCTCGACATTCTGCAACGGTCAGCTGATCATTTCGGACAGCAGAGCCCTGGAGTCCGTACCGGGCGAGACTGCTGAAAAGCTGCGCCTCCGTAACATCCATGTACTGATCTTGGTGGATTCGGCAGACGTTGTTGAGCAATCCTGGGTCGATCATGCAAGCGGTTTTCTGGATTGGGCGGACCTCCGTCCGGATACCCTGCGCGAAGCGATCATCGACGTGAAGGCTGGACGATTCCACGTCTCGGCGACCCTGGCGCGACGATCCGTGGCGTCGCCCGACCAGGCCGGTGAGGACACCGCCTCGAAGCGCGCGTCGATGATCGCGCTGACGGCACGTGAACATCAGGTGCTGCGCCTGATCGCCGAGGGGTTGAGCAACCGACAAGTCGCTCGATCGCTGGGTATCTCCGAGCATGGAGTCAAACGCGCGGTCGGCATCATTTTGGCCAAACTCAATTGCCCCAACCGAACCCTTGCGGTTGTCAGGGCCATGGAGTCCGGGCTGCTCGTCATGTGAGGTGTCGGCCTACGGGCGAAGTGGCGAAGTTCTGTTCGTGGGCACGGCCAAGGGTTGTCCCGAAATGGTCTTCGCTGAGCCGGAGACATGGATGCCCGCCGGGCGGGTCGCTCACTCGGCCCGGCACGGCGAGGTTGCGCAGGTGTGGGATGCCGGGCATCGCGTGGTGTACACATCGCCCGGGCCAGGCCCTCCCGGCGGCGGCCGGGCGTGGTGATGAACGGATGACAGATGCGCTGGCGGCGTTGTCGCCCCGCCGTCCCCTGAGCGGGCACGGCCCTGGCGGCACAACGTCGTGTCAGGTCGTCACCGCTCTCTCCGCCCGGTGATCGCCTTGACCATCAGGGGTTCGACGCCCGACGAGTCGAGCCGCGGGTGCGTGCCGCCGGCTTTCCCCGGCTGTGTGGGATTTAGTGATACGTGAGAAGGTCTGGGGCGTGAGTGAGACGCCACCGAACACCCTGCAATACCGCTTCGACGGGCCGGAAGACGCCCCAGTCCTGATCCTGGGTCCCTCACTGGGTACCACATGGCACATGTGGGACCGCCAGGTGCCGGAGCTGGTCAAGCAGTGGCGGGTCTTCCGGTTCGATCTGCCCGGCCACGGCGGCGCCCCCGCCCACCCGGCCGGTTCCGTCGCCGAGCTGACCGCCCGGCTGCTGGTGACGCTGGACGCGCTGGGAGTGCAGCGGTTCGGATACGCGGGGTGTGCGCTGGGCGGGGCCGTCGGCATCGAGCTGGCCCTGCGGCACCCCGAGCGGCTGGCCTCCCTCGCGCTGGTCGCGGCCTCCCCCCGGTTCGGCACCGCGGACGAGTTCCGCCAGCGCGGGGTGATCGTGCGCACCAACGGGCTCGACCCGATCGCCCGGACCGCGCCGGACCGCTGGTTCACCGGTGGGTTCGCCGCCGCGCAGCCGGCGATCACCGAGTGGGCGGTGCAGATGGTCCGCACCACCGATCCGGGCTGTTACATCGCCGCCTGCGAGGCGCTCGCCGGGTTCGACGTCCGGCCGGAGCTGGGCCGGGTCGGTGTGCCGACGCTGGTGCTGGTCGGTGCCGACGACCAGGTCACCGGTCCCGCCGAGGCCCGGACCCTGGTCGCCGGCATCCCGGACGCCCGCCTCGCGGTCGTCCCCGGCGCCTCGCACCTGGTCCCGGTGGAGCAGCCCGCCGCCGTCACCGACCTGCTGGTGCACCACTTCTCCAGTGCTTGGCAGCAGTCCTTCGACACCGGCCAGAACGTCCTGCCCAGTGCCCCGGCCGTCCCGGTCCCGGCCGCGCCGCCGCAGGCCGCGCCGGTCGCCGAGATCGCCCCGGCGGCCGTACCGGCGCAGGCCACCGGGCAGCCCGACCGGTACGGGACCGGGCTGAAGATCCGCCGGGAGGTGCTCGGCGACGCGCATGTGGACCGGGCGCTGGCGCAGGCCGACGAGTTCTCCGGGGACTTCCAGGAGTTCGTCACCCGGTACGTCTGGGGCGAGATCTGGGACCGGCCGGGCCTGGACCGGCGTACCCGCAGCTGCATCACGCTCACCGCGCTGGTCGCGGGCGGTCACCAGGAGGAGCTGGCGGCCCACACCCGCGCGGCCCTGCGCAACGGACTGACCCCGCACGAGATCGCGGAGGTGCTGCTCCAGGCGGCCGTCTACTGCGGTGTGCCGGCCGCGAACCGCGCGTTCCGGGTGGCCCGGGAGGTCATCCGGGAGGAGACCACGCCCGCCGAGTAGGGCCCCGCGGGGCCGTCGTACGCGGCAGGATGGTGAGACATGAAGCTCACGAAGAAGTCCCACGCCTGCGTCCGCCTCGACAAGGAGGGGCGCACCCTCGTCATCGACCCGGGCGGGTTCTCCGAGGAGGACGCGGCGGTCGGCGCGGACGCCGTCCTGGTCACGCACGAGCACCCGGACCACTTCGACGAGGGCCGGCTGCGGGCCGCCCTGGAGGCCAACCCGGCCGCCCGGATCTGGGCGCCGAGGTCCGTCGCCGACCAGATCGCGGCGGCCTTCCCGGGCCGCGTGCACACCGTCGGCCACGGCGACGCGTTCAGCGCCGCCGGTTTCGAGGTGGAGGTCCACGGCGAGCTGCACGCGGTGATCCACCCGGACATCCCGCGGATCACCAACGTCGGCTTCCTGATCGACGGCGGCAGGGTCTTCCACCCCGGCGACGCCCTCACCGTCCCCTCGCGCCCGGTGGAGACCCTGATGCTCCCCGTGATGGCTCCCTGGAGCAAGATCTCCGAGGTGATCGACTACGTCCGCGAGGTCGGGCCGCAGCGCGCCTACGACGTCCACGACGCCCTGCTCACCGACCTCGCCCGGCCGATCTACGACCGCCAGATCGGCGCCCTGGGGGGCACGGACCACCTGCGGCTGGATCCGGGGGCCTCCGCCGATCTGTGAGCACGGCCGGTTGTCGGACCCGCCGGGTAGGTTGGGGGACATGCGCATCGCCACCTGGAACGTGAACTCGATCACCGCCCGCCTGCCGAGGCTGCTGGCCTGGCTGGAGAGCAGCGGCACCGACGTGCTCTGCCTCCAGGAGGCCAAGATCGCCGAGGAGCAGTTCCCGGTCGACCAGCTGCGCGAACTGGGCTACGAGGCGGCGGTCCACGCGACCGGCCGGTGGAACGGCGTGGCGGTACTCTCCCGCGTCGGCATCGAGGACGTGGTCAAGGGCCTGCCCGGTGACCCCGGCTACGACGGTGTGACCGAGCCGCGCGCCCTCTCGGCGACCTGCGGCCCGGTCCGCGTCTGGTCGGTGTACGTGCCCAACGGCCGCGAGGTCGGGCACCCGCACTACGCGTACAAGCTCCAGTGGTTCGAGGCCCTGAGAGCGGCGGTGCGGGGCGACGCGCAGGGCAGTCGCCCGTTCGCGGTGCTGGGTGACTACAACGTGGCGCCGACGGACGACGACGTCTTCGACCGGGCCGCCTTCGAGGGCTCCACCCATGTCACCCCGGCCGAGCGCGCCGCCCTGGCCGCCCTGCGCGAGGAGGGCCTGAGCGACGTCGTGCCGCGCCCGCTGAAGTACGACCAGCCGTTCACCTACTGGGACTACCGCCAGCTCTCCTTCCCCAAGAACCGCGGCATGCGCATCGACCTGGTGTACGGCAACGTGCCGTTCGCCCAGGCCGTCAAGGACGCCTACGTCGACCGCGAGGAGCGCAAGGGCAAGGGCGCCTCCGACCACGCGCCGGTGGTGGTCGACCTGGACGTGTGATGCCACGCTGGGTCCATGCACCTTCCGTTCCTGGGCCCCCGGCACAAGAAGAACGGTGACGCGGCGCTCCCCGCCGACCCAGGGGCGGTCGCGGCGCTGCTCTCCGAGTGCGAGCTGCTGCGCTCGCAGGCGGTGCGGGCGGGCGTCCGCCTCGACGACACTCCGGCCTCGCTGGAGGCCCTGGACCAGCTGGTGCCGCGCTGGCGGGACGACGCCGAGCTGCTGCCCTGGCTGGGCCACGACGCCGGCCTGTACCTGGGCACGGTCGTGGTGCGGACCGTACCCGGCGCCGCCTGGCAGATCACCTCCGACGGCGAGCCCGTCGTGCGGCTCACCTCCGGCCGCGTGTTCGAGGTGGTGCCGGCCGGACAGGAGTGGGCGGTCAGCGGGGTCCCCGAGCTGTCCCAGCTGTACGCGGAGATCGCCGAGGCCTGACTCCCTGGGGGCCTCCCTGCCCCCCGCCGGCGTCCCTGGGGCTCGGGCCGGCACGGTGCCGGGGGCCCGGCAACTCCACTGCGATTCCGACCAGTTGCGGTTGCCGGGGGCGGCGGACGAGCTGCCTCGCGCGGCCGTGGACACCGGTGAACGCGGCCGGTGGGAGGCCGCGTTCACACCCTGCTCGCGCGCGTCCCGCGAGCAGTTCCCCCACGCCGGCAAACGCATCGCCGCCAACCTCGACTACGATTTGCCGTTCATCCCCGTGGTGATGGTGACCGCCGATCCACATCGGGATGTGCCTGCTGCTCTCGTGGTTCGCCGGCCGGGTGTCCCGCCGTGAGCAGCGCAGTCCCAGGGCCGGCCGTGGCGGTCGCCGCGGCCGGCCCTGGGACGCTGCTGCCGGGTGGGGAGCCCCCCCATGGCCCCGGGACCGCAAGGGGGCAGCAGACCACACGGGCCAGGCTCGTCCGGCGGCAGCCGGAGATCACTGCTCGCGCAAGGGGACGGACACGTATGACGGGTCGTCCACGGGCGAGGAGAAGGTCAGCTGCGCGCCGGACGGGTTGTGCTCGAGGTAGAGCGGGTCGACCGTGTCGACCACCAGCGCGAGGCGGTGCCCGGCGGGGACGTCGTAGGCCGTGGAGAACAGGTCCAGGTCGACGGTGAACGGTTCGCCGGGCGTCCGCCCGTGCCAGGTGTACGGCGCGTGGGTGACGAGCTTGCCCAGGCCGAGCGGGCCCACGTCGTACAGGTAGGCGATCAGGGTGCCGCTCTCCGCGGTCGGGGTGAGCGTGGTGTGCAGGCTCGCCGTGCCGCGCACCCGCTGGGCGCTGCCGTACCGCTCCGACTGCCAGACGGCCGCCCAGCGGCGCGGCAGCAGCGGCATCGAGGCGACGGGCGGCAGTTGGGCCACCTGGTCCAGGATGCTGGAGAGGAAGACGATGCCGCCGTCCGCGCCGGAGTCGACGTTCGCGTGGATCGTGGGGGAGCCCGCCAGTGCGATCTTCCGCCGGGTCGCGGCGACCGACTTCCAGTCCGGGTAGCCCTCGTATCCCCCCGCGCTGCGGGGCTTCAGCCGGACCGGCTGTTCGCGCTCGATGCCGTTGTCGGCGCCTTTGAGGTAGTGGTCGAACCAGCGCTCGGTGTCCGTCCACACGTCGTTGGGCAGCCCGAACAGGCCGGTCAGTTCGGGGGTGGCGTGGTCGCCGGGGCGCAGCTCCAGCCGCTTGGGCCCGGTCAGCTTCTCGTAGAAGGAGGCGTACTGGTTCGCCGGGAAGACCGTGTCGCCCCAGGCGTTGGCCAGCATGACCGCGGCGCCGTTGGCGTTCAGCTGGTCGGTATAGGTCACGGGGGAACGTTTCTGCCCCCAGTCGATCATCTCCTGTTCCTTCGACAGGTTCGAGGAGTACAGGTTGTCGAAGATGGCGCGCAGTTCGGGGCTCTCGTGGCCGGTGAGGGTGGCGGCGCCGTCCAGCACGGCCGCCGCCTGGAGGTGCTGGGTGCGGCCGGAGTAGATGGAGTCGATCAGGTCCGCCCAGCCGCTGAGCGCGGCCACGGCCTTGACGCGCTTGTCGTGCGCGGCGGCGAGCAGGCTGATACCGGCGCCGTACGAGACCCCGGCCATGCCGATGTGCCGCGGATCGGCCGGGGTGTGGGCCAGTGCCCAGTCGATGACCCGGGAGGCGTCCGCTACGTCGGGTGGACCGGCCACTTCTATCCGGCCGCCGGACTGCCAGAAGCCGCGCACGTTGTAACCGACCACCACATAGCCGGAGTCGGCGAGCTTCTGCGCCTGGGCGAGGTACTCCACCTGGGGCAGGCCCCAGCTCGTGGGCAGCACGACGAGCGGGTAGCGGGCCGAGGCGCCGGCGCCCGCGGGCGTGAGGACGTTGGCCTTGAGCACGGTGCCGCCGTCGCCGGTGATGTCGACGAAGCGGACGGACGGGGCGGCCTGGGCGGCCGGTGCGAGGCCGGTGACGGTGCCGGCGATCAGGGCCGCCGAGACGGCTGCCGCGGCGGAGGTGCGCAGGGCGGCGCGACTGTGTCCCACGGGGTCACTCCTTCACTGGTTCCGTGCAAAGTGACCCGACGGTAACCGCGCCTTCTTACCGTAAGTAACCCGTCGGTAAGTTACGTACGGGTAAAGATTGTTGAGGGCTCACTCGTCGCCGCCGGTGACGGGCTCGGGTCGCGGTGTCCGCGCCGCCCGCGTCACGTCCGCCACCAGCTCCACCACATCCGGGCCGTACGCCCGCGAGTTGACCACCTTCAGCAGCAGGACGAAGGAACCGGTGCGGTACCTGCGGGCCAGCCGCTCGTGGTGGCGGGCCAGATAGCGTGTGGCGGCCTGGTTGGTGATGGCGCTCTGGCCGCAGAAGAGGAACACCGGGCGGGCGTCGCGCCGCTCGCCCACGGTGAGCCGGGCGAGCAGCACGTACTCGCTCCGGCCGGTCTCCGCGCGGTAGTCGGAGCCGTCGATCCGGAAGGCCCCGCGGTCCGCACCGGCCTCGGCCTCCACGTTCACGCGCACGCCCGGCAGCAGCGAGGACAGATGAGCCGCCGTGCGGTGGTTGGAGACGGGGCCGCCGAGGCAGAACTCCGTGCGCTCCCCGAAACCCTGCCGGGCGGCGTCGTGTGCGACGACCTGGGCGTGCGCGCGGCAGTCCTTGATGAGCGCGGACAACTCCAGCAGGGCGAACACGTCGTGCCGCATCACCGCCAGTTCGGGGCCGCCCGCGTTGCGGTTGACCACCAGCAGCGCCTCGGAGTGGTCCGGCAGCCCGAAGAAGGCCTGCTTGCGGCGCAGTCCCCGCCGCCACAGGAAGGTGCGGGTCAGCCAGCCCAGCGCGGCACTGACGCCGGCCGCCATGACGCCGAGGACGATGTTGCGCACGTCGTCGTTCATGGCCGCGCATGCTAGCGGGCCCTGGGGTAGACGTACGTACCGGTGTTCGATGTGTGACGTTCGTGTGGCGGGCCGCCGAGGCGTACTGTCAGTACTACGGCAATCTGGTTACGCTGCGCGGACTGTCCCGGCGGGAGGTACGGATGGGTCGTCCTGGCACGCGGAAACTGGTGGTACTGGCGGTCTCGGCCGCCATGGTGTCGGTGGGGGCGGCGGCCCCGCCCGGCACGGCGGCGAGCGGGACGCCGGCGAAGGTTCCGGTGGCCGTCGGGTACGGCGGCGCGGTCGCCAGCGTCGACCCGGACGCCTCCGCCGCCGGCATCGAGGTCCTCAAGAAGGGCGGCAACGCGGTCGACGCGGCCGTCGCCACGGCCGCCGCGCTCGGTGTGACCGAGCCCTACTCGGCCGGCATCGGCGGGGGCGGCTACTTCGTCTACTACGACGCCCGAACCCGCACCGTCCACACCATCGACGGCCGCGAGACCGCGCCGCTGAGCGCCGACTCCGACCTGTTCCTGGAGAAGGGCAAACCGCTCGCCTTCGAGGACGCCGTCAGCAGCGGCCTGAGCGTCGGCACTCCGGGCACCCCCGCCACCTGGCAGCGCGCGCTGGGGGAGTGGGGCACCAGGAGGCTCGCCGCGGTACTGAAACCGGCAGAGCGGATCGCGCGCGCCGGCTTCACGGTGGACGGCACCTTCCGCTCGCAGACCGCGTCCAACGAGGCCCGGTTCCGCTACTTCCCGGACACCGCGAAGCTGTTCCTGCCGGGCGGACGGCTCCCGGTCACCGGCTCCACGTTCAAGAACCCCGAACTCGCCCGCACCTACGAGGAGCTGGGCCGCAAGGGCGTCGACGCGGTCTACCACGGGGACATCGGCGACGACATCGTCCGCACGGTGGAACACCCGCCCGTGGACCCCGCCTCCCACTGGAACGCGCGCCCCGGCAAGCTGGCCGAGAAGGACCTGGCCGTCTACCACGCCAAGTCGCAGGCGCCCACCCGGACGTCGTACCGCGGCCTGGACGTGTACTCCATCGCCCCCTCCTCCTCCGGCGGCACCACCGTCGGCGAGGCGCTCAACATCCTGGAGGACAGCGACCTCTCCAGGGCGAGCAAAACGCAGTATCTGCACCGTTTCATCGAGGCCAGCCGCATCGCCTTCGCGGACCGCGGGCGCTGGGTCGGTGACCCCGCCTTCGAGGACGTACCGACCAGGCAGCTGCTGTCGCAGCGGTTCGCCGACTCGCGCGCCTGCCTGATCCGCGGCGACGCGGTCCTCACCAGCCCGCTCGCGCCCGGCGACCCGCGCCACCCCGCGGCCTGCGGCAAGGGCGGCACGGCGGCCCCGACGACCTACGAGGGGGAGAACACCACCCACCTCACCGTGGCCGACAAGTGGGGCAACGTCGTCTCCTACACGCTCACCATCGAGCAGACCGGCGGCAGCGGCATCACCGTCCCGGGCCGGGGCTTCCTGCTCAACAACGAGCTGACCGACTTCTCCTTCGCGCCGGCCAACCCGGCCGTGCACGACCCCAACCTGCCGGGCCCGGGCAAGCGCCCGCGCTCCTCGATCTCCCCGACGATCGTCCTGGACCGGCACGGCAGGCCGGTGGTGGCGCTCGGCTCGCCCGGCGGCGCGACCATCATCACCACCGTGCTCCAGACGCTCACCGGGTTCCTGGACCGGGGGCTGCCGCTGGTCGACGCCATCGCCGCCCCGCGCGCCAGCCAGCGCAACGCGGCCCAGACGGAGATCGAGCCCGCCCTGTACGACAGTGACCTCAGGGCGCGGCTGGAGGCCCTCGGGCACAGCTTCAAGGTGAACCCGGAGATCGGCGCGGCGACCGGCGTGCAGCGGCTGCCCGGGGGGAAGTGGCTGGCCGCCGCCGAGAAGGTGCGGCGCGGCGGCGGCTCGGCGATGGTGGTCGACCCGGCACCGTAGACGGCGGCACCCGGACGGCAGTGTCCCCCGGGAAGCCGGTGTCCCCCGGCTGAGCCGGGGGACACGCTCACAACTCGGGTGCGGGCGGCCGGGCTTCCTCCGTGCGGAAGTCCAGCCGCCCGTCCTGCGCGTCCACCGTCACCCGGCTGCCCCTGGCGATCGTGCCGTCCAGCAGCAGCCGGGACAGCTGGTTGCCCACCTCGCGCTGGATCGTGCGGCGCAGTGGCCGGGCACCGTACTCCGGCTGGTAGCCGCGCTCGGCGAGCCAGTCGACGGCCGCGTCCGTGAACTCCACCGTGATGCCCTGCCCGTCCAGCAGCCGCCGGGTGCCCTCCAGCAACAGATCGGTGATCTGCCGCAGTTGCTCGCCCGTCAGCTGACGGAAAACCACGATCTCGTCGATACGGTTGAGGAACTCCGGCCGGAAGTGCTCCCGCAGCGGCCGCAGGATCTGTTCCCGCCGCGCCTCCTCGTCCGCGTCCGCACCACCCGGCCCGAACCCGATCCCGGCACCGCGCCGGGTGATCGCCTCGGAGCCCAGGTTGCTCGTCATCACGATGACCGCGTTGGTGAAGTCCACGGTGCGCCCCTGCGAGTCGGTCAGCCGGCCGTCGTCCAGCACCTGGAGCAGGATGTTGAAGACGTCCGGATGTGCCTTCTCCACCTCGTCCAGCAGGAGCAGCGAGTACGGGTGCCGGCGCACCACCTCGGTGAGCTGCCCCGCCTCCTCGTGGCCGACGTACCCGGGCGGGGCGCCCACCAGCCGCGAGACGGTGTGCCGCTCCTGGTACTCGCTCATGTCGAGCCGGACCATCCGGTCCTCGCTGCCGAACAGGGCCTCGGCCAGCGCCCGGGCCAGCTCCGTCTTGCCGACACCGGTCGGGCCGAGGAACAGGAAGCTGCCGATCGGCCGGTGCGGGCTGGCCAGCCCTGCGCGGGAGCGCAGCACCGCCTCCGCGACCACGCCGACGGCCTCCTCCTGGCCGACGACCCGCTGGTGCAGGTGCTCCTCCAGGCCGAGCAGCCGTTCCTTCTCCTCCTGCGTGAGCCTGCTGACCGGGATGCCGGTCCGGCGGGACACCACCTCGGCGATGGCCTCCGCCGTCACCTCCAGCTGCCCCTCGTCGGCCCTCCCGTCGCCGCTGGCCGCCGTGATCCGCTGCTTCAGCTCGGTGATCCGGTCGCGCAGCTGCTTGGCCTGCTCGTAGTCCTCGTCCGCGACCGCCTGGTCCTTGTCCAGGACCAGCTGCTCCACCTCGCGCTCCATCGCGCGCACGTCCGTGCCCTTCGTGCCGGCACCGAGCCGGACCCGCGCGCCCGCCTGGTCGATCAGGTCGATCGCCTTGTCGGGCAGCCGCCGGTCCGTGAGATACCGGTCGGACAGCTCCACGGCGGCGATCAGCGCCTCGTCGGTGTAACGCACCTGGTGGTGGGCCTCGTACCGGTCGCGCAGCCCGCGCAGGATCTCGATCGTGTCGGCGGCCGTCGGCTCCGGCACCAGGATCGGCTGGAACCGGCGGGCCAGCGCCGCGTCCTTCTCGATCCGGCGGTACTCCTCCAGCGTGGTCGCGCCCACGATGTGCAGCTCGCCCCGGGCGAGAGCCGGCTTGAGGATGTTCCCGGCGTCCATCGCGCCGCCCTCGCCGCCGGCCCCCGCGCCCACGACGGTGTGCAGCTCGTCGATGAACACCACCAGCCGGTCGGAGTGCGCGCGGATCTCGTCCACGATGTTGTTCAGGCGTTCCTCGAAGTCACCCCGGTAACGGGTGCCGGCCACGACACCCGTCAGGTCCAGGGCCACGACCCTGCGCCCCGCCAGGACGTCCGGGACGTCACCGTCCGCGATGCGCTGGGCCAGCCCCTCCACGACGGCCGTCTTGCCGACACCCGCGTCACCGATCAGCACCGGGTTGTTCTTGCCGCGCCGCGACAGCACCTCGATGGTCTGCTCGATCTCCGCGTCCCGGCCGATGACCGGGTCGACCCGGCCCTGCCGGGCCAGCTCGGTCAGATCACGGCCGTACTTGTCCAGGGTCGGCGTGCCGGTGGGCCGCTGCCGCTCCGGGCGGGGCTGGCTGCTCTCCGGGGCCTCCGGCGGCAGGGAGCCCGCCGAGAACCGGGCCGCGTTCAGGATGTGCCCGGCCGCCGAGTCCGGATTCGCGGCCAGCGCGCTCAGCACGTGCTCCGGGCCGATGTACCCGGCGCCGCTCGCCCGCGCCAGGTCGTGCGCGTCCAGCAGGGCCCGCTTGACCGCCGGGGTCAGCGACAGCGACGTCGGCGGCGGTGCCTCGCCCGGCCCGTGCTGCGCCGGACCGGCCCGGTGGTCGATCTCCGTCGCGAGCGAGTCCGGGTCCGCGCCCGCCCGGCTCAGCAGACTCCGGGTGGGCTCCGTGGACAGCGCCGCGCGCAGCAGGTGCTGGGTGTCCAGGTCCCGGCTGCCGTGTTCGGCGGCGTACTGGGCGGCCCCTCTGACCAGCTCCCGGGCCGGCTGGCTGAGCAGGCGGCCGATGTCGATGTGCCGGGGGCCGGGGGCACCCCCGGGGGCGCCGCCGAAGAAGCGGGCCAGGAACTCGCCGAACGGGTCAGGAGGGTAGCCGTTGGTCATGGCGTTGCGTTCCTTCGCTGACGACTGGCTCCGCCGGGTAACCGGGTGGGGGCGGTTCATGCCCACGATGACACGATCCCCTGGGGCGGGCATGTTCGCCGCGGTGTCCCTCGCGGGGGCGGGGTGAGCGGGTGCTGTTCGTCGGCGGGTGCACGGGGTCTGTGCCGCCCATGCGGCTCCTCGCGCCTCTCCGGGTGGGCCCTCGTGCCGTGAGGAGAAGCGGGGGCCGTGCCGGTCCGGGCGGCAGCCGTGGCCGGGGATCCCGCCGGGAGCCGTTCGCGCGCCGCCGGAAAACTCTGCGTAGCAGGTCCGTAACACGACTGGTGTTGCCTACCGGACGGAGCGCTGGCAGCCGGGCGGGAGCGGAGGCGATGGCGGTGGATCGACTTCCCGGCAGCGTGCGGGAGTTCGCTAGCTACCTGGACGGACTTCTGGCCCGGGCCGGGCAGGGCGGGGGCAGGAGCGCGGTCTTCTGGCACCGTGATCCCGAGGGGATGCGGGCCTGCCTGGACGGGCGCGAGATCCCCCCGTGGGATGTGGTCGAGGCCCTGCTGGAGGACCTCGGCGCGACCTGCGGTCCCGCCGTCGCGGCGGCCGAACGGGAAGGGGCCCGCGCGCTGCACGCCGCCGCGCTCACCGCGTACGACGCCCGGCCCGGCGCGCGGGACATTCTGGCCGACCGGCTCGACGTCATGCTCGGCGAGCAGCGCTACGCCGCGGAGCGCCACGCCGAACTGAGCCGTCTGCTGTCCGAGCCGGTGTCCGGGGCGCGCGCCGAGATTCTCCGCACCCACCTCGCCCAGGCCCGCGACGACCACGAACGCGCCACCGCACGCTGCGCCGAACTGCAGTCCCGCATGGCCGAGTTGGACCGACCGAGGGCACACGCGTTCCCCCGCCGGACGCCGGGTCCGGCGCGCCCGGAGGTCCCCTCCCATGCGACGCCCCCGGCTCGTCCGCCGTCTCCCGCTTCCGGCGGCGCGCCTTGGTACCCGCCGGCGGCCCCCGAGCCGCCGGTGCCGCCCGCCTCACCGGCCCCCGTGCCCCCGACGGCCCCCGCCCCGCCCGTGACGCCCCCGCCCCGCGGGCGTCGTCGTGGTGGTGCGCGGTTCGCCGGGGCGGGGGAGGGCGACGCGGGCGCCCCGGTGGTCGTGCCGCAGGCCTGCGGGCCGGGCGCCGGCGCCGGGGGCCGTACGCCTCGCGGGGCCCGGTTCGCCGGGGCCGCGGGGCCGGCCGTGGCGGAGCCGGTGGCTGCCGCGGTGGTGGACGAAGGGGCCCGGGAGGCGATCGCCGGGGCCGTGGAGCGGCTCGCCCGGCTGCGGGCCGAGGGACGCAGCGGTGAGGCGCACGTGCTGCTGGCCGAGGCCGCGCGGTGGCCGGCCGGCCGGCTGCCGCCGCTCGCGGACGCCCTGTGCCGGGCCGGACTCGGGGCCGACTGGACCACGCTGCTGTGGGAGGCCGCCTCGCTGCCCGCCGAGCGGCTGGTCGCCGCCGCCGACGCGCTCGCCGCGGCCGGGCGGGACGCCGACGCGCGGCAGATGCTGCGGCAGGGCGTGGCGAGGCCGGCGGAGCAGATCGGTGCGGCCGTGCTGCGGCTGGGCGAGGAGGGCCGGCACCGGGAGGCGTGGGCCCTGCTGGACGCCTGCGTGCGGGCCCGTACGCCCGAGGAGGCCGCCCGGTGCGCCGCCGCCGGTCCGGAGCGCCTGGTGCCCCTCCTGCTGACGGCCGCGCTCGGCGTGTCCGACGAGCGGCACTGGGACGTCGTGCACGCGCTGCGGGTGGCCGGCCACGGTTTATGACCGGCGGCGCGGGAGCGCACCCGGTCCGCCCCCGACGGGCGGAGCCGCTCACCCACCGGAGTGTGAAACGTGATCGACTGCGCGGGTTGGCGGCGATGGTCTTGGCAAGGGCCTCCCGGAGGCTTAAGTTCGTCCCTCTACGGCCTGCTCTACGGGCGTAGAGGCTCTGAGGCCGCGTCGAAGGAGCAGCTCATGGCCAACGTCGTACGCGCCGCTCTGGTCCAGGCCACCTGGACCGGCGACACCGAGTCCATGGTGGCGAAACACGAGGAGCACGCCCGGGAGGCGGCTCGCCGGGGCGCACGGATCATCGGTTTCCAGGAAGTCTTCAACGCCCCCTACTTCTGCCAGGTGCAGGAACCGGAGCACTACCGCTGGGCCGAGCCGGTGCCCGACGGGCCGACCGTCCGCCGGATGCGGGACCTCGCCCGCGAGACCGGCATGGTGATCGTCGTCCCGGTCTTCGAGGTCGAGCAGTCCGGTTTCTACTACAACACCGCCGCCGTGATCGACGCCGACGGCACCTACCTCGGCAAGTACCGCAAGCACCACATCCCCCAGGTCAAAGGCTTCTGGGAGAAGTACTACTTCAAACCCGGCAACCTGGGATGGCCCGTCTTCGACACCGCCGCCGGCAAGGTCGGCGTCTACATCTGCTACGACCGGCACTTCCCGGAGGGCTGGCGGCAACTCGGCCTGAACGGCGCCCAGCTGGTCTACAACCCCTCCGCCACCCACCGGGGCCTGTCCGCCCACCTGTGGCAGCTGGAGCAGCCCGCCGCGGCCGTCGCCAACGAGTACTTCGTCGCCGCCATCAACCGGGTGGGGCAGGAGGAGTACGGCGACAACGACTTCTACGGCACCTCGTACTTCGTCGATCCGCGCGGACGCTTCGTGGGGGAGACCGCCGACGACAAGTCCGAGGAACTCGTCGTCCGCGACCTCGACTTCGACCTCATCGAGGAGGTGCG
This sequence comes from Streptomyces sp. Y20, assembly GCF_043195475.1. Taxonomy (NCBI): domain Bacteria; kingdom Bacillati; phylum Actinomycetota; class Actinomycetes; order Kitasatosporales; family Streptomycetaceae; genus Streptomyces; species Streptomyces sp. Y20. The sequence continues at coordinate 585,023 of NZ_JBIDDP010000002.1, forward strand.
GCAGCAGTGGGCCTTCTACCGTGACCGCCGCCCCGACGCCTACGACGGGCTGGTGCGGCCGTGAACGACCTCTACTCCCGTCACCGCCGTGTGCTGCCCGACTGGCTCGCCCTCTACTACGACGACCCCATCGAGATCACCCACGGCGAGGGCCGGTACGTCTGGGACGCCGCCGGCCGCAGATACCTGGACTTCTTCGGCGGCATCCTGACCACGTCGACCGCGCACGCGCTGCCCGAGGTGACCAAGGCGGTCAGCGAGCAGGCCGCCCGGATCATCCACTCCTCGACCCTCTACCTCAACCGGCCGATGGTCGAACTCGCCGAGCGCATCGCCCAGGTGAGCGCCATCCCCGACGCCCGCGTGTTCTTCACCACCTCCGGCACCGAGGCCAACGACACCGCCCTGCTGCTCGCCACCGCCTACCGGCGCAGCAACACCGTGCTGGCCATGCGCAACAGCTACCACGGCCGCTCCTTCAGCACGGTCGGCATCACCGGCAACCGCGGCTGGTCACCGACCTCGCTGTCCCCGCTGCACACCCTGTACGTCCACGGCGGCGTCCGCACCCGGGGACCGTACGCGGAGCTGGACGACCGCGCGTTCACCGACGCGTGTGTGGCCGACCTGAAGGACGTCCTCGGGCACATCCGGCCGCCCGCCGCGCTGATCGCCGAACCCGTCCAGGGCGTCGGCGGGTTCACCTCGCCGCCCGACGGGCTGTACGCGGCGTTCCGCGAAGTCCTCGCCGCCCAGGGGATCCTGTGGATCGCCGACGAGGTGCAGACCGGCTGGGGCCGCACCGGCGACCACTTCTGGGGCTGGCAGGCGCACGCCCGCGGCGGCCCGCCGGACATCGTCACCTTCGCCAAGGGCATCGGCAACGGCATGTCCGTCGGCGGGGTGATCGCCCCCGCCGAGATCATGAACTGCCTGGACGCCAACAGCATCTCGACCTTCGGCGGCACCCAGCTCACCATGGCCGCCGCCCTCGCCAACCTCAATCACCTCCTGGAACACGACCTCCAGGGCAACGCCCGACGGGTCGGCGGACTGCTCATCGAGCGGCTCCGCACGGTCGCCGCCCGGCTGCCAGGAGTGCGCGAGGTACGCGGACGGGGACTGATGATCGGCGTCGAACTGGTCAAACCGGGCACGGACGAGGCCGACCCGCAGGCCGTCGCCGCGGTGCTGGAGGCGGCCCGCGACGGCGGACTGCTCATCGGCAAGGGCGGCGGTCACGACACCAGCGCCCTGCGGATCGCCCCGCCGCTGTCCCTGACCGTCGCCGAGGCCGAAGAGGGCGCGGCGATCCTGGAACAGGCGCTGAGAAGCGTGGAAGACAGCAGCTGACCAGCGCCACCGGCGGCAGCCGGGGGGCGTACGGAGACGACCGCCGCCCCCCGGCGGGCGCGCCGCCGACCGCGCCCCGACCGTACCGTCGACCGAGGGAGCAGCATGAGCAGCCGTACCGTCATCCGCGGCGGTCTCGTCATCACCGCGTCGGACGAGATCCACGCCGACGTCCTGATCGAGGACGGCCGCATCGCCGCCCTCGCCGCCTCCGGCACGCCCGCGGCCGGGGCGTTCACCGCCGAGCGGAGCGAGAGGGGGGAACCCCGGGCCGAAGGGTGGGGGAGGGTCATCGACGCCAGGGGCAAGTACGTCATCCCGGGCGGTGTCGACGCCCACACCCACATGGAGCTGCCCTTCGGCGGCACCTTCGCCTCGGACACCTTCGAGACCGGCACCCGGGCCGCGGCCTGGGGCGGTACGACGACGATCGTCGACTTCGCGGTGCAGAGCGTCGGCCACACCCTGCGCGAGGGCCTGGACACCTGGCACGCCAAGGCCGAGGGCAACTGCGCGATCGACTACGGCTTCCACATGATCGTCTCCGATGTGAACCAGGAGACGCTCAAGGAGATGGACCTGCTGATCGAGGAGGGGGTGACGAGCTTCAAGCAGTTCATGGCCTACCCGGGGGTGTTCTACAGCGACGACGGCCAGATCCTGCGCGCCATGCAGCGCGCCGCCGAGAACGGCGGCCTGATCATGATGCACGCCGAGAACGGCATCGCCATCGACGTCCTGGTCGAACAGGCCCTCGCCCGCGGCGAGACCGACCCCCGCTACCACGGCGAGGTCCGCAAGGCCCTGCTGGAGGCCGAGGCCACCCACCGCGCCATCCGCCTCGCCCAGGTCGCCGGCGCCCCGCTGTACGTCGTGCACGTCTCCGCCACCGAGGCGGTCGCCGAGCTGGCCCGGGCCCGGGACGAGGGGCTGAACGTCTTCGGCGAGACCTGCCCGCAGTACCTGTTCCTGTCCACCGACAACCTGGCCGAACCGGACTTCGAGGGCGCCAAGTACGTGTGCTCCACCCCGCTGCGGCCGAGGGAGCACCAGGCCGCCCTGTGGAAGGGGCTGCGCACCAACGACCTCCAGGTGGTCTCCACCGACCACTGCCCCTTCTGCTTCACCGGCCAGAAGGAGCTCGGCCGCGGCGACTTCTCCAAGATCCCCAACGGCCTGCCGGGTGTGGAGAACCGGATGGACCTGCTGCACCAGGCCGTCGTCGACGGGCACATCTCCCGCCGCCGCTGGATCGAGATCGCCTGCGCCACCCCGGCCCGCATGTTCGGCCTGTACCCGAAGAAGGGCACCCTCGCCCCGGGCGCCGACGCGGACGTCGTCATCTACGACCCGCACGCCGAACAGGTGCTGTCCGCAGAGACCCACCACATGAACGTGGACTACTCGGCGTACGAGGGCAGGCGCGTCACCGGCCGTGTCGAGACGGTCCTCTCCCGGGGTGAACTCGTCATCGACCAGCGGGAGTACACCGGCCGTGCCGGGCACGGCGTCTACACCCCGCGCTCCACCTGTCAGTACCTCGCCTAGGAGCGGCCCCATGGACTTCGGCCTCGTCCTCCAGACCGACCCGCCGGCCTCCCGCGTCATCAGCCTGATGAAGCGGGCCGAACGCAACGGCTTCCGCTACGGCTGGACCTTCGACTCCGCCGTGCTGTGGCAGGAGCCGTTCGTGATCCACAGCCAGATCCTCGCCAACACCTCCAGGCTCAAGGTCGGCCCGATGGTCACCAACCCGGGCACCCGCGCCTGGGAGGTCACCGCCTCCACCTTCGCCACCCTCAACGACATGTTCGGCAACCGCACCGTCTGCGGTATCGGCCGCGGCGACTCCGCGATGCGCGTCGCCGGCCGCGCGCCCGACACCCTCGCCCGGCTCAGCGGGGCCATGAAGGTGATCCGCGCCCTCGGCCGCGGCGAGGAGGCCGACCTCGGCGGCACGAGGATCCGGTTCCCGTGGGTCGGGGAGGGAGCCGAACTCCCCGTCTGGATGGCCGCGTACGGACCGAAGGCGCTGAAGATGGCCGGCGAGGAGGCCGACGGGTTCATCCTCCAGCTGGCCGACCTGTACCTGACCGAGTACATGGTGAAGAGCGTCAAGGAGGCGGCGGCCGCCGCCGGCCGCGACCCCGCCGAGGTCACCGTCTGCGTGGCCGCGCCCGCCTACGTCACCGAGGACGACTCGCCCGGGGCCCTCGCCCACGCCCGCGAGCAGTGCCGCTGGTTCGGCGGCATGGTCGGCAACCACGTCGCCGACCTGGTCGCCCGGTACGGCGAGCACTCCGGCCGGATCCCCCGGGAACTCACCGACTACATCAGGTCCCGGCACGGCTACGACTACGCCCACCACGGGCGCAGCGACAACCCGGACACCCGGTTCGTGCCCGACGAGATCGTGGACCGCTTCTGCGTGATCGGTCCCGCGCAGAAGCACATCGAGAAGCTGACCGCGCTGCGAGCCCTGGGCGTCGACCAGTTCGCCGTGTACGACATGCACGACGCGCAGGAGGCGACGATCGACGCCTACGGCAGCCGGATCATCCCCGCCGTCAACGCCTGACCCCGCTGGGCACGCCCCCGGCCCCGCCCCTCCTCGTCTCCCCCTCCCCGCCGTCCCGGGGAGGGGGCCGGTGCCCGCACGGCCGTTCCCGACAGGTCCCACGGGGCGCCACCAACGACGTCAGCGTCAACGGCCGTGTCCTGGTGCCGGGCCAAGCGGTCCGCCTGCGCAACGACGACCGGGTCCGACTGGGCCCGCTGGTCCACGTCGTCGTCCACGGCATCGGGAAAGGAACCCACCGGCCCGGTGGACCAGGGCCCGGCGTACGGCTGCTCAGCCCCGACCGCCGCCCAGCGCGGCGACCGCCGCCTTCGCCGCCTTGATGGCCCCCTTGTTGATCTCGTCCGTGGCGGGGGCCTTCTTGGTCTCGAAGTCGCTGCCGTTGTAGGTGACGACCACGAGCGCGTTGGCGGCCCGGGCCAGCACCACGCCCTCGCGGGTCTGCTGCTTGTCCTCGGTGGTGAGGTCGACCACCGAGTAGCCGCCGTCCCCGAGTCCGGGGACGGCCCCGCCACCGCTCTTCTCGCGGATCCGCTGCTCGTACTCCTCGCGCGCCTCCCGGTCCGACCCGGTGATCTCGAAGGACACGTCGAGCCAGCGGTAGTCGTAACCCGTGAGCGCGTTCCAGGAACAGGTGCGGCGCAGCTCCGTGTCGGTCGACGGGATCTCCTTGCCGGCCGTCCTGGCCCCCGGCACCAGGGACTTGACGGTGGCCGCGGGCACACTGGCGCAGGGGGCGGGCGCGGCGGTGTACGTCCTCGGCGCCGATGCCGTGGCCGAGGGCGCCGCGGAGGAGGCACCGGCGGGCACCTTATGGGCCGTCTGCTGCCCGGCGGCGGGCGGGGTGACCGGTCCGGACGTCAGCGCCCAGCCGGCGCAGGCGAGCACCGCGACCGGCGACAGGCGCGCGGTGAGGGCGAGCGGCAGAGGAAGGGAACGCACGGCGCACTTCTCGTGGGGAAGGGGGTGGGGAAAGGGTCCGCAGGGTGGACGGGGACGACAGTGTCACATGACTGCCTGTGCCGCGGAAGTGCCGACGCACTGCGTACCCACCCGGTCACGGCAGTCCAGGCACGGTGTGCCGCTATGTCCGTTAACCGACGCCCCCTGGCTGCGGAACCCCCCTTCCCTACGGCACCCTCGCCGTCCACTGCCGTGACGTGAACTTGATGCGGGCCAGTTCCTCGGCGCGTTCCAGTTCCTCGGCGGTGACCTTGCCCCGCGTCAGGCCGTAGCGCGCGCCGAAGGACTCGATCATCCGGTCGATGACCGCCTCGCGCGCCAGCCCCGTCTGACGCCGCAGCGGATCGACTCTCTTCCGGGCGCTCTTCGTGCCCTTGTCGGACAGCTTCTCCCGCCCGATCCGCAGGACCTCCACCATCTTGTCCGCGTCGATGTCGTACGACATCGTCACGTGGTGCAGTACGGCCCCCGGCCCGCCGCCGGGGCCGACGATCCGCTTCTGAGCCGCGCCCGCGATCTTGCCCTGGTCGGTCGCGATGTCGTTCAGCGGCTGGTACCAGGCGCGGATGCCCATGTCACCGAGGGCGCCCAGCACCCAGTCGTCCAGGTAGGCGTAGCTGTCCTGGAAGGACAGGCCGTGGACGAGGGACTCGGGCACCGACAGCGAGTAGGTGATCGTGTTGCCGGGCTCCACGAACATCGCGCCGCCGCCGGAGATCCGCCGCACCACCTCGATGCCGTGCCGGACGGCGCCCTCCGCGTCCACCTCGTTGCGCAGCGACTGGAAACTGCCGATGATCACCGCCGGGGCGCCCCACTCCCACACGCGCAGCGTCGGAGGGCGCCGGCCCGCGGCCACCTCCGCGGTCAGCACCTCGTCCAGCGCCATGTGCAGGGCCGGCGGCTGCGGACTGTCGTGGATCAGCTGCCAGTCGTAGTCCGTCCAGTCCGTGGCGTGCGCGAGCGCCCGGCGCACCGCGATCGCCACGCCCTCCGCCGTCAGGCCGTACATCACCGTCCCGGCGGGCAGAGCCGCCTCGATCCGGGCCGCGAGTCCCGCCGCGTCGGTGTCCGCCGGCGCGCCCTCCAGCGCCCGGTCCACCGCGTCCAGCGCCTCGTCCGGCTCCAGGAAGAAGTCCCCGGCCACCCGCACGTCCCGCAGCACACCGTCCGCGGCCTCCACGTCCACGACGACGAGCTTGCCGCCCGGCACCTTGTACTCACCATGCACTTGCCAGGGCCTCCCTTTCCCCCCGCACGAGATCAACGCCCGGTCGGCCCGGGGTGTTCCCCGGCGGCGGTGTGGTCCGTAGCATGCCGGGCGAGCAGAGGAGCACACAGGTGTTCACCACCCGGCCCACCCTCCACGGCACGTTCGGCATGGTGTCTTCCACCCACTGGCTGGCCTCCCAGTCGGCGATGGCGGTCCTGGAGGGCGGGGGTAACGCCTTCGACGCGGCCGTGGCCGGCGCGTTCGTGCTGCATGTGGTGGAGCCGCACCTCAACGGGCCGGCCGGTGAGGTGCCGGTCCTGCTCGCCCCGGCGGGCGGCGCGGTGCGGGTGCTGTGCGGGCAGGGCGTGGCCCCGGCGGGCGCCACCGTCGCCCACTACCGGAGCCTGGGGCTGGACCTCGTACCGGGCACCGGACCGCTCGCCGCCGCCGTGCCCGGCGCCTTCGACGCCTGGCTGCTGCTCCTGCGCGACCACGGCACCAGGTCCCTCGATGACGTGCTGAAGTACGCCATCGGGTACGCCGAGCGCGGGCACGCGCCCGTGGAGAACGTCGGCGCGACCGTCGAGAGCGTACGGCGGCTCTTCGAGACCGAGTGGACGTCGTCCGCGGAGGTCTACCTGCCGGGCGGACGTGCGCCCCGCCCCGGCACGCTGCTGCGCAATCCCGCGCTCGCCGCCACCTGGAGGCGGCTGCTGGCCGAGTCAGCCCGCGCGGGCGGCCGGGAGGCCCGGATCGACGCCGCGCGGGAGGCGTGGCGCTCGGGCTTCGTCGCCGAGGCCCTGGTACGGCAGTCCGGGCGGCCCACGGTCGACACCAGCGGCGAGCGCCACACCGGCACCCTCACCGAGGCCGACCTCGCCGGCTGGTCGGCGTCCTACGAGGCACCGGTGACGTACGACTGGAACGGCTGGACCGTGTGCAAGGCCGGTCCCTGGAGCCAGGGACCGGTCCTGCTCCAGCAACTGGCCCTGCTGCCGCCCGAACTGCCCGCCTACGGCACCGCCGACTACGTCCACCTGCTGGTCGAGGGCTGCAAGCTCGCCATGGCCGACCGCGAGGCCTGGTACGGGGACGCCGCCGAGGTGCCCGTCGCCGAGCTGCTGTCCGACGGATACAACGCGGCCAGGCGCGCACTCGTCGGCGGTACGGCCTCCTACGAGCTGCGGCCCGGCAGCCCCGGCGGGCGCGCCCCACGGCTGCCCGCGCTCGCATCGGCGGCCGCGGGCCCGGGCGCTCACGGACACCTGCGCGCGCGCGTGCCGGGCGCCGGCGAGCCGACGGTCGCGCAGTTCCCCGATGAGCCCCAGGTGTCAGGTGAGCCGCGGGTCGGCGCGGACGGCGTGACCCGGGGCGACACCTGTCACATCGACGTCGTCGACCGGTGGGGCAACATGGTCGCGGCCACGCCCAGCGGTGGCTGGCTCCAGTCCAACCCGGTCGTCCCCGAGCTGGGTTTCCCGCTCGGTACCCGTCTGCAGATGGCCTGGCTGGAGGAGGGCCTGCCCAACTCGCTCACTCCCGGCCGCCGTCCCCGCACCACGCTCACCCCGTCGCTCGCGCTGCGCGACGGGGTGCCGGTCCTCGCGTTCGGCACGCCCGGCGGTGACCAGCAGGACCAGTGGCAGCTGCACTTCCTCCTCGCCGCCGCGCTGCGCGCCCCCGTCCGCGGCGGCCTCGACCTCCAGGGCGCCATCGACGCCCCGAACTGGCACAACGACAGCTTCCCCAGTTCCTTCCACCCGCGCGGCCGGTGTCCCGGCAGCGTGACCGTCGAGTCCCGCACCGATCCCGGGGTGATCGAGGGGCTGCGGCGGCGCGGCCACGACGTCACCGTCGGCCCCGCCTGGTCCGAGGGGCGGCTGTGCGCGGTGGCCCGGGACCCGGGCACCGGCATCCTGTCGGCGGCGGCGAACCCGCGCGGCATGCAGGGGTACGCCGTGGGCCGCTGACGCGGGCGGGGGGCCTCCCCCGGGGACTCCTCCCGCAGCCCCGGGCTCCGTGCTCGGTCCTCCGTGCTCCGTCGTCCGTCGTTCATACCGATTCCCTCCGGAGTGCACCCGCGGGGCGGGGACTGTCAGGGGGACGTGCTCTCATGGAGGCATGATCGAAGAAACGGAAACCATCGAGGAGTTTCTCGCCCGCTGCTCGGCCGACGTGGAAGAGGCGGTCCGCAAGGCCGCCGCGGCCGAGATCCTGCCCCGCTTCCGCCGTCTCGCCGAGCACGAGGTGGACCAGAAGAGCGGCCCGCACGACCTGGTGACGGACGCCGACCGCCTCGCCGAGCTGCGGCTCACCGACGACCTCGGCGCCCTGCTGCCCGGCTCGGTCGTGGTCGGCGAGGAAGCGGTGCACGCCAACCCCGCGGTGTACGAGGCGCTCCAGGGCGAGGCGCCGGTCTGGATCGTCGACCCGGTCGACGGCACCCGCCAGTTCGTGCACGGCGACGACGGCTTCTGCACGCTGGTCGCCCTCGCCCACCGCGGCACCGTGATCGCCTCCTGGACGTACGCCGCGGCCCGCGACCAGTTCGCCACCGCCGTCCGCGGCCGCGGCGCGTTCCTCGACGGCGAGCGGCTGTTCGCCGGCCCGCCCGCGCCCGGCCGGGACCTCGTGGTCGCCGTCTCCCACCCGGACTTCACCACAGAAGAGCAGAAGCGGGCCCTGAAGGCCCTGTGGACCGACGGCCTCGCGCCGCGCCCGTGCGGTTCCGCGGGTCTGGAGTACCTCGCCGTCGCCCGGGGCGAGCTGGACGCGGTCGCGTTCTCCTGGGAGGCCGCCTGGGACCACGCGGCGGGGCTGCTCCTGGTCGAGGAGGCGGGTGGCACGCACGTCACGCTGACCGGTGAGCCGTTCCGGGTCACCGGCGGGAACGTCCTGCCGTTCACCGCCGCCCGTGACGCCGCCACCGCCCGCCGGCTGGCCGGCCTGCTGGGCGCGGCGTCCTGAGGTCCGGGGCCACCCGGCCCGGGGGAGGGCAGGCTCCCGGCATATCCTGCTCGCGAATGGCCGTCGGCTGACGAAGGGGTCCGAAGGTGCCGTCGATGCTCGATGCGGTCGTGGTGGGTGCGGGACCGAACGGACTGACCGCAGCCGTGGAGCTGGCCCGCCGGGGCTTCTCCGTGGCCCTGTTCGAGGCGCGGCCCACGGTGGGCGGGGGCGCCCGTACCGAGGAGCTGACGCTGCCCGGCTTCCGGCACGACCCGTGCTCGGCGGCCCACCCCCTCGGTATCAACTCCCCGGCGTTCCGCGCCCTGCCCCTCGACCGGTACGGCCTGGAGTGGCTGCACGCCCCGCTGCCCATGGCCCACCCGTTCCCGGACGGCACCGCGTCCGTGCTGTCCCGGTCGGTGGCCGAGACCGCCGCATCCTTCGGACCGCGCGACGCGGGCCCGTACCGCAGACTGGTCGAGCCGCTCCTCGCCCACTGGGACACGCTCGTGAGGGACTTCATGTCCCTGCCGCTGACCGCGCTCCCGCGCGACCCCGTCACCCTGGCCCGCTTCGGCCTGGTCGGGCTTGCGCCGTCCACCTGGCTGATGCGCCGCTTCCGGGACGAACAGGTCAAGGCCCTCTTCTCCGGCCTGGTCGCCCATGTGATGGCGCCGCTCAACGGCCTGGCCACCAGCGCCATCGGGCTGGTGTTCGCCCTCGCCGCCCACGCCCGCGGCTGGCCCGTGCCGCGCGGCGGCTCCCAGGCCATCTCCGACGCCCTCGCCGCCTATCTGGCGGACCTCGGCGGTGAGGTGCACACGGACTTCGAGGTCAAGCGCCTGGACGACCTGCCGCCGGCGCGCGCCTACGTCTTCGACACCTCGCCCACCGCGCTCGCCCGTATCGCGGGCTTCGGCGACCACTACGCGAACTACCGCTACGGCCCCGGCGTCTTCAAGATCGACTACGCGCTGGACGGCCCGGTGCCCTGGACGGCTCCCGAGGCCCGCGTCGCCGGTACCGTCCAGATCGGCGCGAGCCGGGCCGAGATCGGCACCGCGCTGCGCGCCGCCTCCCGGGAGGGCCGCGCCCCCGAACGGCCCTTCATGATCACCGTGCAGCCCAGCGTCGTCGACCCCACCCGCGCCCCCGAGGGCAAGCACGTCTTCTGGGCCTACGGCCATGTGCCGAACGGCTGGTCCGGCGACCTCACCGACGCCCTGGAGCGCCAGCTGGAGCGCTTCGCGCCCGGCTTCCGCGACCGCGTCCTCGCCCGCGCCATCGCCGGCCCCGCCGAGATGGCCGCCCACAACGCCAACTACGTAGGCGGTGACATCGCCTGCGGCGCGGCCTCCGGACTCCAGCTGCTGCTGCGTCCCAAGCTGTCCCTTTTCCCGTACCACACGCCCCATCCGGCCGTGTTCATCTGCTCCTCGGCCACTCCGCCGGGGCCCGGCGTCCACGGCATGTCGGGGCACAACGCCGCCAAGGCCGTCTGGCGCAGGCTGAGGCAGACATGACCCGCCTCACCCTCGTCCAGGGCGACATCACCCGGCAGCGCGCCGACGCCCTCGTCAACGCCGCGAACTCCTCGCTCCTCGGCGGCGGGGGCGTGGACGGCGCCATCCACCGCCGCGGCGGCCCCGCGATCCTGGCGGAGTGCCGCGCGCTGCGTGCCTCCCGGTACGGCAAGGGCCTGCCCACGGGCCGGGCCGTCGCCACCACGGCGGGTGAACTCGACGCCCGCTGGGTGATCCACACCGTCGGCCCGGTGTACCGGGGCCCGGACGACGGGCCCGCGCTGCTCGCGTCCTGCTACCGGGAGTGTCTCCGGGTCGCCGACGAGCTGGGTGCCCGCACGGTCGCGTTCCCGGCGATCTCCACGGGCGTGTACGGGTGGCCGATGGACGACGCGGCCCGCATCGCGACGCGGACCGTACGGAACACGCCGACCGGCGTCGAAGAGGTGAGGTTCGTCCTGTTCGACGACCGCGCGTACGAGGCGTTCGCCCGGCAACTGCCCGGATAGTCCGCCGCACGGGGCACGGCCCGTCCCCGGTGGGCTCGTGTGCTCCACCGCACGGGTCGGGACGGGCGGGGTTTCCCCGGTGCCCGACCGAGAACGCCGGTGCCCGAACCGTGACGCGTACGGCGCGGGAGAGCGGGAACAACACGCGGCGCGCGAGTATGCCCGCCGATGTGAAGAAATAACTTGTGTTCTGTGTGCTTGTAGGACTGAAGTAAGGGCATGCGGTGGCCAGGAGGTTGATAACAATGGTTCCCCTGCTTCTGGTTCTTCTTCTGGCTCTGATCCTCTTCGGCGCGGGCTTCGCACTGAAGGCGCTGTGGTGGATCGCGGTGATCGTCCTGATCGTGTGGCTGCTGGGCTTCGTGGTCCGCTCCGCGGACAGCGGTGGCCGCAAGGGCCGCTGGTACCGCTGGTAGCCACGGGCGTCGCGGTATGACGCGTACGCCACTGTGAAGTACGTAGGGCCCGGCCGGGGACGGCCGGGCCCTACGTGTGTCCGGCGCGGTGGCGCCAGCAGCCACGGCTACACCGACCTCCCCATCAGCAGGCAGTCGCTCTGCGCCAACGGCACCGTGAAGGGCTGCGGCGGGATCCAGTGGGAACCGCAGAACGTCTAGGGTCCCAAGGGGTTCCCGGCGGGCGGACCGGCCGACGGCCGGCTCTGCTCCGGCGGCGAGAGCCGCTTCGGCCAGCTCGACGGCGCCCGGACCCCCAAGGGCACGGAGTGGCCCACCACCAAGGCCACCGGCGGCCAGAGCTACACCTTCCGCTGGCAGTTCGAGGCGCGGCACGCGACGACGGACTTCCGGTACTACGTCACCAAGCAGGGCTGGAACCAGGACCACACCCTGACACGCGCCGGTCTGGACACGACCCCGTTCCTGACGGTCCCCTACGGCGGCAAGCAGCCGCCGGCCACCCTCAGCCACAGCGGCACCCTGCCGACCGGACTGAGCGGTCACCACGTCATCCTCGGCGTGTGGACCACCGCGGACACGGGCGACGCGTTCTACGCCTGCTCGGACGTCACGTTCTGACGCCGCACCACGGAAACTCCTGAGCCACCGGCGCGGGCCGGCGCGGGCGGACTCCGCCACGCCGGCCCGACCCGTTCCCGTGCGATGCGCGGCGACGCGGGCACGCGACGGCCGCTCACCCGGACGGCGTCGCTCCCGGTGCGTCCGCGGGCTGCCGGCCCGACGCTCGGAAGTGCCCGCACGCTCCCCGCGAGCGTGCGGGCACTTCGGGAACGGGGAGGCAGAAAGGACACGCTCATGAGCCAGGCAGCGCAGCCCACCGGACCGGGACCCGCGAGCGGCTCACGGCCGCCACGTCAGGCCGGGGCCCGGGACGGCGGCTGGGTGACCGGCGGCGTCACGTTCGCGGGAGTCCTCATGGTGTGCAGCGGCATCCTCGCCCTCCTGCAGGGGATCGCCGCGGTCGTCGGGGACCACGTCTACGTCCGCATCGGCGCCTACGTCTACAAGATGACACTCACCGGCTGGGGCACGATCCACATCATCCTCGGCGCCCTCGTCCTGGGCACCGGCATCGGCCTGCTCAAGGACGCGACCTGGGCCCGCTTCACCGGCCTGTTCCTGGCCGCGCTCAGCCTCATCGCCCAGTTCATGTTCCTGCCGTACGCGCCCCTGTGGTCGGTGATCGTGATGGCGCTCGACGTCTTCGTCATCTGGGCGCTCGCGTCCCGGCAGGAAGCGGCCGCGGCCTGACCCGGGCCCCCTGGGCGGCGGTTGTGGCGGACGGCGTGGCATCATCGGCCCGGGCCAGGACCACGCCGTACGAGGAGCACGATGAACCCCGCCGTCACCGCCCCGTCCGAGGGCGGTGCCCCCTGCCCGCACGGCACCGGGAGCCCGGGTCGGGGCACCGGCGCCTCCCTGCTGGACGACTTCTCCCTGGAGATGACCGGCAAGGACACGCCCGGCCTCGAGGAGGCGCGCGACGGCATTCCGCCGGGCACCCGGATCAACATCACCTTCCTCGCCGGTGAGGACACCACCACCCGGCTGGCCGCGGCGCGCGCGGTCGGACGGCTCGGGTTCGTGCCCGTACCGCACATCTCCGCGCGGCGCCTGCCCTCCCGGCCCGCCCTGGAGGAGTTCCTCGCCGGACTGGCGGCCGACGGCACCGCCGGGAACGTGTTCGTCGTCGGCGGCGACCCCGCCCGGCCCGAGGGCCCCTACGAGGACGCCCTCGCCGTCCTGCGCACCGGGCCGCTCCGGCAGTACGGCGTCCGGCACGTCGGCATCACCGGCTACCCGGAGGGCCATCCCGGGATTCCCGGTCCGGCCCTGTGGGCGGCGCTCACGGAGAAGGCGGCGGCCATCGCGGCCCACCGGTTCACCGGCGATGTCATCACCCAGTTCGGCTTCGACGTCGACCCGGTCCTCGCCTGGCTGGAGGACCTCCGGGCGCGCGGCGTGCACCTGCCCGTCCGCATCGGCGTTCCCGGCCCCGCCGGAGTGCGCCGGCTGCTCGGCTACGCCGCCCGGTTCGGCGTCGGCACCAGCGCCTCCGTGGCCCGCAAGTACGGCTTCTCGCTGACCAACCTCGTGGGGACGGCCGGCCCGGACCGCTTCCTGCGCGCACTGGCCGACCGGTACGACCCCGAGCGGCACGGCGTGGTGAAGGTGCACTTCTACACCTTCGGCGGCCTGCGCACCACCGCCGAGTGGATCACCCGGTTCCGCCAGGAGCGAGCCGGCTGAGGCCGCTGCGCGCCCGGGGACCCGAGGCGCCGGCGGCACCGTCCGAACGCAGCGGCGAAACGGGCCCGACTGCTCGATGCGGTCGGCCGGGTCCCTGGCCAGGTCGACGTACGTGTCGGATTTCCGCCAGCGGCCGGGGTGGACCGTGGCCCATGCTGGACGCATGCAGACAGGGATGCACCTCGACCGGGAGCAGTGCGTACAGGCCGTGCGGTCGAAGGACGCGCGCTTCGACGGCTGGTTCTTCACCGCCGTCCTGACCACCCGCGTCTACTGCCGGCCCAGCTGCCCGGCCGTGCCGCCCAAGCCGGAGAACATGACCTTCCACCCGAGCGCCGCGGCCTGCCAGCAGGCCGGGTTCCGGGCGTGCAAACGCTGCCGCCCCGACACCAGCCCCGGCTCCCCGGAGTGGAACCAGCGCGCCGACCTGGTGGCCCGCGCCATGCGGCTGATCGCCGACGGCGTCGTGGACCGTGAAGGCGTCCCCGGACTCGCCGCCCGGCTCGGCTACAGCACCCGGCAGGTGGAGCGGCAGCTGCTCGCCGAACTGGGCGCCGGCCCCCTCGCCCTCGCCCGCGCCCAGCGCGCCCAGACCGCACGGCTGCTCATCGAGACCACCCCGCTGCCCATGGCGGAAATCGCCTTCGCGGCCGGCTTCTCCTCCGTGCGCGCCTTCAACGACACCGTCCGCGAGGTCTTCGCCCTGTCCCCGAGCGAGCTGCGGGCCCGGGCGCCCCGCAGCGGCGCGGGCACCCCGGGCGTGCTCGCCCTCAGGCTGCCGTTCCGCGCCCCCCTCAACCCCTCCAACCTCTTCGGCCACCTCGCCGCGACCGCCGTACCCGGCGTCGAGGAGTGGCGGGACGGCGCCTATCGGCGCACGCTCCGGCTGCCGTACGGGCACGGCATCGCCGCCCTCGCCCCGCGGCCCGACCACATCGCCTGCCGCCTCACCCTCAGCGACCTGCGTGACCTGACCGTGGCCATCAGCCGCTGCCGCCGCCTGCTCGACCTGGACGCCGATCCGGTCGCCGTCGACGACCGGCTGCGCGCCGACCCGCTGCTCGCTCCCCTGGTGGACCGCGGCCCCGGCCGCCGGGTGCCGCGCACGGTCGACGAGGACGAGTTCGCGGTCCGCGCCGTGCTCGGCCAGCAGGTGTCCACCGCCGCCGCCCGCACCCACGCGGCCCGCCTCGTCACCGCGCACGGCAAGCCCCTGGACGACCCGGAGGGCGGGCTCACCCACCTCTTCCCGACCCCGCAGGCACTGGCCGCCGTCGACCCCGAGACCCTGGCCATGCCCCGCACCCGGCGCACCACCTTCACCACCCTCGTCCGCCAACTTGCCGACGGTACGCTTCACTTGGGAGTGGAGACCGACTGGGCCGAGGCACGCGCCCGGCTCCTGGCGCTGCCCGGCTTCGGGCCGTGGACGGCCGACATCATCGCGATGCGCGCCCTCGGCGACCCCGACGCCTTCCTCCCCACCGACCTCGGCATCCGCCGCGCCGCGAAGGACCTGGGCCTGCCGTCCACCCCGGCCGCGCTCACCGCCCGCGCGGCGACCTGGCGGCCCTGGCGGGCGTACGCGGTGCAGTACCTGTGGGCGACCGACACCCACCCGATCAACTTCCTCCCGGCCTGAAGGAACCCGATGAACCACCACACCGTGACCGACAGCCCCTACGGGCCGCTCACCCTGGTCGCCGACGCGGAAGGCGCCCTGTGCGGCCTGTACATGGCAGGCCAGCGGCACCGCCCCGGTGAGGAGTCCTTCGGGCCGCGCGACGACACCCTGCCCGTCTTCGCCGAGACCCGGGAGCAGCTGGAGACGTACTTCGCGGGCGAGTCGACCGGGTTCACCGTCCGGCTCGGGCTGCACGGAACGCCGTTCCAGCGCAGCGTCTGGCAGCAACTGGCCCGCATCCCGTACGGAGAAACCCGGACGTACGGCGAACTCGCCGACCTCCTCGGCAATCCCCGGGCCTCCCGCGCCGTCGGCCTCGCCAACGGCCGCAACCCCGTCGGCATCATCGTCCCCTGCCACCGGGTGGTGGGCTCCGACGGCAGCCTCACCGGTTACGGCGGCGGCCTGGACCGCAAGCGGCGCCTGCTCGACTTCGAGCGCGGCAGCGCACTCTTCTGAGCGCCGCGGCCGGGAGTTGCTCTTGAGCCCGGCCCTATGGAGTGCCGCCGGCGCCGAGCAGCCGCAGGAGCCGGGGCAGGGCCGTCCCGATCGGTTCGCGGATCACCTCCTCGGCCCGCTCGTCGTACGGCGTCGGTTCGGCGTTGACGATGATCAGCCGGGCCCCGTGGTCGGCGGCGACGCCCACGAGGCCGGCCGCGGGGTGCACCTGGAGGCTGCTGCCGACGGCGACGAAGACGTCGCAGGCCTTGCCGACCGCGACCGCGTCGCCCAGCACGACCGGATCGAGGTGCTCACCGAACATCACGGTCGCCGGCTTCAGAACGCCGCCGCAGCGCGGACAGGGCGGGTCGTCCTCGCCCGCCTCCACCCGTGCGATCGCGTCCTCCATGGACCCGCGCGCACCGCACCGCGTGCACAGGACGTCACGCGCGCTGCCGTGCAGTTCCAGCACCTTGCGGGCGGGCATCCCGGCCAGTTGGTGCAGCCCGTCGACGTTCTGCGTGATGACCCGCACCGGGGTGCCGGACCGCTCCAGCTCGACCACCGCCCGGTGCGCCGCGTTCGGCTCGGCCCGCAGCGCGCGGTTCGCGCGCCGCATCTGCCACGACCGCCGCCGGATCTCCGGATCGCCCATGTAGTACTCGTACGTCACGAGTTTCTCGGCGTCGGGATCCCGGCGCCACAGGCCGTTCGGCCCGCGGTAGTCCGGGATGCCGGAGTCGGTGGAGACACCGGCCCCGCTGAACACGGCGACGAGCGGCTTGGTCATGGGACCGAGCGTAGGCGGGGCTTCCCCCCGGCCGCGAACGGATATCAGGGGCCTGCCGGGCGGTCACGACACGCGGTTGCCGTTCTCCAGTTCCGCCGTGCCGGAGCCTTCCGCGAGGACGTCCAGGGCGGCCAGCACCCGGCGCCCGAGCGCGCCGGGCAGATACGCGGTGAGGTCTTCCCGCGCGACCAGCTGCCACGACAGCAGCTCCTCCTCCTGGAGGCGGATGGCCTTCAGGTCGGTCTCGGTCAGCAGACCGCCGTCGTACAGATAGGCGACCAGCGGCGGCCGGCCCACGCCGCGCACCCAGTCCACCGCCAGCAGCCGGCCGAGCTCCCGGTCGAGCCCGATCTCCTCCAGCGTCTCCCGGCGCGCGCCCCGCCGCGGGGTCTCCCCGTCGTCGGACTCGATGGTTCCGCCCGGAAGCGCCCAGCCCTCGCGGTAGTTGGGCTCGACGAGCAGCACCCGGCCCTCGGCGTCCCGGAAGAGCGCGGCGGCACCGGCGATGATCCGGGGCAGGCCTGCGACGTACGTGGCGAAATCAGGAGTCGTGGTCATCAAGAAAGGGTAACCAGCCACCGGCCGGTCATGTCCCGTCCACCGCCAGGCGCAGGGTGCGCTCGGCCAGCGCACCGATCCGTACGCCGTCGAAGCCGAACACCGCGCTGCGGACCGTGTCCTCCAGCGGATCGCGCCACTGCGCCGGAATGGCGTCCGCCCCGGTGAACACGCCGGCCACCGAACCGGCCGTCGCCCCGTTGGAGTCGGTGTCCAGGCCGCCGCGCACGGTCAGGGCGATGGTCCGGGTGAAGTCGCCGTCGCCGTACAGCAGTCCGGCGGTGAGGACGGCCGCGTTGGGCACGGTGTGGATCCAGCCGAGCCCGGCGGTCTCCGCGGCCACGGTGGCCAGCGTCTCCTCCCACGGCAGCCGGGTCTCGTGCAGGGTCGCGACCCGCCGTACGATCCGGGCGAGGCGGCTGCTCGCCGGAATCACGGCGAGCGCGCTCTCCAGCGCGTGCCGCACGTCCGGGGCGGTGAAGGCCGCCGCGATCAGCGCCGCCGCGAACATCGCGCCGTACACCCCGTTGCCGGTGTGCGACAGCACCGCGTCCCGGCGGGCCAGGCCGGCGGCCCGGACGGGGTCGCCCGGGCAGGTCCAGCCGTACACGTCGGCGCGGATCAGCGCGCCGATCCACTCCTGGTACGGATTGTCGTACGTCGCCGTCAGCGGCGGTTTCAGCCCGTTCGCGAGGTTGCGGTACGCCGCCCGCTCCGCAGTGAACGTCTGGAGGTACGGCAGCCTGAGCAGCCACAGGTCACCGACCTGCTCGGTGCTGAAGCCGAAACCGTGGGTCTCCAGCAGGTGCAGGCCGAGGACCGCGTAGTCGATGTCGTCGTCCCGGCAGCTGCCGTGGATCCGGCCGCGCACGCACCGGCGCCACTCCGGGCGCAGGACGGCGGCCTCGGCCGGGTCGGCGGGCTCGGGGAGGTAGTCGGTCAGCGGCAGCGCCGCGGCCCGGCGCAGATAGCGGTCGATGCGGTCGCGGGTCCACACCTCGCCCTGCTCCACCGGCTTGCCGAGCATGTTGCCCGCGATCCGGCCGAGCCAGCCGCCGTGGATGCGGTCGCCGAGGCCGGGTCCGGTGCGCTGGGTGCTCATGGCAGGGGTGTACCCACTTTGCCGGGCCCGGCGCGCGGCGGCTTCCCACGGTTCGGGCGGCGCATGACGGCGGAGGTGTCCTGCGGTTATGGTCGCAGCGGCGCGACTGGCCCCGACATGCGCGGGGCCCGGAGAGCAAGGGGAAGAACAAGGTGGCGGACGCTGCAGGGAACGAGACCCGCCGGGTGCTCATCGCCGCGGACAAGTTCAAGGGCTCGCTGACGGCCGTGCAGGTCGCCGAGCGGGTGGCCGCCGGGCTGCGCCGGGTCGTGCCGGACCTCGATGCCGAGGCGCTGCCCGTGGCCGACGGCGGTGACGGCACCGTGGACGCGGCCGTCGCGGCCGGTTTCGAACGGCGCGAGGTGCGGGTCGCCGGGCCGCTGGGTCAGGAGGTGACGGCCGCGTTCGCGCTGCGCGAGGGCACCGCGGTCGTGGAGATGGCCGAGGCGAGCGGGCTCCAGCGCCTGCCGGCCGGTGTGTTCGCGCCGCTGACCGCCTCGACGTACGGCTCCGGGGAGCTGCTGCGGGCCGCGCTGGACGCGGGCGCGCGGACGATCGTGTTCGGCGTCGGCGGCAGCGCCACGACGGACGGCGGCGCCGGGATGCTGTCCGCGCTGGGCGCCCGGTTCCTGACCGGGGCGGGGGAACCGGTGGCGCCGGGCGGCGGCGGCCTGGCCGCCCTGGCCCGCGTCGACCTCTCCGGCCTCGACCCCCGGCTGGCCACGGTCGACCTGGTGCTGGCCAGTGATGTCGACAATCCGCTGACCGGGCCCAAGGGCGCGCCGGCGGTGTACGGCCCGCAGAAGGGCGCCACACCCGGCGACGTGGCGGCACTGGACGCGGCCCTCGCCCACTTCGCCGAGGTGCTGGAGGCGGTGGCCGGACCGCGCGCGGCGGAGTACGCCGCGGCACCTGGCGCGGGCGCGGCGGGCGGCATCGGTTTCGGCGCGCTGCTCCTGGGCGCCCGGTTCCGGCCCGGCATCGAGGTCATGCTGGACGTGCTGGGCTTCGCGCCCGCACTGGAGCGGGCCTCGCTGGTGATCACCGGGGAGGGTTCGCTGGACGAGCAGACCCTGCACGGGAAGGCGCCGGCGGGGGTCGCAGCGGCGGCGCGGGCCGCGGGCCGGAGGGTGGTGGCGGTGTGCGGACGGCTCACCCTGCCGGACGAGGCGCTGCTACGGGCCGGCATCGAGCGGGCCTACCCCCTGACGTCCGTCGAGCCGGACGTCACCCGCTGCATCGCCGACGCGGGCCCCATCCTGGAGCAGATCGCGGCCCGCATAGCCGAGGACTACCTCAGCTGACCCTGCCCCCACCCCGCGCACCCGCCGTCCGCTCGCTCGGTCGGCTGGGTACGCGCGGGTTCCGGCCCGCCTGGCCGACGAGGCGCCCACGGGGCCCGGCCGGTTCACCGGCGTGCCGCCCGCGGGACCGGTCCGGTGGGCCGGCGGGGGAGTCCGCCGGGCCCCGCGGTGGGCCGGCGGCTGGTGAGGTGTCTGCTGCGTCCGGCCGACCGGACGGACGGCCGCCTGGCCGACATGGCGCCCATGGGGCCCGGCCGGTTCACCGGCGTGCCGCCCGCGGGACCGGTCCGGTGGGCCGGCGGGGGAGTCCGCCGGGCCCCGCGGTGGGCCGGTAGGCCATGGACGCCGGTGGGCCCGGCTGGTGGCCCGACAGTGTGCCCGTCGGCGTCGGTCGGCGAACCAACGGGGGACCTGCCCTCCGGTTCGGCCGGCTGACGAGAGTTCCCGCCGGATCGGCTGGTCGCTGGGCGGGGGCGCCGGCCCCCGGCTCGGCCCGCTGGCAGAGGGGTGGCCGGATCGAGCGGCTGACATGGCGCCCGCCCGGTGCGGCCGTGGGCCGGAACGGCGCCCGCCGCAACGGCGGTGCCGACGGCCGGTCCGGTCGGGCGAGCCGGAGGTGGGCAGGGCGGGAGCCCCGGGCGTGGAGCCCCCGGACGCCTCGGACAGGCGACCGCCACGGCACACGGCGAAGGGCCCCGGATCCTCGTCGGATCCGGGGCCCTTTCGGCGGGACGTCACGGCAGTTGCGTCGCCCGCGCCTCGCGCCGGTTGTCGCGGAAGTTGTTCACCCGTCGGGCCGTGGCGAACAGCGGGATCACCGCGCCCATGACCAGCTGGAGCGCGCAGCCCGTCTGGAGCAGCAGCTGACCGCTCGGGGCGTCGAAGGCCCACGCGGCCAGCAGGCCCATCGACAGCACGATCCAGCCGAGCACCGCGCCGGCGAGGCGGCCCCGCGGCTTGGGGTACTCCACGCGGCTCACCATCAGCCACGCCGTCCCGAGGATCGCCAGCAGCGTCGCCACGAACGGCAGCTCCAGCAGCACGATCGAGACGACCGTCAGCGCGCCGAACGGCGAGGGCATGCCCTGGAACGTGCCGTCCTTCACCGTCACGCAGCTGAACCGGGCCAGTCTCAGCACCACCGCCAGCAGCACCACGATCGCGCCCACCGCCGCCACCCGCTGGTGCGCGTCGTCGGCGACCATGCCGTAGACGAGCACGAAGTAGGCGGGGGCGAGTCCGAAGCTGATCAGGTCGGAAAGGTTGTCCAGTTCGGCGCCCATGGGGGAGGAGCGCAGCTTGCGTGCCACCAGGCCGTCGAACAGGTCGAAGACCGCCGCGCAGAGCATCAGGATGACCGCCGTGGCCGCGCTGTGGCGGGCCATGCCGGACTCCTGGCTGCCGGTGAGGTGCGGGATCAGGATGCCGGTGGTGGTGAAGTACACCGCCATGAACCCGCAGGTGGCGTTGCCCAGCGTCAGGGTGTCCGCTATCGACAGGCGCAGAGACAGGGGCATCTCCTCGTCGTCGTCCACGTCGTCGGCCTCTGGCACCCAGCCCGCCTGGGTCTCCGGATCAATCACGGTCAATGCGAGTCACCCCAGCCACGGTCTTCTGTCCGACCTCGACCGCGACCTCCACACCCTCGGGCAGGTAGAGGTCGACACGCGAGCCGAAGCGGATCAGACCGATACGGTCGCCCTGCTCGACCTTCGTGCCCTCGGGGATGTAGGGCACGATGCGGCGGGCCACCGCGCCGGCGATCTGGATCATCTCGATGTCGCCGAGTTCGGTGTCGAAATGCCAGACTACGCGCTCGTTGTTCTCGCTCTCCTTGTTGAAAGCAGGAACAAAGCCGCCGGCGATGTGCTCGACCGACGTCACGGTGCCCGCGAGGGGCGCGCGGTTGACGTGGACGTTGAGCGGGCTCATGAAGATCGCGACTCGGGTACGCCCGTCCTTCCACGGCATGATGCTCTGCACCACACCGTCGGCGGGCGAGATGACCCGGCCCTGGGAGATCTCGCGCTCGGGGTCGCGGAAGAACCACAGCATGCCCGCCGCGAGCGCGGTGACGGGCACGGCGACGGCCTTGGCGGCGCCCGAGCGGCGGGCGCGGGCCAGGCTGAGTGCTGCGGTGGCGACGGTCGGGAGAAGCCACGGCGATGCTCCGCGCGCGAGGCGTGCGCCTACCAGGCTGTCGCGGTGTGCAGAGGTTTGGCTGTGGGGCATGGATGACCTTCGTAGCGGATGATGCCGCGCTCTGACGGGGGACGGCGGCTTTCCGGGATCGTACCGGTCGCGGGCCACAACTGGGCAAGCCAGGCAGTCGAGTCGGCGGCTGAAGCCCGTTCACGGGGTGTGATCTTCTTCTCGGAGAAAACACCCCGTACCCGGACAATCAGCCCTGGAAGCGATACTCTTCGAGCAGCCTGCGCCCGATGATCATTTTCTGGATCTCGGCGGTACCTTCACCGATGAGCAGCATCGGGGCCTCGCGGTAGAGGCGCTCGATCTCGTACTCCTTGGAGAAGCCGTAGCCGCCGTGGATCCGGAAGGCGTCCTCCACGACCTCCTTGCAGTACTCGGAGGCCAGGTACTTCGCCATGCCCGCTTCCAGGTCGTTTCGCTCCCCGGAGTCCTTTTTGCGTGCCGCGTTGACCATCATGGCATGCGCGGCCTCGACCTTGGTGGCCATGTCCGCCAGCTTGAACTGGATGGCCTGGTGCTGGGCGATCGGCTTGCCGAAAGTGTGGCGTTGCTGGGCATAGCGGACACCCAGTTCGAAGGCACGCTGAGCGACGCCGCAGCCACGCGCCGCCACGTTGACGCGACCCACCTCCACGCCGTCCATCATTTGGTAAAAACCTCGGCCGGTGACCCCGCCGAGCACCCGGTCGGCCGGTACGCGCAGGCCGTCCATGATCAGCTCGGTGGTGTCGACGCCCTTGTAGCCCATCTTGTCGATCTTGCCGGGGATGGTGAGGCCCGGGCGGACCTCGCCGAAGCCCGGCTCCTTCTCGACCAGGAAGGTGGTCATCGACCGGTGCGGCGCCGTGCCCTCGGGGTGTCCTTCGTCACTGCGGACGAGGACGGCCACCAGCGAGGACGTACCGCCGTTCGTCAGCCACATCTTCTGGCCGTTCAGGACGTACTCGTCGCCGTCCCGCACGGCCTTGGAGGTGATGGCCGACACGTCCGAGCCCAGTCCCGGCTCCGACATCGAGAACGCGCCGCGGATGTCGCCGGCCGCCATGCGCGGCAGGAAGTGGTCCTTCTGCTCCTGCGTGCCGTGCTGCTTGAGCATGTACGCGACGATGAAGTGGGTGTTGATGATGCCGGACACCGACATCCAGCCGCGGGCGATCTCCTCCACGCACAACGCGTAGGTGAGCAGCGACTCGCCCAGGCCCCCGTACTCCTCGGGGATCATGAGTCCGAACAGGCCGAGTTCCCTCAGGCCGTCCACGATCGCTTGCGGGTACTCGTCGCGGTGCTCCAGCTCGGTCGCGACCGGGATGATCTCCTTGTCGACGAAGTCCCGGACGGTGGAGAGGATCTCCTGCTGGACGTCGGTCAGACCGGCGGTCTGGGCGAGACGGGCCATGGCTTACTTCTCCTGCTGCTTGAGCTCCGGGCGGCCGGGCTGCTCGCCGCCGCGCTCCTTGATGTACGTCTCGGTCGGCACCATCACCTTGCGGCGGAACACGCACACGAGGGTGCCGTCCTGCTTGTAGCCCTTGGTCTCGACATGAACGATCCCGCGGTCGTTCTTCGACTTCGAGGGCCACTTGTCGAGCACGGTCGTCTCGCCGTAGAGCGTGTCGCCGTGGAAGGTCGGCGCCACGTGCTTGAGCGACTCGATCTCCAGGTTGGCGATCGCCTTGCCGGACACGTCCGGGACGGACATGCCGAGCAGCAGGGAGTAGATGTAGTTGCCCACGACGACGTTCTTGCCGAAGTCCGTCGTGCTCTCCGCATAGTTCGTGTCCATGTGGAGCGGGTGGTGGTTCATGGTGAGGAGACAGAACAGGTGGTCGTCGTACTCGGTGACCGTCTTGCCCGGCCAGTGCTTGTACGTCGCCCCGACCTCGAACTCCTCGTACGTGCGTCCGAACTGCATCGCGCTCAGCCCTCCGGGATCTCGAACTTGCTGGTGCGCTGCATGCCGGCGGCGCGTCCCTTGCCGGAGACGACCAGGGCCATCTTGCGGCTGGCCTCGTCGATCATCTCGTCGCCGAGCATCGCCGAGCCCTTCTTGCCGCCGGCCTCGGACGTGTAGTAGTCGTACGCGTCCAGGATCAGCTCGGCGTGGTCGTAGTCCTCCTGGGAGGGCGAGAAGACCTCGTTGGCGGCGTCCACCTGGCCGGGGTGCAGCACCCACTTGCCGTCGAAGCCGAGCGCGGCGGCACGGCCGGCGACCTCGCGGAAGCCGTCGACGTTGCGGATCTGGAGGTAGGGGCCGTCGATCGCCTGGAGGTCGTTGGCGCGGGCTGCCATCAGGATCTTCATCAGGATGTAGTGGTAGGCGTCCGCCGGGTAGCCGGGCGGCTGCTCGCCCACCACGAGGGTCTTCATGTTGATCGACGCCATGAAGTCGGCCGGGCCGAAGATGATCGTCTCGATGCGCGGGGAGGCCTGCGCGATCTCGTTGACGTTGTTCAGGCCCTGCGCGTTCTCGATCTGCGCCTCGATGCCGATCCGCCCGACCTCGAAGCCCATGGTCTTCTCGATCTGCGTCAGCAGCAGGTCCAGCGCGACGACCTGCTGGGCGTTCTGCACCTTCGGCAGCATGATGCAGTCGAGGTTCGGCCCCGCGCCCTCGACCACCGTGACGACGTCGCGGTACGTCCACTCGGTCGTCCAGTCGTTGACGCGGACCACCCGGGTCTTGCCCGTCCAGTCGCCCTCGTTGAGGAACTTGACGATGGTGTGCCGCGCCTCGGGCTTGGCCAGCGGCGCGCACGCGTCCTCCAGGTCCAGGAAGACCTGGTCCGCCGGGAGGCCCTGCGCCTTCTCCAGGAAGCGCGGGTTGCTTCCCGGGACCGCCAGGCAGGAGCGGCGGGGACGCAGACGGTTGACGGTCATGCGGGGACCTCCAGGGGGTCGAGCTTGTTCGCTTTGCGGATCTCGTCGACGATGCGGCCGATGATCCCGGTGATGTCGAAGTCCTTCGGGGTGAACACCGCGGCCACACCGGCGGCCCTGAGCTGTTCGGCGTCACCGTTCGGGATGATGCCACCTGCGATCACGGGTATATCTGTGGCACCGGCCACACGGAGTCGCTGGAGCACGTCCGGGACCAGCTGGGCGTGGGAGCCGGAGAGGATCGACAGGCCCACGGCGTGGACGTCCTCCGCCAGGGCCGCGTCCACGATCTGCTCGGGGGTGAGCCGGATGCCCTGGTAGACCACCTCGAACCCCGCGTCACGGGCGCGCACGGCGATCTGCTCGGCCCCGTTGGAGTGCCCGTCCAGGCCCGGCTTGCCGACCAGGAAGCGCAGCTTGCCGGAGCCCAGCTCACGGGCGGTGGCGTCCACCTTGGCGCGGACCCCGGCGAGCGGCGAGCCTGCCTCGGCGGTGACGGCCACCGGCGCGGAGGAGACCCCGGTGGGGGCGCGGTACTCGCCGAACACCTCGCGCAGGGCACCCGCCCACTCGCCGGTGGTGACCCCGGCGCGGGCGCACTCCAGGGTGGCCTCCATCAGGTTGCCGGTCCCCTTGGCGGCCTCCTTCAGCCTCTCCAGCGCCTTGCAGGGGCGCGGGTGATTGAAGGGCGGCTGGTAGCGGGTGTCGCGCCAGTGCCGCAGGGACTCCACGACGCGGGCCTCGACCGCCGGGTCGACCGTCTGGATGGCGGTGTCGAGGTCGGCGGTCAGCGGGTTCGGCTCGGTGCCCTCGAAGATGTTGACACCGATGATCTTCTCCTGGCCGGACTCGATCCGTGCCCGGCGTTCGGCGTGCGAGGCCACCAGCTGCGACTTCAGGTAGCCGGACTCCACGGCGGCCATCGCGCCGCCCATCTCCTGGATGCGGTCGATCTCCGCGAGGGTGTCCCCGACCAGCTGGTCCACCTTCGCCTCGATCACCTTCGAGCCCTCGAAGATGTCCTCGTACTCCAGCAGGTCGCTCTCGTAGGCGAGCACCTGCTGGATGCGCAGCGACCACTGCTGGTCCCAGGGGCGGGGCAGCCCGAGGGCCTCGTTCCAGGCCGGCAGCTGCACGGCACGCGCGCGTGCGTCCTTGGACAGGGTCACGGCCAGCATCTCCAGCACGATCCGCTGGACGTTGTTCTCCGGCTGTGCCTCGGTCAGGCCGAGCGAGTTGACCTGGACGCCGTACCGGAACCGGCGCTGCTTGGGGTTCTCGATGCCGTACCGCTCGCGCGTGACCTTGTCCCAGATGCGGCCGAAGGCCCGCATCTTGCACATCTCCTCGACGAAGCGGACGCCCGCGTTCACGAAGAAGGAGATGCGGGCCACCACGTCGCCCATGCGCTCCCGGGGCACCTGGCCGGAGTCGCGGACGGCGTCCAGGACGGCGATCGCCGTGGAGATCGCGTACGCGATCTCCTGCACCGGCGTGGCCCCGGCCTCCTGGAGGTGGTAGCTGCAGATGTTGATCGGGTTCCACTTGGGCATGTGGGAGACCGTGTACGCGATCATGTCCGTCGTCAGGCGGAGCGACGGTCCCGGCGGGAACACATGGGTGCCCCGGGACAGGTACTCCTTGACGATGTCGTTCTGCGTCGTGCCCTGGAGCTCGGTGATGTCCGCGCCCTGCTCCTCGGCGACGACCTGGTAGAGCGCCAGCAGCCACATGGCGGTGGCATTGATCGTCATCGAGGTGTTCATCTGCTCCAGGGGGATGTCCTGGAACAGCCGGCGCATGTCACCGAGGTGCGCCACGGGCACACCCACCCGGCCGACCTCGCCGCGGGCGAGGATGTGGTCGGAGTCGTAGCCGGTCTGCGTCGGCAGGTCGAAAGCCACCGACAGACCGGTCTGGCCCTTGGCGAGGTTGCGCCGGTACAGCTCGTTGGACGCCTCGGCCGTCGAGTGGCCGGCGTACGTCCGCATCAGCCACGGACGGTCCTTCTGACGCTCTGTCATCTAAGGCCCTCAGATGTTCCGGAAGCGGTTGATGGCGTCGATGTGCTTGGCGCGCATCTCCTCGTCGCGCACCCCGAGGCCCTCCTCGGGGGCGAGGCAGAGGACGCCGACCTTGCCCTGGTGCAGGTTCCGGTGGACGTCGTAGGCGGCCTGGCCGGTGTCCTCGAGGGAGTACGTCTTCGACAGGGTGGGGTGGATCTTGCCCTTGGCGATGAGGCGGTTGGCCTCCCAGGCCTCGCGGTAGTTCGCGAAGTGCGAGCCGATGATCCGCTTCAGCGACATCCACAGGTACCGGTTGTCGTACTCGTGCATGTAGCCCGAGGTCGAGGCGCAGGTGGTGATGGTGCCGCCCTTGCGGGTGACGTAGACGGAGGCGCCGAAGGTCTCGCGGCCGGGGTGCTCGAAGACGATGTCGATGTCCTCGCCGCCGGTCAGCTCGCGGATGCGCTTGCCGAAGCGCTTCCACTCCTTGGGGTCCTGGGTCCGCTCGTCCTTCCAGAACTTGTAGCCCTCGGCGTTGCGGTCGATGATCGCCTCGGCGCCCATCGCCCGGCAGATGTCCGCCTTCTGGTCACTGGAGACGACGCAGATCGGGTTGGCGCCACCGGCCAGGGCGAACTGGGTGGCGTAGGAGCCGAGGCCGCCGCTGGCGCCCCAGATGAGGACGTTGTCGCCCTGCTTCATCGCCGCGCCGTTGCGGGAGACGAGCTGGCGGTAGGCGGTGGAGTTGACCAGACCCGGGGCCGCGGCCTCCTCCCAGCTGAGGTGATCCGGCTTGGGCATCAGCTGGTTGGACTTGACCAGCGCGACCTCGGCGAGACCACCGAAGTTGGTCTCGAAGCCCCAGATGCGCTGCTCGGGGTCGAGCATCGTGTCGTTGTGGCCGTCGGAGGACTCCAGCTCGACCGAGAGGCAGTGCGCGACGACCTCGTCGCCCGGCTTCCAGGCGTTCACGCCCGGGCCGGTGCGCAGCACGACGCCCGCCAGGTCGGAGCCGATGATGTGGTACGGCAGGTCATGGCGGCGGGTCAGCTCGCTGACCTTGCCGTAGCGCTCCAGGAAGCCGAACGTCGAGAGCGGCTCGAAGATCGAGGTCCACACCGAGTTGTAGTTCACCGAGGAGGCCATGACGGCCACCAGGGCCTCCCCGGGCCCCAGTTCGGGCACCGGAACCTCGTCGAGGTGGATCGACTTGCGGGGGTCCTTGTCGCGGGTCTCGAGGCCCGCGAACATCTCCGTCTCGTCCTTGTGCACGGTGATCGCGCGGTACGACTCGGGGATCGGCAGAGCGGCGAAGTCGGCGGACGTGGCGTCCTTCGACTGGATCGCGTCCAGGATGTCCTTCACGGTCACGGTATTGCCTCCGGCGGTGAGCGCCCTGAGGGAGGGGCGCTGTGGATTCGTCGGTGTTGCTGCGAGGAGTGCTGCTGAGGGTTTTTCGGATGTGCCGTCGGTTCGGCTCGGTGGTACTTCGGCAGCGCTTTGTGGCGCGGGAGGGTGCCTGTGACGCAGGCGTCCGGGCGCGCAGGCCAAGGGGCTTGCGGGGACAGCCGGCGAGCGTCTGGTCGCTGCTCGCCGGCCGCCCGGACCTCTTCAACGTATGACACCGCGTGTCAGGTGACAAGGCACTGAGTGCCAGAACTTGCTCTCAGATGAATTCTTTACGTAACACATGAGCGATGATCGATCGAACGGCCCCTGAAATCTCCCTGAAAACGGCTCCTGACATGCCAAAACGGCCACCCCGAAGGGTGGCCGTCCAGATAGCGTGCCCGTACGGTCAGCGCTCTTTCAGCGCCTCCTCGATGGTCCTCATGACCTCGTCCAGCGAGGCGTCGGTGCGGGCGACCGTCACCAGGACCTCACCGTGCGCGGAGACCGCCGCAGGGGCGGCGGGAGCCGCCTGCGCGGCCTGGCCGGCCGGGCCGCGGCCGGCTCCGATGCCGCTGCCGAAGGTCTTCCGCACGATCGCGAAGGCGTGGTCCAGCTGCGCCTCCACGTCGCCCTGGCCGCCCGCCCGCAGCCAGCGCCGCAGGACGTGGTTGTGGGCGGTGACCACGGCCGAGGCGGCGACCTCGGCCAGCAGCGGGTCGTCGTTGGCGTCGTCGGCGTGCGCGTGCTCGTCGAAGTGGCCCAGCAGGTAACGGGTGAACAGCCGCTCGTAACGGGCCACCGAGGCGATCTCGGCCTCCCGCAGGGTGGGCACCTCGCGGGTGAGCTTGTAGCGGGCGACGGAGATCTCCGGCCGCGCCGCGTACATCTTCATGACTTCCTTGATGCCGCGGCACACCGTGTCGAGCGGGTGCTCGTGCGCGGGGGCGGCCTTCAGCACCGCCTCCGCGCGGACCAGGGTGTCGTCGTGGTCCGGGAAGATCGCCTCTTCCTTGGAACGGAAGTGACGGAAGAAGGTGCGGCGCGCGACCCCGGCGGCGGCCGCGATCTCGTCGACGGTGGTCGCCTCGTACCCCTTGGTCGCGAACAGCTCCATGGCGGCCGCCGCCAGTTCTCGGCGCATCTTGAGTCGCTGGGCGGCGGCGCGGCTGCCCGCGGCACTCTCCGGCGCGTCGGGCGTGGCGGGTGTACGGGAGGACTTGGCGGACTGCGACATGACCCGAACGTACTGCATGGGCGCGGCCCGGTGCGCAGGTGCGGGCGTTCCCCCGCCCGTGGAGGGCGGGGGTCCGCCGGTCCGGGAGGGCGGGGGGACCCGGCGCCGTGCGGGTGGCGCGAACGCGCCCGGATCCAGCAGCCCGCCCCAGTCCGTGTCCGCGCGGATCCGGTCGCCGGCGCCGTCAGCGGCGGGCATACTCGCGGAAGCCGCGGCCCGTCTTGCGGCCGAGGCAGCCCGCGGCCACCAGGTGCTCCAGCAGCGGGGCCGGGGCGAGGCCGGGCTCGCGGAACTCGCGGTGCAGCACCTTCTCGATGGCCAGCGAGACGTCCAGGCCCACCACGTCCAGCAGTTCGAACGGGCCCATCGGGTAGCCGCCGCCGAGCTTCATCGCCGCGTCGATGTCGTCGAGCGTCGCGTAGTGCTCCTCCACCATCTTGATCGCGTTGTTGAGGTACGGGAACAGCAGCGCGTTCACGATGAAACCCGCCCGGTCCGTGCAGTCGACCGCGTGCTTCCTGATCCGGCCGCACACCTCGCGCACCGTCGCGTGCACGTCGTCCGCGGTCAGCACCGTCCGCACGACCTCGACCAGCTTCATGGCCGGCGCCGGATTGAAGAAGTGCATGCCGATCACGTCCTGCGGGCGCGAGGTGGCGCGGGCGCAGGCGACGACGGGCAGCGAGGAGGTGGTGGTGGCCAGGACCGCGCCCGGCTTGCACACCTTGTCCAGCGTCCCGAACAGCTGCCGCTTGACCTCGAGGTCCTCCGCGACCGCCTCGACGGCCAGGTCGACATCGGCGAAGGCGTCGTAGGAGCCCGCCGGGGTGATCCGGTCCAGGACCTGCGCGGCGGCCTCCGCGGTCAGCCGGCCCTTGTCGACGGAGCGGGCCAGCGACTTGCCGATCCGGGCCTTGGCGGCCTGGGCCTTCTCCTCGCTGCGGGCGGCCAGGACGACGTCGTAGCCTGCCTTGGCGAACACCTCGGCGATGCCGGAGGCCATGGTGCCGGAGCCCGCGACACCGACGGAGCGGACCGTACGGCCCGCGGTGGGCGCACCGTCCGCGGCCGGGCTCGTCGCGTCCGGCACCACCGTCGCGCTGCCCGGCGCCTCGTAGGTGTAGAACCCGCGCCCGGACTTGCGGCCGGTCAGACCCGCCTCGCTGAGCTGCTTGAGGATGGGGGCGGGGGCGTGCAGCCGGTCCCGGGACTCGGCGTACATGGCCTCCAGGACCGTCCGCGCGGTGTCGACGCCGATCAGGTCCAGCAGGGCGAGGGGGCCCATCGGCAGACCGCAGCCCAGCCGCATGGCGGCGTCGATGTCCTCACGGGAGGCGTACTTCGCCTCGTACATCGCGGCGGCCTGGTTGAGGTAGCCGAAGAGCAGCCCGTCCGCGACGAAGCCGGGGCGGTCGCCGACCGCGACCGGCTCCTTGCCCAGCTCGATCGCGAAGTCGGTGACGGCGGCGACGGCCTGCGGCGCGGTGAGCACCGAGGAGACGACCTCGACCAGCCGCATCGCCGGCGCCGGGTTGAAGAAGTGCAGGCCGAGCACGCGCTCGGGGCGGGCGGAGCCGGCGGCCAGCCGGGTCACGGACAGCGCGTTCGTCCCGGTCGCGATGATCGTCTCCGGGCGGACGATGCCGTCCAGCTCGCCGAAGATCTGCTGCTTGATCTCGTAGGACTCGGGGGCGACCTCGATGACGAGGTCGGCGTCGGCCGCCGCGCCGAGGTCGGTGGCGGTGCGCACCCGGGCCAGGGCGTCGGCGCGATCCTCGGCGGTGAGCCGGCCGCGGGCCACGGCCCGGTCGGTGGCGGCCTCGAGGGCGGCCAGGGCCCGGGCGGTCCGGGCCTCGCTGATGTCGATGCCGATCACCTCGCGGCCGGCCTTGGCGAGGACCTCGGCGATGCCGGTGCCCATGGTGCCGAGGCCGACCACGGCGACCGTCCGGAACGGGGACACGGGGGTGCCGGGCTGGGGGGACAGGGGAGTGGCCATCGCGGGACTCCAGGAATGAGGGGTGACGACGAGGAGCGCGCCGGGTGCGCCGGAAGGGCGCACCACGGTGCGAGGAGGAGTGCGGGTGTTTCCGGGCTGCGAGCGCACACGCCCGGCGGTGCCGCGGGCGTGCACACGCCCGGGAGCGGCGAAACGTCGACCGGCCCTGTCCCGGAGCCGGGTCGTACTGCGGTACACATGGCGTACCGAACCGACCGACAACACCGTCGACGGCCGCGTCACCAGACCGTCGTCGGCGTATAAGCGAGAGGGTTACTCGCTCGTATGAGCTTAACCGGCGGGTAACGAGCGCGCCAGCCCCCGGGGGGAAACCGACCGTGTGATGTACCTCCCCCGGCCGCCACGACCCGCCTACGCTGGACCTCGTGGACGAAGAGTTGCGATCGCTCACCGAGCGCTTACGGCAGGAGTCGGGCGGCACGCCGGCGTTCGACCGCCTGCGGGCCACGCGGGACCACGCCGAACTGGCCGAGGTGCTCACCGCGCCCGGACAGCCCCTGTGGGCCAGGGAACTGGCCGCCTTCCGCCTCGGCCTCGCCGGCGACCGGCGCGCCTTCGAGTCCCTCGTGCTGCTCCTCAACCACCGCGACCCGCCGCGCTGCGCGTCCGCCGCCCACGCCCTGGCCCGGCTCGGCGACCCGCGCACCGCCCGGGCCGCCGCCGCCCTCGCCACCAACGAGCTGCGCGTCGCCTACGCCCTGCACCCGGTACGGCTCCTGGCCGCCCTGCGCGCCCCGGAGTCCGTGCCCGCGCTGATCACCACTCTGGAGCGGCGGCTGCGCCCGCACGACCCCTACCGCAAGGTCGCCCTCGCCTGCGTGGAGGGCCTCGGCACGCTCGGCGACGCCCGCGCCCGCCGGGTGCTGAACGAGGCCCTGGCCCATCCGGCGCTCGCGGAGGCGGCGGTGCACGCGCTGGCCCGGATTCCGGAACAGCAGCGCAGATGACCGGGTGACGCCCGCGTCAGCCGCCCAGCGGGGCCGCGTACCGCACCTCGGGCACGGCGGTGCCGTCCACCTCGAACGGCTGCTCGGCCCCGTCGGGCCGGAATCCGGCGCGCTCGTAGAAGCGGCGGGCCGAGGTGTTGTGCCGGAGCACCCACAGGAGCATGCGCGGACACGCCGGGCACCGCTCGACCGAAGCGGCCAGCAGGGCCCGGCCGATCCCGCCGCCGAGGTGCGCGGGATCGACGTAGAGCGCGTACAGCTCGGCGTCCCCGGCGGGCGCGTCGCCGTCCCGGTACGGCCCGTGCGCCGCCCACCCCAGCACCCGGCCGTCCCGCTCGGCGACCAGGTTCACCACGGAGCCGTCCCCCTCGGCGAACCGGGCCCGGCGCCGCTCGGCGTCGGCCGCGACGTCCAGGCCGTCGAGGTACGAGTCCGGCATGAGCCCCCGGTAGGCGTGCTGCCAGCCCCGGACGCGGATCTCGGAGACGCGGCCGCAGTCGGCGAGGGTCATCTCGCGGACCGTCAGGGCGCTCACGAGCGGCTCGGCGGACCCGTCGGGGGCGGCGGCGGTACGGCTCGGTTCACTCATGCCCTCATGGTGACCCGTGCCGCCGCCGGCACCGCGACGGGGCCCGGCGGTTGCCAGGGCACGTCGTTCGGCCCTAGCGGCGGAAGCCCAGCAGGCCGTGCAGTGCCGAGCCGCCGGACGACGCCGACACCGTCTTGCCGGTGAGCGGTTCGGGATCCGGCGACTTCGCGCAGACCGCGTCGGCCGGACCGCCGCCGCGCGGCACCGTGCCGTCGGCGAGATACGCGGCCAGGTATCCGTCCAGACAGGCGTTGCCGCTCAGCGTGACACCGTGGTTGCCGCCGCCCTCCTCGACCACCAGGCTGGAGCCGGCCAGCAGCCGGTGCATCGTGGCACCGCCGGAGTACGGGGTGGCCGCGTCGTCGGTCGCCTGGAACAGCAGCGCGGGCGGCAGCTCGCCGTTGGTGATGTCCACCGGTCGCCGCGCGGCAACCGGCCAGAACGCGCAGGGCGCGTTGTACCAGAGGTTGTTCCAGGCCATGAAGGGCGCCTTCGCGTACACCCTCCAGGTGTCGGAGCGCCACCGGTTCCAGGAGCGCGGCCAGGGGGCGTCCCGGCACTGCACGGACGTGTAGACGCTGTAGCCGTTGTCACCGGAGGCGTCCACGGCGGCGAAGTGTTCGTACGCCTGCACCAGCGGCCCGGTGTCCTTGTGGTGGACGTAGGCCGCGAACGCCTCGGCCAGGTAGGGCCAGTAGCCGTTGTAGTAGCCGCCGGGGACGAAGGTGTCCTCCAGTTCGGCGGCGCCCACCTTGCCGCCGGCCGGTGTCCGCGCCAGCGCGGTCCGCATCGCGTACCACCGGGCCTCGATCCCGGCGGGGTCCCGGCCGAGCCCGTACGCGGCGTCGTACCGGGCGATCCAGGCCATGAGCGCCCGGTGGCGCCCGTCGAAGGCGTAGTCCTGGCCGAGGTTGTCGTCGTACCAGACGCCGGTCGGGTCGACGACCGAGTCCAGCACCAGCCGGTGGACGCGCCGCGGGTAGAGCTTCGCGTAGACCGCGCCGAGGTAGGTGCCGTACGAGTAGCCGAAATAGCTGATCCTCGGCGCGCCCAGGGCCTGCCGGACGGAGTCCAGGTCGCGGGCGGTGCTCACGGTGTCGAGGTACGGCAGCACGTCGGCGTAGGTACGGCCGCAGGCGGCGGCGAAGGACCGCGCCCGCTCCAGGTTGGCCCGTTCCAGCGCGGGCGTGACCGGCACGGTGTCCGGGCGCACCGCCCGGAAGTGGCCGGGCGCGCAGGTCAGGGCCGGGTCGCCGGCGCCGACCCCGCGCGGGTCGAACCCGATGACGTCGTACCGGGACGCCACGCTCCGCGGCAGGGCCGAGGCGACGAAACCGGCGAGCGTCAGGCCGCTGCCGCCGGGGCCGCCGGGATTGACCAGCAGGGGGCCCTGGGAGGTCCGCGCGGTGTGCGGGACGCGGGACAGGGCGAGGGTGAGCTGCCGGCCCGACGGGTCCGCGTGGTCCAGGGGGACCTTCAGGGACGCGCACTGCAGGCTCGGGTGGTCGCGGGTGCCGCACGTGTGCCAGGAGAGTCCCGGCACGGCAGAGGCGGCGGCCGCCCGGACGGGAACAGTGGTGGCCGAGCCCGCCACCATGGCGGCGGCCGCGCACAGCACGGCTGCGCGGTGTCTCATGTGCGTCCTCCCGGGACGGAGGTGCCGGCGAACCGCGAGGCTCACGGTTCTGGCCGCATCGTCCCGGCGCCGGGCCCCCCGGGAACGCGTTCCGGCGATACTTGACCCGATTGGTTCGCGAGATCCCCCCAACGCCCCGGGCGTGCTCACATGAGGGTGAGCTGGGTGGGTTCCGGGCCGGCCGGGGGCGGTGCGGGCGCCGGGCCGATCCGGCGGGCCCGCCCCGCGCGCGTGGGCCCGATGCCGTACTCCTCGGCCAGCTCGTGCACCTGACGGGTGATCCGGCGCTGGTACCAGCGGGGCGCGTAGGCCCCCTCGGCGTACAGCCGCTCGTACCGCCCCACCAGGTGCGGATGGTGCCGGCCGAGCCAGGCCGCGAACCACTCGCGGGCGCCCGGGCGCAGATGCAGCACCAGGGGCGTGACCGAGGTGGCCCCGGCCGCCGCGATCGCCCGTACGGTCTCCCGCAGCTGGGCCGGGGCGTCGCTCAGGAACGGGATGACCGGCGCCATCAGCACGCCGCAGCCGATGCCGTGCTCCCCGAGGGTCCGTACGACGTCCAGCCGGCGTTCGGGCGCGGGCGTGCCCGGCTCCACCGTGCGCCACAGTTCGGTGTCCAGGAAGCCGACGGAGACCGAGATCCCCACGTCCGTCACCTGGGCCGCCCGGACCAGCAGGTCCAGGTCGCGCAATATCAGGGTGCCCTTGGTGAGGACGGAGAACGGGTTCGCGTGGTCGGTGAGGGCGGAGATGATGCCCGGCATCAGCCGGTAGCGGCCCTCGGCACGCTGGTAGCAGTCGACGTTCGTCCCCATCGCGACGTGGTCGCCCTGCCAGCGGCGGGAGGCGAGCTGGCGGCGCAGCACCTCGGGTGCGTTGACCTTGACGACGATCTGGGTGTCGAAGCCGATGCCGGTGTCCAGGTCCAGATAGCCGTGCGTCCGGCGGGCGAAGCAGTAGACGCACGCGTGCGTGCAGCCCCGGTAGGGGTTCACCGTCCACTCGAACGGCATGCGCGAGGCGCCCGGCACCCGGTTCAGCACCGAGCGCGCCCGGACCTCGTGGAAGGTGATTCCGCGGAACTCGGGCGTGTCGAACGTACGCGTGGTGACGGAGTCCGCGCCGAACAGTGCCGCGTCGGCGGCCCGGCCGTGCTCGGCGGGCTCCCCGGGCGGGCCGGACTCCACGGTGAGGTTCTCCCAGCGCATGACGCCTCCTCGGTAGCACTGAGCCCCAGATTAGAACATATGTTCCCATGATCGTGCGCACCCCGATTTGGGCGGCCGGGTACCGGGGTGGTTGGCTTGCCCCCACCCCGAGCAACCAGGTCCTGGAGGAAGCAATGGCGCAGGTCGAGGCCACTACGGAGCGGGTCGTCGCGGCGGACGCGGAGAAGGTGTTCGACGCCCTCGCCGACTACCGCGGTACACGGCAGAAGCTGCTGCCCGAGCACTTCAGCGAGTACGAGGTGCGCGAGGGGGGCGACGGCGAGGGCACCCTCGTCCACTGGAAGCTCCAGGCCACCAGCAAGCGCGTGCGCGACTGCCTGCTCGAGGTGACCGAGCCCACCGACGGCGAGCTGGTCGAGAAGGACCGCAACTCCTCCATGGTCACCACCTGGCGCGTCACCCCGGCCGGCGAGGGCGGCTCCCGGGTCGTCGTCACCACCACATGGCAGGGCGCAGGCGGCGTCGGCGGCTTCTTCGAGCGCACCTTCGCGCCCAAGGGCCTCGGCCGGATCTACGACGCCCTGCTCGCCAACCTCGCCGCCGAAGTGGAGAAGTAGCCCCAAGGCCCGGCCGGCGAAGGGGTGTTGAAGGAGTGTTGACCCCTTCACCGGTTCGGGTGGAACTCCACCCGGCCCCGGGCCGTGCCGTAACTCGCCGCAGTTGTTCGCAGTTGTCGCCTCGCGCGGCACATGTGACAGGTAGGGCGAGGGGAGCGGTACGTGGGCGGGACGACACTGGTGCAGCACGAGCCGGTCGTGGCACCGGCCGCCGGCGGGAGGCACGCGGCCGGCGAGGAGAGCGCCGCCGGCGAGGGGCACGCGGCCGGCGAGGAGAGCGCCGCCCCGCCTCCGTCCCCCGCCGTACTCGCCCCCCGCCGGGTCCGCCTGGTGTTCCTCGGGCTGATGCTGGCCCTGCTGCTGGCCGCGCTGGACCAGATGATCGTCGCCACGGCGCTGCCGAAGATCGTCGGCGAACTGCACGGCCTGGACCGGATGTCCTGGGCGATCACCGCCTACCTGCTCACCTCCACCATCGGCCTGCCCCTGTACGGCAAACTCGGCGACCTGGTCGGCCGCAAGGGCGTCTTCCAGTTCGCCATCGCCGTCTTCGTCCTCGGCTCCGCCCTCGCCGGCCGGGCCGCGACCATGGACCAGCTCATCGCCTACCGCGCACTCCAGGGCGTCGGCGCCGGCGGCCTCATGATCGGTGTGCAGGCGATCATCGCCGACATCGTGCCACCCCGGGAACGCGGCCGGTACATGGGCCTGATCGGCGCCGTCTTCGGTCTCGCCTCCGTCGCCGGCCCGCTGCTCGGCGGCTACTTCACCGACCACCTCTCCTGGCGCTGGTGCTTCTACGTCAACGTCCCCTTCGGCCTGGTCACCCTGGCCGTCGTCACCGCCGTCCTCCGGCTCCCCCGACCGCGGGTCCGCGCCCGCCTCGACCTGCCCGGCGCCCTGCTGCTCGCCACCGCATCCACCTGCCTGGTCCTGCTCACCAGCTGGGGCGGCACCGAGTACGCCTGGGACTCACGGCAGATCCTCGGTCTCGCCGCCGGCGCCCTCGCCGCCACCGCTGCCTTCCTCGCCGCCGAGCACTTCGCCGCCGAACCCCTCATCCCGCTGCGGCTGTTCCGCGACTCCGTCTTCGTCACCAGCGGCCTGGTCGGCCTGGTGATCGGCGTCGCCCTGTTCGGCGCGGCCAGCTATCTGCCGACCTTCCTCCAGATGGTCGACGGGGCCAGCGCCACCGAGTCCGGGCTGCTGATGCTGCCCATGATGGCCGGCATCGTCGGCGCCTCCGTCATCGGCGGACAGCTCATCAGCCACACCGGCCGGTACCGGATCTTCCCCGTGCTCGGCAGCGCCGTCTCCGCCGTCGGCATGTGGCTGCTGTCCCGGCTGGAGACCGACACGCCCCGGCTGCACTACAGCATCTGGATGGCCGTGCTCGGCACCGGCATCGGCCTGGTGATGCCCGTTCTCGTCCTCGCCGTGCAGAACTCCGTACGCCCCGCCGACCTCGGCACCGCCACCAGCGCCAACAACTACTTCCGGCAGATCGGCGGCAGCGTCGGCGCCGCCGTCTTCGGCACCCTCTTCGCCGGCCGGCTCACCGATGCCCTGCGCGCCCAGCTGCCCCCGCACGCGGGCACCGGGCTGCCCGACGCCGACTCCCTCACCCCGCAGCTCGTCCACGCGCTGCCCCCGGCGCTGCGCGACGCCTACATCCGCGCCTACGCCGACGCGATGCCGCGGATCTTCCTCTACCTCGTGCCGGTACTGGTCCTCGGCCTGCTGATCGCCTTCTTCCTCAAGGAGAAACCACTGGTGTCCCACAACGCCGCCGCAACGGACCCCGTGTCCGTGACCGCCCCCGTCCCGCAGGCCCGCCACCAGCCGCCGGGCGCGGGGAGCACCGCCCCGTCCCGCGCGCCGTACACCGCCGGCATCCCGGTCTGCGGCACCGTGCAGCACCCCGACGGCACCGTGGTGCCCCGCGCCGCCCTCACCCTCATCGACATCGCCGGCCAGCAGATCGGGCGGGGCGCCAGCGGTGACGACGGGCGGTACGCCCTCGGCACGCCCGGCTCCGGGTCGTACGTGCTCATCGCCGCCGCCGGCGGCCACCAGCCGCAGGCCGTCTCCGTCACCGTCGGCGAACGCCCCGTCGAACTCGACGTCGTCCTCGGCGGCGCGGGACGCCTCGCCGGCAGCGTGCTCACCGCCGACGGCACCCCCGTCCGCGACGCCACCGTCACCCTCACCAACGTGCACGGCGAGGTCGTCGCCGCGACCCGCAGCGGACGCGAGGGCGGCTACGTGATCACCGAGCTGGTCGCCGGCGAGTACACCCTCGCCGCCAGCGCCCCCGTCTTCCGGCCCGCCGCCCTCCCGGTCACCGTGCAGGCCTCCCGCGAGACCCGGCAGGACATCGAGCTCGCGGGCGGCGCCGTGCTGAAGGGCACCGTACGGGCCGGCGGCGGACGAGCCGTGGAGGACGCGCGCGTGACGCTGCTCGACGCCGCAGGGAACGTCGTCGACACCCTCACCACCGGAGCCGACGGAACCTTCCGGTTCGTGGACCTCTCCTCCGGCGAGTACACCGTCATCGCCGCCGGTTACCCGCCGGTCGCCACGGTGTTGCAGGTCGCGGGCGGCGGACGCACCGAACGGGACCTCCAGCTCGGGCACGAGGACTGAGGGGGCGCACGTGCGGCGGCGGGCCGCGCGCCGGTGCGATCCGGTGACATCAATTCAAGGATTGCCGCACATCGCGACCGGCCGTCGCCTTACCGTGGTGGCGGGCGGCACAGATCGTTCTGCGTACAGCCGTGGGGAGAGAGGGCCTGGGCCATGGACCGTGGCAGCGAGCGGGACACCGTCCCCGGGCACGGCGCCGGTGACGTCGCGGCGGGCCGGATCCCGCTGGCCGTGGTCGTCGTCGACCGGGCCGGACTGGTGTCCCACTGGAGCAGCGGCGCACGGCGCCTGTTCGGCGTGGGCCGGGAGGAGGCCGTCGGACATCCCGTGACGGATCTGCTGCCCGTCTCCGGCGCCCTGCCGGAGGACCTGCGCGCCGCGATGCCGGACGCGTACGAGGCGGGCGACCCGCACGCCGGCGCCCTGCCCGACGCGTACGAGGCGTACGACGGGCCGGGCCCCGACCTGGAGACCTCACTCGGCGGCCACACCGGCTACGCCACCGCGGGCCGGGCCCGGCTGGTCCCGCCCCGGCAGGACCCGGACGGCGAGCGGCTGGACGTGCTGTGGTGGGCCTACCCGCTGGTCGGCCCGGGCAGCTCCCGGCTGCTCGTGCTCGCCGCCGACGCCACCCGGCTGCGCGGCGAACGCGGCTACGACGACGAGACGGCCGAACGCATCTCGCCCGGCTTCGCCCGCCACACCGAACTGCCCGCCTTCGAGGAGCTCGAACGGCGCCTGCCCGAGATCCTGCCCAGCATGGGCCCGGGACTCAGCGCCCGCATCGTCTCCCAGGTCCTCGAACTCGGCTATCCCGTGCTGGAGTTCAGCCAGTTCGAGCGAGTGCCCGTCACCCCGTACTGGGGTGTGCCCCGCCGCGCCGGACGCACCCGCGCCGAAGCCGTCGCACCGCGGGACCGGACACCGGTGGTCCGCGTCCCGGCCGGCGCCGAGGAGGACCTGGAGTACGCCGCCGTCCGCGAGCGGCTGGAGTTCCTCAACGAGGTCAGCTCCCGCATCGGCTCCTCCCTCGACCTCGGCGAGACCATCCGCGAGGTCACCAGCGCCGCCGTACCCCGGTTCGCGGACTTCGCCGGCACCCATCTGCGCGCCGCCGTGCTGGCCGGCGAGGGCTTCCCGGACGGGCCGCCGGACGCCACCACCGTCATGTTCCGCGTCTGGGTCGAGCACAACGACGAACCGGGCCGCTGGGACGACACCGTGCCGGTCGGCGAGGCGTTCGCCTTCCCCGAGCACACCCCGTTCTACCGCTGCATGGACAGCGGTGAGCCGGTGCTCGTCCCCCGGGTCACCGAGGAGCTGTCCGAGCGCATCGCCGGCGAGTTCGAGAAGCGTGACCTCAGGCCGCTCATCGGCGGCCGGTCCCTGCTGATCGTCCCGCTCAAGGCGCGCAACGTGGTCCTCGGCTTCATGGTGCTGATGCGCCGACCCGACCGGCCGCAGTTCGACGACATGGACCGCACCACCGGCGCCGAACTCGCCGCCCGCGCGGGGCTCGTGCTCGACAACGCCCGCATGTACACCTACCAGGAGAACGTCGCCGACACCCTCCAGGACAGCATGCTGCCGCAGGTCTCCCCGCGGATGGCCGGCTGCGACGTCGCCACCCGCTACCTGCCCGGCGCCCGGCTCGGCCGGATCGGCGGCGACTGGTTCGACAGCATCAAACTGCCCGGCTCCCGCACCGCCCTCGTCGTCGGCGACGTCATGGGCCACGGCCTGAACTCGGCCGCGATGATGGGCCAGTTGCGCACCGCCGTACAGACCATGGCCGCCATGGAGACCCCGCCCGCCCAGCTCCTGCGCAACCTCGACGACCTGGCCCGCCGGCTCGGCGACACCTACCTCGCCACCTGCCTGTACGCCGTCTACGACCCGATCCGCGGCGAGTTGACCCTGGCCAATGCCGGTCACATCCCGCCGGTGCTGGTCCGCGCCGAGGACGGCGGCAGCCAGCTCCTCGAACTGCCCACCGGTGCGCCGATCGGCGTCGGCGGGGTTCCCTTCGAGGTGTCCCGGGTCAAGGTCGCGCCCGGCGACCGGCTGGTGCTGTGCACCGACGGCCTGGTCGAGGTGCGCGGCTCCGACATCGGCGAGGGCCTGGCCGCGCTCTGCGAGTCCGCCGCACACCCCGCCGCCTCCATGGACGACGCCTGCGACACGATCATCCGCGCCCTCAACACCCGCGGTGGACGCAAGGACGACGTCGCCCTGCTCATGGCCCGGCTCAACGGCATCCCCGACGACGACGTCGCCGAGTGGTGGCTCGACGCCGACCCGCGCGAGGTGGGCCGGGCCCGCCGCCTGGTCCGCGAACGGCTGGTGCACTGGGGCTTGGCGCACGCCGTGGAGACGGCGGAACTGCTGGTCAGCGAGGTCGTCACCAACGCCGTCCGGCACGCGGGGAGCGCGCTGATCGGGCTGCGGGTCGTCCGCACCGACGCCTTGCTGTTCGAGGTGACCGACGACGAACCCGCCCTGCCCGGCCTGATCAGCGCCGGTCCCTACGACGAGTGCGGCCGCGGGCTGCGGGTGGTCAGCCGGCTCGCCCGGGAGTGGGGCGCCAGCGCCAGCGGGCACCGCAAGACCGTCTGGTTCGAACAGGCCCTCACCGGCACCGCCTGACCCGCGAGGCGCACGTCGGGCCGCGCGCCTCGCGGGACGGCCAGGGCCCGTACATCTCGTGAAGGTGGCCTCCGGACTCTTGCCCCGCTCCGGGCCGTCGCGATATCCCGATCACGGAACCGAACCGTGGGGAGATCGCATGAACGTCTCGACCGACTACCGGAACGCCTGGGAAAGTTACTGGAGCGAAACCTCCGACACCCGGGGTGAGGCGATATGGGACGCCGACCCCTCCCTGAGCGCCGCACCGCACAGCGAACTGCTCCTGCCGTACGCCGACGCCAAACGTACGATCGTCGACCTCGGCTGCGGCAACGGCACCCAGACCCACTACCTGGCCACCCGGTTCGCCCACGCCGTCGGCGTCGACCTCTCGCACGCCGCCGTGGAGCACGCCCGCCGCGCCGCGCACACGGACAACGTCGAGTTCCAGCAGCTCGACCTCACCGACACCGAGGCCGTCAGCACCCTGCACGAGCGGCTCGGCGACACCAACGTCTACATGCGGGCCGTCATCCACCAGAGCGAGCCGGCCGCCCGCCCCGCGGTGGCCGCCGCCGTCGCCCGGCTCATCGGCACGGAGGGCCGCGCGTTCGTGGTGGAACTGACCTCCGCCTCCCGGGACGTCCTGCGGCGCGCGGCGTCCGAACCGGCCGGACCGCCGCCCAAGCTCCAGCGCGTCTTCCACCACGGGCTCAAGCCCGCCGACGCCGGCGACGACGAGATCCCGCGCCTGCTCGCCGAGGCCGGCCTGACCGTCCTGGCCGACGGCGGGACGGCCCTGCCGCAGACCGAGTACCTCGCGGACGGCACCCGCATCGACCTGCCCGCCCGCTGGTTCGTCCTCGCGGGCGCCTGACCGGGACCCGGTGGCCCTCCGGCAGGTGGGTGAGCGTGCCCGGGTCGTAGCCTGACCGGCGCCCGGCGCGTAACGTGACGGAGATGAAGATCCTCATCAGTGCCGACATGGAGGGGGCCACCGGGGTCACCTGGCCCGCCGACGTGCTGCCGGGGACGCCGCAGTGGGAGCGGTGCCGGACGATGTTCACCTCGGACGTGAACGCCGCCGTGGAAGGTTTCTTCGACGGCGGCGCCGACCGGGTGCTCGTCAACGAGGCCCACTGGACCATGCGCAACCTCCTCCTGGAGCGGCTCGACGAGCGGGTCGAGATGCTCACCGGCCGGCACAAGGCGCTGTCCATGGTGGAGGGCGTCCAGCACGGCGACGTGGACGGCATCGCGTTCGTCGGCTACCACGCGGGCGCGGGCATGGCGGGCGTCCTCGCCCACACCTACCTCGCCAACCAGATCACCGGCGTGTGGCTGAACGGCGTCCGCGCCAGTGAGGGTCTGCTCAACGCGCACGTCGTCGCCGAGTACGGCGTCCCCGTCGTCCTCGTCACCGGCGACGACGTGGCCTGCGAGGACGCGCTCGGATACGCGCCGGAGGCTCTGAAGGTCGCCGTCAAGGACCATGTGTCGCGGTACGCGGCCGTCTGCCGGACCCCGGCCCGGACCACCGCGGACATCCGCGCGGCGGCCAAGGACGCCGCCGCACTGGCGGTCCGCCACGAACCCGCCGAGGCCGGCCCGTTCACGGTCGCCGTCGAGTTCGACGCCGAGCATCTGGCGTCGGCCGCCACCATCGTCCCCGGCGTGGCGCGGACGGGTGAGCGGAAGGTGGCGTACACCGGCGCCACCATGTACGAGGGGATCAGGACGTTCAAGGCGGTCACCACGATCGTCTCCGCCGCCGTGGAGGAGCAGTATGGCTGATGCGCAGGCCCTGGACGAGGTCGTGGAGTTCACCTCCGGCCTGATCCGCGTCGACACCACCAACCGCGGCGGCGGGGACTGCCGGGAACGGCCCGCCGCCGAGTACGCCGCCGAACGGCTGGCCGGGGCCGGTCTGGAACCCCTGCTGCTGGAGCGCACCCCGGGCCGCACCAACGTCGTCACCCGGATCGCGGGCACCGACCCGTCCGCCGACGCCCTCCTGGTCCACGGCCACCTCGACGTGGTGCCCGCCGAGGCCGCCGACTGGAGCGTGCACCCGTTCTCCGGCGAGGTCCGCGACGGGGTCGTGTGGGGGCGGGGCGCCGTCGACATGAAGAACATGGACGCGATGATCCTCGCCGTGGTCCGGTCCTGGGCCCGGCAGGGTGTGCGGCCCCGCCGCGACCTCGTCATCGCGTTCACCGCGGACGAGGAGGCCAGCGCCGAGGACGGCTCCGGGTTCCTCGCCGACCGGCACCCCGAACTCTTCGAGGGCTGCACGGAGGGCGTCAGCGAGTCCGGCGCGTTCACCTTCCACGACGGGACCGGCCGGGAGATCTACCCGATCGCCGCGGGGGAGCGCGGCACCGGCTGGCTGAAGCTCACCGCGCGCGGCCGGGCCGGGCACGGCTCCAAGGTGAACGAGGAGAACGCGGTGACCCGGCTCGCCGCCGCCGTCACCCGCATCGGCGAGCACCGGTGGCCGATCCGCCTCACCCCGACCGTGCGGGCCGCCCTGACCCGGCTCGCCGACCTGAACGGCATCGACGCCGACCTCACCGACGTGGACCGGCTGCTGGAAAAGCTCGGGCCGGCCGCCCGGCTGGTCGAGGCGACCATCCGCAACAGCGCGAACCCGACCATGCTGGACGCCGGTTACAAGGTCAACGTGATCCCCGGCGAGGCGGTCGCCTACGTCGACGGCCGCTGTCTGGTCGGCTTCGAGGAGGAGTTCGCCGCCACGATCGACGAGCTGGTGGGCCCGGACGTGCGGTGGGAGTTCGCCCACCGGGAGGTGCCCCTCCAGGCGCCGCTGGACACGCCGGTGTACGCCGCGATGCGGGCCGCGGTGGAGGAGTTCGCACCCGGCGGCCACGTGGTGCCGTACTGCATGTCGGGCGGCACGGATGCCAAGCAGTTCTCCCGGCTCGGTGTCACCGGCTACGGCTTCACCCCGCTGAAGCTGCCCCCGGACCTCGACTACCAGGCGCTGTTCCACGGCGTGGACGAGCGGGTGCCCGTGGAGGCGCTGCACTTCGGTGTCCATGTCCTGGACCGCTTCCTGCGGACGGCGTGACCGATGGAGGACGTGATGCACGAGGCGCCGTACGGATCGTGGCCGTCGCCCGTCGACGCCGCGCTCGCCGCCGCGCACGACGGGCGGCCGGACTGGGTGGGTATCGTCGGGGACGAGACCTGGTGGACCGAG
Organism: Streptomyces sp. Y20; assembly: GCF_043195475.1. NCBI lineage: Bacteria > Bacillati > Actinomycetota > Actinomycetes > Kitasatosporales > Streptomycetaceae > Streptomyces > Streptomyces sp. Y20. The sequence continues at coordinate 629,914 of NZ_JBIDDP010000002.1, forward strand.
CCCCGGCCCGCCGAGGGCGGCCGGCGGACCCTGGTCCGGCGCCGGGCCGACGGCGTCGAGGAGTCCGTGCTGCCCGCGCCGTGGAACGTGCGCAGCCGGGTCATCGAGTACGGCGGCCGGCCCTGGGCCGGGACCGAACGGGACGGGCGGCCGCTGATCGTCTTCGTACACCTCGCCGACCAGCGGCTGTACCGGTTCGAGCCCGGTGGTGAGCCCCGCCCGCTCACCCCCTCCTCCCCGGTGGCCGGCGCGCTGCGCTGGGCCGAACCCCGGGTGGACCTCGCGCGCGGTGAGGTGTGGGGCGTGCTGGAGGAGTTCACCGGCGACGGCCCCGGCGATGTACGGCGGGTCCTGGCCGCCGTCCCGCTGGACGGCTCGGCCGCCGGCGACCGCGGCGCCGTCCGCGAACTCACCCCCGCCCGGCACCGGTTCGTGACCGGCGCCCGCCTCTCACCCGACGGCCGGCGGGCCGCCTGGCTGGGCTGGGACCACCCCCGGATGCCGTGGGACGGGACGGAACTGCTGGTCGCCGACGTGACCGAGGACGGCCGGCTGGAGAACACGCGGTCGGTAGCCGGTGGACCCGAGGAGGCCGTCGCCCAGGCCGAGTGGGCACCGGACGGCAGGCTGCTGTACACGAGCGACCGCGGCGGCTGGTGGAACCTCTACCGCGACGGCACCCCGCTGTGCCCGCGCGAGGAGGAGTTCGGCGGACCGCTGTGGCAGCTCGGGCTGCGCTGGTTCGCGCCGCTGGACAGCGGCCTGCTGGCGGTGGTGCACGGCCGGGGGCCGGCCGTCCTCGGCATACTGGACCCGGAGTCCGGCGAGATCGTCGACGCCGCCGGACCCTGGACGGAGTACACCGCCACCCTCGCCACCCACGGCGAGCGGGTCATCGCGGTCGGCGCCGGCCCGCACACCGCCTACGAGGTGATCGAGCTGGACACCGTCACCGGCCGCGCCCGCGCCGTCGGCGCCCGGCACCGGGACCCCGTCGACCCGGCGTACTACCCGCGACCGCGGCAGCGCGCCTTCACCGGCCCGGGCGGCCGCGAGGTGCACGCCCACGTCCACCCGCCGCACCACCCCCGGCGGACCGCGCCCGACGGCGAGCTGCCGCCGTACGTCATCTGGGCGCACGGCGGTCCCACCGGCCGGACACCGCTGGTGCTGAATCTCTCGATCGCCTACTTCACCTCACGGGGCATCGGGGTCGCCGAGGTCAACTACGGCGGCTCCACCGGATACGGGCGGGCCTACCGCGAGCGGCTGCGCGAGCAGTGGGGCGTGGTCGACGTCGAGGACTGCGCGGCCGTCGCCCGGGCCCTCGCCGACGAGGGCATCGCCGACCCCGCCCGGCTCGCGATCCGGGGCGGCAGCGCCGGCGGCTGGACCGCCGCCGCCTCCCTGACCACGACCGACGTCTACGCCTGCGGAACGGTCCTGTATCCCGTGCTCGACCTCACCGCCTGGGGCCCGGGGGAGACCCACGACTTCGAGTCCCGCTACCTGGAGACCCTGATCGGCCCGCACGCCGAGGTGCCGGCCCGCTACGCCGAGCGCTCCCCGATCGCGCACGCCGACCGGCTCAGCGCGCCGTTCCTGCTGCTCCAGGGCCTGGACGACGTCATCTGCCCGCCCGCCCAGTGCGAACGCTTCCTGGCCCGGATCGCCGGCCGGGGCGTGCCGCACGCCTACCTCGCCTTCGAAGGGGAGGGGCACGGGTTCCGGCGGGCCGAGACGATGATCCGCGCCCTGGAGGCGGAACTGTCCCTGTACGCCCAGGTGTTCAAGCTGCGTCCGGCACCGCCGCCGCCCAAGGTGGAGCTGGCCCCGTGAACGGACTCGTCCGACCCCGCCGGCTGGCACCGGGCGCTCGGGTGGCCGTCGTCGCCCCCAGCGGGCCGGTGCCCGAGGAGCGGCTCCAGGCGGGGCTCGACGTGCTGCGCGGCTGGGACCTCGATCCGGTGGCCGGCCGCCACGTTCTGGACCGGCACCCCGAGTTGGGCTACCTCGCCGGCACGGACGCCGATCGCGCCGCCGACCTCCAGGACGCCTGGTGCGACCCGGCCGTGGACGCGGTGCTGTGCGCCCGGGGCGGTTACGGCGCACAGCGCGTGATCGACCTGCTCGACTGGGAGGCGATGCGGGCGGCCGGCCCGAAGGTTCTCGTCGGGTTCAGCGACGTCACCGCGCTGCACGAGGCGTTCGCCGTCCGCCTGGGACTGGCCACGCTGTACGGGCCGATGGCGGCCGGCGTCGACTTCGTGAAGAACGCGCGGGCGCAGGAGCATCTGCGGGCCACGCTCTTCGCGCCCGAGACGGTGCGCGTGATCGCCTACGGCGGTACCGCCCTCGTGCCCGGCCGGGCACGCGGTGTCACCCTCGGCGGCTGCCTGTGCCTGCTCGCCGCGGAACTCGGCACCCCGCACGCCCGGCCCTCGGCACGCGGCGGACTGCTCTGCCTGGAGGACGTGGGCGAGGAGACGTACCGGCTGGACCGCTATCTGACCCAGCTCCTGCGCGCCGGGCTGCTGGAGGGGATCCGGGGCGTGTTGCTCGGCTCGTGGGAGGGCTGCGCCGACGAGGACCGGCTGCGGCCCCTGCTGGCCGACCGGCTCGGCGGGCTCGGCGTCCCGGTCGCGGAGAACGTCGGATTCGGTCACTGCGCGGGCGCGTTGACGATCCCGTTCGGTGTCACCGCCGAACTGGACGCGGACACCGGCACGTTGACCCTCGACGAACCGGCGCTGCGCTGACGGCCGCCCGCCCGGCCGCCGGGCGGCCGGCTCACCCGGACGGCGGCGCACGCCGTGCGGACACGCCCCCCGGGTTCCACCCCGGTCGCATGAGCCGGAACACCGAGGCAGGCGACGGCCGGCGCGAGCTGACCACGCCCGCCCGCACGATCGTCCTGGCACTGGCCGTCCTCGCGCTGGTCCCGGGGGCCGAGGTCACCCGGGCCGTGCGGACGGCCCTGCTGGCCACCGGGCTCGTCGGCGGGCTGTGCGGGGCCTGTCTCCAGCGACGCCGCGGCCAGTGACACCCTAGGCTGGCCGGATGCCGCACACCCCGCCCCCGAGCCTCCCCGAAGGCCCCCGCGTCGCGCTCCGCCGCTTCACCCTCGCGGACGGCCCCGAGTTCACCGCCCGGGCCCGGGAGAGCCGGGAGCTGCACCGGCCCTGGCTGTTCCCGCCGGACAGCGACGAGGCGTACGCCGACTACGCCGGCAGGCTCATCGAGGACCCGGCCCGGGCCGGCTTCCTGGTGTGCGAGAAGGGCGACGGCTCCATCGCCGGGTTCATCAACATCAACAACATCGTGCGGGGCGGCTTCCGGTGCGGCGCCCTCGGCTACGGCGCCTTCGCGCACGCGGCCGGGCGCGGCCTGATGCGCGAGGGCCTGGAGCTGGTGCTCGGGTACGCGTTCGGACCCCTGGGCCTGCACCGGCTGGAGATCAACGTGCAGCCCGGGAACGCCGCCTCCATCGCCCTCGCCCGGGGTGCGGGCTTCCGCCTGGAGGGCTTCTCCCCGGACATGATCTACGTCGACGGGGCCTGGCGCGACCACGAACGCTGGGCCCTCACCGTGGAGATGCGCGTCTGCGGCTGACGTACTCGACCGGGGACCGCGGGCCGGGGCCGGGCCGCGGTCCCCGCGGGTTCAGCCGCGCCGGTCCACGTACTCGAACACCGACCCGTCCGGATGCACGGCCAGCAGATTGCGGCCCCCCGGCGTCGGCACCGGCCCGGCGACGACCCGGGCGCCCAGCTCGGCCAGCAGCCGGTGCGCCTCGTCCACGTCCCGCACGGCGATCGTCGCCGACACCTTCCGCAGGATCTCCAGCTCCGTCTCCGGGCCGCTCATCAGCAGGAAGGAACCGACCGCGGCGACCTCGACCTCGCCGCGCCGGAAGCGCTGCGCCCTGCCGCCCGCCAGACGCTCGTAGAAGGGGACGGCGGCTTCGAGGTCGTCGACGCAGATGCGCAGCGAGGCGCCCAGAATCTCCATACGGCAGAGCCTAGTTGGGCCGACCGGGCCGCGCAGGGCCACGGCGTTACCGGCTGTGCGCAGCGGGTACCCGCAGGGTATGGACCGCATCGATCACCTGGAACATCTGGACAAGCACCTTGTCGAAGAACTGGCACAGGTGGCACGCGAGACGGTACGGGACGAACTGCGCGAGCAGAGCCGCAAGCAGCGGCGGACCGCCATGCTCTACGCCGCGTCGGGTGCCGCCGCCCTCTACGCGGGCGGTGCCGTGGCTCTCGCCGTGGGCCTGGCCCTGGCGACCGGACTGCCCGGCTGGGCCGCCGCGCTGATCACCGCCGCACTGCTGGCCGTGGTGGCGTACGTGCTGCGCGGAGCCGCCCGTCCCGGCCACGGTCACGGGAACGACACCCCGCACGCCCCGCACCGGGTCGTCGGCGGCACCGCGCCGGGCGCCCCGCCCGGCGGCCTGGGCGGCATGCCGTACCCGCCGGCGCCGCCGCAGCCCCCGACCGATCCCGACACCCCGCACCACCGGGCCTGACCCGTTCCGGGCCCTGCCCCGGCGCTCCGTCCGGCGGAGGCCGGGGCAGGGCCGAAGGCCGTGACGGCTCCCGGTACCGGCACTCAGTCCCGGTCGAGCCGCGGCAGCACCTTCGTGCGGTAGAAGTCGAAGAACCCCCGCTGGTCGGGTCCGATCTGGTTCACGTACACCCGGTCGAAGCCGGCGTCGGAGAACGCCCGCAGCGCGGCGGCGTGCTGGTCGGCGTCGTCCCCGCACACCACCTTCTCCCGCACCATCTCCTCGGTGACCAGCTCGTGCAGCTGCTCGAAGTGGCGCGGCGAGGGCAGCACCTGCCCCATCTCGCCGGGCAGCAGCTCGTTGTACCAGAGCCCGTGCACCGTACGGACGCAACTGTCGCGGTCGGTGCCGTGACAGACCTTCGTGCCGCCGCTGACGAGACCGGTCCCGCCCCCGCCCTTGCGGTACCGGGTGACCATCTCCTCCTCCGGCATCATCGTGATGTAGCCGTCGCCCACGCGGGCGGCCAGCGCGGTCGCCTTCGGGCCGAAGCCGGAGATGTCGATCGGCACGGGCTCGTCGGGGACGGTGTAGAGACGCGCGTTCTCCACCGTGTAGTGGGTGCCGTGATGGCTGACCTCCTCGCCGGTGAACAGCCGGCGCATCACCTGGATCGACTCCTCCAGCATCTCCAGGCGCACGTGCAGCGGCGGCCAGGCGTCGCCGAGGATGTGCTCGTTCAGCGCCTCACCGGTGCCGACGCCGAGCCTGAAGCGCCCGCCGGTCATCACCGCGCTCGTCGCCGCGGCCTGCGCCACCACCGCGGGGTGCATCCGTACGGTCGGGCAGGTCACGGCCGTCTCGATGGGCAGCGACACGGCCTGGGAGAGCGCGCCGATCACCGACCACACGAAGGGGCTCTGCCCCTGTGCGTCGTTCCACGGGTGGTAGTGGTCGGAGATCCACAGGGCCTGGAAGCCGGCCTGCTCGGCCATCCGGGCCTGTTCGACGAGGGCGGCGGGGTCGTGTTCCTCGCACGCCAGGAAATAGCCGTACTCGGGCATGGGTGCCTCCGCGCGGGCGGCTCGGGATGCGGGGGGGGGAGTCGGTCCGGGGCCGGGTAACCGGGGGCGGCCCCGGCGAAACGCCGCCGCGCGCCCGCGCGCCCGGCGTACGGGTGACCCGCCCGGCCTTTGGGTGCCCCGGCCCCTGTTACGCGGAAGTCCTTGGGGGAGCACACCCCCGGGTGCGCCCCGCCCGCGAACGCGTCCGGGGACGCCACCGGCCGGGTGCCGGACGCCGTACCGCCGCGCCAGGGCGTCCGGCGGGCCCGCACGGGCCCGGCCGGCCCGGCCCCACCGGGTCAGCTGCGCGGCCACCGGGCGGCCCGGACCGGCCGTCCGCACACCCGGGAGGCCGACCATGACGCGCGAGACCGGCCGGATGCACGCCACGCACGAGGAGGACCGGCGCGGCGCGGACCCCGCACGCGACCAGCCTGACGGTGAGCCCGCCAGGAACCAGCCCGGCGGTGAGCCCGCGCGCAGCCAGCCGGGTGGCGAGCCCGCCGGCGACCAGCCCGGCGGTGAGCCCGCCCAGGCCGGCCCGGAGCGTCCGGCCCCCGGCCCCGTCAGGCGCACCGACACCCCCGGGACCCGCGACACCCCCGGCCCCCGGACCGCGCGGCCCCGCCCGACTGAGCGCACAGGCGGCACGCCGTACGCGGCACCCCGTACGCAGCACGCCGAGACCAAGGAGACTCATGGAGACCGCCGAACTGGCCGAACTGGGACAGCAGCTGCGCGTGGACAGCGTGCGGGCGTCCGCCGCCGCGGAATCCGGGCATCCCACGTCCTCGATGTCCGCCGCCGATCTGGTGGCCGTCCTGCTCGCGAACCATCTGCGCTACGACTTCGAACGCCCCGAGCACCCCGCGAACGACCGCTTCGTGCTCTCCAAGGGACACGCCTCGCCCCTGCTGTACGCCGCGTACAAGGCGGCCGGCGCCATCGAGGACGGCGAACTCGTCACCTTCCGCAAGCTCGGCAGCCGGCTGGAGGGCCACCCGACGCCGCGGCGGCTGCCCTGGGTCGAGACGGCCACCGGCTCCCTCGGCCAGGGCCTGCCGGTCGGGGTCGGCATCGCCCTCGCCGGCAAGCGGCTGGAGCGCACCGACTACCGGGTCTGGGTGCTGTGCGGTGACAGCGAACTGGCGGAGGGCTCGGTGTGGGAGGCCGCCGAACACGCCGGCTTCGAGAACCTCGACAACCTGATCGCGATCGTGGACGTCAACCGGCTCGGGCAGCGCGGCCCCACCCGGCACGGCCACGACCTGGACGCCTACGCCCGCCGGTTCCAGGCGTTCGGCTGGCACACCATCGAGATCGACGGGCACGACGTCGACAAGATCGACCGGGCGTACGGCGAGGCGCTGTCCACGAGCGGGCAGCCCACCGTGATCCTCGCCCGCACCCTCAAGGGCAAGGGCGTCGCCGCCGTCCAGGACCGCGAGGGCCTGCACGGCAAACCGCTGCCCGAAGCCGAGGAGGCCATCGCCGAACTCGGCGGGCCGCGCGAGCTGAACCTCCGGGTCGGCGAGCCGCAGGCCGCCGCCGCGCCGCGCTCGGTCACCACCGGGGCCCTCGAGCTGCCGTCCTTCGACCTGGGGGAGGAGGTCGCCACCCGGGACGCCTTCGGCAAGGCCCTCGCCGCGCTCGGCGCCGCCCGCGGTGACGTCGTCGCCCTGGACGGCGAGGTCGGCGACTCCACCCGCACCGAGGAGTTCGGCAAGGCCCATCCCGACCGGTTCTTCGAGTGCTACATCGCCGAGCAGCAGCTCGTCGCGTCGGCCGTCGGCATGGCCGTCCGGGGCTGGGTGCCGTACGCCTCGACGTTCGCCGCCTTCTTCTCCCGGGCCTACGACTTCGTGCGCATGGCGGCCATCAGCGGCTCCGGGATCAACCTGGTCGGCTCGCACGCGGGTGTCTCGATCGGGCAGGACGGGCCCTCGCAGATGGGCCTGGAGGATCTGGCGATGTTCCGGTCCGTGTACGGCTCGACCGTGCTCTACCCCTGCGACGGCAACCAGACCGCCAAGCTGGTCGCGGCCATGGCACGTCTCGACGGCATCCGCTATCTGCGCACCTCCCGCGGCAAGTCCCCGGTGATCTACGGGCCCGGCGAGGAGTTCCCGGTGGGCGGCAGCAAGACGCTGCGCTCCGGCGAGGACGACCGGCTGACCGTCGTCGCGGCCGGGGTCACCGTCCCCGAGGCGCTGGCCGCCGCCGACCGGCTCGCCGAGGACGGCATCCGGGTGCGGGTCATCGACCTGTACTCGGTCAAGCCGGTCGACGCCGAGACGCTGCGCCGGGCCGCCGAGGAGACCGGCTGCCTGCTCACCGTCGAGGACCACCACGCGGAGGGCGGCCTCGGTGACGCCGTCGCGGAGGCGTTCGGCGACGGCCGGCCCGTGCCCCGCCTGGTCCGGCTGGCGGTGCGCACCATGCCGGGCTCCGCCGCCCCCGACGAGCAGCTGCACGCGGCCGGCATCGACTCCGTGGGCATCGTGGCCGCCGCCAGGATGCTGGTGGAGGAGGCGGTCGTGCGATGAGCGACGGCGGCGCGCTGACGTTGCGCGCTGGCCGCCGCACGGTGGAGATCCGGCGGCCGGGGAAGGTCCTCTTCCCCGGCCGGCGGAGGTGCAAAGGAGTTCGACCGCCTGGTCTTCGACCTCGATCCGCCCGGTGACGACTTCGCCGCCGTCCGCGACGCCGCCGGCCGGCCGCGCGAGCTGCTGGATGAGCTGGGTCTGCCCACGGCGCCGATGACCACCGGCTCGCGCGGACTGTACCTCGTCATCCCGCTCGACGGCCGCCACGACTTCGACGCAGTTCGCCGATTCGCCCACGAGGTGGCCGAGTTCGCCGTCTCCCGGCACCCGGACCGGCTCACCACCGCCGCCCGCAAGCAGGACCGCGGTGACCGCCTCTACCTCGACGTGCAGCGCGACGCCTACGCGCAGACCGCCGTCGCCCCCTGCAGCGTGCGCGCCCTGCCGGGCGCGCCCGTCGCGGTGCCGCTGACCTGGGAACAGGTGGCCGACCCCGGCACCGGCGCCCGGCGCTGGACCCTCGCCGACGCCGTGGACCAGGCACGCACCCGCCCGTGGGCCGGCGCGCCGGCCCACGGGCGGTCCCTGAAGCCCGCCATGAGCCGCCTCGCGGCACTGCGTGGGTGACACACCTACCCGCTCTGACCAGGAGCGACGGTATGCGAGCGGCATGCATGTGCTCCTGAAGGTTTGGCCAGGGGTGTGGCGGCCACACGCAGGGAGAGGTGGCCATGTCGAACACAGAGAACACATCACAGTCACAAAGACCGCGGAAAAGGCACGACTCCGAGGAATCGCAGGCGTCACACGAGAACACGGGAAGCCCCGCGTCGGGCGGCCGCCGCCCGGCCCTCATGGAGGTACTGCGCCAAGCGCGCGCCCAGCTCGCCGAACTCACCGGCCTCGAACCCGAGTCGGTGTCCTCGTTCGAGCAGACGGAGGACGGGTGGTCTCTGGAGGTCGAGGTCCTGGAACTGTCGAGGGTCCCCGACACGATGAGCCTGATGGGCAGCTACCAGGTCGAACTGGACCCGCAGGGCCAGCTCACCGGGTACCGGCGCGTCCGCCGTTACGAACGCGGCAGGGCCGACGCGCGCGGCGGCCGGTGAGCCGCCGACCGCCCCGGCCCGTACACACCGCGACCTACTAGACAGCGACCGACAACACACGAGGAGGAATCGCCGGCATGACTGTTGTTCCGGCTCAGCAGAGCGGAGGTGGAGGCGGCAGCAGCGGCCTCTACGACGTACTTGAACTGGTCCTGGACCGGGGCCTCGTGATCGACGCGTTCGTCCGCGTCTCTCTGGTCGGCATCGAGATCCTGAAGATCGACGTCCGGGTCGTCGTGGCCAGCGTCGACACCTATCTCCGGTTCGCCGAGGCCTGTAACCGCCTCGACCTGGAGTCCGGCCCGAACAAGAGCCCGGGTCTGCCCGAGATCGTCGGCGAGGTCACCGAGTCCGGTGCCCGCGGCAAGTCCAAGGGGGCGCTGTCCGGCGCCGCGGAGACCATATCCGACGCCTTCAAGCAGGCGCGCTCGGAAGGGGAGACCCAGTCCCGTCCGCGTGCCCGTAAGGCCCCGGCGCGCCGGAAGGAGGAGCAGGAGTGAGCACCTACGTCTACGGGATCACCGCACGGTCCCACCCCGCGCTGCCCGAGGGCATGACCGGCGTGGGCCAGCCCGCCCGCCCGGTGCGGCTCCTCACGGCCGGGGAACTGACCGCCGTGGTCAGTGACGCCCCCGAGGACCTTCGCCCCAAGCGCAGGGACCTGCTCGCCCACCAGAACGTGCTGGCCGAGACCGGCGCGGGCGGCTGCATCCTGCCCATGCGCTTCGGCAGCGTCGCCGACGACGACGAGTCCGTCACCCAGGTGCTCGGAGCGCGGGCCGAGCACTACCAGGAACGGCTGCGGGAGCTGGACGGCAAGGTCGAGTACAACGTCAAGGCCACTCACGTCGAGGAGGCCGTCCTGCACCTGGTGATGGCCGAGAACGCGGACCTGCGCTCCCTCGCGGAGGCCAACCGCCGGGCCGGTGGCGGCAGCTACGACGACAAGATCCGCCTCGGCGAGATGGTGGCGTCCGCCGTCAAGGCCAAGGAGGCCGTGGACGCGCGCGAGGTGCATGACCTGCTGGCACCGGGCGCCGCCGCGGTCAGCGTGGGCCCCGAGTCCACCGGCTGGCTGCTGAACGTGTCGTTCCTGGTCGCGCGGGACTCGGCCGAGCGCTTCCTGGCCGCTGTCGAGCAGGTCCGCGAGAGCCACGCCCATCTGGAACTGCGCGTCAACGGACCGTTGCCGCCGTACAGCTTCGTCGAACCCGGCCCCGCCCAGTCGGCCGGCAGTACGGCCGGCGCGGGCGCCGGAGCGCAGTAGCGCTCTTCGGCCCGGACGGAGAGGAGAACACCGTGGGACTGATCGGTGAGGTGCTGATGCTGCCCTTCGCGCCCGTACGCGGCAGCGCGTGGGCCGTCAGGCAGGTGCTCCAGGAGGCGGAACGGATCTACTACGACCCCTCCACCGTCCGGGCCGAGCTCGCCCGCCTCGAGGAACAGCTGGAGGCGGGGGAGATCACCGAGGAGGAGTTCGACCGGCGCGAGGACGAACTGCTCGACCGGCTGGAGACCACAGCGCGCTCCGGCGACACCACAGGCAATGGAACGTGACATGAACCGAACGGCACTGGGCCTCGCCGTAGGGGCCGGATACATGCTCGGCCGCACGAAGAAACTGAAGATGGCGCTCGCCGTCGGTTCGTTCGTGGCCGGCAAGAAGCTCAACCTCAGTCCGAAGATGCTCGCCGACGTGGTCAGCCAGCAGCTCCAGAAGAATCCCCAGTTCAAGGAGATCGGGGACCAGCTGCGCAAGGACATGCGGGGCGTCGGCAAGGCCGCCACCGGGGCGATGGCCGAGCGGCAGATCAACGCGCTCGCCGACCGGTTGCACGGCCGCACCGCCCAGGTCCGCGACCAGCTGGCCGGCGTGACCTCGGGCGGCTCCGGCGACGAGGCGGACGGCGAGCGGGACGACGAGGACGACGAGGAATACGAGGAATCCGCGGACGAGTCCGCCGAGCCGGAGGACGAGCAGGAAGAGGAGCCGGACGAGGACGAGGAGCCGGAGGAGGAAGAGGAAGAGCCGGAGGAGGAAGAGGAGCCGGACGAGGGCGAGCCGCGGGACGAGGAGGAGACCGAGGAAGAGGAGGAGGAAGAGCCGGAGGAGGAGCCCGAGGAGGACGAGGAGCCGGAGGAGGAAGAGGAAGAGCCGGAGGAGGAAGAGGAAGAGGAGGAGGAGCCGGAGGAGAAGCCGGCGAAGAAGGCTCCCGCCAGGAAGGCTCCCGCGAAGAAGGCCCCTGCCGGGAAGGCCCCCGCCAAGAAGGCCCCTGCCGGGAAGGCTCCCGCGAAGAAGGCTCCGGCCAAGAAGGCTCCGGCCAAGAAGACCGCGGCCAAGAAGACCGCCCCGGCCAAGAAGACGGCCCCCGCGAAGAAGACGGCGGCCAAGAAGACGGGCACGGCCGGCAGGACGGCCGCGAAGAAGACGGGGTCGGCCGGCCGTACCACCCGGCGCGCGACCTCCCGGCGTTCGAAGGGCGGCGATGACCGATGACGGAGAACGTCGGATCGGCCACCTCCGCGGCCAAGGACAACCCGCTCAGCGCCCTCGCCCACAGCGAGGCCGCCGACCGGCTGAAGGAGGAGGCCCAGGAGTATCTGTCCGCACAGGCCACCCGGCTGCTGAGCGGCCTGGGGCGCAAGCTCGGTGAGACCACCGGCAAACTCAACGACATCGCCGAGGGCAACAGTCCGGGCTTCGCCAAGATGGCGCTCGAAGGCGGGCGCAAGCTCGCCGAGGGCAAGGGGCCCGTGCGCTCGGCGCTGGAGGTGGGCGCCTCCCGGGTCAAGGAGAACGTGATGGACGCCGTCAAGAACCTGGGGGGCGGCAAGGGCAAGAAGGGCGGCGCGGGCAAGAAGCCGGTCGTCATCATGGAGTCCGTCGACGTCGGCGTGCCGCTGCGCACCGCCTACGACCAGTGGACCCAGTACCAGGACTTCTCCACCTTCGCCAAGGGCGTCAAGAGCGCGGGCCGCTCCGACGACACCCAGTCCGACTGGCAGGCCAAGGTCTTCTGGTCCAGCCGCAGCTGGAAGGCGAAGACGACCGAGCAGGTGCCGGACTACCGCATCCAGTGGACGTCGGAGGGCGCCAAGGGCACCACCAAGGGCGTGGTCTCCTTCCATCGGCTGGAGGAGAACCTCACCCGGGTGCTGCTGGTCATGGAGTACTACCCGGTCGGCCTCTTCGAGAAGACCGGCAACATCTGGCGCGCCCAGGGCCGCCGGGCCAGGCTGGACCTGAAGAACTTCGCCCGCTTCATCACCCTCAAGGGTGAGGCGGAGGACGGCTGGCGCGGGGAGATACGCGACGGCGAGGTGGTCAAGAGCCACGAGGACGCCGTCGCCGAGGAGGAGTCCGAGAACGAGGAGAACGGCGAGAACGGCGAGGACGCCGAGGACGCCGAGGACGCCGAGGACTCCGGCGAGCCCGAGGCCGAGGCGGAGGACCAGGAGGACGGCGAGGCCGAGGAGGGCGACGAGGAGGGCTACGAGGACGAGGACGAGCCCGAGGGGTACGAGGACGAGGAAGAGGGCCCGTACGAGGACGAGGAGGCCGACGAGGACGAGGAGCCCGCGGAGGACGAGGAGGAACCCGCGGAGGGCGCGTACGAGGACGAGGACGAGGAAGAGTACGAAGAGGAAGAGGAACCTGAGTACGCCGAGAGCCGGGGCCGTCGATGACGATGCCCGGCCGCCTCCCCGAGCCCTATGGTCAGGGCTCGGGGGCCAACCTCGCCGACATCCTCGAGCGCGTGCTCGACAAGGGGATCGTCATCGCGGGTGACATCAGGATCAACCTGCTCGACATAGAGCTGCTCACCATCAAGCTGCGGCTCATCGTCGCCTCGGTGGACAAGGCGAAGGAAATGGGCATCGACTGGTGGGAGACGGATCCGGCTCTCTCCTCCGGTGCCCGCCGGGACGAGCTGGCCCGGGAGAACGCCGAGCTGAGAGAACGCCTTGCCCGGCTGGAGGAACTGGAGTCGGGCCGCGCGCCGAAGGAGGCCCCATGACCGGACTGCGGTACGTCTACGCCGTCTGCCGCCCCTTCGGGACGCCCCTGCAGGCCCAGCTGACGGGCATCGGGGGCGCCCCGCCGGCTCTCGTGCGCCATCACGGGCTGGTCGCGGTCGTGAGTACGGTCCCGGAGGCCGACTTCTCCGAGGAGGCGCTGAAGGCCCACCTGGAGGACCTGGACTGGCTGTCCGCGACCGCGCGTGCTCACCAGGGCGTGATCGACGCGCTCACCACGGTCACCACTCCGCTGCCGCTGCGGCTCGCGACCGTCTTCCGGGACGACAGCGCCTTGCGCACCATGATCGAGACCCGGGAGGAGAGCTTCCGGCGCCTGCTCGACCGCCTGGACGGCCGGGTCGAGTGGGGGGTGAAGGTGTACCTGGAGGAGGAGCCGGCGGCCGAGCCGGCTGCCGCGGCGAAGCCCGCGAGCGGACGGGACTACCTGCGCCGCCGGCGCGAGCAGAGCCACGCGCAGGAGGACAGGTGGCAGCGGGCGGAGACGTTCGCGCGGTCCCTGCACGAGCGCCTCTCCGGCCCCGCCGAGGACCACCGGCTGCACCCCCCGCAGAACGCGGCGCTCTCCGGCGCCGCGGGGCGCAATGTGCTCAACGCGGCCTATCTGGTGCCGCGCGCGCATTCCGAGGAATTCGTGGAACTGGTCGACCGTACGAAGGACGAGGAGCCCGGCATCCGGGTGGAACTCACCGGCCCCTGGGCCGCTTACTCGTTCTCCTCCGAGGACGTGGCGGCGGAGGAGGTGCGGTGACCGTAGTCGAACGCCGCGAGATCGCCCTGGTCGACCTCCTGGACCGGCTGCTGGCCGGCGGGGTCGTCCTCACCGGCGACATCACGCTGCGCATCGCGGACGTCGATCTGGTCCGCATCGACCTCAACGCCCTGATCAGCTCCGTGAACGAGCAGGTCCCGTCGCCCTTCGAGGAACTCACATGACCGAGAGCCCGGCCGAGGGCCCGCGGCGCAACCGGCTCGACCTGGAACCCGACACCGTCGAGCGTGACCTGGTGAAACTCGTGCTCACCGTGGTCGAGCTGCTGCGCCAGCTCATGGAGCGCCAGGCCGTGCGGCGCTTCGACACCGGGGACCTGACCGAGGAGCAGGAGGAGCGGATCGGGCTCACCCTGATGCTGCTGGAGGACCGGATGGCCGAGCTGCGCGACCGCTACGGTCTGCGGCCCGAGGACCTCAACCTGGACCTCGGGCCGCTCGGGCCGCTGCTTCCCCGCGACTGACTCACCGGCCGCCGGCCTGCGTCACCACCGGTACCAGGCCGCCGGCCTGCGTCACCACCGGTACCAGGCCGCCGGCCGGCGTCACCACCGGTACCAGGCCGCCAGACGGCGTCACCACCGGTACCAGCGGCCCTGGCCGCCGCCCGCGCCCGTGCCGCGGAACAGGAACCCCAGCAGCCAGATGATCAGCACCGCCAAGGCGACCCACCACAGGATCTTCAGCGCGAATCCGGCACCGAAGAGAAGCAGTACCAGAAGCAGTACGAGCAGGATGGGGACCATGGTGCGCACCTCCTGCGCGCCGGGTTTCCCGCGATGCGCGGATCAGGCTCCCTTCCGGCACAGGATCTCCCCGTGCAGGACCGCGAACCAGCCGTCCTCCCGCCGGCCCCACTCCCGCCAGGCCTCCGAGACCGCCCGCAGCTGCTCCGCCGTCGCGTGACCGCCCTCCCTGACCCGGTCGGCGTAGGCGGAGGCGAGGGTGCGGTCCGCCCACAGGCCGCTCCACCAGGCCCGCTCATCGGGCGTGGCGAACGTCCAGGTGCTCGAGGTGGCGGTGATGTCCCGCAGCCCGGCGGCCCGCGCCCACGCCGTCAGCCGGCGCCCGGCGTCGGGCTCGCCGCCGTTGGCGCGGGCCACCCGCTCGTACAGGTCCAGCCAGTCGTCCAGGCCGGGCGGCGCCGGGTACCAGGTCATCGCCCCGTAGTCCGCGTCGCGTACGGCGATGAACCCGCCCGGCCGCGTCACCCGGTGCATCTCGCGCAGCGCTTGCACCGGGTCGCCCACGTGCTGGAGCACCTGGTGGGCGTGGACCACGCAGAACGTGTCGTCCGGGTGGTCCAGGGCGTGCACGTCGGCCACCGCGAAGTCCACGTTCGTCAGGCCGCGGGCGGCGGCGGTGGCCCGGGCCTGCTCCAGGACGCCGGGGGCGTGGTCGACGCCGGTGACATGGCCGTCCGGGACCAGTTCCGCCAGGTCGGCGGTGATGGTGCCGGGGCCGCAGCCGATGTCCAGGACGCGCATGCCGGGCTCCAGCGCGCCGAGCAGATAGGCCGCGGAGTTGGCGGCGATCCGCCAGGTGTGCGAACGCAGCACCGACTCGTGGTGCCCGTGCGTGTAGACGGCGGTCTCCTGCGCCTTCGGCATGGCTGTACCCCTTCACCCCTCGTCGGCGGACCGGACGGCCCGTCCACCGGTCCGCCCGACGGTACGCCCGCCCCCCGAATGATGAGATAGGGGTTTCACAGTACGGACTGACAGTTTGTCAGGCGGATGCGTCGAGCGGGCGGTACACCGTCAGGGCCTCGGGCAGCTTCTCCAGCCGCACCTCGCCCGACACGGTCGTCACCTCGCCGTCGTAGGCCAGCGGGGTGCCGGGGGCGATGCCGGTCAGCCGCAGCCGGTTCACCTGCACCGCCGCGTGCGCGGGCGACCGGGTCAGCGGGCCCGCGGCCGCCGCCGCGAGCAGCCGCAGCGCGGGCCTGCGGCTGCCGTGCACCGCCCGCACGTCCAGCAGGCCGTCCGCGAGATCGGTCCGGCGGCCCGGGGCGAGACCCATCCGGTGGTAGACGCCGTTGCCGACGAACAGCAGCCACAGCGGCCGCCGTTCACCGCCCGCCACCACCTCCAGCGGATGCCGGCCGGCCCGCAGCACCCGCAGGGCCCCGAGGACCCCGGCCGACCAGCCGCCGATCCGGTGCGACCAGCGGTCCCGCGCCCGCACCAGCTCCGGGTACACACCGAGGCTGAGCGTGTTCAGGAACACGCCCTCCGTGTCCCCGGAGGTGAACCGGCCCACGTCCACCCGGACCGCCTCGCCGTGCCGGACCGCCCGGGCCAGCTGCCGTTCGTCCTCCACGCCCAGGTCGTAGGCGAAGTGGTTGAGGGTGCCGCCGGGCAGCACCGCGAGCGGCAGACCGTGCCGCAGGGCGGCCCCGGCCGCCGCGTTCACCGTGCCGTCACCGCCGCACACCCCGAGCACCCGCGCCCGGGCCGCCGCCTTCTCCAGCTCTTCGGCGACGTCCTCCGGCGCACACTCGACGATCTCCGCCTCGGGCAGCGCGTCGTGCAGCGCGCGCACCCGGTCCGCCGTGCCCGACCCCTGGTTGGCGACCACCACCAGTCCGTCGCCCTCGGGCAGCGCCGGGGCCGCGGCCCGCGGGCGGGCGGAGTCCCGGACCTGGGCCCGGGTCGGCACCAGGCGCCGTACCAGGAAGGCGGCGCCCGCCCCGAGCGCGGCCCCGGCCAGCACGTCGCTCGGGAAGTGCACCCCCGTGTACACGCGGGACGCCGCCACCGAGAACGCGACCGGCGCCACCGCCGCACCCCACGCCGGCGACTCCAGGGCGACCCCGGTCGCGAAGGCCGCGGCGGAGGCGGCGTGCCCGGACGGGAAGGACGTGGTGATCGGCTGCTGCTTCAGCCGCCGCACCAGCGGCACCGGATCCAGCGCCGGCCGCGCCCGGCGCACCGATGCCTTGCCGACGGTGTTGATCGTCAGTGAGGCCAGGCCGAGCGAGGCCAGCCCGCGGACCGCCGCCCGGCGTCCCCGCGGCGTACGGCTCGCAGCCATCGCGGCGGCCACCCCGAACCACAGCACGCCGTGGTTCGCGCTGCGGCTCAGCCGGGGCAGCACCCGCTCGGCGCCCGGCCAGTGCCAGTCGGCGGCGGCCTGGAAGAGTCGGCCGTCGAGTGTGAGGGCCGTGCGCAGCGGGGTCCGGGCTGCGGAGGCGGGGACAGTCAGGTCCAGGTCTCGGCTCATGGGGTGCGCTTACCCGTAAGCGCACGATTCTTGTGCCCCCCACGCCGGGCGTCACCGCCCCGGGGGCCCGCGCAGGGGCTCGGGCGTCGCCGGGGCCGGCGCGGGCGCCGCCCGGCGCCGTTGATAACGGTTTGCCCCGGGTCCCGGGCGACCCGGAGAATGCCTGCCCATGGGACATCTGGAAGCCGCGCACCTCGAGTACCACCTCCCCGACGGCAGGACGCTGCTCGGTGACGTGTCCTTCCGGGTCGGTGAAGGCGCCGTCGTGGCCCTGGTCGGCCCGAACGGCGCCGGCAAGACCACTCTGCTGCGGTTGGTCTCCGGCGAGCTGAAGCCGCACGGCGGCACGGTCACCGTCGGTGGCGGCCTCGGCGTGATGCGCCAGTTCGTGGGCTCCGTACGCGACGAGACGACCGTACGGGACCTGCTCGTCTCCGTCGCCCCGCCCCGGCTCCGCCAGGCCGCGAAAGCCGTCGACGAGGCCGAGCACGCCCTCATGACCGTCGATGACGAAGCCGCCCAGATGGGGTACGCGCAGGCCCTCTCCGACTGGGCGGAGGCCCGCGGCTATGAGGCCGAGACCTTGTGGGACATGTGCACCACCGCCGCGCTCGGCATGCCGTACGAACGCGCCCAGTGGCGGCAGGTGCGCACGCTCTCCGGCGGCGAGCAGAAGCGGCTCGTGCTGGAGGCGCTGCTGCGCGGCACCGACGAGGTGCTGCTGCTGGACGAACCCGACAACTACCTCGACGTGCCCGGCAAGCGCTGGCTGGAGGAACAGCTGCGGGAGACCCGCAAGACGGTCCTGTTCGTCTCCCACGACCGTGAACTCCTCGCCCGCGCCGCCGAGAAGATCGTCTCCGTGGAGCCGGGTCCGGCCGGCGCCGACGCCTGGGTGCACGGCGGCGGCTTCGCCACCTACCACGAGGCCCGCCGGGAACGCTTCGCCCGCTTCGAGGAACTGCGCCGCCGCTGGGACGAGAAGCACGCCCAGCTGAAGAAGCTCGTCCTCAGCCTCCGGCAGGCCGCCGCCGTCAGCCATGAGATGGCCTCCCGCTACCAGGCCGCGCAGACCCGCCTGCGCAAGTTCGAGGAGGCCGGCCCGCCGCCGGAGCCGCCCCGCGAGCAGGACATCACCATGCGCCTGAAGGGCGGCCGGACCGGCATCCGGGCCGTCACCTGCGAGGGGCTGGAGCTGACCGGCCTGATGCAGCCGTTCGACCTGGAGGTCTTCTACGGCGAACGGGTCGCCGTGCTCGGCTCCAACGGCTCCGGCAAGTCACACTTCCTGCGCCTGCTCGCCGGCGAGGACGTGACGCACACGGGACAGTGGAAGCTGGGCGCGCGCGTCGTACCCGGCCACTTCGCCCAGACCCACGCCCACCCCGAACTGCGGGGCCGCACCCTCCTCGACATCCTGTGGAAGGAACACGCCCAGGACCGCGGGGCCGCCATGTCCCGGCTGCGCCGCTACGAACTGACCCAGCAGGCCGAACAGAGCTTCGACCGGCTCTCCGGCGGCCAGCAGGCCCGGTTCCAGATCCTGCTGCTGGAGCTCGCGGGCGCGACCGCGCTCCTCCTGGACGAGCCGACCGACAACCTTGACCTGGAGTCCGCCGAGGCCCTCCAGGAGGGGCTGGAGGCGTTCGAGGGGACGGTCCTCGCGGTCACCCACGACCGCTGGTTCGCCCGCTCCTTCGACCGCTTCCTGGTCTTCGGCAGCGACGGCCGGGTCCGCGAGACCCCCGAACCGGTCTGGGACGAACGCCGGGTCGAGCGCGCCCGGTGACTGCTCCAGAAAACGTCCGGGGGCAGCGGGTGCCGGGCGGGGTACCCGGACCGCATGAACGAACACGATGAGCGGGGCACCACGACGACCGGAGTCGACCCCAGCCGGCTGGACGACCAGCAGCTCATGAAGGAGCTGGAGACGATCCACCGCACGCGCCACGACACCCTCCTGTACGGCTCGAACGACGCGCTGCGGGCCCACAACGAGCGCATGGCGCAGCTGGAGGGCGAGTTCCTGCGCCGCAACCCGCGCCGCCTGGTCAGCGCGTCCCGCACCCGCGAGGGCGCGCGGGAGCGGGGCAGTGGCGAGACGGCGGCCCCGGGCACCTCGGGCACCTGACCGCCCGCGGCGACCGGCACCGGCGGCACCCCGGGCAGCAGCAGGGGCCGGTCCGTGGTGGCCGGCCCCTGCTGCTCCCCGGGATACGGTCAGCCGGCCGTCTCGCCGGCGAACACGTGCAGGAACGCGTCGCAGAACGCTTTCAGGTCGTCCGGCTTGCGGCTGGTCACCAGCTTGTTGGAACCGTGGTCGCAGATCTTCACCTGCTCGTCCACCCAGGTCCCGCCGGCGTTCTCGACGTCCGTGCGCAGACTCGGCCAGGACGTCAGCACCCGGCCGCGCACGACACCGGCCTCCACCAGCGTCCACGGCGCGTGGCAGATCGCGGCGACCGGACGCCCCTGCTCGAAGAAGTCCTTCACGAACGCGACGGCCTTCTCGTCCATCCGCAGGAAGTCCGGGTTGGCGACGCCGCCCGGCAGCACCAGACCGCCGAACGACCCGGCCGACGCCTCGCCCACCACCTCGTCCACAGGGAACGTGTCCGCCTTGTCCAGGTGGTTGAACGCCTGGATGCTCCCGGGTTCCGTCGACACCAGCACCGGCTCGTGCCCCGCTTCGGAGGCCGCCTGCCACGGCGCGGTCAGCTCCACCTGTTCGACGCCCTCGGGGGCCACCAGAAACGCGATACGCATGATCCTCAGCTTCCTTTCCCTTTCCGTGACACGGCCCGGTGCGCCCGGGCCCGCCGCTTCCCGTCCCGGGCCACCCGCCGGCACCGCACCGGTTCCTCGCCGTACGGCGGCAGCTCGCACGCCCAGATCACCACACCGATGCCCGCGGGAGAGCCGGGCGGCAGCGCGCGCCGGCGCACCACCGGCCGCCACACCCCCGCCTCCCCGCAGCGACGACCGCACCTGATCGGCGTGGGACACATCAGCGCGACCAGTCCGCCGAAAGGCGGCGTCTTCGGGAGACCCGGCGCGCGGCACCGTCGCCCGTGCGGCGACTTCCGCTCACCGGCCGCCCACCAGCGCCTCCGCCAGCCGCTGCGCGTTCTCGTAGTGCTCCCCGTGCGGCAGGGCGGCCACGGCGTCGATCAACCCGCCCGGCGCGTTGTTCCGCCGCAGCGCCCGGGCCACTTCGCCCGGCTTCGCCGGGAACGCGTGCCGGCTCAAGTGCCGGGCCAGCTCCAGCCTCGTCCGCTCCAGCGACGCCGGGGAGCCCAGGCCGCCCACCGGGCCGCTCCAGACCTCCGGATCGTCGTCCGCGGCCGGTTCGGGGTCGTGCCACTCCTCGACGCGCGTCGGATGTCCGGACCTCAGCAACCCCCTCAGCTCATGCTTCATCTCGTCGTCACGGTGGACGCTCAGCCGGTCACTGCCTCGCTGCATGTCTCCCTCCAGAGGGTCGACGGTCCGCACCGCGTACCCGGATGGGCCCTCGCCTAACAACGGCCGGCGAGAGCGGGACGGAGCGCGCCGAACCGGGCGAGCTGCCACGGTGACCGGCATGCCGACCCCGGTCGAATAACGAATGGATGACTGCTACACCGAAACAACACGCGGTCTTCACAAGGGGCGTTACGGTCAACGCTCCGACGTGCCCTGGGGGGACACATGACCGACCCGTACACCATGCCGCCACAGCCGCCCGTCAGAACGGCACCGAAGTGGGCGCGGAAACGCTACGTCCTGCCCGCCATCGGACTCGCCTTCTTCATCGGCATCGGCGCCGGCGCCGACGGTCAGAACAACGGCGACGGCGTGAAGGCGGCGGCCGCCAAGGTGCGCCCGACCGCCACTGTCACCGCGACCGCCACGGCGACAGCCACGGCCACGGAGACCGCGACGCCCGCACCCGCGCCGACGGTGACGGCGACGAAGACGGTCAAGGTGAAGGTGAGGGTCACCGTCACCGCGCACGCGGCCGCCGTGGATGCGCCAGGCGGCGGTGACGCGTCGGGCGGATCGTCCGGAAGCGACAGTTCGAGCTCCTCGGGTGGTTCCGGCGACGCGTCGAACGGCGCCACCGCTCTCTGCAACGACGGCACCTACTCGTACGCCGCCCACCATCAGGGCGCGTGCTCGCACCACGGGGGCGTAGCGGTCTTCTACCGGTAGGCCGGTGCCGTGCGACAGCCGCGCGGCTACCGCTTGCCCCCGCCCGGCAGGAACTCCTGGACCTTCGCCTTCAGGCCCCGCTTGATCATCGAACTCCGGTCGGCGTCGCCCTTCAGGACCGACTTGGCCGTCGCCTCCATCTGCTCCCAGGTGGCGTGCGGGGGGATCGGCGGTACGGCCGGGTCGGTGAGGAACTCGATCACCGCCGGCCCGTCCGCCTCCAGGGCCGCCCGCCAGCCCGCCTCCACGTCCTCGGCCTTCTCCACGCGGATACCGGTCAGGCCGAGCGAGCGGGCGAACGCCGCGTACTGCACGTCCGGGAGGGACTGCGAGGGCAGGAACGACGGAGCGCCCTCCATCGCGCGCATCTCCCAGGTCACCTGGTTGAGGTCCTGGTTGTTCCACACGGCCACCACCAGCCGCGGATCGGACCAGCGGTCCCGGTACTTCGCCGCCGTGATCATCTCGGCCAGGCCGTTCATCTGCATCGCCCCGTCCCCGACGAGGGCGAACACCGGCCGGTCCGGGTGGGCGAACTTCGCCCCGATCGCGTACGGCACTCCCGGACCCATCGTCGCCAGTGTCCCCGACAGCGAACCCCGCATGCCCGGCCGCATGGTGATGTGCCGCGCGTACCAGTTCGCCACCGACCCGGAGTCCGAGGTCAGGATCGCGTTGTCGGGCAGCAGCGGATCCAGCGCGCGGGCCACGTACTCGGGGTTGATCGGGTCGGCCGGCTGCGCGGCCCGCCGGTCCATCGTCTCGTGCCAGCGCCGCACGTTCGCGCACACCGTGTCGCGCCACTCGCGCCCGCCCCTCTCCGCCTTCAGCAGCGGGATCAGCCGCCGCAGCGTCGACCGGGCGTCGCCGACGAGATTCACCTCGTAGGGGTAGCGCATACCGATCATGTGCGGGTCGATGTCGATCTGCACGCCGCGCGCCTTGCCGAACTCCGGCATGAACTGCGTGTACGGGAACGACGAACCGATCGTCAGCAGCGTGTCGCAGTCCCGCATCATCTCGTACGACGGCCGGCTGCCCAGCAGCCCGATCGGCCCGGTGACGTACGGCAGTTCGTCGCTCAGCACGTCCTTGCCGAGCAGCGCCTTCGCCACCCCGGCACCGAGCAGTTCGGCGATCTCCTGCACCTCCGCGACCGCGCCCGAGGCGCCCTGGCCGATCAGGACGGCGACCTTGTCGCCCGCGTTCAGCACGTCCGCGGCCCGGCGCAGCGCCTCGTCCGCCGGGGTCGCCGTGCAGTCGCTCATGCCCAGGCTGGAGGGCACCATCTTGAACTCGTGCGTCGGCGGCGAGTAGTCCAGCTCCTGCACGTCACCGGGGATGATCAGCGCCGTCGGGCAGCGTCGGGCGTACGCGGTGCGGATCGCGCGGTCGAGCACGTTCGGCAGCTGCTCCGGCACCGTCACCGTCTCCACGAACTCCGAGGCGACGTCCTTGTAGAGCGTGTGCAGGTCGATCTCCTGCTGGTAGGAGCCGCCCATCGCGGTCCGGTCGGTCTGCCCGACGACGGCCAGCACCGGCACATGGTCCAGCTTGGCGTCGTACAGGCCGTTGAGCAGGTGGACGGCGCCGGGCCCCGACGTCGCCGCGCACACGCCGATACGGCCGCTGAACTTGGCGTACCCCACCGCCTCGAAGGCGGACATCTCCTCGTGCCGCGACTGGATGAAACGCGGCCGGTCCTCTGCCCGGCCCCAGGCGGCCAGCAGGCCGTTGATCCCGTCGCCGGGGTAGGCGAAGACCTGCTCCACACCCCAGGCGCGCAGGCGCTCGAGAAGGTGGTCGGCGACCTTGGTGCTCATGGAGAGACCTCCCCGGTGCGAAGCGGACGATCCGGTCAGCGCGGTCCGAGTCACCTGCCCGGGGGGCGGAAAACCTGGGCCGGCCCCCTCCGGCGCGTCCCGTCACCCGCCTGGCCCCGTGTGTCCCGCGAATGGGTCCGGCCGCGCGCGGTACGGCGACGGGCGGGCTGTGATGGCAGCGAGGGCACGATCCGTGCCCCGTACCCGGGCGCCGCACGGCGTTGCCGTCGTACCGGTGCGCCGGCGTACCGCCGTCCGACCGCCCCGCCGCCCGCCGAGGAGCCCCTCCCATGCGCCGCACCGTCCGCACCCTGTCCGTCGCCTTCGCCGCCGGTGCCGCGCTCGCCCTGACCGGGCCGACCGCCGTCGCAGGCTCCGCCGCCGTCCCCCTCTCCGCTCCTTGCGACGCCCTCCCCGGAGCGGCGCAGGACCCGCTCGGCGCCGTCCCACCGGACGGCGCCTGCCCGTCCGCCCCCGGAGGCACCGCCGACGCCTGCGAGGGGGGCGCACCCTGCGCCGGCGCGGTGGGCGCGCTGTGCGAGGAAGGCGGCGCCTGCCAGGAGGACACGCGCTGCCCGCAGGACGAGCTGTGCCCGGAGCGGGCCGCGTGCGGGCCGGGCGAGCAGTGCCACGAGCCCGGCAAGGGCGACACCGGCAAGCAGGACGGGGGTGGCAAGCAGGACGGTGGGGGCAGGGAGGACGCCGGCAAGCAGGACGGCCAGAGGCAGGACGGGGGCGGGGGCAGGCAGGACGGGGGCGGAGGCGGGCAGGACGGGGGCGGAGGCGGGCAGGACGGGGGCGGAGGCGGGCAGGACGGGGGCGGGCGCAAGCAGGACGGCCAGAAGCAGGACGGCCAGAAGCAGGACGGCCAGAAGCAGGACGGCGGAAAGCAGGACGGCCAGAAGCAGGACGGCGGAAAGCAGGACGCCGGCAAGCAGTGCGTCGGCGCGGCGCCATGTGCCGATGGGGGGCACCGGTGCGGGGAGGCCCCCGGCGGGGCCTGCCCGGACGGCCGTCCCGACTGTCGCGAGGCCCACGACGGCGCCGGATGCGCCCCGGCCACCGTCCAGGGCGGGGTGGAGGCGGGGGAGGGCGGCACCTTCGCCGACTCCGTGCCCGCACTCGTCACCGGCGGCGTGTTCATCGCGGCGGCCTGCGTGGGAGCCGGGTACCGGCTGTACGGCCGCAGGCGCTCCGCGCGGGACCGGTCCGCGCAGGTGTGACCCGGGTGACCGCGGCGCCGCCCATGGTGAGCCACCGGGCGGGTACCCACCTTCGCGAGAGCACGGCGACGGAACGAACCGACGGCACACACGACGGCACCCCGGCGGCGGCCCGGCGGCCGGGGGAGCAGCGGGACCCGGACGGACGGCGCGGCCCGGACCGGGCGGCGCGACGGCACGACGGACTGCGCGGAGGCGGACATGCGGCGTACGGATCCCGGCGAGGACCACGGCCCCGTCCGCTACGGCCCGCCCCTCCCCGCCGACGGGCTGCCCGTGCTCCCCGAACTGTCCGCCGTCCTCGCCGCCGCCGCGAGCCGCTCCGACGCCCAGCCCGTCGGCGGCGCCCCCGCCCTGCTGGAGGCGGCCTGCGGCTACTGGACCCGGCGCGGACTGCCCACCGTCCCCGACCAGGTGGCCGCCGGTCCCGGCGCTCCCGCCCTGCTGCTCGCCCTGACCGCCGCGCTCGCCGGTGACGGCGCCGACGTCCTCGTGCCCCGTCCCTGCGCCGCCTGGTGGGCGCCGTACGCCCGGATCCTCGGGCGGCCCGTCCACCACGTGCCGACGACCGCCGAGAGCGGTGGTGTCCCCGACCCGTACGCGCTCCTGGAGACCGTCCGCCGGATCCGCGCCGAGGGCGGTGACCCACGGCTGCTGGTGCTGTCCGTGGCCGACGACCCCACCGCCACCGTCGCCCCGCCCGAACTGCTGCACGAGACCGTGGAGGCCGCCACCGCCGAGGGCCTGCACCTGGTCAGCGACGAGACCTGGCGCGACACCCTGCACGACCCGCACGGGACGGTCCTGCTCAGCCCCGCCGAGATGCGGCCCGACCTGGTCACCGTCGTCACCGACCTGGCCGGCGCCCTGCTGCCCACCGGCTGGCCCGCCGCCGTCGCCCGTTTCCCGGTCACCGGCGCCGGACGGCACCTGCACGCGCGCGTGCTCGACATCCTCACCGCACTGGGCGCCCGCATCGCCGCGCCGGTCGCCGCGGCCGCCGGCTACGCCCTCGACGAGCCCCCGCCCGTCACCGAGCGGCGCGAGGCCACCGTACGGCTGCACGCGCGCGTGGCCGCCGCCGCGTACACGGCGGTGGTCGACGCCGGCGCGCTCGCCCGGCCGCCGCGGGCCGGCCGCCACCTGTACGCCGACCTCGGGCCGCTGCGCGAACCGCTCGCCGCCCAGGACGTGGGGGACGCGCAGGAACTGGAGGACGTCCTCACCGCCCGGCTCGGCATGCCCGCGCCCGGCGGTCACCGCTTCGGCGACGACCTGGGGGCGCTGCGGGTACGGCTCTCCACCGGAGCCCTGCTGGGCGGTACGGCTCAGGAGCGCCTGGAATGCCTCACCTCACCCGCACCCCTGGAACTGCCGCACCTTCACCGCGCGGTGAGCTCCTTGAGGTCGGCCTTCGGCGATCTCCGCGACGACGCTCAGCGACGGGAGTCTCCTCGATGACGCAGACGCACGAGTCCGGTCCGGCCCCGGCGGCCGCACCGGCCGGCACACCCGGCACGCCGGTCCCGCTCGCGCCCCCGTCCCCGCCGCCGGCCGCGCCCCGCCCGCCGGGCGAGCACCGGGTGTGGCCCCGGACCTTCCACGACCGGCTGACCGCCCCGCTGCCCGGCCTCAGGGCCATGGCCCGCTTCGCCCGCGAAGGCGCCGTACGCCCCGGCCCGGACGGCCTCGCCGACCTCCCCCGGCTGCCGTACGAGCCGGCGCCGCTGCCCCGCGTCGACACCCGTACCCTCGCCGTCACCTGGGCGGGGCACGCCAGCTGGATCGTCCGCATCGGCGGGCTCACCGTCCTCACGGACCCCGTCTGGTCCCGCCGCATCCTCGGCACCCCGGCGCGCGTCACCCCGGTCGGCGTGCCCTGGGACTCCCTGCCCCGCGTCGACGCCGTCGTCATCAGCCACAACCACTACGACCACCTCGACGCGCCCACCGTGCGCCGACTCCCGCGTCACACCCCGGTGTTCGTGCCCGCCGGGCTCGGCCGCTGGTTCCGCCGGCGCCGGTTCACCCGCGTCACCGAGCTGGACTGGTGGGAGGGCGACGAACTGTCCGGCGTCCGCTTCGACTTCGTGCCGGCCCACCACTGGTCCAAGCGCACCCTGACCGACACCTGCCGCAGCCTCTGGGGCGGCTGGGTCCTCACCGCCGCCGAAGGACAGCGCCTGTACTTCGCCGGCGACACCGGCTACGGCCACTGGTTCTCCCGCATCGGCCGCCGCTACCCCGGCATCGACCTCGCCCTCATGCCCGTCGGCGCCTACGACCCGCGCTGGTGGCTCAGCGACGTCCACTGCGACCCCGAAGAGGCGGTGCGGGCCACCCTGGACCTGGGCGCCCGCCGTATGGCCCCGATGCACTGGGGCACGTTCGTCCTCTCCGCCGAACCGGTCCTCGAACCCCTCACCCGCACCCGGACCGCCTGGCAGCAGGCCGGCCTGGACCGGGAGGACCTGTGGGACCTGCCGGTGGGGGCCTCCAGGGTGCTGGACTGACGCGGTGTCAGGGCCCGGCACCTCCGGCGGGGAACTACCGCACCCGCCGTACCACCCCCGGCACGGCGCTGACCAGGACGGTCAGTGCGATCGCCGCGACGACGCCCTCCCACGGCTCGCTGAACAGCGAGCCGCCCAGAATGCCGATCACCTGATAGGTCACCGCCCAGGCCAGGCACGCGGGCAGGTTGCCGCGGCTGAACCTCCGCAGCGGCCACTCGGCCAGCAGACAGGCCAGCATCACCGGTATTCGCCCGGCCGGGACGAGCCGCGACAGCACCAGAACCGCCACTCCGTGCCCGGCCAGCTTCTCCTGGGCCTGCTCGAGCCGTTCCTGCGGTGCCCGCGACCGGATCGCCTTCAGCCACCGCGACCCGTTCTTCGACCGCAGTCCGCGCCGGCCCAGCCAGTACAGCGCCGCGTCCCCCAGGAACGCGGCCAGCGACGCCGTCAGGAACACCAGCAGCAGCGAGAAGGGCGCCGTCCGGTGGAAGGCCACCACCGCCGCCGCGCTCACCAGGGCCCCGGTCGGCACCACCGGCACCAGCGCCCCGATCAGCACGAGCAGGAACAGCGACGGATAGCCCAGCGCCTGCCGCGTCGGGTCGGGCACGGTCGACGTCATGGCGGTGGCGAGCACCGCGGCGGACGGCCATCTCACCGGGCGGCCTCCAGCCGCACACTCTCCCCGTGCCCGAGCCGGTGCACCGCCACCCGGGGCGCGGCCTCGGCCGCCAGCCGCACGAACTCGTCGCCCGGAGCGTGGAACTCGTGCGGGCGCACCGCGTCCATGCCGATCGGCCAGTACGTGCCGTAGTGCACCGGGACCGCGGCCCGCGGCGCCAGCCGGGCCAGCGCCCGCGCCGCCCGTCCCGCGTCCAGATGCCCCTCCCCGAGGTACGGCCCCCAGCCGCCCACCGGCAGCAACGCCACGTCCACGGGCCCCACCTGCTCGGCCATCGCGTCGAACAGCCCCGTGTCCCCGGCGAAGTAGGTCCGCGCCTCGCCCTCGACGACGTAGCCCAGCGCGGGGGAGCGGTGCGGTCCCACCGGCAGCCGCCGCCCGTCGTGCAGCGCCGGCACCACCCGTATCAGCAGCCCGCCGGCGCGCACCTCGTCACCGGGCGCCACTTCCGTGATCCGCAGCTGCCGCAGCCGGCGCAGACCCGGTACCGCCCGTGGTGCGCCCCGGGGCACGAGCAGGCGCGTGCCCGGTTCCAGGCAGGCCAGCGACGGCACATGCAGATGGTCGGCGTGCAGGTGGGAGACGAGCACCACGTCCGCGCGACGGGCTCCGGCGGGCGGTACGGCACCCCTGCGGCGCCGCAGATGCGCCAGCCGCCGGGCGAACAGGGGATCGGTGAGCACCCGTGTGTCCGCGTCCTGCACCGTACAGGTGGCGTGACCCCACCAGGTGATCTCCACCGGCACCTCCTTGGCCTCCTTCACGCGACTCCCCGAAGCCTACGGGCAGGAGTAGGGTCGGCGGCGAAACCCGGAGGTGAGGGGTAGGCGATGGGACAGCTGCTGGGTTGCTTCGGCGCGTTCACGCCGGTGCGGGTGACCGCCATCGCCAGCCTGACACCTCTGGAAGAGCTGGAGGCCGACCCCTTCCTGGTGGATTCGCGCAGTCAGCACGCGATGTGCGCCCACTGGGCCGCCGAGCACGGCTACGTCATCGCCCGGGAACTCCTCGTCGGCGGGCTGCGGTTCGACCACGGCGCGCTGTGGGACGGGGTCCGGCCCGGCGTGGACCTCTTCGTGGCCCCCAGCCTGCGGGTGCTGCGGCGGGCCCTGTCGTCGGTGGACGAGTTCACCGCCGAGTGCGCCCGCCGGGGCGTGCGCGTGGAGACCGTCGGGCGGGCCGAGCCGTCGTACGACGCGCAGGCGAAGGCACGGGTGCACCGGCGGCTGTCGATGCCCACGGCCGGCTACGACGGACGGTGACCCCCGCGGGCCCCTCCCGGGCCCGGTCGGCCCATATGACAGGGTGGAGCCGGCCCGGTAGGTGGAGCGGGCCGGGACGTGAGGGGTACGGGGCGTGCGGGGCCTACGAGACGTACGGTGGCGGCGGACCGCCGGTCAGATCGGGCGGAGCATCGCCGTGTGGGCGGTCTCCACGGCCACCATGCTGGCCCTGGCCGGCCTCCTGCCCGACTTCCGGCTCCAGTCCCCCGACGGAGACAGCGCCACCCGCATCGCCGTGACCGCCGCGTGCGGCGCCGGCGCGTTCGGGGTGCTCTCCGCCGTGCTCTGGCCGCTCCTCGTCCGGCTCCTGCTGCTCGTCCCCGCCCTCGTCCTCGGCCTGCTCGTCTTCTTCCTCAACGGCTCCCTGCTGCTGCTCGCCCTGTACATCAGCCCCTCCGGCCGGGCGGAGGCCGCGCCCGAGACCGCCGTCATCGTGGCCGCCGTGATGTCCGCCGTCGCCTCCGCCACCGGAGCGGCCCTCACCGTCCGCGACGACGAGCCCTACCGGCGGCGCCTGCTCCGCCTCGCCACCCGCGACCGCCGGGTCTCGCCACCGTGCCCGAGCACCCCCGGGCTGGTCTGTGTGCAGCTCGACGGCGTCGGGCACGACGTCCTCGTGGACGCGGTCCGGGGCGGCCTGATGCCGACGGTCGCCCGCTGGCTGTCCCCGCAGGACGGCATACCCCCGGCCGCCGCCGGCACGGAGCGGGCAGAGGGCGCACGGCCCACCCACCGCCTCACTCCCTGGCGCACCGACTGGTCCAGCCAGACCGGCGCCAGCCAGCTCGGCATCCTGCACGGCAGCACCTTCGACGTGCCGGCCTTCCGCTGGTACGAGAAGGACCGGGGCGAGGTGATGGTGTGCAACCGCCCGACCAGCGCCGCCGAGCTGCAACGCCGGGCCGTCCTGCGCACCGGTGACGACGGGCTGCTCGCCGTCGACGGCGCCAGCCGCGGCAACCTCTTCAGCGGCGGCGCGGGTGAACAGGCCCTCGTGCTGTCGATCGCGATCCGCCGCCGAGGCCGGGAGAACCGTTCCCGCGCCGGGTACTTCGCCTACTTCGGTGACCCCGCCAACGCCGTCCGCACCGCGCTCAGCTTCGTCGCGGAGGTGGCGCGTGAGATCGGCGAGTCGACCCGGGCCCGTATCCGCCGACAGCGCCCGCGGGTCGGCCGGGGCGGCCTCTACCCGTTCATCCGCGCGTTCGCCACCGTCATCGAGCGGGACGTCGTGGTCGCCGCGGTCATGGGCGACATGCTCGCCGGCCGCAGCGCCGTCTACGCCGACCTCGTCGCCTACGACGAGGTCGCCCACCACTCCGGCCCGCGCAGCCGCGACGCCGAGAAGGTCCTCCAGCGCCTCGACCGGTCCCTCGCCCTCATCGAACGCGTCGCCGAACACGCCCCGCGCCCCTACCGGATCGTCGTCCTGTCCGACCACGGACAGAGCCCCGGCGAGACCTTCCGCGCACGGTACGGCCTCACCCTCGACGACCTCGTCCGGGCCGGCTGCGGACTGCCCGTGTCCCGCCGCGCGGAACGCACCCGCAGCGGCGCCGAGGCCCGCGCCACCGTCCGAGCGGCACTGCGCCGGCCCGAGCGGCACGGGGGCGAGCACCACGGCCCGGACCGCGCGTTCGAACCGCTCGTGCTCGCCTCCGGCAACCTCGGCCTGGTCTCCTTCCCGGACGTCCCGCACCGCATGACCAAAGAGGAGATCGACGCCCGCCACCCCGCGCTGCTCACCACCCTCGCCAACCACCCCGGCGTCGGTTTCCTCCTGGTGCGCAGCGCGGAGCACGACGGCGTGGTGCTCGGCGCCGACGGCGCCGAGACACCGCTGGCCCGGCTCGACGACGAGCCCGGCCCGCTGGCCCCCTTCGGCCCCGGTGCCGCCGACGCCGTCCGCCGCACGCACTCCTTCCCGCACACCGCGGACATCATGGTGAACTCCGCCTACGATCCCGCCGACGGCGAGGTCCTCGCCTTCGAGGAGCAGATCGGTTCCCACGGCGGCCTCGGCGGTGCCCAGTCCCGCCCGTTCCTGCTCTTCCCGCCGGAGCTGTCCGCACCGGTCGAGGACGGCGGGGAGCCGGCCGGCGCGGAGCACGTCCACCGTGTACTGCGCCGCTGGCTGCGCGAACTGGACGGACCGCAGGTGCCGCTCATCGCCGCCGCCGAGGAGGAGCAGGCCGCCTGAGCCCGCCGCTCGCCGCCCGATGTCCCTTCCGTCCGGGCCGCGTGGCCGTCCGCAGCGTGCGACGAGCCCGGATGTGATCGGATAGGACCACGGGGAACCCCGTACGCGACACTCGCGAAAGGAACCATCGTGGCAACCACGCGCACCGCGCACACCGTCTGGGAAGGCAACCTGCTCGAGGGCAACGGCGTCGTCACCTTCGACTCCTCCGGCATCGGCCAGCAGCCGGTGTCGTGGCCCTCGCGCGCCGAACAGGCGAACGGCAGGACCAGCCCCGAGGAGCTGATCGCCGCCGCCCACTCCAGCTGCTTCTCCATGGCCCTCTCGCACGGCCTGGCCGGCGCCGGTACCCCGCCCACCCGGCTGGAGACCAAGGCCGACGTCACCTTCCAGCCGGGCGAGGGCATCACCGGCATCCACCTCACCGTGCGCGGCGAGGTGCCGGGCGTGGACGCGGAGGGCTTCGCCTCCGCCGCCGAGGACGCCAAGAAGAACTGCCCGGTCAGCCAGGCCCTGACCGGCACGACCATCACCCTGACGGCCGAGCTGGCCTGACGCTCGTCCGTCCCCGGATGCCGCGCCCCGGTGGGGGCGCGGCATCGCGGTTCCCGGGCGGGGGCGCCCAGCCGTCCCGCTCAGCCGTGGGCGGCCGGCAGGGTGGCGCACACCGCGTCCAGGACGCCGGCGTAGGGGGTGCCGTCCTCGGCCAGCCGCGCGCGCAGCCGCTCCAGGCCGTCGCGGTACTCGGTCAGCACGCTGGTGTCGCCGGTCCGCGCGGCGAGCTCCAGCACCGCGGGCAGGAAGTCGGGCGGTCGCCCGCCGTCGCACTCCAGGCCGTGCCGGCGGTAGAGGCTCTCGAAGCGGTCCAGTGCCGCGCGCCGTGGGGTGGGGCCGTCGCGCCACCGGCTCAGGTACAGGCCGTGCCGGTGCCCGGCGGCGAAGACCCGCTGGTAGTGGGCGGCCAGCTCCCGGGCGGGGGTGACGGCCGCGTGGTCGGTGAACCCGCGCAGCTGCGGGGCGGCCTCGCGCAGCAGCGGCAGACGGGCGATGAGGTCCTCGTCCGGATAGGTCAGACACAGGGCCGCCGCCTGGTGGAGCACCGCGTCCGAGGGCATCAGGGCTCCCGCACCGGACCGCCCGGGCCGCACGGGCCGGGTACGCAAGGTACGGCCGGGCCCGGCCGGAGGGGACGGCCGGCGGCGAGCGGGGCCGCGCCGGGGTTCCCGGGCGGTGTCTGCGTGTCGGTCACATGCGCTCCCTCGGTCCGCCCCCGCACTCAGAACCTAGGGCCGCGTCCTGGAACGCACCCGTCACCGGACCCGTACGGGTCACACCGGACGGGCCCGCGGGCTCAGAGACGGTCGCGGTACTCCCGCAGTAGCTCCCGGGTGCGACGGGCGGACCCGGCCCGGGCCGTCATGTGGTCCAGCACCTCCAGGTGCGTGGCGACCTCGCGGCGCGAGTCCAGGTAGAGCGCTCCGGTCAGGTACTCGGTGAACACCATGTCCGGCAGTTCCGGCTCGGCGAACCGGAACAGTGTGAACGGCGCGTACGTCCCCGGGTGGGGGCCCGCCGCGAACTCGGCGATCTGGAGCGTGACGCGGTCCCGTTCGCCGTACTCCAGCAGCCGGTCCAGCTGGTCCCGCATCACCTGGGGCCGGGCGCTCACCGGGCGCCTGAGCACCGTCTCGTCCATGATCACCCACAGGTGGGGCGGGTCGTCCCGCTCCAGCAGCCGCTGCCGTTCCATGCGCAGCGACACATGCCGCTCGATCGTCTGCGGCGAGGTCTGCCCGATCGTCCCGGCCTCCAGGACGGCGCGCGCGTATGCCTCGGTCTGGAGCAGACCGGGCACGAAGTGCGGCTCGTAGGAGCGGATGATCCGGGCGGCGCCCTCCAGGCTGACGTACAGGCTGAACCAGTCCGGCAGCACGTCGTGGAAGCGCTGCCACCAGCCCGGCTGGTTCGCCTCCTCGGCGAGCCGCACGAACGCATCGGTCTCCTCCCCGGACACCCCGTAGGTGGACAGCAGCACCTGCACGTAGGGGATCTTCAGCGCGACCTCGGCCATCTCCATCCGCCGTACGGTCGCCGACGCCACCCTCAGGACGCGGGCGGCCTCCTCACGGCTGAGCCCCGCCGCCTCGCGCAGTTCCTGCAGCCGTTTGCCGAGCACCACCTGACCCACCGTGGGCGCAGCCCGCCGCTCACTCACGCCACGCCCCTCCCCTGCACATCGACGTACGCGGGCAGCAGTCTGTCATGTGCCGCCGTCCCGTACCCTTCCCCGGGGCGGCCGGCTGCCGGGAGGACGGCTCAACCGACCAGGGTGTGCAGGTACTTGGCGGTCGCCGGATCCGCCGGCAGGAACGTCTCGATGGCGAGTTCGGCGACCGTCACGTCCATCGGCGTGTTGAACGTCGAGATCGAGGACACGAACGACAGGATCCGGCCGCCGTGCTCGATGCGCAGGGGCAGCGCGAAGTACGGGACGCGTTCGGCCGGTTCGGCCCCGGGCGGCTCCTCGGGCACCGGGTAGGCCGCCACCTCCTCGTACAGGGCGCGGAGCCGGTCCGAGCGGTGCAGGGCGATCTCCCGCTCCATCTGCGCCAGCAGGTGCCCGCGCCACTCGCGCAGGTTCCGGATGCGCGGCGCCAGCCCCTCGGGGTGCAGGGTCAGCCGCATCGCGTTCGGCGCCGGCGCCGTCAGCTCCTCCGGCACGCCCTCCAGCAGCATCGCGATGCCCCGGTTCGCGGCGACGACCGTGTACCCGGCGTCGACCACCAGCGCGGGGTAGGGCTCGTAACCCCGGATGAGGCGTTCCATGCCGTCGCGCAGCGCGTCCAGCGCCGGGTCGTCCAGCGGGGTCTCCGGATAGCGCGGGGCGTAACCGGCCGCCAGCAGCAGGGAGTTGCGCTCCCGCACCGGCACGTCCAGTCGCTCGGCCAGCCGCAGCACCATCTCCTCGCTCGGCCGGGACCTTCCGGTCTCGATGAAGCTGATGTGCCGGGCGGAGGAGTCGGCGCGCAGCGCCAGCTCCAGCTGGGAGATCCGCCGCCGCTCGCGCCAGGCGCGCAGCAACGGCCCGACCCCCTTGCCCGGGAGGGCGGCGGCGGAGGCGGTGGGGCTCGACGCGACGATCGTCATACCGCCGACCCTAGTCGAGGACGACGGAGGGCATCGAGTGGCGGACGCGCCGGGCCCGACGCGTCGCCGTACCGGCGACCCCGCCCCCGTGGCACGCTGGACCGCCGGACCCGTGTCCGGCACACCGCACCTCACGAAGGGAGCCCCGGCCATGGCCGTGGAACCGCTGTCGCAGCAGGAGATCGAGGACCGGCTCGCCGAGCTGCCCGGCTGGTCGGCCGAGGGCGACCGGCTGACCCGCTCCTACCGGCTCCCCTCGCATGTCGCGGCGGCGGTGCTGGTCGTGCACATCGCCGCCGTCCAGGACGAGCTGGACCACCACTCGGACCTCACCCTCGGCTACGACACCGTGTCCCTCGCCGTGCACACCCACAGCGCGGGCGGCGCCGTGACCGCGAAGGACTTCGCTCTCGCCCGCAGGGTGGAGGACATCGCGCCGGGCCACGGAGCACACTGAGCGATGTGCTGGACTACGAGAAGGAAGCCGGCCGTTACGACGCACTGCGCGGTGGCGAGGCCCGCGCCGCGGCTGCCGCGGAGGCCGTCCTCGGCCTGATACCGGGCGGCCCGGGCCGCCTCCTCGACATCGCCTGCGGCACCGGGATCGTGACCCGGCGGTTCGCCGCCGTCCGTCCGGAACTGCGGGTGACCGGCGCGGATCGCACGCCGGCCATGGTGCGCAGGGCCGCGGCCCGGCTGCCCGGCGCGATCGTCCGGGCCGACGGCCGCCGGCTGCCCTTCCGCGCCGGCACCTTCGACGCCGTCGTCACCGTCT
Source organism: Streptomyces sp. Y20 (assembly GCF_043195475.1). Lineage (NCBI taxonomy): Bacteria > Bacillati > Actinomycetota > Actinomycetes > Kitasatosporales > Streptomycetaceae > Streptomyces > Streptomyces sp. Y20. The sequence continues at coordinate 665,023 of NZ_JBIDDP010000002.1, forward strand.
GGCTGCTGCACCTGCTGCACGACCCGGAGGACGTGCGGGCGGTGGTCGCCGAGTGCGCGCGGGTGCTGCGGCCCGGCGGGGTGTACGTCACCACCGTGGACAAGGCCGCCGCGCACGACGTCGGCAGCGACATCGACGCCGTCCTCGCCGCCCGCCCGCGCCACCCCGCCGCGGACGCGTCCGGCGTCGTGACGGCCCACGCCGCCCGGCACGGGTTCCGGCCGGCCGGCCGCACCGCGTTCCGCGGCGCGGGACAGGGCCGCAGCCCCCGGAGCACCATCGCCGACCTGCGCCGCGGCTGGTTCACCCTGCTGCCGCCGGGCGAGCCGCGCACCGAGGAGTTCGCCGCACGCCTGGCCGGACTCCCGGACCAGGACCGCCCGCGCCCCGACCCGCGCTTCGCCCTACTGGCCTTCCGGAAACCGTCGGCCCACGAACGACCCGGCGACTTCCCTGTGGGCGACGGAAATTGACGGACCGGGGCGGCCCCGGGAAGAGGGTGGACGCCACGGGGGATCGTGGCGCGTTCGGGGGCGTGCGGACGCGCGGACCGGGCGGCCACCTGTGCGGGTGGTGGCCGCCCGGCCGGGTGGCCCCGTCGTCCGGTGACGGGGCCGTGCACGCGGAGCGTCAGCGGGGACTATTCGAGCAGCTCCGCGTACGAGCCCATGGCCATGGCGATGTCCGCCTGGGCCCAGAACCGGTGGTACGTGAACACGGGCGCGGCGCCGCCCTTGAGGTAGGCCTCGACCTTGGACCAGTTCGGGTCGCTCTTGTAGAAGGACCGCAGCGAGGCGAACGTGGACGAGGAGTTGATCGCGTCGCCGTTCGGCATGGTGCCGGTCCAGCCGCTCGGCACGTACACGCTGTCGTTGAACCGGCTGTAGTCGCTGCGGGTCTCGGGGACGGCGATGCCCAGGCTGTCCTGGTGGTTGTTCCACATACCGTCCAGCAGCGCCTTCGCCGTGGACTTGGCGGTCGCGTCACCGGACTTGGCGGCGTAGTACGTCAGGGTCTTGGCGTACGCGGCGGCCACGCCGACGTCCTCGGTGTAGTCGGCGACCGTCGCGTGCAGCCCGCTGTTGGAGCCGGGGCTCGACGCGTTCCAGGTGTCGGGCTGCCCCGACCACTGGAGGGTGGAGGGGATCTTGAAGGTGCCGTCCGGGTTGACCGTGGTCTTGGACAGCGCCCACTTCACCCACTTGTCGAGTACCGCCTTCGCCTGGGCGTTCCCGGTCTGCTGGTAGTACTCGGCGACCCGTTCCATCGACCACGCCTGGAAGCCGAACCACTGGTTGGACGGCGGGTCGTGGTAGACGGGCGCCTCGTCGTAGTACATGCCGTAGAAGGTGGACGTGCCCGCCGGCGGGGTGGCGTACCGGCCCTGCCAGCTGTTGGTCGCGCCGCCCGCGATCGCGCCCTCGGACGACTGGAGCCACTGGTAGAACTCCAGCTGCCGCTGGAGCGACTTGCCCCAGTCGGACGCGCCGGTCGCCGACTTGGGCTTCAGGTCGGCGTAGGAGCTGAGCGCGTACGCGGCCAGGGGGTTCTGGTAACCGCCGTGGACATGGCTGGAGCCGATCCGCCAGGCCCAGCCGGCGCCGGTGTCGTTGGCGCCGCCCCAGGCGTAGTACCAGGACAGCAGGTAGTGCGAGGCGTCCTTGCCGGTGCCGGCGGCGCAGGACGAGGGTCCGACGCAGTTGCCGATCTTCTTGAAGTACTTGTCGTACATCGCGTACCGCAGGTAGTCGCCCATCTTCGCGGCCTTGGACACGGTCGTGGAGACGTCACCGCCCTTGCCCTGCGCCTTCGCCCACACGTCCGCCCAGTACGCGGCCTGCACGGCGCGCGCGTCCGCGTCCGGGGCGTCGGTGTACTTCCACTGCTTGGCGTAGGAGGAGTCGCCGGTGAACAGGTCCAGGTAGCCGTTCTTCCCGCCGTACTTGAAGGCGTCGCAGGTCGGCTGCGGCACCGTCTCCCAGACGGACTCCTGCGGCCCGCGCTGGAAGGTGTTGATGTACGACGGTCCGGTGGCCGAAGGCCCGGCCTCGCACTTGCCGGGCTCGTCACCGTAGCCGTAGACGTTGTCCACGTCCTCGATCCAGTGCATCCCGTAGACGTCGTCCGTGCCGTACGCGCTCTTCAGCTCGCCGGCTATCGGGTCCGTGCCCACCGGCACGGACGTGTCGAGCTTCGCCGGGTACTCGTTCGGCGTGTCCGACTCGGGTGCGTACGTCGCCGGCTTGGAGGCGTTGTAGAAGGAGTTCGTCGGCTGGTCGGCGTGGGTGGGGATCATGTACTTCTCCATGACGTCCCACGCGCCGTTGAACTTCGACCAGTCACCGGTGACCTTGCCGTACATCGCCTGGAGCCACAGCAGGTAGCTGTACGCCTCCGACGTGCTCTCATGGCCCTGGTCCGGGGCCTCCACGATCAGTGTCTCCACCGAGTGGTACGGGATGCCCTCGGGGGAGAAGTAGCCGTTCGCCGGGTTGGTGATCTTTCCGTACAGGTCCAGGAAGCGGGCGTCGTACGCCTTCGACGCGGGCAGCTCCGTGACCGTGACCGTCGCCTTGGTGTGCCCGGTGGCCGACGCGGTGAAGGTCGCCCCGCCGGTGCCGGAGGAGTCCGCCGTGATGGTCACCGGCTGCGCGGTGTTCCAGTTCGACGGGGTGAAGGTCAGTGAGGAACCGGCCGTCACGGACAGGCCCGTGTTGCCGTCGGTACGGGCCGTGCTCACCGTCACGTTCGCGCTCGGCTGCGTCGACAGCTTCACCGAGAACGTACCCGACTTGCCCTGCTGCACGCCCAGTTGGGAGGGCGAGGCGACCACGGCGGGACCGGAGGCGACCGTGATGCCCACGGGGGTGGACGCGGCGGACGCGCCCAGGCTGTCGTACGCCTTCGCCACCAGCGAATGGCTGCCCGCGGCCAGGCCGGAGACCGGGAGCGAGTAGGGCGCGCTCGTGTCCGTGCCCAGCAGCGTGGTGTCGTCGTAGAACTCCACCTTGCTGATCGTCGCGTTGTCGGCCGCCGCCGCGGTCGCCGCGAGCGGCACCGCCTCGCCCTGGGTGTAGACCGCGCCCGCGCTCGGGCTGGTCAGCACGGTCACCGGCGGCTGGTGGGCGCCGGTGCAGGTGGTGCCGTTGACCGCGAAGGACGTGGGGGCGGTGTTGGTGCCGCTGTAGGTGAACTGGGCGCCGGTGGTGACGGCGGTGCCCGCGGCGACGGTGCCGTTGTAGGAGGCGTTCTTCACGGTGACCGTCTGGCCGGACTGGGACCACGTGCCGTTCCAGCCGTTGGACAGCTTCTGGTTGCCCGTGTAGCCGTAGGTCAGCGTCCAGCCGTCGAGGGCGGCGGTGCCACGGTTGGTGAGGGTGAGCTCGGCGGTGAAGCCGGAGCCCCAGTCGTTGGTCTTGTAGTCGACGCTGCACTGCACGGTGGCCGCGTGCGCGGTCCCCGTGCCGGTGGCGAGCATCGACAGCGGCAGGGCGAACGCGGCGGCGACCGCGGTCCACAACCGCCGCCCGGCTCTGCTCTTGCGTCCGGGATCCATGGTGCTGGTTCCTCCTTGCGGCGTGCGGCTCGGGGAGAGTCAAGGCTTGAACCAGTGGGAGCGCTCCCATAGTGGGGATGCGGACGGGGGCGGTCAAGATGCTTGAAGAGTCGAAAAGATTCGACAGGACCGGTCGTAGAAAAGTCGAGCAACTCCCCTGGGCACAGACGCGAGTTGGCGCTACCTTCCATCGCACCAGTGGGAGCGATTCCGTTCAGTCGACGCGTCCGTCACGGCGCGCCAAACTGCAAGGAGTCGCTCATGCGACACCCCCCGCGTTCAGTACTTTTAGCCGCCTCCGGTGCGATCGCGCTCGTCACGAGCGTCGTCGTCCCGGTGGTGTCGGCCCAGGGAGCCACGCCCGCGTGCTCGGTGGAGTACTCCGTCACCAGCCAGTGGGACAACGGCTTCCAGGGGTCGGTGAGGATCACCAACAACCGTGCCGCGCTGAGCGGCTGGAAGCTCACCTTCGACCTCGCCGGCGGGCAGAAGGTCACCCAGGGCTGGAACGCCTCATGGTCCCAGTCCGGCACCACCGTGACCGCGGCCAGCGAGAGCTGGAACGGCGGGCTCGGCACCGGCGCGAGCGTCAGCGCAGGGTTCCTCGCCTCCTGGTCGGGGAGCAACGCCACCCCCACCGTGTTCCAGCTCAACGGCACGACCTGCAACGTGGACACCGAACCGACCCCACCCCCCACGACCCCGCCACCGACGACGCCACCCCCGTCCGGCGGCACCGCGCCCGCACTGCGCGTCTCCGGCAGCGATCTCGTGGACGCGGACGGCAGGACCCGCCGTCTGCTCGGCGTCAACCGGTCCGGCGGCGAGTTCATGTGCGTGCAGGGCTACGGCATCTGGGACGGCCCCGTGGACGACGCGGCCGTCAAGGCGATCGCCGGCTGGAAGGCGAACGCGGTCCGCATCCCGCTCAACGAGGAGTGCTGGCTGGGTCTCGCCAACGTCAAACCCGAGTACGCCGGCGCCAACTACATCACCGCCGTGAAGGAGCTGGTGGCCCGCGTCGAGGCGCACGGCATGACGCCGATCCTGGACCTGCACTGGACCTACGGCCAATACACCGGGAACTCGGCGGGCTGCTCCGACGTGCACGCCACCTGCCAGAAGCCGATGCCCGACATGCGGTACAGCCCGTCGTTCTGGGCGTCGGTGGCGAACACCTTCAAGGACGACCGGGCCGCCGTGTTCGACCTGTTCAACGAGCCGTACCCGGACCGGGCGACCAGCACCGCCACGGACGCCTGGACATGCTGGCGGGACGGGGGCACCTGCCCCGGGATCTCCTACGAGGTAGCGGGCATGCAGGACCTGGTCGACAGCGTCCGCGGCACCGGAGCCGAGAACGTCATCATGGCCGGCGGTCTGGCCTACTCCAACGATCTCAGTCAGTGGACGGCGTACCGGCCCACCGACCCGGCCGGCAATCTCGCCGCCGCCTACCACGTCTACAACTTCAACACCTGCTCGACCGAGAGCTGCTGGAACTCCACGCTCGCCCCGGTGGCGGCCCGAGTGCCGCTGATCGCCGGGGAGATCGGTGAGAACACCTGCTCACACGGGTTCGTCGACCAGGTCATGAAGTGGTTCGACGACCGCGACCTGTCCTACCTGGGCTGGACCTGGAACACCTGGGACTGCTCCTCCGGGCCGTCCCTCATCTCCGCCTACGACGGCACACCCACCGCCTACGGCGCCGGGCTGCGTGACCACCTGCGCGCCCTCAACCCGTAAGCACCCGCACCCGCACACCACGGAAGAAGGAAACCCGCACCCATGAGCCGTACCCGAACAACACTGCTGGTGGCCCTCGGCCTGCTCGCCGGAGCCTCCGGGACGGCGTTCGCCGCCCTGCCGGCCGGTTCCGCCGACACCGCCGCCGCCGTGCCCTGCACGGTCGACTACAAGATCCAGAACCAGTGGGACACCGGCTTCACCGCGGCCGTGACCGTCACCAACAACGCCGCCGCCAAGTCCAGCTGGGCGGTGAAGTGGTCGTACGGCGGCACCCAGAAGGTCACCAGCGGCTGGAACGCCAAGCTGACCCAGAGCGGCACCGCGGTCACCGCGGCCAACGAGAGCTACAACGGCTCGCTCGCGACCGGCGGTTCCGTCAGCTTCGGCTTCAACGGCACCTACAGCGGCACCAACGCCGTCCCCGCCACCTTCACGCTCGACGGCGTGACCTGCAACGTCGACGGCGGCACCGGTGGCGGCACCGGTGGCGGCACGGGGGGCGGCACCGGCGGGGACACCGGTGGCAGCACGGGCGGCGGTACCGGCGGCGACACCGGTGGCAGCACCGGCGGGGACACCGGCGGCAGTACGGGCGGCGGAGGGGGTGGCGGGGACACCGGCAGCCGCGCCGACAACCCCTACACCGGCGCCAAGGTCTACGTGAACCCGGAGTGGTCCGCCAGGGCCGCCGCGGAACCGGGCGGCAGCCGCGTCGCCAACCAGCCCACCGCGGTGTGGCTCGACCGGATCGCCACCATCAACGGGGTCAGCGGCAGCATGGGCCTGCGCGCCCATCTGGACGAGGCCCTGAAGCAGAAGGGCTCCGGCAACCTCGTCGTCCAGCTGGTCATCTACGACCTGCCCGGCCGCGACTGCGCCGCCCTCGCCTCCAACGGCGAACTCGGTCCGAACGACATCGACAAGTACAAGTCGCAGTACATCGACCCGATCGCGTCCATCCTGGCCGACGCCAAGTACGCGGGGCTGCGCATCGCCACCGTCATCGAACCCGACTCGTTGCCCAACCTCACCACCAACGCCGGCGGCACCGCCGGCAGCACCGACGCCTGCGCGACCATGAAGGCCAACGGCAACTACGAGAAGGGCGTCAGCTACGCCCTGGACAAGCTGGGCGCCATCCCGAACGTCTACAACTACATCGACGCCGGCCACCACGGCTGGCTGGGCTGGGACACCAACCTCGGTCCCGCCGCGCAGGAGTTCTACAAGGTCGCCACGACCAACGGCGCCAGCGTGAACGACGTCACCGGCTTCATCGTCAACACCGCCAACTACAGCGCCACCAAGGAGCCGTACTTCAAGGTCACCGACAGCGTGAACGGGCAGACCGTGCGCCAGTCGAAGTGGGTGGACTGGAACCAGTACGTGGACGAGCAGTCCTTCGCCCAGGGGTTGCGGGACAAGCTCGTCTCGGTCGGCTTCAACTCCGGTCTCGGCATGCTGATCGACACCTCCCGCAACGGCTGGGGCGGCGCCGCCCGGCCCACCAAGTCCGGCCCGCTGACCTCCGTGGACGACTACGTCAACGGCAGCCGCATCGACCGGCGCATCCACGTCGGCAACTGGTGCAACCAGAGCGGTGCCGGTCTCGGTGAGCGGCCGACCGCGGCCCCCGCGCCCGGGATCGACGCCTACGTGTGGGTGAAGCCCCCGGGGGAGTCGGACGGCGCCAGCTCCGCCATCGACAACGACGAAGGCAAGGGTTTCGACCGGATGTGCGACCCCACCTACGGCGGCAACGGCCGCAACGGCAACAACCCCTCGGGCGCGCTGCCCAACGCGCCGCTGGCCGGGCACTGGTTCTCCGCCCAGTTCCAGCAGCTGATGCAGAACGCCTACCCGGCGCTTCCCTAGGGCCTGACGTTCGGATCATGCCCGGCTCGCGGGCCCTGGCAGACGCTTCCTGATCCGGCCTGATTCGAACGAAAGATCCTAGCCGGGTGAAAATCCGCCGGGATCCGGTCTCATCGGCCGGGCCCCGGCGGCGCACCCGTTTTTTGCCGTACCGGCAACGCGGGTGGCCCTCGTCCGGTGTGCCGTCGCACGCTGACCGCACCCGGAAGAGAGGCTGACCACCATGGCGCACGACCACCACGACCACCACGACCGCCAGGACCACCACGGCACCGCCCATCAGCACGGCCACGGCCACGGGCACGGCACGGACCTCGACTGGAACGAGCTGGGCCCCCTGCTGGAGACACAGGCGGAGCTGTTCACCCCCGTGTACGAGCAGGCCATGGCGTGGCTCGCGGAAGAGGTGGCCGAGCCGGGCCTGATCGTGGACGCGGGCAGTGGCCCCGGAGTCGTCTCCTGCCTGTTCGCCGAGGCGTTCCCCGGCGCCCGGGTCGTCGCCGTCGACGGCGCCGCACCGCTGCTGGAGCGCGCCCGGGCCCGGGCCGCCCGCCAGGGCGTCGCCGGCCGCTTCGGCACCCTCGCCGGTGAACTGCCCGGCGTACTCGACGAGCTGGACCGGCCGGCCGGCCTGCTCTGGGCCAGCCGCAGCCTGCACCACCTCGGCGACCAGCGTGCCGGGCTCACGGCGTTCGCCGGGCGGCTCGCCCCCGGCGGCACGCTGGCCCTGCTCGAGGGGGGCCTGCCTTCACGCTTCCTGCCCCGGGACATCGGCATCGGCCGTCCCGGACTGCAGGCGCGCCTGGACGCGCTGGAGGAGGAGTGGTTCGCGCGGATGCGTGCCGACCTGCCGGGTTCGGCCGCCGAGACCGAGGACTGGCCCGCCCTGCTGAGGGCCGCCGGCCTCGGGCGCACCCGTACCCGCACCTTCCTGCTCGACCTGCCCGCCCCGGCCGCCGGCCGGACGCGCGCCTACGTCGCCGCGCACCTGTCCCGGCTGCGCGACGGCGTCGGTGACGCCCTCGACGCCGGGGACCGGGCCACCCTCGACCGGCTGCTCGACCCGGCCGACCCGGCGGGCGTGCACCTGCGGCCGGACCTGTTCGTCCTGAGCGCCTGCACGGTGCACGCCGGCGTACGGCCCGTCTGACACCCCGTCACCGGCGGGTGGTGTCAGTTGTTCGACAGGAACTGCTGGGCCAGCTGGTTGCCGAGGGTGACCGCGGCGCTGTGGCTCTCGATGGGGGAGACCTTGGAGTTCTTGAACAGGATGTAGGTCACGCCCGAGTCGGCGCCGCCGGTGGCCGGGTCGGGGTCGATGCCGAGCGCCTTGGCGGTGGCGTACGACGCCTCGCCGATGATCTTCGTGGGGCCGGTGTCGCCGACGACGGCGTACTCGACCTTGTTGTTGTAGATGACGGCGACCACGCCGCCGCCCTTGATGCCGGCGTTGGAGTAGTTCCAGATGCCGCTGGTGCTGGGCACGACGACGTACGGCAGTGTCTCCGCCTTCAGCGGTTTGCCGTCGGACTGGTGGAAGGCGGTGTCGTCCTGGTACCAGGGGTCGCGGTCCTCGTTGCAGTTGGTGGTGCGCTGGCCGTCGCAGTCGATGTCCAGGTCGGCCTTCCAGAACACCGCGCCGTTCTTGCCGCACACGGGAACGGTGGCCGACGTCTCCTCGTCGGTCTGGTACTTGCCGTTGGAGACCTGTGAACAGGACGTCACCTTCGAGAGCAGGTCGGCGGCGCTGACCGTGCCCTCCTGTGCCGACCTGGGCGTGGGGGCGGCGGAGGCGTGCGCGGGCAGGAGTCCGGCGGCGAGCAGAGCGGTGCCGGAGGCCGCGGCCAGGGTCAGGGAGCGTAGGCGCATGGGAGGGACCCTTCTGTTAGGAAAGTTTCCTTACCAGACGCCCTCCACCGTGCCCGGGCGCCATGCCCGCGTCAACCCGTGAGTGGCGAACGGCTGAATCCCGTGCGCATTGCCGGGTTTCCCCCCACCCGTGAGACTGGAGGTGTCGGATGTGCCGCACCTGTCCGGCGGTGCCGGGCGGCCGCAGCCCTCGGGAGGCGAGGCTCATGTTCGTGCGCACGGTGTACGCGACCGGCGATCCGGCCCTGCTCGGCACGGCCCTACGGTCCCTGAACAGCGAGGGACGGGACCTGCTGGAGGAACGCCCCGGATACCGGGGGGCGAGTGTGTTCGCGGACCGGGTCCTCGGCAAGATCTTCACCGCGAGCTGGTGGGAGACCGAGGAGGCGCGCCGCAACAGCGACGAGGTGATGCGCGAGCGGCGCGCGGGACTCCTGGAGCCCTTCGCGGGAACGGTCGCGGTCGCCGCCTACGAGGCCGCGGTGGTCCACCACCTCGCACATCCCCTCCAGGGCGGCGGACTGCGTGTCACCCGGCTGGAGTTCGACCCCCCGGACGGTGACCTGGTCATCGACACGTTCCGGTCGACGGTGGTGCCCCGGGCCGAATCCCTCCCGGGGCTGGCCAGGATCTCGCTGCTGATCGACCGCGTGGCGGGCCGGGGCGTCGCCGGCGCCCTGTTCACCGACCGTACCTGCCTGGCCGCCTCGCGCGCGGCCATGGCCGGCGCGCGCCACGCGGCCACGGCGAAGGCGCACGTGGACGTGGTCGGCCTGGAGGAGTTCGAGGTGGTGTACGCGGACGCGCGCCTGGACTGAGCGCAAGGACGGCGCAGGGACGGACCCGGACCCGGACACGGCCGTGTGCACTGCGGTCCGGTGCCGGCCCGGTCCGTGGGAATCCGGGAGATCAGGCCATGTCGAAGGCGGCCGGGTCGGGGCCCAGACGCCGGTCCTCGTCGAGGGCGCTGATCGCCGCGAGGTCCTCGTCGTCCAGGCTGAAGTCGAACACCTCGATGTTCTCCTTGATCCGGGACGGCGTCACCGACTTCGGGATGACGATGTTGCCGAGCTGCACGTGCCAGCGCAGCACGACCTGGGCCGGGGTGCGGTCGTGCTTCCGCGCGATCGCCACCACCGCCGGCACCTCCAGCAGGCCCTTGCCCTGGCCGAGCGGCGACCACGCCTCGGTGGCGATGCCCCGCTCCGCGTGGAACTCGCGGACGGCCTGCTGCTGGAGATGCGGGTGCAGCTCGATCTGGTTGACCGCCGGGACGACGGAGGTCTCGGAGGTCAGCCGGCGCAGGTGCTCGGGCAGGAAGTTGGAGACGCCGATGGCGCGAACCCGGCCGTCCGCGTGCAGCTTCTCGAACGCCTTGTACGTGTCGATGTACTTGTCCCGGGAGGGCAGCGGCCAGTGGATCAGGTACAGGTCGACGTAGTCGAGACCCAGCTTCTCCAGCGACGCGTCGAAGGCGCGCAGCGTGGAGTCGTACCCCTGGTCGCTGTTCCAGAGCTTGGTGGTGACGAAGACGTCCTCACGGGGCAGGCCGGAGGCGGCGATGGCCTTGCCGGTGCCCTCTTCGTTGCCGTAGATCGCCGCGGTGTCGATACTGCGGTACCCGGCCTCGAGCGCCGTGGCGACGGCCCGCTCGGCCTCGTCGTCCGGCACCTGCCAGACGCCGAAACCCAGCTGGGGCATCTCGACGCCGTTGTTGAGGATGATCGGGGGGACCTTGCTGCTCACGAGCCTCTTGATCCTTCGTTTGTCGACAGGTGGTACTGACATGCTCAACGATCACGGGCTGCCATGCATTCCTGACCACGCGATCCGATCCCCTCCATGTCCCACGTCACACCCGCAACGGCTCCTCACGCCTGGTACAGCGCCTCGACCTCGCGTTCGTACGCCTTCTCGATCGCCTTGCGCTTCAGCTTCAGCGACGGCGTCAGCAGGCCGTGCTCCTCGGTGAACGGCTGGGCGAGTATGCGGAAGGTGCGGATCGACTCGGCCTGGGACACCAGGGTGTTCGCGGCGACCACCGCCCGCCGCACCTCGGCCTCCAGGTCCGCGTCGCGCACCAGCTCGGCCGGGGCCGGTCTCGGCTTGTTGCGCATCTGGAGCCAGTGGGCGACCGCCTCCTGGTCGAGCGTGACCAGGGCGGCGATGTACGGGCGGTCGTTGCCGACGACGATGCACTGGCTGACCAGCGGGTGGTCGCGGACCCGTTCCTCCAGCTCGCCCGGGGAGACGCTCTTGCCGCCGGAGGTCACCAGGATCTCCTTCTTGCGGCCGGTGATGGTCAGATAGCCGTCCGCGTCCAGGGAACCCAGATCCCCGGTGGCCAGCCAGCCGTCGTGCAGGGTCTCGTCGGTGGCCTTCTGGTTGTTGAGGTAGCCCTGGAAGACGTTGCCGCCGTGCAGCCAGATCTCCCCGTCGTCGGCGATGTGCACGGTGACGCCCGGGACGGCCTGTCCGACGGTGCCGTAGCGGGTGCGCTCGGGCGGGTTGGCGGTCGCCGCGGCCGTCGACTCGGTCAGGCCGTAGCCCTCGTAGATCTGCACGCCCGCGCCCGCGAAGAACAGTCCCAGCCGGCGGTCCATCGCCGATCCGCCGGACATCGCGTTGCGCAGCCGGCCGCCCATCGCGGCACGGATCTTCGCGTACACCAGCTTGTCGTACAGCTGGTGCTGCATCCGCAGCCCAGCCGACGGGCCGGGTCCGGTGCCCCAGGCCTTGGCCTCGACGGCCTCCGCGTAGTGGACGGCGATGTCGACGGCCTTGTCGAACGCCCCGGCCCGGCCGTCCTTCTCGGCCTTGCGGCGAGCGGAGCCGAACACCTTCTCGAAGATGTAGGGAACCGCGAGGATGAACGTCGGACGGAACGCGGCCAGGTCGGGGAGCAGGGCGGCGGCGTTCAGCTGCGGCTGGTGCCCGAAGCGGACCCGGCCGCGGATCGCGGCGACCTCCACCATGCGCCCGAAGACGTGCGCCAGCGGCAGGAACAGCAGCGTGGACGCCTCGTCGCCCTTCTTCGAGTGGAACACCGGCTCCCACCGCCGGATGACGGTGTCCGCCTCGAACATGAAGTTGCCGTGCGAGAGGACACAGCCCTTGGGCCGGCCGGTGGTGCCCGAGGTGTAGATGACCGTGGCGACCGAGTCCGGGGTGACGGCCTGCCGGTGCCGGTGCACGACCTCGTCCTCCAGGTGCGCCCCGGCGTCGTACAGCTCCTGCACGCAGCCGGCGTCCAGCTGCCACAGTTCGCGCAGCCGGGGCAGGCGGCCGATGACCGTGGCGATGGTCATGGCGTGGTCCTCGTGCTCGACGACCGCCGCGGAGACCTCGGCGTCGTGCAGCATCCAGAAGCACTGCTCGGCCGAGGACGTCGGATAGACGGGCACCACCTGGGCGCCGATCGTCCACAGGGCGAAGTCGAACAGGGTCCACTCGTAGCGGGTGCGGGACATGATGGCCACACGGTCGCCGAAACGGACCCCGCGGGCGAGGAGGCCCTTGGCGAGCGCCATGACCTCGTCGCGGAACCCGGCGGCGGTCACGTCCCGCCACTGCCCGGAGGCGTCCTTGCGGCCGAGGGCGATGTGCAGCGGGTCGGTCACCGCGTGCTCGAAGACGACATCCGCCAGGCCGCCGACCGGCACCGGCGTCTCCAGCGGCGGGTTGGTGAACTCGCGCAACCTCGCTCCCTGTGTCTCGCGCCTCAGTGACGTTGGCCGGCACACCGCCGTCAGGCCGTGAAAGCTACCCCAACCGTCCGGCATGCGGGAGGGGTACGGAAACGTAGCAAACCTCATGTTCTCCCCGGCCGGGGGCCGCGAAATGCCCGCACATGGGTAGGGGCCGGACACAATACTGACGGGTCAGTAAGTTTCGGTACCGTAATCTCCACCGAATCTGTACCGGCCGATTACGGCCCCCCGAGCGCCCGGACGACTCGGCGGCCTGGTCCTCAGCGGCCCGGAGCCGGGCTTGGGCGGCCGGGGGCGGGTCGAGTGGCCGGGGCGGGCCGGGGGCGGCGGGCTGGGGTCGGGCGGCCCGGGGACCCGCGGCCCGTGACCGTCCCGCGTCGGGCGTGCGTCCGGGGGCCGGCCCCCACCCGGTGTCCGCTCCGCGCCCTGGCACCCTGCCCCCTGCCGCTACCACCGCCTGCGCGCGGAGGGCGTCCTGCCGGTCGCCGCTCCGCGGGACGCCGTACGCCTCGGCCAGGACCACCGACGGCCGCGCCACCTGCCCGGAGCTCCCGCGCGCCACCGCCCGTTCCGGCGTCCGCGGTCAATCGCCCGCCACCGGCCGTTCCGGGTCCGCGGTCGAACGCCGCCCGTCCGCGCTGATCGCCGCCGGCGGTGTACGCCGGCATCGGGAACGACGCGGAGTCCCGCCCGGCCCCTCGTCACCCGCTCCGTCGCCGCAGTCGCTCCCCGCCCGCCAGGACCGCCGCCGCCAGGGCGTCAGCGGCGCCCTCCGTCCCGCTCGGGCGGCTGCCGTGGACGAGGACGAAGTCCACCTTTCCCAGTTCGGGCAGGCCGGAGCGTTCGGGCAGCCGGAACAGGCCGGGCGGGATCAGCCGGCGGGAGTGGGCCATCACACCGAGGCCGGCCCGGGCCGCGGCGATGAGCCCGTTGAGGCTGCCGCTGGTGCACACGATCCGCCACTGCCGGCCCTGCCGCTCCAGCACCTCCAGCGCCCGGGCCCGGGTGAGGCCGGGCGGCGGGTACACGATCAGCGGGACCGGCCGGTCGGGGTCCAGGCGCAGCCGTTCGGCACTGATCCACACCAGGTCGTCGCGCCAGACCAGCGTGCCGCGGGAATCCTCCGGCCGCCGCTTGGCCAGCACCAGGTCCAGCTTCCCGGCGGCCAGTCGCTCGTGCAGGGTGCCCGAGAGCTCCACCGTCAGCTCCAGGTCGACCTCCGGATGGTCGTAACGGAAGGCCTCCAGGATCTCGGGCAGCCGGGTCAGGACGAAGTCCTCCGAGGCGCCGAAGCGCAGCCGGCCACGCACGCGCGTGCCGGTGAAGAACGCGGTCGCCTGCTCGTGCACGGCCAGGATCCGGCGGGCGAACCCCAGCATCGCCTCGCCGTCCTCGGTCAGCTCCACCGCATGCGTGTCCCGCGAGAACAGCTGCCGGCCGGCCGCGTCCTCCAGCCGGCGGACATGCTGGCTGACCGTGGACTGGCGCAGTCCCAGCCGCCGGGCCGCCTGGGTGAAGCTCAGTGTCTGGGCGACCGCCAGGAAGGTGCGCAGCTGCGTCGGTTCGTACACACCCCGAGCCTAGTCCCGGTCATCGCCGATCATGATGACTGTCAGCACGGTGTACGGGTTTCCCGATCGACCGCAGGCGGGGCACGATGGTGCAGGGGCCTGCGGGCCCGGGACCGGACGACACACGCACAGCACACCGGAGCACTGTGAAACGCCTGCGCTGGCCGGCTTGGATGCCGATCGACCCGTACATCGTGCTGCTGCTCGCGACGGTGGGCCTCGCCGCGCTGTTCCCGGCCGTCGGCACCGGCGCGGACGTCGCCTCGGGAGCCTCGACGGCCGCGATCGCCTTCCTGTTCTTCCTCTACGGCGTCCGGCTGTCCACCCGGGAGGCGCTGGCCGGACTCACCCACTGGCGGTTCCACCTCACCGTCCTGATCTGCACCTTCGTCGTGTTCCCGGTGTTCGGGCTCGCCGCGCGCGGGCTCGTGCCGGCCGTGCTGACCCAGCCGCTCTACCAGGGCCTGCTGTTCCTGACGCTGGTGCCGTCCACGATCCAGTCGTCGATCGCGTTCACCTCGATGGCCCGCGGCAACGTGCCCGCGGCGATCTGCGCCGGCTCCTTCTCCTCCCTCGCCGGCATCGTGCTCACCCCGCTGCTCGTGGCGGGACTGCTCGGCGGCGAGGCCGGTTTCTCCGCGGACTCGCTGATGAAGATCGTGGGGCAGCTGCTGGTGCCGTTCCTCGCCGGGCAACTGCTGCGGCGCTGGATCGGGGACTTCGTCGCCCGGCACAAGAGGGTGCTCGGGCTCGTCGACCGCGGCTCCATCCTGCTGGTCGTGTACACGGCTTTCAGCGAGGGCGTGAACCAGGGTGTCTGGCACCAGGTCAGCGCCGTGCGGCTGGCCGGCCTGCTGGCCGTCGAGGCCGTCCTGCTGGCCGTGATGCTGGCCCTGACCTGGTACGGCGGCCGGGCGCTCGGTTTCGGCCGGGAGGACCGGATCGCCCTCCAGTTCGCCGGGTCCAAGAAGTCCCTCGCCTCGGGACTGCCCATGGCGAGCGTCCTGTTCGGCGCCCACGCCTCCCTGGCCGTGCTGCCGCTGATGCTGTTCCACCAGATGCAGCTGATGGTGTGCGCCGTCATCGCCAAACGCCGGGCCCGCGATCCGCGGCCGGCCGCGGACCCGGCCGGGGTGTCAGCCGCGCACGTCGTCCAGGGGCAGCCACAGGACCGTGTCCCGCGCTGACCGCAGCACCCGCGGATCCGCCAGTTCCGCGTCGGTCAGCGCCCGGTCCCAGACGCGCACCTCGTCCAGCGCGCCGGTGAAGAAGGCGCGGCCGTCCATGCGCTGACCGAGGTGGACGCCGAAGGGCGAGTTACGGCTGACGGAGCCCGGTGGGCCGGCGACGTCCGACCGGGCGCCGTCCACCGACAGCGACAGCCTGCCGGCGCCCCGGCGCAGCACGGCGTGGTGCCACTGGCCGTCGTTGTACGCGGTGTCCGTGCGCACGTACGCGGTCTGCGGCGTACCGGCACCGTCGCGCACGGTGACCAGCCCCTGGAGGCGGTGGCTCGCCGGCTCGCCGCGCACCCACACCTGCGGCTGACCGGTGCCGATGCCGCCCATCCACAGCATCGGCTGCTCCCCGGCCGCCGCCGTGTACCGGAACCACAGCGACGCCGTGAAGTCCTTCTCTCCCAGAGGCAGTTCCGGGCGGTACGGCAGGCGCACGGCGTCGTCGGTGCCGTCGAACTCCAGCGCGCCCCCGGACACCCCGTCCGTCTCCTCCGCGCCGCCGAGCACCGCGGCCGGGCGGGCGCGGTGGGCGCGGTCGGCGGTGACGGGGTCGGGACCGCGGCGCGGTGCGAGCCAGTCCTCGGTGAAGCGGGCGAAACGGATCTCGTCCCGCGCGTCCACCGCGCCGCCCTCGTACAGCAGGCCGACCGTGCCGTGGTCGACGCGCACCAGGTCGGAGTAGCCGGACCAGTCCGTGGTGACCACGGTGCCGCGGTCCACCGTGTCCCAGGTCCGGCCGCCGTCGTAGGAGGAGCGGATCATCATCGTGCGGCGCCGGTCGGGGTCGGCGGGGCAGGCGAGCAGCAGGCGGCCGCCCAGGCGCAGCAGCGAACCCTGCACCTGCGGGGTGTACAGGCCGGGCAGGGCGCGGAACGGCGCGGTGAAGCTGCTCCCGCCGTCGCGGCTGACGGCCTGCGTGCGGTGGCCGAGGTCGGTGCCGTCCTGCTCCCGGCCGCTGACCAGCACCGAACCGTCCCCGCGCTCGGCGAGCGTCAGTTCGGAGGGCTTCTGCCGGAAGGTCCCGTCGGCGGCGACGGGCCAGGCGTCGGTCGCGCCGATCCGCCAGTGCTCCCCGTGGTCGTCGCTGACGATCAGCGCCGCGTGGTTGGCGCTCACCCTGCCGCCGTCCCACGTCTCGGCGTTGACCCCGAACACCAGGCGACCCGCGTACCGGCCGCGGGTGAACTGGATGCCGTGCACGGGCCCGGTCGCGTACCAGGAGTTCCAGTCGGCGGGCAGGATCTCCGGGCTCAGGTCACGCGCCGGCGACCACGTCCGGCCGGTGTCGTCGCTGTACCGCAGACGGGGGGTGCGATCGCACGGCACCGAGCAACCGGCGCTGTCCGTACGGCCCGTGTTGTACGTCTCCGCCAGCCAGACGCGCCCGGTCGAACGGTCCACGACCGGCGCGGGGTTGCCGTGGGTGTCGCCGGCCCCCTCGTCGACCACCTGCAACGGGCCCCAGGTGCGCCCGCCGTCGGTGGACCGCTTGAGCACGATGTCGATGTCGGCCGCGTCCCCGCAGTTGAGGACCCGGCCCTCGGCGAACGCCAGCAGTGTGCCGTCGGCCGCCCGCACGACCGCCGGGATGCGGAAGCAGGCGTACCCCGGGTCCTGGGAGGCTCTGAACAGCACCTGCTGCTCGAACCACGGGGAACCGCCGGCCGGCCGGGCCTGCGCCGGGTGGGCCTGTGCCGGGTGAGCGGGGAGGAGCGGCGTCAGCAGCGCGCCCGTGGTGAGGACGGCGGTGGCCAGTGCGGATCTGAGACGGGCGCGAAGACCTGACGGCACGGAGCGACCTGCCCTTCCTCGGCCGGACAACTGGACACCCGGACATCCCACGTCCAACCTGCGCCCTGTCAACGGTAGTTGGGGGCGCGGCGCCTCACAAGAAGCGTGTGGGCACTTACGGGCGCAGGACGACCTTGCCGAGGTTGGCCCGGGTGGTGATCACCTCGTGCGCCTTCGCCGCGTCCTCCAGGGCGAACTCCCCGTGCACGGCGGGCCGCACGGCGCCCTCCGTGTACAGCCGCCACAGCTCCAGCCGCCAACGCTCGTAGAGCTCGGGCCGGTTGCGGGCGATCAGCGCCATCTGGAAGCCGATCACCGACTTGGCACCCACCAGCAGGTCGTACGCCCGGACGGTGCCGCCGCCCGAGCTGTACGCGACCAGGCGGCCGTGCGGGGCGAGCGCGGCGAGGGCGGGGGTCAGCAGGTCACCGCCCACGGCGTCCAGTACGCAGTCGACGGGTTCGCCCCATCCGCCGTCCCCGTACCGGACGCAGTCGTCCGCGCCCAGTGACCGGACGAACGCCGCCTTCCCCGGACCGGACACCGCCCCCACCACCCGGGCCGCGCCCCGCGCCCGTGCCAGTTGCACCGCGAGGTGCCCGACCCCGCTCGCCGCCGCCGTCACGAGGACGGACTCCCCGGGCGCGAGCCGGGCAGCCTCCAGGGCCCCGAGCGCCACCAGGCCGCCGCGCACCAGCGCGACCGCCGTGACCGCGTCCGCGCCGTCCGGCACCGGCGAGGTCATGTCCTCGCGCAGGACGGCGAATTCGGCGTACCCGTACCCGAAGCACAGACCGGTCACCCGGTCACCGGGCCGGAACCGGGTCACGTCCCGGCCGGAGGCGACCACCTCGCCGGCGATCTCCCCGCCCAGCGCGATCGGCTCCGCGGCCTCGGCGACCTTGCGGACCACCGGCAGGGTGACACCGACGGCCGCGCAGCGCACCAGCAGCTCCCCGGGGCCGGGCTCGGGCACGGGGACCTCCTCCAGGAACAGGGGGCCGCCGGCGGACTCGTACCGGACGCGACGCATCGCACCTCCATGGCCGGGTACGCCCGGCGAGATCGTTGGGAACACCCATGGAATCGTGGGACGCCCCGACGATAGGGAAATCTCGTTGGGATGTCCAATGATTCTTCGGTTAGGCTTCCGGCATGGCCGAAGCACCCCTGCCCGCGATCCGCTCCCTCCCCAGCTGGCTGCTCGGCCGGGCCGCCGCGCGGGGCCGCGCCCTGGTCGCCGAGGCCCTCGCCGCCGAGGGCCTGCGGATGTGGCACCACGTCGTGCTCTCCGCCGTCCGCGATCTCGCCCCCGTCGCCCAGGCCGACCTCGGCCGCGCCGTGAGCCTCGATCCCAAGGACGTCGTCGGCATCCTGAACGACCTCCAGTCCTGCGGCCTGGTCGACCGCGCCCCCGACCCCCGCGACCGGCGCAAGAACGCCGTCAGCCTCACCGAGGACGGCGGGCGTCTCCTCGTACGCTGCGAAAAGGCGGCCCGCGAGGCCAACGACGCCCTGCTCGCGCCGCTGACGGCCGCCGAACGCGAGCAGTTCACGGGCCTGCTGGTCCGGATCTCCGGCACGGACGGCTGACGGCGGCACGGCCGCACGACGGCACGGCGGCAGACGGCACCGGGGCGCCCGCGAATGTCGGCGCCCGCGAATGTCGGCGCCCGCGAATGTCGGCGCCCGCGAAAAGAGGCGCCGGCGAGCGCCGGCCGGCCGGTCCGCCCACCGGGAGCATGGTCAGCCCTGGGTGGCGGCCTCGGTCTCCTGGCTCTCCCGCTCCCGCCTCTCCCGCAGGACGACGCGCTCCTCGCCCGCGTACACGTTCATCGAGCTGCCCCGCAGGAAGCCGATCAGCGTCAGACCGGTCTCCGCCGCCAGGTCCACCGCCAGCGAGGACGGCGCCGACACCGCCGCCAGCACCGGGATGCCCGCCATCACCGCCTTCTGCGCCAGCTCGAACGAGGCCCGGCCCGACACCATGAGGATCGTCCGGGACAGCGGCAGCCCACCGTGCTGGAGCGCCCGGCCGACCAGCTTGTCGACCGCGTTGTGCCGGCCCACGTCCTCCCGGGTGTCCAGCAGCTCGCCGTCCTCGCCGAACAGGGCAGCCGCGTGCAGCCCACCGGTCCGGTCGAACACGCGCTGGGCCGCGCGCAGCCGGTCGGGAAGGCCCGCGAGCAGCTCGGGCGTGACCCGTAGCGGGGGAGTGTCGGCGATCGGCCAGCGGGTCGCCGTACGGACCGCGTCCAGGCTGGCCTTGCCGCACAGCCCGCAGGAGGACGAGGTGTAGACGTTCCGCTCGAGACTGAAGTCCGGGAGCGTGACGCCCGGCGCGGTCCGCACGTCGACCACGTTGTAGGTGTTCGCACCGCCGTCCCCGGTGGCCCCCGCGCAGTAGACGATGTTCTGGAGGTCGGCTGCCGTGGCCAGGACGCCCTCGCTCACCAGGAACCCCGCCGCCAGCGCGAAGTCGTCGCCCGGGGTGCGCATGGTGATGGCGAGCGGCTTGCCGTTCAGCCGGATCTCCAGCGGCTCCTCGGCGACCAGCGTGTCCGGCCGGGCGGACACCGCCCCGTCCCGGATGCGGAGGACCCTGCGTCGTTCCGTGACTCGTCCCATGTTCTGATCAGCCCCGGGTTCGGTACGTGGTGGCCGGAACGGCCCTGGATGCAGCCGTGGGTCACCGGGCCGTCGTACGGCGAGGCGACCTTCACCGTCTCATTGTCCTGCACCCGGACGCCGGGCGTGCGGCCGCTTCCGGCACCCCGGTACCCCGCGGGCGGGCCGGGGTACCGGCGAGAATGCTGCCGCCAGGGCGCCCGCGGTGGGTGACCGTGCGGACCATGGGCAACTCGCGGGCCTACCCGTCTTCCGTTCCACCGCCAGAACGGTCGCGCACCGGCAGGCCAGGCGCCTCGCGGACCTCACGAGGAAGTGGGGCGACCCCGGCCCGCGCCGCCGCGCTGACCGCGCACATCGGCGGTACGGTGCTCGGCGAGGCGCGGACCGGACGGTGAGGCGCCGCTCGCGCGCACGTCCGGCGCCATGGCCCGGGGCGTACGACCGAGGGTCCGACCGGGGCGTACGGCCGAGGGTCTGACCGGAGCCCGCGGCCGAGGGTCCGACCGGAGCCCGCGACCGAGGCTCTGACCGGAGCCGACAATCCCGACACCCGATTCCTGTGGCTTCACCTGCCGTCGTACCCGTGAGTCACTGCTCAGACTGAAGGATCCCGCTACCCGGCAACGAGGGGATCTTCTGCATGAACGGCTCGCGCATCGCCGCCATCGGTCACTACCAGCCCGCCAAGGTGCTCACCAACGACGATCTGGCAGGCATGGTCGACACCGGTGACGAGTGGATCCGCAGCCGGGTGGGCATCCGCACCCGGCACATCGCCGGTCCCGACGAACCCGTCGACGAACTCGCGGCGCACGCCGCCGCCAAGGCGCTCGCCGCGGCCGGCCTGGCGCCGCACGACATCGACCTGGTCCTCGTCGCCACCTCCACCGCGATCGACCGCTCCCCGAACACCGCCGCCCGCGTCGCGGCCCGGCTCGGCATCCCGCGGCCCGCCGCGATGGACGTGAACGTGGTGTGCGCCGGGTTCACCCACGCGCTGGCCACCGCCGACCACACCGTCCGGGCCGACGCGGCCACCCGCGCCCTGGTCGTCGGCGCCGACAAGATGTCCGACGTCACCGACTGGACCGACCGGAGCACCTGCGTCCTCGTCGGTGACGGCGCCGGGGCCGCCGTGGTCGAGGCCTGCCGGCCGGGGGAGGAGCCCGGGATCGGGCCCGTGCTGTGGGGATCGGTGCCGGAGATGGGGCACGCCGTCCGCATCGAGGGCACGCCGCCGCGGTTCGCCCAGGAGGGGCAGAGCGTCTACCGCTGGGCCACCACCCGCCTGCCGGCCATCGCCCGCCAGGCCTGCGAGAAGGCCGGCATGGCACCCGCGGACCTCGCCGGGGTCGTCCTTCACCAGGCCAACCTGCGGATCATCGAGCCGCTGGCCGCGAAGATCGGCGCCGTCAACGCGGTGGTCGCCCGCGATGTCACCGAGTCCGGGAACACGTCGGCCGCCAGCATCCCGCTCGCCCTCTCCAAGCTGGTCGAACAGGGAGCGCTCCGCACCGGCGACCCGGTGCTGCTGTTCGGCTTCGGCGGCAACCTGTCGTACGCCGGGCAGGTCGTGCGCTGCCCGTGAGACCCCGGAGCCCGGGCTCCCGCCGTCAGTCTCACCTGCCGTACAGATGATCTCGCACTCGGTGCACCGCCGCCGATCCACCGGCTCCCCGGCTGCCCCGGACACGGCCCGGCGTGCGGATACGCAGGTGAAACGCACTCCGAAACCTTGGTATTGTTGTCCATGTCGCCGCGGGGAACACCCACGTGGCGGCAGACACCTGGTCCGGGTGGCGGAATGGCAGACGCGCTAGCTTGAGGTGCTAGTGCCCTTTATCGGGCGTGGGGGTTCAAGTCCCCCCTCGGACACCAGCAGAGACCCCAGTTCATCTGGGGTTTTTCTGTTTCTCAGGCTGTGGCGTGACCAACCACGTGACCAACAGCCTGGAGACTTCCCAGGTCAGACCAGGGATGACAGGCCGAGTCGGCCCGCACCGGAGGCGGCCAGTCGGCGCGCTCCGTCCTTACGAGAGTGGCCGTAGCGGGCCATGGTGTAGCCCGGCGAGTGGTGCCGGACGTTGGCGGAGACCTCTACGGGGTTCTCTCCGGCCTCCAAGCCGTTCGTGACCTTGCTGTGCCTCCAGTCGTGGATACGGAACTCCTCGGGGAGCTTCAGCCGCGTTCGCAGGGTCCGCCAGCGGGCGGAAACCTTATCCGGATCCTGGGGGCCTCCGGCCTCGCCCCGATAGAGCTTGAAGCCGTCGCGAGCGAACACAAGGTCATGATCGACCCAGGCGGAGCCGAGACGTGCGCGCTCAGCGTCCTGCCGCTCCTTCTGCCACTTCAGAACGTTCATGACGCTCTGGTCCACGTAGATCAGCGCGTTGTCGTCACCATCCTTGGTCAGGTTCCGGAGACGGTAGGTGTTGCCCTCTTCGACCACGACCCAGCCGAGTTCGATGGCTCCCTCTTCCCAGTGGACGAGAGACCACTTCATCCCCAGTGCCTCACTGCGCCGCACGCCGGTAGCGGCGTAGACGGTCCACAGTAGAGCGTCCCGGAGACAGTGATGGGTCAGGCCGCCGTCACAGGCCCGGTTCCCGCAGGGCTCCCATACGGTTGCCAGGAAGCGGGCCGTCTGGCCGTCGTCCACGGTGGGGTACTTCTGTTCCTGTGCCCGTATCTCTCGCGCCGTGGGCGGGTGAGCCGATGCCGCCGGGTTGGCGGGGATGAGCTTGGGCACAGCAGCCCCGAGAGCACCCGACAGAATGTTGTGTATGTGCCGAACACTCTTCGCCCTGAGCGGCTTGTCCTTGTTGGTCGGGCACGGAGCGCTCTCCAAGAGCCGGTACAGATCATCAAGTGTGTCGTCGGTGACTTCGCACAGCTTCACGCTGCCGATGTGCGGCTTGATGTGCAGACCGATCTTCGTCCCGTACCCGGCCACGGTCGTTCCCTCCTTCCTGAGATTCGACAGCCACTTGTCGAGCCAGTCACCCAGCTTCATGTCAGAGCGGGCCGCGATCTTGCCCGCCTCGTAGTTGCTGTGCCATTCCCGCAGCGCCTTCTCTGCTGCGGTCTTGGTCGGGAATTCCCGACCGATCCAGTAACGGATCTTCTTGCCCTGCGCCTTGTCGAAGTGGAGCGGGGTGCGTACACCCCAGGTGTTCGGTCTGCCCTTGCGCGGGATCTCCACCGGAGTCCCCCCGAGACCGTTACCGCGCTCCGCCACGTGAGTGCGATTCCTTCCTAGTCGTTGCCCATGAGGTGATCGGTGATCTTGTCGAGGTATTCGCCTGTCGTGATCTCCCTTGCCTTGGCGGTGAGCTGTCCCCCGGGCTTGCCGGGCACGGTGGTCAGCAGGTCCCGCTTCCGGGCCTCTTTGAGGTGGCCTCGGATCGTCTCGGGACGCTTGTGGGTTAGTTCGGCCAGGTGCGCCGTGACGTCGTCATCGAGGTGCCGACCGAGCTGTTCGAGCACCTGACCAAGGACGGACTCCCCACAGGCGAGATCAAGAAGTACAACGACCCGATCCAGATCGTCACTGAACAGGGGACCTGCGTCCTTCAAGGCCCGGAAATGCACGACGCTGAAGCCCTGAACCAGATGCGCATGCCCGACTATGAGACCTGCATCGAGGTCCGCAAGTCCTCGATCACGGCCCTCTTGGAGGAAGACAGTGGACCTGATCAGCCCCGCGCAGCGTGACGAGCTGTTCAACCAGTTCGAGCGTGATGCCTTCCATCTGGAGCTGCGAGACGACTACGGGTCTCCCATCGAGGACACGCCGTACGCCCGATGGAAGCGTGGCGAACCCGACGACTACTCATGGCTCGACGACTGGACGACGTTGATGAAGCGCGTCACGGGTGAGGGCAAGACGGTCCGTCGCGTTCGCGTGGTCACAGAGCCCCACAGCCAGTACGTCACTTGGGAGCACTCGCTCACCCACCTCAACATCGAGATGGGCGAGGACATCCGATGGCTTCCGAGGCACCGGCTGCCGGAAGGAGTTGCCTTCCCCCTAAGAGGGAACGACTGGTGGCTGTATGACGACCGCCTTCTTGCCGTGGGGCACTTCGATTCTGAAGGCCGAGTTCTCGGGTCAGAGATCGTGGAGGACCCTGACACCGTGGCCGAGTGCATCCGTCTGCGAGACCTGCTCTGGGCCATCGCCATCCCTCACGCCGAGTACAAGCCCTGACCCATCAGTGAGCAACCAAGCACAAGAAGCACGAGAGGCGTTGGGTGCCCGGCTTCGCGGGTTCCGCAAGGTTGCGGGCTTC
Organism: Streptomyces sp. Y20; assembly: GCF_043195475.1. Lineage (NCBI taxonomy): Bacteria > Bacillati > Actinomycetota > Actinomycetes > Kitasatosporales > Streptomycetaceae > Streptomyces > Streptomyces sp. Y20. Next base: position 689,308 of record NZ_JBIDDP010000002.1, read on the forward strand.
GTGAGCGGCCGGGCATTCAGGCTGGCCACGGTGCCCTATCTCAACGCATGTGCCTTGGTCGACTCGGGAACCTTCGCGTACGGCACCCCGCGGGAAGTGGCCGGCGCACTGGCGAATACGCCCGAGTGGGCGTGGACGAAGTGGTCCTCAACTGCGCAGGTGTAGGTCTCGCGCATGGCTGGAATGCGGCCCTGGAGGACCTGGCGGAACTCTCGGCCGAAATGCGTGCGGTCCGTTCGGGCGTGATCGCATAGAGGCTAGGCTCACCGTGTCGAGAGGTGACGCGAAAGGAAATGGCGATGACCGAGGAAGTGCAACGCTGGCTGAAAGGGAACGCCTTGCCATTGAAAGGCCTGCACCCCGAGGCCTCGGACCCGGGCTACGGTGACCTGGAGCCACTGCGCAAGGTTCTGCGCGACGTGCGTGTTCTGGGGATGGGGGAAGCGACGCACGGGACAGCCGAGTTCTTCCGCCTCAAACACCTGTTACTGCGCTTCCTCGTCGAGGAGATGGGGTTCACCGCTCTGGCCATGGAGGCCAGCGCCTCCGCTGCCCAGGCGGTCGACGACTACGTGCTGCACGGAACCGGTGATGCCGTCGACGCAGTGGCCGGCCTCGGCTTCTGGACGTGGCGGACCCGGGAAATGCTCGACGTCGTCGAGTGGATGCGCGACCACAACCGAACGGTTCCCAAGGACCGGGCCGTGCGTTTTGTGGGCATCGACCCCCAGCGATGCGGCCCCTCCCTGGCGGCGCTGGGCGCCGTGCTGCGCACGCTGGCTCCAGAACGGGCGGACATCACCGGCGGCGTGCTCGGCGCACTGGCGGAGGCCAGGACGAGATCACTGGTGGCCCAGCGCCCACAGCTCCTTGCCGAGGCACGTGACCTGGAGCGATTCCTCCAGGAAGAGCGTCCGCGGCTTACCTCGCACATCGGGGACACGGCCGTCGATCAGGCACTCAGGCATGCGCGCCTGATCGTGGCCGCGGCCGACGTGGCCTCCCGGCCGCCGCGCGGAGACGGTGAGGAGACGGGCGCGCTGGCCGCCCGGGACCGCCACATGGCCCAGGCAGTGGTCTCCCTGGAGGAGGGGACTGCCGGCAAGGTGGCCGTCTGGGCTCACAACGGCCATGTCTGCACCGACAGTTACGCGCGAGACATCCCCGCCATGGGCCATCACCTCAGGGATCACTACGGTGAGAGGTACTACGCCCTGGGCCTGCTGTTCGGCGAGGGCGCCTTCCGCGCCCGTCCCGGAAACTCCGCGACACGACCGCCCAGGAAGCACACCATCAGCGCGGCGGGTCCGCGCTCCGTCGAGGCCCAGCTGGCCTCGGTCACCTCCGAGGACCACCTGATCGATCTCCGCGCCGGCCGGACCGAGCCCGCCGTTGCCGAGTGGCTGGAGAGCCAGCAGTTCATGAGGTCCTTCGGTGCTGGCGTGCCACGCGTGACGTACCGCTTCTCGATGACTCAGACGGTGCTCATGCGTGAGTACGACGGATTGGCGTACGTGGCCCGCTCGACGCCCTCGGTGCTACTGAGCTGAGACCCAACACAGCTGTCCGGACCGCAGCCCACATTGATAGCCGTGACGGGGCACAGCAACTCCTACGTGACGGTCTTGCCGCGAGGCAGGGGACAGCCGTTGATGCCGGGCCGAAGTGTGCTGGTACGTCAGTGTCGCAGTGGGTCGACGGTGGATCGCGTTGTTCGGCTGGCCCTCGCGCTTGTAGTCCGGAATCGCGGTAGGAGTGCCAGACGTACTCGTGGACGGTCATCGGCGTGGCCGCGGCGGGGCACCGCTGGGCCTATCTACGCAGAAGGACAGTTTGCACCCTGCATTTAACCATCCTGTCTGGCGTGGCAACTCGCTTGCCGCCGAAGCAGTCACATGAATGCCACGGAGTCGTCCTTGTTGCAGGCAATCTCAATCGCCACGGCGTCGTGCGGTTGTTGACCATGACGCAGTCGCCCAGCTTGCGAATCCGGTTTGCCGCGCGCATCAGGCAATCGACTTCAAAGACGGGCCGCAGACCTTGCGGACCTGCCAGGTCCAGCGCCGACAAGCGTTCCAGGACCACGCCAGGCCCCCGATGCGCCGAAGCACCATTGAATTCGCGATAATGAACGGAATGCTAGGCCAGGGAGGCGGACGGGTCGCAGTAGCGGGCCGGGCCTCAGCGCGGCTCGGTCTCCTTCAACTTTTCCTCAGGGGCGGGCTGCGCCGGGATGACCAGAGCAAGCTGCTCCCAGTCCGTCTCCTCCGGCTCGGGAGCCGTCTCGACGCCCGGGGCCGCCCCCGTGTCCGGGTCGGCGTCGGCGACGGAGTCGTGGGCGTCGCCGACGTCCCCGTCGTCCTCGTTCTGGGTCGGCAGCACGTACTCCTGGGCGAGTCCTGCCAGGTGTAGGGGCAGGGGCAGGCTCAGTGCGTCGGGCAGGTCGGGGGCCTGCCGGAGCTGGTGCGCGGCGAGCGCGAGCGCCTCAGGAAGGTCGCCGTCGCCGGGGTGGCACCCCAGAACGGCGATCTCCACCAGCCCGGGGTTCCACGCGGCCTTGTCCGTGTCGATGGTCACCTTGCCCTTGGCGTTGACGCGGGGTGCCAGCTTGTCGGCGGCCACCGACAGTTTGAACGTGCGGGCCTTGGGTGTGGTGGACCAGAAGACGCGGGCCTCGTCGGGGTCCGCAGTCGGGTCCGTCCACAGGTGGGCGGCCAAGCCGTTGGGACCGTCAGGGTTCACCCCCCACCACTGGGCGGTCTCCCGATTGCGCGCCGTACGCACCCGCACCAGCCGCAGGTCCGGATCCAGGCGGCGCGAGGGGGCGTGGCCGTCGCGGAACTTGTCCGCCACGACGGTGCCGTCCTGCAGCCACGTCCAGTGCGAGCGCATGTTCTGCCCGTGGGCCAGCAGCATGGTCGGCGTACCGCGCAGCGTGCGGCGCACCCGCTGAAGCCACTCCTCGGTCTCCCGACGCTGCTGAGCCATGTCCGCCCACCAGGACGGCCTGGTCACCGGGGCCTCACCGTCGCGCGGCGCGGGGACGAGGTCCCTGGGTACCTCGCACTGCCTGGTCAGCTTCAGCAGCATCACCGGGTACGGCACCCAGGCACGCGCCTCGTCGTCCCAGCCCTCCACCCGGGCCAGCCCCTCACCGGAGGGCTCCGGCGTGACCAGCACGGCGACGGGCACATGCCCTGCCCACCGGGTGCGGCTGCGCCGGTTCTTGCGCACCATCCACACCGCCGCGTACCGCAGGCCGCCGGGCAGGCGCTCACCGAGGCTGTGCTCGGGATGGACCCGCACACCCAGCTGCCGCAGTCCGTCGTCCCAGGCCTTCGCCGCGCGGAACTCCTTATTCTTCTCGCTGTTGTAGCCTTGGGCCTTCTTCGGCACGGCCATGAACTGGGTGAGCACGCCGGCGTCCGCGCAGCCCAGCCGCAGCGCGAACTTCGCGTCGTGAGCGGAGGACGAGAAGTCCTTGGCCCGATCGATTTCCGCCAGGGCGAGCGTAGGCGCAGGCGAGCAGACGCCCTCCTCGGCAAGGAAGGCCGTCATCTCCCGGCGGCGGTCGCGGATCGCCGTGGTGACCGCGGCCCGGGAGTGCCGGGTCCCCTCCGGCAGGGCGAGGTCCCGGCCGAGGGAGCGGGAGAGCCTGCGGCAGCGCAGGCGCACGGTGAGCTCGGGGGACTCCCACTGAAGGACCACCGTCCCGTCGTAGGCCTCCTCGGTAGCCGGTGCGCCGCCGTCGCCTTTGAGATCGAGGTGTGTGACGAGCGCGTTGACCGCGGTGTCCCGCATCACCGGGGTCTGCCACAGCAACCGCGCTTCCAGTGTGGGAAGTTCGCCCGGGGCGAGGTCCTGGGGCAGGTGGTGCAGCGCAAACGCCGTGCCGCGCCGACGGGCCTGAGCGCGCCTGCGCTCCTCCTCGGCCTTCGCCGGTTCCTTGGGGGGCTCCTGGCGGGGGTTGCCGGGCGTGCTGCCCGACAGGTGGGTGCGGACCAGCGCGGGCACCGGCTCCAGCTGCTCCGGAAGTGCCTGCAGGGCCCATGCCACGATCCTCGAGCGCTGGTCGGTCATCAGGCCGGCTCCGACCTCGTGCGTCCCCATGGCCGTGCTGTAGAGGACGGCGGCGCGCATGTCGTCCGCGAGCCAGCCGGCCGGGTCGGTGAGGAGGGCGTCTGCGTCCGGGAACGACTCCGTGAGGGACATGTTCCGCAGCATCCCGGCGGGCCCGCCCCCGACCCAGTCGTGCCCACCGCGGCTCCAGGCGAGCCGCGCCACGGCGAACCGGTCGCTCGTCGGCGCTCCGCGCAACCACGGTACCCGCGGGCGCAGCAGCACCGTGGTGCGGCGGCCGAACGGCAGGTACAACCGCCCCGTCCTGGCACTTACTCGGGTCGCGTACCGGCGGATGTGACTGTGCACATGGAAGCGGGGCAGCGGGTCGAACGGCACCGTCTGCAACGTGATGTTCAGAACGACGGAGAACCACTCGGAACCCCGGCTGCCCTCGAACTCCACCGCCTGCGAGACGAGTTCGGCGCCCCGGTCCATCGGGCCGCGCGGCATCGCCCGGAAACGGAGCCGCCCGCCCCCGAAGTCGTAGGGCTCCAGGGCGAGGATCCGCCGGGCCAGCCAGTCGGTGGACAACTGGAACTGGCGCGGCTCCGGCGCGGCCGTGCCACCGTCGGTGGGCCGCTTCTGACGCAGCAGCTCGATCGGTACTCCTTCCTGCCACCGGGGCGGGTTCTCCAGCAGCACCGAGCGGGTTTCGGACAGCAGCGAACGGAACTCGGGCTCCGGCCGCAGGTCCTTCAGCCAGGTGGCGAGAAGCCCCCTGAACGCCGCGTCGGGCAGCGGATCGGGCACGTCCTCGGGGGCGTACAGCCAGAAGTCCCGGCCCTCCCCGCGGTGGCGGTTGGGGCGGGGCCGCACCAGGACGTCGGGGGCGAGCGCCTGCACGACCTGGTCCATACGGAACGTGGGCACCGTCTCCAGCGGCTTGTCACGGCCCGCGTTGCACAGGCCCAGCAGCGCCCCGGTCCACTCCTCGGGAAATGGCAGCGCGCGGTACCTCTCGACCACCGAGGCGTCCGAGGAGACGGGACGTGCGGCGGCGGTGCGGATGGAGTCGTAAGGGCGAGCCATGGGCCGGTCCTCTCTGATGAAGGTCAGGACGTGTGGTTTTCGATCTCGCGCAGCGCCTTGTACAGCGGCGCGTACAGCAGCCGGGCGACCGCGGGGTCCGCCGGATCGGGGCAGTCGGGCGGCGGCGCGCCCTCCGCGAAGTAGGGGGCGAGCACGTCCCGCAGACCGGTCAGCAGGCCGTCCTCCTGCGGCAGCGGCGCCGCCGCGGCGCCGGGTGAGAGCAACTCGGCTGTGCGTGGCGCGAACCGGGCATCCACGAAGACCACGCGGGCGGGCACCCCACCCCGCACCAGGCGACCGATGACCTGCCAGATCGTCACCAGCTGGTCCCAGGTGAAGGACGTCTTCTCGTGGTCGGACAGGCGGGAGTAGATGTAGCGGCGGGACAGCAGCCGGCGCCACTCGGCGCGCGCCACGTGCCGGAAGGCCAGCCCGGCCGCGTCCAGGTCCGTCGCGGCCATGACCAGTTTGCCGAACGTGCCCTGCGGCAGCCCGGGCTCGTCGCGGGCGAAACGGGCCGCCCAGTCGTTGATCGCGAACACGGCCAGCGCGAGGTCGTCCGGGCGTGGATGCGGCCGGGCGAGGAACAAGGCCGTGCCGAAGGCCGCGTTGCGCTGGGCGTTGAGGATGTTGTGCCCGCGTTCCACCGCCATCAGCGGGGCCACGAGGATCTCCGCCGTGGGGTCCTCGGCGAACGTGGCGAGATCACCCCGGCGCAGCGCCGTGACCCGCTCCGCTTCCGGCTTGGGCGGTGCCGAGCCGCGTACGGCCTGTTCCAGGTCCGCGTCGTCGGCGGCCAGCACCCGCACGCGGCCGTGCCAGCGCTCCATCTCGTGCAGGACCTCCGCCGCGGTGTGCGCTTCCTTGTAGCTGCCCACCAGGAGGATCGCCCGGCGCCGGCGGCTGTCGACGACCCTGGCCAGTTCCTGCTCCAACGGGCTCGGGGCGCCGCCCCGGCTGGGAGACCCGAGCCGGCTGACCATCGCCCGGCAGGCCGCGGGCCGGGCCTTCGGCTCGGTGCCCGACAGGCTCAGGGGGCGCCCCTCGTCGTCGTACAGGAAGTGCGTACTGAATTCCGACTCGCTCACGGCCTTGAGGGCCCGTGGTGACGGGGTGAGCACCGCGCCCACCGGGGCGACCACGTGCGCGCGTGTCGAAGTGCCCGCCCAGCTGGTGCCGGACATCAGCACGACGTGCGGACCCCTGCGGCCGCGGCCCGGGTCGGCACCCACGTCGGGCAGGGAGAGCAGGAGTTCGCGACCCACACCCGCGCACCTGAAGAAGCGCAGGGTGCCGCTGTGTCGCCCCTCGACATCGCGTTCCCGCTCGTCCGGCAGGTACTGGAACCCCAAGACGTTGCCCATCGGAGCCTCCGGGACCAACGGGGCGTAGTCCAGCGGCGGACGGCGGGACAGCTCGTTGCCGGTCGAGTCCAGGTGCAGGGCGGCCTCCACCTGGGGCCAGAGGAAGACCAGCCGGTCGAGACGCTGGTGCAGGGCGCTGAGCAGCAGCATGAACTCCAGGCGCCGGGCCGTCAGATCGAGCCACCCCTCGTCCTGGGCCCGCACGGACGCGGGGGTGTCCGCGAGCAGCGGGCGCAGCACGGCGAGGACCCGCTCGCGCGTGCCGGAGGAGGACAGCGTGGTCAGCAGGTCCTGGACGAGGCGCACCAGTTCGTCCGTCACATTGCCGTACGGGCCCCGACCGCCCAGGGGATCGTCCCGGAAGTCGTCGAACCGCTCGGTCAGTTCGGCCCGGTGGGCGTCCACCTCCAGCCCGGCCGACTCGGGCTCCGGAGCGTCGTCCTCATACGCCTCGTACAGCTCCGATTCGTCGGACACGCCGTCCGGGGCGGCGGCATCGGAGTCCTGCGCGAACCAGGAGCCGAGCAGCTTCTCCTGGAGGGTCCAGGGGCTGAAGTACTCGATGTCGGCCCACTCGCGCAGGTCGGCGTCGGAGATCAGCAGCTTGTACAGGCGGTCCGTGGCGGCGTGGACCACCGTGAGCGAGGCGGACCAGCGCTCGACCTCCTGGTCGGTGAGCGGCAGCCGGCCCTGCCGGGACAGCTCCTCGATGCGGTGGGTCTGCACCTGGTCCAGCCAGGACTCGGGGCCGGGAGAGACCAGCGTCGCCGAGGGCGCGAAGATCTCGTCCAGCTTCATCTGCACCGAGTCGGCCTCGTCCACGACGATGATGTCGGCGCGCAGGCAGGCCAGTTCCAGGTGGCGCAGCCGCTCCTCGCCCAGATGGCGCGGCACGGCCGACTGCACGAGGCTTGCCGGGTTGGCCACCCAGATCACAGAGTCGACCAGCTCCCGGGCCGCGCGGTGACGCGGGCACGCATACCACAGGGGGCACCCGTGCGGGGCTCCCTTCACCTCCGCCGGGCGGTCGCCCTCGGACGAGGACCGCCGCTGTCCCGGCCGGTAGGGCTCGGGCAGCGCGCGGGACTCCGGGTTCTCGTCCCGAGTGCGCTTCTTCTCCGGGTAGAGCGAGGTGCACGGCGCGTCCGCGAACCGCAGGGGCTGCGCCGCCTCGGTGCCGCGCAGGGCGTCCACCATGCACACGGTGCTCAGGTGGTCGAAGCCCGGGTCGTCGTGGTCCAGCAGGCTGTGCACGCCGCGAGAGGCGAGCCGTCGGTGCAGCCGCTGCACATGCGTCTCCCGCGTGGTCAGACCCAGCACCGGCGTGGCGGTCAGCCCCAGGTCGCGGAGCAGAGCGGTCAGACGCAGTTGTTCGGCCACGTCGCCCACGACGAGCGTGGTGCGCAGCGCCGGAGTCCCGCGGGCTCCCCAGACTGCGATCAGCGTCATCAGGGTCGACTTGCCCGCACCGACCATGCCGGCCAGGTGCAGCAGCCCGTCCAGGTGGAGATCGCCTTCCTGCGAGAAGCTCAGCCCGTCCGCATCACGCGGGAAGATGTGCAGCTCGGTGAGGCGGTCCTCCCAGTGACCCGGGTTCTCAACCTCGTTCTCCCGCTCCGTCGTGTCCATCCAGCGGGCGGTCTCGACGAGGTCGGCCCGGCTGACCGTGAGCGGCTCACCGTTCCCCGGCCGCCCCGCCTCCAGATCATGACCGGGAACGGGGTCGGGACGCAGTTCCTCGGGCAGCGTCACGGAGGCGGGCCGGCGCCGGTCGACGAAGGTGGCGCGCCCCGCCGGTGCCAGGGGCAGCTCCTTGCGGGCCAAAGGGGGCAGGGCGGCGAGGGCGGCCTCGTACACGGCGAACCGGTCCGAGGCGACGGTCGGCTCGCGTCGTCGCGCCGGCCGGTCGAGCGCGAGGACCTCATAGGCCCGCAGCCGGTCCGGCAGGGCCCGGTAGGTCTCCAGCGTGCGCTCCCAAGCGCGGCCGCGGCGCAGGTGCCACAGCAGATGACGGCCCGCGCCGAGCATGACCTTGTGCTCGGGACAGGACACGTATCCCCGGGCGGCGGCGAATTCGTAACCGCCGAGCAGGACGTAGGCACCGCGGGCGGGCTCGTCCGGCGCGATACGCTCCAGGATCCGCAGGGCCAGTTCCGCCTGGCACAGCAGGCCGGGCTTCACATCGCCGAGTTCGTCGGGAACCTCGTCCCACAAGCGGGCGACCTCCCGGCTGACCGGGTGGTGCCAGCTGTCGCGGTCACGCATCGCCGGTCTCCTCCTTACGCGTGACTCCGCCGCCGCGCGCGAGCCGGTCCTCGGCGCGGGCGAGCAGGTGAGTGTCGGTGAGCAACGGAACACGGCGCGCGGTTGCCGGGCGGTTGCGCTCGTACGTGGCGATGTAGCCCGGCCGGTCGTCGACGCGGTCCTGCGGCACCACCCAGAACGCCTCGTCGTACCGAGGCTCCTGCGGCACCGGACGGGCGGCCCGCCCCAGGAACGCCGGATGGGCCCAGTCCTTCACGTCCACCGCCCAGACCCAGCCGTCGGGGAAGGTGACGTGCATGTCGTAGGCGTCGTACGCCGGCCACATCCGGACCTTCAGCCCGAGCCCGGCGAGCCGCCCCTCCAGCTGCACCTCCGCCCGCCCCGGACCGGTGACGAACTGACGCAACGGCCTGGCCAGCTGGAGCAGTTCACCAGCCTCCTCCTGCGGGATGCGGCGCCCTACCGGCGGTCGGCCCCGGCGGCGGCAGCGGTCCCGCTCGCACCACCAGCCGCCGTCGGGCAGCGGCGTCAGCAGAGTGAGACACCGGGCGCAGGTCGCGTAGACGTCACCGCGCAGATAGCTGTCCGGGACGGGGCGGTAAATGCGGCTCAGGAGCTGCTTCACCGGGTCGAGCACATGGTCCAACGACACGGCCCACTCCTCGGCCGAGGTGAGCACGGGTCGGGTGACCAGGAGCCGCCGGAACTCGGTGTACGCGTCTTCCTCGCCGTACTCGCGGCACAACCGCAGCGCGGCGCGGACGATCTCACGGTCGTAGAGAACCAGCGCGCTGTCGGAGAACTGCTCCGCCCACTCGTAGCACAGCTCGGTCGGGCGTGAGGAGTCCGGGTCGAGCAGCAGATCGCCCGGTCCGGCCGCCTCGGCCGGCAGGTCCACCGGCCAGTCGGCCACCGGCCGCTCGCGGCACCACGACAGCAGGTCCGGAAGGCTCACCGGAGGTTCGGCCCCGCGCTCCAGGCAGGCCAGGACCGTCCGGTCGAGGGCGCGCTGCACCTCGGGCGGGTAGGGCAGGGCGAAGGCGTCAGGGCCGGTGGCCGCGTCGAGCACCGTGAGAGCGGTGGCCAGCGTGCGCATCAGGGGAATGCCGCGATGGGCGGACCAGTCGGCGTCGTGCGGCGGCATGCCGTTGTCGGTCGTCGCGGTCACCGTGCCTCCAGATGCGCGCGGCCGGCCGCGCAGTGGGTGATCATGTCGCAACCGCCGCAGTGACGGCCGGGCGTCGGCGCGTAGATCTCGTCCACCGCCCAGGGGCCGGCGAGCCCGGCGATGATGAGGCGTGCTTCGGCCAGGGTGTCCGGATCACCGGGATCGATTTCCTCGCAGCGCGACTTCCCGGTGCCTTCGGCGTCCAGGTACAGCACCTCCAGCTCGATCAGCGACCGGCGCGGATCACCACCGGGTACTCCGGCGGACATCATCAGCACCGCGAAGGCGAGCTGCGGGTACGTCTCCATCAACGCGCGCCCCTCCCAGGGAGGCTTTGCAGCCGTCTTCGTCTCGTGCCAGATCCAGCCTCCGGAGCGGGTGTAGAGGAGGTCGGGGTCGGCGATCAGGACGACGTCCAGCTCGGGGTCGTACGCGGTCAGGCGCGGCTGTACCCGTACGGCCTCGTCGGACGGCAGGCCGTCGAGAGGGCAATCCCGCTGGTGCTCGGCGAGCAGGGCGAGGGCGGTCGGCAGTTCGGCGGAGGAGAGGCCGGGAAGGGCGTCCGGGAGGGGGGCCGTGCGGCAGCATCCCTTCCCGTGACGGAGGTTGAGCCACTCGTCGACGGCACGTCCCCTGCGGATGGGCTCGCTCTCCGGGTCCACGGACTTCAGGTGCAGTACGCGGGTGAGGTGGAACTGCGCCGGGCAGCGCGCGTGGACGCGCAGGTCGCTCGCGGACACGGAGCGGCGGGCGCGGGGGCGTCGCGGCCCGGGAACCCCGAGAACGCCAGGAGCCCGGGGCGGCTGCGCGCAGGCAGCCAGACCTTCACAGCGCGTGCAGCTGGAACCGGGATTGAGCCGGTCGCCCTCGATCACCCGACGCAGCACGGGCTTGGCGTGCTCGGTGAACCGCCGCTCGGTCTCGTCGGCATCCCAGTCGGCCAGCACGTCGTGATCGCCGCTGCCGCAGCCGATGCCGATGATCCGGACCCGCCTAGGGCGCACGGTGCTGCCGGGGGCGGGACGGAAGACGTCCCGGAAGGCCGCCCGGGAGGGGATGCCCGTCGCTGCCACGGCCGCTGCCTCCGCGATCTCGGCGGGCGGCCGGTCCCCCTTGACGGAATTCACGGACAGCAGCCACATCTCGCGCTCCGACCCGTCGGCGGACGCGTACCGTCGTCCCCACGCCGTGCGCTCGTAGCGGATCGCCCCGCGGGCGTCCGCTACCTCGCTCTCGGTGATGGCTGTCCACTGGGCGCGGACCGGCAGGGTCGGCGGACGCCCGAGCGCAAGCCGCTGCGCTTCGCGCTCCGCGCGCGCCAGCAGGTAGGACCGAACGGCTGATTCTGCCCAACTTGCGTGCCCGGCATGGTACTTCTGATGCTTCAGGAGCCGCATCAAGGCGCTGTCGGCGTCCTCTCCCTCGTGCTCGATCGCGTCCAGGACGCTCATGACCGGTCCGAGGGCGAAGTCCTCGACGGGCTTCCCCCGCGGACGCGGCGGGATTTGGACGAGCAGCGCCCTGGCGCGCAGGGCGTTGCCGCGCGGGCAGTCCTGAGGGTCCTCGCGCAGCAGCGGCAGTGAGGTGCGGATGAGTCGGACGTCTCCGTTCGTTCCGGGCGGAGGCAGGTGGAGCGGCACGATGCACCCCTTACGGGCGTGGTGGGACGAGAGCGCCAACACACCCAGGGAAGCGTATCTCTGTGAACTCAGTCAAGCGATTCGCTCGACGTGATCCGTGAACCGCTACAGTGTGGCTGACACCGTGTCATGAACAGCCGGGGGTGAGGCGTGGAAGCCGGGGAAGTCCTCGACGGCCGCTACCGAGTCGAGGAAGCGCTCGACCAGGGCGGCATGGGCACCATCTGGACAGCCACCGATCTGGTGACCGGGCAGTTGGCCGCCGTCAAGGTGCTGCGGCTCGACGCTTACACGCAGGGCCGGTTCACTCCGGCAGAGCGCGCGCGACACCGGGCCGAGCTGCTGAAACGGTTTGAACGCGAGGGCGCGATCCTTGAGGAGCTGAAGTACCCCGGGATCCCGCGTCTGCTGCACCGTGGCTACCTGGGCGAGGAGCCCTACCTCGTCATGGAATATGTCGAGGGGATCAGCCTGCGCGAATTCCTGGACACGCGCCGGCCGTTCCCGTTCGACGCCGCTGTCGCCGTCGCCGTTCAGGTCGCCGAAGCCCTGGCACACGCGCACGCGAACGGTGTGGTGCACCGCGACCTGAAACCGGGCAACGTGGTGATCGCCTGCGCTGACGGAGCGGTGAAGCTGCTGGACTTCGGCATCGCCCACCTCACTGATCCCGATGCGACCCGCTACACCGCACTCGGTGCGACTCCGGGCAGCGCCGGGTACATGGCCCCGGAGCAGCTGCGGGGCCAGCAGGACATCTCCGCCTCGGTGGACCTCTACGCGTTCGGCTGTGTGCTCTTCGAACTCCTCACCGGCGAGCGGCCCTTCGAGGACAAGCCGGACCGGAACAAGAGCACCCAGCATCTCGAGGACCTGCCGCCGCGCCTGCGGAGCATCAACGTCGGCATTCCCGAGGAACTGGACGATCTGGTCTGGGACCTCCTCGCCAAGACTCCGGCGGATCGCCCCGGCACCATCGACGAGGTGCTGGATGTCCTGCGCGACTCCCTGCCGGAGCCGGGCGACCCGGCCCCGGATCCGGAACTGACTCCGGACCCGACCGCACGCTATCGCCTGCGGGAGAGCGCGGCGGCCGGCCCGCCGGACATGCGGTCCACCTCCCGTGCCGTAGCGCGGCGTCCGGTCCGCCGTCGTGGCGGGTGGCTGGGGCGCAACCAGTTCGCGGGACGGATCGCCCAGGCCCGGGTGGAACTGCTTGCCGACGGTCCTGGTGCCCGCTGTGATGAGCTCCACGACCTGCTCCCCAAGGCGGTGGCGGACTGGGGGGCCCGCGAGCCGATCGTCCTGGAGGGGCGGCTGGTGTGTGCCGATGCCGCTCGACTGGATGGTCGTACGGGTGAGGCGAAGGAGCAGTACCAGCACGTGGCCGGGGACGGAGACCCCTCGGATCCTCTAGTGCTGGAGGCCCGCCTCGGGATCGCCGAGTGCCTGATGCCCGAGGGGGACTTCGCCGGGGCGTTCAGCGGCTGGCGCGCAGTGGTGCACAGCCTGCCGCTCGTCGCCGTACCTGATTCCGGCCGGCTGACGAGCCGCTGTCGCGAGGTCGCCTTCGAGCTCGTGGAATCCGGTTACCAAGCGGAGGTGACCGACCTCCTCGTCCGGCTTCCCGAGCTGTAGCCGGATCAGCTCCGGGGAAGATGCCCAGCGGCCAGCAGGTCCCCCAGCGCCCGGCTCAGCTCGCCGCCCACGCTCTTCATATCGGTCATCTCGCCTTCGAAGGCGGTGATCTTCCGGTGGATCTCCCCGTACCGTCGCTGTTCCTCCAGCGAGAGCCTCGGGATGTGCAGACGCCGTACGTCGATGCGTGACGTGGTGGACGCGTGCGTGCCGGCCCTCTGCACATTGGCCGGGGCACGCAAACAGCCGGACAGGAACCATGGGTCGAGGACCGCCGGATTCGCCCGGAGCGCTGCGAGTTGGGGCCCCAGGACGGACGGAGCGTCGGTGTCCACCCGTACGTCGAAGGCCCGGGCCAGCACTGAGACGATGACGTCCTGGGACGCTGTGACCGTGAGCGAGCCATCCCGCTCGCCCGCCGCGACCACCACCGCCGGAAGCCACAGCTGTGCCTGCCCGGCCAGCGGAGCACCCGTGAGGACGCGCGCCTCGTCCTCCTGGCGTTCTCCGCGGCGCACCAGTGACTCCGGCAGGCCCTGCCCGGTCCGGATCTCCAGGGCTCCGGCCTGCTCCAGCTCACCGACGCTGATGAGTGGAACCGTCTCGCCGTCGTCCGCGGGTACGAGTGCGGACAGGGCGTCGCTGGCATCGCGCAGTTCCCTCATGTGCGCGTCGAACCGCGTCCAGAGGCGTCTGATGTCGACGATGGTTGCGGCCCGTGTCCTCGGAACACGCCGTGCAGGCGTGAGGTCCACCTGGTCGTCAAGCAGGTCCACCACGGGCACCGAGACGCTTCCCAGCGCGCTTGTGCCGCCCAGGACCCCCACGATCTGCTCCGTCACGGCGGACCACTCGACGCTGCCTCTGTCGGCGGTCACGGGACGAGCGGCGTGTGTGGTGTCCACGAAGGTGAGCTCTGCGCCGTCCGCACCGCCCCGGCTGAGGGCGCCGTCCGCGCGCAGGATCCACAGATGCAGTCCGACACCGTAGGGCGGGGCGGCACCGGGAGGCAGGGCGATCACGGTCCGGAGCACGCCGGACCGCAGGAGACCGGCCCGGATCCGGCGACCCGCGCGGCGCGCCGCCACAGCGGGCGGCAGCACGAGAACCGCGACGCCGCCAGGAGCCAGAGCTGCCACGGCATGTTGAACCCAGGCGAGTTCCGGCTCGGTGCGCGGAGGCTGCCCGTACACCCAACGCGGGTCTGTGGCGAGTTCCGCGTGGCCCCAGTCACGCTCGTTCGACGGCGGGTCGGAAAGGAGCACGTCGGCCTGCGCTCCGGAATGGGCATCGGCCCGCAACGTGTCACCCGCTGCCAACGATATGTTGGACAGGTCATGGTCGGTGAACCCGCCGACCGCGAGGCGCGCCTTGGCCAGCTCCACCAGCACCGCGTCGCTGTCCTGGCCCAGGAAACGCAATCCCGCAGCACAGTCAGCCCCCCACTGCCGGCCGGCTGCGACGAGCAACGTTCCAGCCCCGCAAGCAGGATCCAACACGGTCCGTACAGGGCCTGAGTGGTTCATGGCTGCGGCTTGCGCCATGAGCCCGGCCAGCTGCACGGGAGTCGTCGTGATCTGCCGTACGTGCGTACGGAGCCACCGCTCCAGAAGGAAGTCGAAGGGCCTTTGCTCCTCGTCCGGATCAGCCAGTTCGAGAGTGCGCTCCAGGAGGCGCTTCTGACGCTGATCAAGGGGCGGCCCCGCCGCCGGCCTGCCTGTCGTGACACCGCTCTGCCGGAGTCCCACCTGGGCGACCAGCAGGCCTGTCGTATCTCGGTCCCCCAGGGACTCGTATTCAGGCCAGAGCCGGTCGAGCGGGTTCGGCGCCGTCTTGAGTTTGTCTTCCCGCCTGAGCCACTCCTCGACTTGTGGAAGGGAGAAGTGCGGGCTTGTGTCGGTGCCGCCGACAGGAGAGGGGAAGCTGTCGTACCGTCGACGCCAGTTGCTGACGGCGGCGCGTCCGACTCCCGCGATGCGGGCGATCTCCGCAAGGGTGACGACAACCGGGGGCGACCCTGCGGTTGCGGACATGATTTCCTCCGGAGCTCGGCAGCCTAGCGCCCAATGAATCCGTGATCACCTGCGGTGGGCGTACTTTGACTGAGTTTACGCACATGTTTGCGAGCCACTCCGGTTACCCGGGCCAAGGCGTCATCCGATCCGATCGCAGAGCCGCCTCGAACACCTCATGTGCATGGCTATCCGGGAGGCCGTTGTGCCGGGCACGCCGGCCCCCTGGGGATCGGATGCAGTAGCAACCGGATCAGGTCGTCGATGGTTCCGCCGGCATGGGCCAAGTGGTAGAGGACGGCTGCCGTGATCCGGTGCCCGCGCTCGGCAGCGCCTTGACGGCTCCCGCGGAGGGCCGCTGTGCGCCGTAGGGAGCGAGCTTGCTGTAGCTGCCGATCGCGTAGCGGCCGATGAGGTCACCGAGCAGGAAGAGGTCAGCCGTAGCCTGCGCCGGCCGTGATTGACCTGAAAGGGCGTGTTGTTGTTCCGGCGAGGTTTTTTGAGTTCCAGGTGTCGCGCCAGGTCGGGGTGGACTCACTGATGACTCATCGGCTTATGAGGTCGATCACCGCGGCTTGGATCACGGCTTCGGAGCAGCTGGATGTGGGTTTCGTGGTCGCGTGCGAGACGGCGGTGGTGCATAGGCCAGTCGAAGGTCTGCTCGGTCACCCGTCGTCGGGGGACCACCTTGAACCCTTATTTGCCGGACCCGCGTTGGACGACTTCGACGTCGATTCCTAGGCGGGCGCCGCGGTCGATGGGGGGCGCCGCGCCGGGCGATCTTCGGGACGATGCCGCGGACCCACAGAAGTCGGCGGTACTTGCGGAAGTCGTAGCCTCGGTCGGCGTACAGGCGCTTCGGCTTGTGGCGGGGGCGGCCGCGCCGGCCCCGGATGCGCGGAATGGCCTCCAGGAGCGGGACGAGCTGGGTGACGTCGTGCCGGTTGCCGCCGGTCAGTGAGACGGCAAGCGGGGTGCCGTGACGGTCGACGATCACATCGTGCTTGCTGCAGAGAGCTCATCGAGCCCGGCTGGGACGCCCTCGCCGCCACCCTGGACCAGGCCGAGCGCGCTGGCCACGACACCGATGCCTTGCTCCAGCAGGCCATCGAATGGCGCGAACTGGACACCGCGGACAGCGTCCCCGACGTCCTCGTCTGGGGGCTGCGATGCATCGGCGAACTCCCCGCCCCCCACCCCGAGGGATGTGTCCGCAGTGCGGCGCACGGCGCGACTGGATGGTTGATCTGCGACTGCAACGAGATCAATCCGCTGCCGTTGCGCACACCAGTGGGTCGAGCGCGAACTGGCTCGCGCGGACTACGAGGCGATGATCCACGTAGGAGGGAAGGACTACCCGAGCCTGGAGGCTGCGACCCAGGCCGCGGGTTACGGCGGCGCGCTCGCCGGCGTCTATCTGACCGAGCCCAGGCCTGACCAGGGCCTGCGACCAACCACCGTAGACGCCGTCCTGTGGCGCATGCACTCCGGCTCATGAGGCTCCCTTAGAACGTCCAACTCTCTTTTAACCTGCGTTTGATCACAACCGCAGACAGCCCCTGGCATCCGCCTCTGACAATTCGGGCCGCCGACGAGGTTCTTCCGGTCGTTCTGCCGTTCACCACATCTGAGGGTGCCCGGACGTCGCAGGGGACCGAGCAGGCCCCATCCCCTCTCGCATCGACATGTGAGCTTTCAAGGAATTGGTTGGAAAACGTGGCTCGCGCATTCGCTCGGGGAGCGATCTCGCGTGCTGCGGGAAGCTAGTGATCATTAACTCGCTTGCGCCTGGTCAAAGGTCTCGTGAACGACCCACCAGTGAAGACACCAGTGCACCTGGCCTCTTTCTGTTTTCCCGGCCCGTCCTTGCTGGGGCTCGGCGCCCAAGCCGGCTAGCGTGCCACGCGGTAGCGGAGGTAGACGACTCCCGAGCCGAAGGTGCGATTCTCGAGGAGTTCGAGATCCACCCGGCGCTCGCGCTGGGGGAAGAACGGAACGCCGCCGCCGACCAGCACCGGGTGGACCCGGGCCCGGTACTCGTCGATCAGATCCGACGCGGCCGCCTCTGCGGCGAGGGTGGCGCCGCCGATCGCGATGTCGCCTTCCGCGGGCTCGGCTCGCAACCGCTCGATCTCCTCCGCCAGGCCGCCGGAGACCAGGCGGGCATTGCCCCGCACCGCCGACAGCGTGGTGGAGAAGACCACCTTGGGGAGCGGCTTCCAGATCGCGGCCCACTTCAGCATCGACTCGTCCAGCGATGGATCCTGGTCGGCGGTCTCCCAGTACAGCATCGTCTCGTACAGTCGTCGTCCCATCAGGTGGACGCCGACCTCTCGCATCTGGTCGGTGACGAAGCGGAAGACCTCCTCGCCGGGCGCCGTCCAGTCGAAGCCGCCGTCCGGCCCGACGATGTAGCCGTCCAGCGAGACGCCCATCGAATAAGTCACGGTGCGCATCGGAAGTCCTCCTCGGTGACGGGTCGACAGTACGACCGCCGGACGCCGCGGGACTCATCGCGGCTCGCGGGATTCCCCCGGCCGAGCCACCTCACGCGATCGCGACATGAGCGGGGTTCGATGTCCTGTCCTCCCGAAAGACCGCAGTCATCGGAGAAAGTGACAGTGCTTATACAAGTGCTGTTATGCTGCGCCGCATGGCCGACACCCATCCGTCCGACCCGACGCAGCGGAGCCTGTGGCGGCCTCTGCGGCTGCTCCAGGCGTCGATGGACGCCGACATCAGCCGCATCCACTCCGAGCAGCAGATCGACGGGCTCAAGCCCAGCTTCGTCATGGAGTTGCTCCGGCTCCACGCCCGCGGGCCCATGACCATCGCTGAACTGGCCGAGTCGGTTGAGCGTACGCATTCGGCGCTCAGCCAGAAAGTCGCCGCCATGCGCGCGGCCGGCTGGGTCCGGACCGTCGTGGGCGACGACGCGCGGACCAGGAAGGTGACGCTCACCGACGAGGCGCGCCGCGTCGTCGGCCGGCTGGCGGCGGAATGGCGGGCCACCGAGGCCGCCCTCGCCGACCTGGAGGCCGAGATCCCCTACCCGCTCTCCCGGGTCGTCGCCGACATCGAGCGCGCTCTTGACCGCAAGAGTCTCCACGACCGGATCGCCGAGAAGCTGGCCGAGGATCCGGCGTGACGTGCCCGCACGCACTGATCGACGTGACCCCGCTCCGGTCCTCGCCGGCGTTCCGGCGGCTGTGGGCCGGGCAGGCCCTGTCGGTTCTCGGCGGCCAGATGACGCTGGTCGCCGTGCTGCTCCAGGTCTGGCAGACGACGAAGAGCACCACGTGGACGGGCGCCGTCGGGCTGGCGCAGGCGATTCCGCTCGTCGTGCTCGGACTGTTCGCGGGGTCGCTCGTCGACCGAGTGGACCGGCGGCGGTTCTACCTGATCACCACCAGCGGGCAAGCCCTGTGTTCGGGTCTCCTCGCCCTTCAGGGATTCCTCGGGCCCCTGCCCGCCGCCGGTGTGCTGGGGCTGGTCGCCCTCCAGTCCTGCTTCGTCGCCGGCGGCGGCCCGGCCTCACGCACCTTCATTCCGCACCTGCTGCCCAAGGAGCAACTGGCCGCGGGACTGGCGCTGAGCCGCGTCGCCCTCCAGAGCGCCATGCTGCTCGGTCCCGCGACGGCCGGACTGGTCGCGGGCGGGCTGGGAACCGGCGCCTGCTACCTGATCGACGCCCTGACATTCGCCGCGGCCTTATACGGCGCCTTCGGCCTGCCCAGGATGGGCCCCGGAGACGAGCCCGCACGGCCCGGCCTGCGCGGAGTGCTGGACGGTCTGGCCTTCCTGGGCCGCACTCCCGTCATTCGCGGTGCCCTGCTCACCGACCTGGCCACCACCGTCCTGTCGATGCCCGTCAGCCTGTTCCCCCTGATCAACGCCGAGCGGTTCGACGGTGACCCGCGCACTCTCGGACTGTTCCTCACGGCCCTCGCCGTCGGCGGGGTAGCCGCCTCCCTCTTCTCCGGAACCTTCACCAGGAGCGCCCGTCCCGGCCTCGTCATGCTCGCCGGATCCGCCACCTGGGGCGCCGCCTTGACGCTGTTCGGTCTGGCCCCCGATCCATGGGCCGCTCTGGCCTTCCTCGTCGTGGCCGGTGCCGCAGACACCGTCTCCGTCGTCTCCCGCGGCACCGTCGTCCAGACGCACACTCCCCACGCACTGCTCGGCCGCGTCAGCGCGGCCGAGCAGATCGTCGGGCAGGCCGGACCCGATCTCGGCAACATGCGCGGCGGCCTGGTCGCGGGCGCCACCTCGGGAACGACGGCCCTCGTCAGCGGTGGCCTGCTCTGCCTCGGCGCCGTGGCCGCGGTGGGCGCCACCACGGCCGACCTGCGCGGCCGTCGCGCCGCCCGCGGCGCCGCCACACCGCTTGCGGGCCCGGAAAACCGTGTGCCCCGGCCGGACCGTCCTGCCTAGACTCGCCACCGATCCGGCGTCGCCCCCGTAGTGGGCCGCCGGAGGTGATCGCCGTGTCGAGTGGGGGGAGCCGGGCCGTGTGTGAGCGCACCGCTGCCGTCGCTTCCCGTTCCCGGTACGAGGTGATCCTCGTAACCTCCTCCGGCCGGTGCCCGCTGCGCGGCCGGCACCGGATCCCGTGACGCCCCGCTGACCTCTCCCGCCGCTCCGGCCGTGTGCCGGACGCGGCCCGCGGGCCGGCGCGCTTCCAGGCGCACGGGTGATCGCGCTGCCCCACTCCACCCTCCGAAAGGCACCGGGCCGTGCGTACGACCACCAACCCTCTCGCCGCTGTCCGCAATCTCGGCATCCTCGCCCACGTAGACGCGGGCAAGACCACCGTCACCGAGCGCATCCTGTTTGCGACGGGCACCACCCACAAGCGGGGCGAGGTGCACGAGGGCACCACCGTCACGGACTTCGATCCGCAGGAACGCGACCGCGGCATCACCATCTTCGCCGCCGCGGTGAGCTGTGCCTGGGACGGCCACCGGATCAACCTGATCGACACCCCCGGACACGTCGATTTCGCCGACGAGGTCGAGCGGTCGCTGCGCGTCCTGGACGGTGCCGTCGCCGTGTTCGACGCCGTCGCCGGGGTCGAGCCGCAGAGCGAGTCCGTGTGGCGGCAGGCCGACCGGCACGGCGTGCCGAGGATCGCGTTCGTCAACAAACTGGACCGCGCGGGCGCCGACCTCGACCGCGCCGTCGGCTCCATCCGGGAACGGCTGCACCCCGCCCCGCTGGTGGTGCAGTTGCCGGTCGGCGCCGAGGCCGGCTTCACCGGTGTGGTGGACCTGGTGCGGATGCGGTCCCTGGTCTGGGGCGACGGCGAAGGCCCGGCCGTGGAAGGGGCGGTGCCCGAGGAGTTGCGGGAGGAGGCGGTGCGGCGGCGGCGCGTGCTGGAGGAGGCGGCCGCGGAGCGGCACCCGGTGGCCCTGGAGGAGTTCTGCGACCGCGGGACCCTCTCCGCCGCGACCCTCTCCGCCGCCCTGCGCGACCTGACCCGCAGCGGGGACGGCGTGGTCGTGCTGTGCGGTTCCGCCTACCGCAACCGCGGCATCGAACCCCTGCTGGACGCGGTGGTGGCCTACCTGCCCTCGCCGCTGGACGTACCCGCCGTACGCGGCGTCCACGACGGTGCCGCACAGCGGCGGGCCGCCGATCCCCGGCTGCCTTTCGCGGGGCTGGTGTTCAAGGTGACCGCGGGCACCACCGGACGTCTGGCCCATGTGCGGGTCTATTCGGGCACGCTGGAGAAGGGGGACACCGTGTGGGACGCGGGCGCCGGACGTACCGAGCGGGTGGCGCGCATCCTGCGGGTCATGGCGGACCGGCACGTCCGGCTGGACCGGGCGGTCGCCGGTGACATCGTCGCGGTCGCGGGCGTGAAGTCGGCCCGGCCCGGTGCCACACTGTGCGACCCCGGGGCGCCGCTGCTGCTGGAACCGGCCGTGGCCGCCGATCCCGTGGTGTCCGTGGCCGTCGAGGCACGGCGGAGCACGGACACCGGGCGGCTCGCCACGGCACTGGCCCGGCTCACCGAGGAGGACCCCTCGCTGGTGGTGCGCACCGACCCCGAGACCGGGCAGACCGTGCTCTCGGGGCGGGGCGAACTCCATCTGGAGGTCGCGGTGGAGAGGGTCCGCCGTGCCGGCGGGCCGGAGGTCACCGTGGGGCGGCCGCGGGTCTCGTACCGGGAGACGGTGACCGGCGGAGTACGGGGGTTCGTGTACCGCCACGTCAAACAGGACGGCGGGGCAGGGCAGTTCGCGCATGTCGTCCTGGACGTGGAGCCGCTCGGACCCGACGCGGGTGCCACCGGCTTCGTGTTCCGCTCGGCCGTGACCGGCGGCCGGGTGCCGCAGGAGTACGTCCGCGCGGTGGAGGCCGGCTGCCGGGACGCCCTCACCGAGGGGCCGCTCGGCGGGCACCCGGTGACCGGGCTGCGCGTCACGCTCACCGACGGCTCCACGCACGTGAAGGACTCGTCCGACACCGCCTTCCGCACCGCCGGCCGGCTCGGCCTCCGCGCGGCGCTGCGGGCCTGTACGGCCGTCCTGCTGGAACCGGTCGCCGAGGTCACGGTGACCGTGCCGGAGGACGCGGTCGGCGGGGTCCTCGGGGACCTGGCCGCACGGCGCGGCCGGGTCGGCGGCTCGCAGGTCCGTGGCGGTGCGGCCGTCCTGACCGCGACCGTCCCGCTGGCCGAACTGTTCGGCTACGCCACCCGGTTGCGCAGCCGTACCCAGGGCCGCGGCACGTTCGCCACCCGGCCCGCCGGCTACGCACCGGTGACGGCGCCGGCTCGGTGACCACCGCACCGGTCCACCGCACCGGTCCACCGCACCGGTCCACCGCACCGGTCCACCGCACCCGTGGGGGTGACCGCCGTCCCCGTCGCCGGCCCGCGCCCGGCACCGCTCACGGTGTGCAGGACGCGGGCCGCGCGGGGCGGGCGGACCAGGGGCCGGACGGCCCGGTGGACGGGGGGGCGTCGTGCGCCGCGGCCGGGCCGCTGCACACAGCATGAGTCCCGGCGAGGGGTGGGAGCCGGTCGGCCGGGGGCGACCGGCCGGCCGGGGCGGGAGCGGGTGGCGAACCCGCCGGCCCACCCCCACCGCGCCCTACACCAATCGGCTCTCCAGGCTCGCCCGCCACGGTGGTGGCGCCGTCCGGCGCACGGCGGGGTGGGGCCGGTGTCCGCCGCGGGTGAGGAACGCGGCCAGGGGGAGGACCGCCGCGCCGACGGTGACCGCGTCCGGGCCGAGGTGGCCCAGCTCGATGCGGCTGCGGCCCGCGGGGAAGCGCAGGGCCTGGGCGAGGGCGTGGGCGCGGACCTGGTCCAGGAAGGCGGTGCCGAGCTGGAGGCCCGCCCAGCCGCCGACGAGGACCCGTTCGGGCTGGAAGAGGTTGATGAGGTCGGACAGGCCCGCACCGAGGTACCGGGCGGTCTCATCGAGCACCGCCGCCGCCACCGGGTCGGGCTGCTCCCCGTCGCCCGGGCGGGCCGCGGCCAGCAGTTCGGTCAGCGCCCGCTCCTCGCCGGCCCCGGCCGACGGCCGCCCGCCGGCTTCCCGCCAGCGCGCCACCAGCGCCTCCGCGCCCGCGTACGCCTCCAGGCAGCCCCGCGCCCCGCATCGGCACCGGCGCCCGCCGACCCGCAGTGTCAGGTGTCCCCATTCCACCGCCCGGCCCTGTTCCGCGTCCTCGGTGACCACGCAGGCGCCGACCCCGGAACCGAAGAGCACCACCACGGCGTTGCGGGCGCCGCGCCCCGCGCCGAACCACATCTCGGCCTGTCCCAGCGTCTTGGCGCCGTTGTCGATGAAGCAGGGCACCTGCGCGGGGAGTCGGCCGGTCAGCCGGAGCAGCCGCTCCAGGGGGACCGCGTCCCAGCCGATGGTCTGCCCGTGGACGACCGCGCCGTCCTCCCCGGTGTGCTCGATGATGCCGGGGACGCCGATGCCGATGCCGAGCAGTTCCCCGGGGGCGCCCTCGGCCGCCCGCAGGACCTGGGTGATCCCCTGACGGACGTGGTCGACGACGGCGTCGATGTCGTAACCGCGTGGCCCCAGGGGTCGTTCCGCGCGCGCCAGTTCGGTGAGGCCCAGGTCGAACAGCTCGACGCGGACCCGGGTTTCCCCGATGTCGACCCCGATCAGCCGTCCGCTGTCCGGCCGTACCCGCAGCAGCCGGCGGGGCCGGCCCGCGTCCGCGCCGACCACGCCCGCCTCCTCCAGCAGGCCGTCGGCCAGCAGCTCGGCCACGACGTTGCTGACGGAGCCCGAACTGAGCCCGGTCGCCGGTCCCAGCGCGTACCGGCTCATGGGCCCGTCGAAATACAACCGTTGCAGAACGGCGCTGCGGCTCTCGCGCCGCAGGTCACGCACCGTACGGCCTCGCCGTCCCGCCACCTGGCCTCCTCGTTTCGCGTCTTTTTCGGGCCCGCGGGGCCGGCCGTCGCTGCCGCATCCCTTGACGAGCGTTTCTCATGAGGTTTAACTCACGTCCTAAATTAAGCCATGAGGGGCTCGAGGTGGCGGACGGGGTACCGATCGCCGCGAGCCGCTCGCGGGTTCGACTCCCGGAAAGGGACACCAGGAGCCATGCGCAGCATCCGAGCCGCGGCCGTAGGCGCCGTCACCATGTCTTTCGCCCTCGCGGCCACGGCCTGCGGGGGCGGTTCGTCCAGCGGCGGGGGCTCCGGCGACTCGCCGAAGACGCTCACCTACTGGGCCACCAACCAGGGCGCCAGCATCGCCGTCGACCAGAAGGTCCTCCAGCCCGAACTCGACAAGTTCCAGAAGCAGTCCGGCATCAAGGTGAAGCTGGAGGTCGTGCCCTGGTCCGACCTGCTCAACCGGATCCTGACCGCGACCACCTCGGGCCAGGGCCCGGACGTGCTCAACATCGGCAACACCTGGAGCGCCTCCCTCCAGGCCACGGGCGCGCTGCTGCCGTGGGACGACGGGAACTTCTCGAAGATCGGCGGCAGGGACCGGTTCGTGGATTCCGCGCTCGGCTCCACGGGCGTCCGGGGCAAGGACCCGGCCGCGGTACCGCTGTACTCGATGGCGTACGCGCTCTACTACAACAAGCGGATCTTCGCCGACGCCGGTATCACCAAGCCCCCGGCCACCTGGGACGAACTGATCGCCGACGGCAAGAAGATCAAGGCGAGGGGCAAGTCCGCGCTCGGCGCCGAGGGCGCCAACCTGTCGGAGAACATCCATCACGTCTTCGTCTTCGCCAAGCAGCACGGCGCCGACTTCTTCACCCCCGAGGGCAAGCCCGACTTCACCGGTCCCAAGGTGGTCGACGCGGTCAAGCAGTACGTCGACCTGATGGCCAAGGACAAGATCATCCCCACTGGTGACGCGGAGTACGCGCAGAACCAGTCCGTCAGCGACTTCGCCAAGGGCAAGCAGGCCATGCTCCTGTGGCAGACCGCCTCCGCCAACCTCAAGAGCCAGGGCATGAGCGAGGACGCCTACGGCGTCGCCCCCGTGCCCGTGCGGTCCGGCGCCCCCGGCAGCGGCGCCCGGATCAACTCGATGGTCGCCGGCATCAACATCGCCGTCTTCAAGAACAGCCACAACCTCGACGGCGCCACGAAGTTCGTGAAGTTCATGACCGGCGATGATGAGCAGAGGATCCTCAACAAGGCCTACACCACCATCCCGCCGGTCAAGGGCGCCCAGGCCGACCCGGCGTTCGACGCCCCGGCCACCGCCGTGCTCAAGCAGACCCTGGCCACCAGCGCCGCCGCGCTGCCGCAGGTCGCCTCCGAGTCGCAGTTCGAGACGGCGGTCGGTACGGCCGTGAAGGACCTGTTCGCCGATGCCGCCGCCGGACGCGCGGTCACCACCGACTCGGTCCGGGCCAAGCTGGAGAAGGCCCAGCAGCAGATGCCGGCGGCCTGAACGCGATGACCACGACCACCACCGCCCGCAGCGAACCGGTGCGGCCGATCACCCCCGGTGCGGCGCGCGTCCCGCGCCGCACCGGGCGGGTCCGCCGCGTCTCACTGCCGTACCTGCTCCTGCTGCCCGCCCTGGTCCTCGAACTCCTCGTCCACCTGGTGCCGATGGTCATCGGCATCGTGATGAGCTTCAAGGAACTCACCCAGTTCTACATCCGTGACTGGGGCAGTGCCCCCTGGTCCGGCCTCGGCAACTACCGCATGTCGGTGGACTTCGACGCCCCCGTCGGCGAGGCCCTGCTGCACTCGTTCCTCGTCACCGTCGGCTTCACCCTGGCATCGGTCGGGCTGTGCTGGCTGACCGGCACCGCCGCCGCCGTCTTCATGCAGGGCGCCTTCCGGGGCCGCGGCCTGCTGCGCGCCCTGTTCCTGGTGCCGTACGCGCTGCCCGTCTACGCGGCCGTCATCACCTGGGTGTTCATGTTCCAGCACGACAACGGCCTGGTGAACCACGTCCTGCACGACCAGCTGCACGTCACCGACAAGCCGTCCTTCTGGCTCATCGGCGACAACAGCTTCTACGCCCTGCTGACCGTGTCCGTGTGGAAGGGCTGGCCGTTCGCCTTCCTCATCGTGACGGCAGGCCTCCAGAACATCCCCGGCGAGCTGTACGAGGCCGCCGCCCTCGACGGCGCGGGTGTCTGGCAGCAGATCCGCCGCATCACCCTGCCGTCGCTGCGCCCGGTCAACCAGGTGCTGGTGCTGGTGCTGTTCCTGTGGACGTTCAACGACTTCAACACGCCGTACGTGCTGTTCGGCAGGTCCGCCCCGGAGTCCGCCGACCTGATCTCGGTCCACATCTACCAGGCATCCTTCGTCACCTGGAACTTCGGCACCGGCTCGGCCATGTCCGTCCTGCTGCTGCTGTTCCTGCTCGTCGTGACGGGCGGATACCTGCTGCTCACCTCGCGCGGACGGAGGACCGCCGATGTCTAGCCCCAACTCACCGATGGCGGAACCTCGTTCGTTCGTCTGGTCCCGGCGGATCTTCCTCACCCTGCTCGCCGGTTTCGTGGCCGTCCCGGTGTACGTGATGGTCTCCAGCTCGCTGAAGCCCCTCGCGGACGTCACCGGCAGGTTCCGCTGGCTGCCCAGCGGGCTGACCGTACGGCCTTACATCGACATCTGGTCGACGGTCCCGCTCGCCCGGTACTTCGTGAACTCGCTGATCGTGGCGGGTGCCGCCACCCTGTGCTCGGTCGTCATCGCGGTGTTCGCGGCCTACGCCGTCAGCCGCTACGACTTCCGCGGCAAGCGCGTCTTCACGGTCACCGTGCTGTCGACGCAGATGTTCCCGGGCATCCTCTTCCTGCTGCCGCTGTTCCTGCTCTACGTCAACATCGGCAACGCCACCGGCATCGCCCTGTTCGGCTCCCGCGGCGGGCTGATCCTGACGTACCTCACCTTCTCCCTGCCGTTCTCCATCTGGATGCTGATCGGCTACCTCGACTCGGTGCCGCGCGACCTGGACGAGGCGGCGCTCGTGGACGGCTGCGGGCCACTCGGCGCCCTGCTCAGGATCGTCGTACCGGCCGCGGTCCCGGGCATCGTCGCGGTCGCCGTCTACGCCTTCATGACCGCGTGGGGAGAGGTCCTCTTCGCGTCCGTCATGACCAACGACACCACCCGCACCCTCGCCGTCGGCCTCCAGGGCTACTCCACCCTCAACGACGTCTACTGGAACCAGATCATGGCCGCCTCGCTGGTCGTCAGCGTGCCCGTGGTCGCCGGGTTCCTGCTGTTGCAGCGCTATCTCGTCGCCGGGCTGACGGCGGGCGCCGTCAAGTGACCCGCACCCCGCTTCCCGAAGGGACTCCCGTGTCCGAACGCATCGACCTCGCCGCCCTCCCGCACGACTTCCTGTGGGGTACCGCCACAGCGGCGTACCAGATCGAGGGGGCCGTCGCCGAGGACGGCAGATCCCCGTCGATCTGGGACACCTTCTCGCACACCCCCGGGAAGATCGCGGGCGGCGACAACGGCGACACCGCCTGCGACCACTACCACCGCTGGCGCGAGGACATCGGCCTGATGGGCCGACTCGGCGTCAACGCCTACCGGATGTCGGTGGCCTGGCCGCGGGTGGTCCCCGGCGGCACCGGCGAGGTGAACGCCAAAGGCCTCGCCTTCTACGACCGGCTGGTGGACGCCCTGCTGGAGGCGGGCATCACCCCGTCGGTGACCCTCTACCACTGGGACCTGCCGCAGGCGCTCCAGGACCGCGGCGGCTGGCCGGAGCGCGACACCGCCCTCGCCTTCGCCGAGTACGCCTCCACCGTCGCCGCCCGCCTCGGCGACCGCGTCACGCTCTGGGCGACCCTCAACGAGCCGTCCTGCTCGGCCTGGATCGGCCACCTGGAAGGCACGATGGCCCCGGGCTGGACCGACCTCACCGCCGCCGTGCGGGCCTCCTGCCACCTGCTCCTCGGGCACGGCCTCGCCACCCGGGCGATCCGCGAAGCCGCGCCCGGCGCCCAGGTCGGTATCGTCAACAACCTCTCCACCGTGCATCCGGCCACCGGCCGGCCCGAGGACCGGGAGGCGGCGCGCCGCCACGACGGCCACGTCAACCGCTGGTGGCTGGACCCGGTGCACGGCCGCGGCTTCCCGGCCGACATGGTCGAGACCTACGGCGTCGAACTCCCTTTGCGGGAAGGGGACCTGGAGACCATCGCGGCCCCGCTGGACTGGCTCGGCCTGAACTACTACTTCCCCGCCTACGTCGCCGACGACCCCGACGGCCCCGCCCCCCACGCCCGTTCCGTGCGCCGCCCGGACGTGCCGCGCACCGGCATGGACTGGGAGATCGACGCGAGCGGCATCGAGACGCTGCTGCTGCGCCTCACCGAGGAGTACGGCGCCGGGAAGATCTACGTCACCGAGAACGGCTCGGCCTACCCGGACGTGGTCCGCCCGGACGGCACCGTGGACGACACCGAGCGCCAGGAGTACCTGGAGCGGCACCTCGCCGCCTGCGCCTCGGCGGCCCGCAAGGGGGCCCCGCTGGCCGGCTACTTCGCCTGGTCGCTGCTGGACAACTTCGAGTGGGCGTACGGCTACGCCAAGCGGTTCGGCCTGGTCCACGTCGACTACCGCACCCAGGTGCGCACCATCAAGGGCAGCGGACACCGGTACGCGGACATCGTCCGCGGCCACCGCGGCCGGACACGCCGGGCCGCCTGAGCCCGGCCCGGACGGCCGGTGGGCGCGGGTACGGGAACCCGCGCCCACCGGTCCACACCCCGCAGGACCCCCGCACCAACCCTGGACGAACACTGAATTGACATGACCGCATCAATCATCCATCCCCCGAGGAGAGCCGCATGCCATCCCGTATCCCGCGCACCCTGCTCGCCACGCTGACCACCGCGGCCCTGCTGGCCACCGGCCCCCTGCTGGCCACCCCCGCCCACGCCGCCGCCTGGGACACCGACCGCGCGGCCGGAGCCTACGCCGTCAACCCGGCCGCCGTCACCGCCTCCGGCAGCGAGAACGCCGGCACCGCGCCCGGCCTCGCCTTCGACGGCAACAACGCCACCCGCTGGTCCAGCGACTTCGCCGACGACGCCTGGATCCGCGTCGACCTCGGCTCCACACTCCGCATCGACCGGGTGAGCCTGGACTGGGAAGCCGCCTACGGCAAGCGCTATGTCCTGGAGGTGTCCGGGAACGGCACCGACTGGACTCCCTTCTACACCGAGACCGCCGGCACCGGCGGCTCCGTCACCACGTACACCCACCCGCAGGAGGTCACCGGCCGCTATGTCCGCCTGCGCGGCCTCGAACGCGCCACGCCGTACGGCTACTCGCTGTGGAGCTTCAAGGTCTACGGCGGCGAACCGGCTCCCGCGTCGACGACCCGCACCAACCTCGCGCTGAACCACCCCGCCTTCGCGAACTTCTATCAGGACGCGGGCCACTCACCGGCGTTCCTCACCGACGGCGGCTGGCCCGCCGACCTCAAGGGAGACTCGAGCCGCTGGTCGAGCGACTGGAACCAGGACCGCTGGGTCTCGGTGGACCTCGGCGCGCAGTCCACCATCGACACGGTGGACCTGTACTGGGAGTCGGCTTACGCCGTCGACTACCTCGTGCAGGTGTCCGACGACAACCGCACCTGGCGCACGGTGTACGAACCGTCCCCGGCCGACATCGCCGCCCGCCGCGCCGACGTCAAGGCGCCCGGTGACGCGGCGGGCCTGCACGACACGGTGCGACTGCCCTCCCCGGCCACCGGCCGCTACGTCCGCATGCTCGGCAAGGAACGGCGGTCCTTCTACAACCCCGCCCCCGCCACCGCCCAGTTCGGCTATTCCCTCTACGAGTTCCAGGTCTGGGGCACGGGCGGCAGCGCCGCGGCGGCCTATCCGGCCCTTCCCACCGACCGGTCGGGAACGTACCGCACCACGTTCTTCGACGACTTCACCACCGCGGGCCTCGACCGCTCGAAGTGGCGGGTGGTCCGCACCGGCACCGAGATGGGCCCGGTCAACGGCGAGTCGCAGGCGTACGCCGACTCCACCGACAACATCCTCACGCAGAACGGCGCCCTGATCCTGAAGGCGAAGTACTGCAAGGGCTGCACCAGGGCCGGCGGCGGCACCTACGACTTCACCTCGGGCCGCATCGACACCCACACCCACGCCGACTTCACCTACGGCAGGGTCAGCGCCCGCATGAAACTGCCTGTCGGCGACGGCTTCTGGCCCGCCTTCTGGCTGCTGGGCAGCGACGTGGACGACCCGTCCGTCTCGTGGCCGGCCTCCGGCGAGACCGACATCATGGAGAACATCGGCTACCCCGACTGGACCAGCACGGCCCTGCACGGCCCCGGTTACTCCGCCGACGGCAACATCGGCGCCCGCCAGACCTACCCCGACGGCGGCACCGCGGACCAGTGGCACACCTACGCCGTCGAGTGGACCCCGACGGCGCTGCGCTTCTCCGTGGACGACCGGCTGGTCCAGGAGACGACCCGCAACAAGCTGGAGTCCACCCGGGGCCAGTGGGTCTACGACCACAACCAGTACGTCATCCTCAACCTCGCCCTCGGCGGCGCCTACCCGGCCGGCTGGAACAAGGTGACGAGTCCCTACTGGGGGCTGCCCCAGTCGAGCGTCGACAAGGTCGCGGCCGGGGGAGTGCAGGCGGAGGTGGACTGGGTGAAGGTGGAGCAGAAGGGGTGACCGGGCCGTCCCGTGTGGGGTGGGCGCCCCTGCCGGTCCCTCAGGCTCTCTCCTGCCGGATGCTGGCTAGGCTGATGATCTGATCGATCGGGGCCGACGCGACGGCGCCGGCAGGTATGGAGGCAACGGGGGATGGGCTACACACTGCCCAACTGGCTCGACGAGGTCCTGGACTTCATCGGGATCAACTTTCCGAACGTGGACGAGGACGACTACCGCGAGATGGCGGACGCCATGCGCGAGTTCGCGGACAAGTTCGAGGGCCACGGCGGGGACGCCCACGCGGCGTTCTCCCGGATCCTGTCCTCCTCCGAGGGCTGGGCCGTGGACGCGATGGAGGCCCACTGGAACAAGGTCAAGGCGAGCCACCTGGAGAAACTCCCGGAACTCGCACGGCTCTTCGCGGACGCCTGTGACGTCCTCGCGGAGATCATCTTCTGGATGAAGACCAAGGCCGAGGCCGAACTGGCCCTCATGGCCGGGTCGGTGGGCCTGTCCATCGGGCTCGCCTGGGTGACCGGAGGCCTGTCGGCGGTGCTCGGCGCGGCCGAGATCACCGCGATGCGGCAGGCGGTCAAGCGGATCCTCGACGAGGCCGTGGACCGGATCGTCGACGAGGTGATCGCCAAGGTCACCGAGCCGGTCAACGCCAAGCTGGAGGCGATGGTCGAGGACATGGTCCTCGACCTGGCCGAAGGCGCCTTCTCCATGCCGCCCGCCGACGGCGGCGGGCACGGGGGCGGCAGGCACGGTGGGATGCAGCTCGCCTCGGCCGGTGCGCCCGCGTCCTCCGGCGCCTCCGGCGGCGGAGGGGTCACCAGGATCGACCACCTCGAGTTCGAGGACGGCGCGGGCAAGGTCTCCCGGCACGGCGGTGAGCTGCACACGGCCGCGTCCTCACCCCTGGGACGGGTCAAGGGGGCGTTCGGCCGGAGCAAGGGCCGCGACCCCTTCACGCGGGTCTTCGACAGCGTGCTGCACGGTGCGATCACGGGCTCGGAGAAGGCCCTGAAGAAGATCTCCCACCACATCACGGAAACCGTCCCCGACCGGGTGAAGGCCACCTCCCGCCTGCACAAGGGCATCGACCTCGACGTCCGCGACAGGCTCGACGCCATCGACGGCCACAAGAAGGGCGGCGGCGACGGCGACGGACACACCCGCCTGGACGGCATGGGCAAGCGCCTGCCCGGATCGCTGAAGGACGCCCTGGCCATGTCGCGCGAGAAGAGCGTCGCCCTGACCCGGCGCCGTTGCAAGACCGACCCGGTCGACGTCGCGAGCGGGGAGATGGTGCTGTCGCAGACGGACCTGGGCCTGCCGGGCGTCCTGCCGCTGATACTGCGGCGCACCCACATCTCCGGTTACCGCTACGGCCACTGCTTCGGACCCAGCTGGGCCTCGACGCTGGACGAGCGCCTGGAGCTGACGGGCAGCGGCGCGGTCTGGGCACGCGAGGACGGCTCGCTCCTCGTCTACCCCCGGGTGCCGGCCTTCCCGGACGATCCGGTCGAGCCGGTCGAGGGTGAGCGCGTTCCGCTCACGTACGTCGAGCGGAACGCGCTCGGCGAGGTCACCTACGCGACCACCGACCCGTACTCCGGTCACCTGCGCCGGTTCGTCGGCAGCCCTTACACCTCCGGTGGTCTGTACTGGCTCACCGAGATCGAGGACCGCAACGGCAACGCCGTACAGATCGTCCGTGACGACGAGGGCCTGCCCGCGGCCGTCGTCCACGACGGCGGCTACGACGTGCGGGTGACCTGCGACCGGACGAACGGCCGCGTCGCGGCCCTCCGGCTGCGCACCGCCGACGGCCCGGTCGCGGTCGCCTCCTTCGACTACGAGGACGGCGACCTGAGCGCGGTCACCTCCTTCTCCGACACCGTCGCGCTGCGCTTCACCTACGACGACCAGCACCGGGTGACGTCGTGGACCGACCGCAACGGCCACACCTACGCCTACGTGTACGACGCGGCCGGCCGGGTCGTGCGGACGTCCGGTCCGGACGGCGCGCTCTCCTCGCGCTTCGCGTACGACACCGCCGAGCGCGTCACCCGGTTCACCGACTCGACCGGCGCCGTCACCGTCACCCGGCTCAACGCGCTCGGCCAGACCGTCGCCGAGACCGACCCGCTCGGCCACACCGTCCACTTCGTGTGGGACCGCCACGACAACCTGCTGGAGCGCACCGACCAGCTCGGCAACACCGCCCGCTTCACCTGGGACGAGCGGGGCAATCTGACGGGGATCCGGTACCCGGACGGCACGGAGTCGACCACCCGCTACAACGGCCTCAACCTGCCGGAGGAGGTCACCGGGGCCGACGGCACGACATGGCGCCAGGCCTTCGACGAGCGCGGCAACCGCATACGGATCACGGCGCCGGACGGCACCGAGACGCACTTCTCCTACGACGCGCGCGGCGCGCTGCGCAGCCTGACCGATCCGACCGGCGCGACCGAGCACCTCACCTGCGACGCGGCAGGTCTCGTGCTCTCCCGCACCGACGCCCTCGGCCACACCGCGTCCGTGGAGCGCGACGCCTTCGGCCGGCCCGTCCGCGCCACCGCCCCCGGCGGCGCGACCACCCTCCTGGAGTGGCTTCCCCAAGGGTGGCTCGCCCGGCGCGTCGCACCGGACGGCGCGGAGGAACGCTGGACCTGGGACGCGGAGGGCAACTGCACCTCGCACACCGGACCGACCGGCGCCGTCACCCGCTTCGAGTACACGCACTTCGACCGGCTCGCCGCCCGCACCGGCGCGGACGGCGCCCGGTACTCGTTCGCGTACGACACCGAGCTGCGCCTCACCGAGGTCCTCAACCCACAGGGACTGCGGTGGAGTTATACCTACGACCCGGCCGGCAACCTGACGTCCGAGTCCGACTTCGACGCACGCACGGTCACGTACGAGTACGACCCGGTGGGCCGGCCCGTCGCGCGCACGACACCGCTCGGCACCCGGATCACCAGCGAGTACGACGTGATGGGCCGCGTCACCGTGAAGGACGTGGCAGGCCGGCGCACCCGCTGCACGTACGACGCGGCCGGTCGCGTCAGCTCGCTGACCTCACCCACCTCCACACTGACCCTGGAGCGCGACCTGATCGGCCGGGTCGTCGCCGAGACCGTCGACGGGCGCACCACCCGCTTCGGCTACGACGCCGCCGGACGCCGCACCACCCGCACCACGCCCACCGGCGCCGTGGCACGATCGGCCTATGACGAGGTGGGCAACCGCACGGCGCTGCTCGCCGACGGCCACACCCTGACCTTCACCCATGACGCGTGGGGCAAGGAGCTGACCCGCAGCTTCGGAGCCGCCGAGGCACCGGTCACCCTCACCTCGGGGTGGAACGAGATGGGCCGACTGACCTCGCAGCTGCTGACCGCCGGCGGCCGGACCCTGCGCGCCCGGGCGTACGGCTACCGGGCCGACGGCTGCCTGGAGCGAATATCCGACGAACTGAGCGGTACGAGCCGCGGCTTCGGCCTCGACCCGGTCGGCCGCCCCCTGAGCGTCACGGCGGAGAACTGGTCGGAGGCGTACGCGTACGACCGCGCCGGCAACGAGATCAGTGCCCAGTGGCCCGACCGGGCCGCGCGCACGGAGGGCCGCGGTGAGCGCACCTACGAGGGCACCCGGGTCCTGACCGCCGGTCGGGTCCGCTACGCCTACGACGCCGCGGGCCGCACCACCCTGCGTCAGAAGACGCGGCTGTCGAAGAGACCGGACACCTGGCGCTACACCTGGGACGAGGAGAACCGCCTCGTCGCCTGCGTCACCCCGGACGGCACCCGGTGGACGTACGCGTACGACCCGCTGGGGCGGCGCACGGCCAAGCATCGCCTGGCCGACGACGAGCACACCGTCGTGCACTCCGTCCACTTCACCTGGGACGGCACCCGGTTGGCCGAGCAGACGGACACGGCCCACCACATCACCACCACTTGGGACTACGAGGGCCACCGGCCGCTGACCCAGCTCGAACGCCGCATCGGCCCCGGGCAGGAGCCGCACGACGAGGTCGACGCCCGCTTCTTCGCGATCGTCACCGACCTGGTGGGCGCACCCAGCGAACTCGTCGACGAGCGGGGCGTGATCGCCTGGCGCGGCCGGTCCACCGTCTGGGGCGCCACGAGCTGGAACCGGGACGCGACGGCGTACACACCGCTGCGCCTGCCCGGACAGTACGACGACGCGGAGACCGGCTTCTACTACAACTACCAGCGCCACTACGACCCGGACACCGCACGCTACGCCAGCCCCGACCCGCTCGGCCTCGGCCCGGCGCCCAACCCGGTCGCGTACGTCACGAACCCGCACACCCGGATGGACCCCGAGGGCCTCATAGCCAAGGGGTGCACGGAGAACGGCGGCTGGTACAGCGGCCTCCAGCCCGCGAACCTCCTGGACGACGACAAGAACCGCGTCAATCCCGTCGACCAGGAGATCAACCACATCCCGGCGAAGGCGTCGTACTCCCATCTCGACATGCCCGGGTTCCGGACGAACAAGAACGGGGGCGGCGCCGGCATGGGCCCCGCGATCCGTATGGACGCCGCGGACCACCGGGAGCTGACGAGCACGGGCTCAAGCAAGGAGAGCGACGCGTGGCGTGCGAAACAGCGGCAGTTCATCGACGCCGGGCGCTGGGACGAGGCCATGAAGATGGACATCGACGAGATCCGTGAGCTGTACGGCGACAAGTACGACACCCACATCAAGGACATGGTCGACAGCCTGAAGAACAACAGGAAGTTCCAGGCCATGCTGGAGAAGAAGGGCTGGACGATAAACTACGACATCCTGAAATGACGAGCCGGGACAAACCGAGGGGTTGGCGATGGATCTGGTACTCGACCCGCCGCGCGGAGTCGCGCCGATCCTCCTGGGCATGACGCTCGACGAGGCGCTCGCCGCGGTGCCCGGCTGGGGCGAACCCCGCGTGCTGCGCCGTCCGAGCCGGAACTCGGCGAAGGCGTCCTGGACCCTCGACCACGTCGGCGTGCAGGCCTTGGCCGAGGGCGGCACCCACGTCACCGCGATCGAGCTGTGGTGGCCCGGTGAGGGCCGCACATCCGGCACGCGCGTCCTGCTCGACGGGGACGAGGTGTTCACCACTCCCGCCGAGGACCTCTTCCGGCGTGCCGCCGGCCGGGGCTGGACGGTCGACACCTCGCAGCCGGAGTACCCCGTGATCCCCGGGGTGTCGCTCGGCTTCACCCGGCAGACCTCGCAGGAGGTCGAGCGGGACGCCGACGGCCTGCCGAGGTACGTCACCTCGGTCCTGGTCGGCGGCGCGGACTACTACGACTACCGGTACACCCAGCGGGGCTGATCCTGTCGACTGAACGGTCCACGTCCCCCGGCGCTCGGGGACGCGGTGCCGAGAGCGCGCCGGGAGTCCCCGTGCGCCCTCAGCGCGTCGCCAGCTCCAGCAGCATCGGCTCGGTCACCGCCCGGTCGGTCACCGTCTCCTCGGTGACCGACCGTGCGTTCCGCCACAGCCACGCCACGTCCCGCCCGAAGGACCACACCAGCGACCCCAGGGCCAGCAGCACGATCGCGAGGTCCGCCGGAAGCGGCAGCACTTCCGCGCCCGCCACCAGCAAGCAGATCCCCTGGAGCGCGGCCACCGTCTTGCGGGCGAAGGACAGGGGCAGGGGGGCGTTCAGCCAGGGGGCCAGCCGGGCCGCGGCGACGAACGCGTAGCGCATGCCGCCGATCAGCAGCACCCACGGGCCCAGGCGCGTGGACACGTACACGCTCAGCACCAGGATGAGGAACGCGTCGACCTCCATGTCGAACCGCGCGCCCAGCGCGGAGGACGTGCCGGTGCGGCGGGCCACCTTGCCGTCCACGCCGTCCAGCAGCAGCGCCACGGCGGTCAGGGCGGCCAGCAGGGTCACCGGGGGCGCGCCCTCGAAGGAGTCCGCGACCAGCGCCGTCACCCCGCCGACCAGGGTCGTCCGGCCGAGAGTGACCCGGTTGGCGGGACCGAAGGAGCTGAGCCGGGAGCGGTGCAGGGCGCGGGAGAGGACAGCCCAGGTGGCGAACGCGAAGGCCAGCCCCGTCAGCCAGCCGGCCGGCCCCATGCCGATCACCGAGCCGAGCAGGGCCAGCAGCAGGATCTGCACGCCCGCTCCCACAGCGGTCTCCTGCTGGAGCCTCGCGTCATACGTGTTGTTCAGGGCCACCGCACATCCTCCGGCCGAGTGACAGAGTCGATCAACGCCGCGTACTCTGCGCGGCCTGTGCACATCTCGGTACGTGAACAACTTCCCGATCGTTCAGGAGGATGCCGATGAACCGGTCGGCCCGCGCTTTCTGGCTCCGCTCGCCCGGCCAGGGAGAGCTGCGCGACGTCACCCTCACCGGACCCGCCGACGGCGAGGTCCTGGTGCGCACGCTGTACTCCGGGATCAGCCGGGGCACGGAGACGCTCGTCTTCCGCGGCGGAGTGCCCGCGAGCCAGCACGCCGCGATGCGGGCGCCGTTCCAGGAGGGCGACTTCCCGGGCCCGGTGAAGTACGGCTACCTCAACGTCGGCGTCGTGGAGGAGGGGCCGGCCGAGCTGACCGGGCGTACCGTCTTCTGTCTCTATCCGCACCAGAGCCGTTACGTCGTTCCGGTGAGCGCCGTCACCGTGGTACCCGATCGGGTGCCCGCCGAGCGGGCCGTGCTCGCCGGCACCGTCGAGACCGCCGTGAACGCCCTGTGGGACGCGGCACCGCTCATCGGCGACCGGATCGCGGTGATCGGCGGCGGCATGGTCGGCTGCGCGGTGACCGCGCTGCTCGCCCGCTTCCCGGGCATCCGCCTCCAGCTCGTCGACGCCGACCCCGGCCGCGCCGAGACCGCCCGGGCTCTCGGCGTGGACTTCGCCGCG
Organism: Streptomyces sp. Y20; assembly: GCF_043195475.1. Classification (NCBI taxonomy): domain Bacteria; kingdom Bacillati; phylum Actinomycetota; class Actinomycetes; order Kitasatosporales; family Streptomycetaceae; genus Streptomyces; species Streptomyces sp. Y20. The sequence continues at coordinate 726,585 of NZ_JBIDDP010000002.1, forward strand.
CCCGCCGACGCCCTCGGCGACTGCGACCTCGTCGTGCACGCCAGCGCCACCGAGGCGGGCCTCGCCCGGGCCCTGGAACTCCTCGCCCCGGAGGGCACCGTCGTGGAGCTGAGCTGGTACGGCGACCGGAGCGTGGCCCTGCCGCTCGGTGAGACCTTCCACTCCCGCCGGCTCACCGTGCGCAGCAGCCAGGTCGGCACCGTCTCCCCGGCCGCCCGGGCCGGCCGCACCTACGCCGACCGGATGGCGCTCGCCCTGGACCTGCTCGCCGACCCGGCGCTGGACGCGCTCGTCACCGGGGAGAGCGCCTTCGAGGAACTGCCGTCCGTGCTGCCGCGGCTGGCCTCCGGCGGGATCGAGGCCCTGTGCCACCGGATCCGGTACACCGACACGGTCTGACCTGAGAAAAGAGTGAGTCACGGCTGAACACGGGGAAGCGAGGAGCCGTACTACACCACATCCCCCGGCGGGCAAGGGCGGGGGACCAGACGCGCCGCACCTGGAGGGTCGTCCGTTGTTCAGCATCACCGTCCGCGATCACATCATGATCGCCCACAGCTTCCACGGCGAAGTGTTCGGACCCGCGCAGCGACTGCACGGCGCCACGTTCCTCGTCGACGCGACGTTCCGCCGCGAACAGCTGGACGAGGACAACATCGTCGTCGACATCGGTCTGGCCACGCAGGAACTGGGCGCCGTCGTCGCCGAACTGAACTACCGCAACCTCGACGACGAACCCGACTTCGCCGGCGTCAACACCTCCACCGAGTTCCTCGCCAAGGTCATCGCCGACCGGCTCGCCGACCGCGTCCACCGGGGCGCCCTCGGGGAGGGTGCCCGGGGCCTGCACGGCATCACCGTCACCCTGCACGAGTCGCACGTCGCCTGGGCGAGTTACGAGCGTCACCTGTGACCGACCTGACCGTGCGGCCGGCCCGCCTGACGTACGTCCCCGCGCAGCACACCCCCGCCGAGAACGCCGGAATCATTCCCATGTCCCTGCGCACCGTGCACTTCGTGATGCCGGGCGGCGTCGACGACCCGGCCGCGCCCAGCGGCGGCAACGCCTACGACCGCCGGGTCTGCCTGGACCTGCCCGGCTTCGGCTGGCAGGTCACCCGGCACCCCGTCCCCGGCACCTGGCCCCACCCGGACGGCGCCGCCCGTGACCGGCTCGCCCGTACCCTGCGGGACCTGCCGGACGACACCGTCGTCCTGCTCGACGGCCTCGTCGCCTGCGGCGTCCCGGAGACCGTTCTCCCCGAGGCCGGACGCCTGCGGCTCGCCGTCCTCGTCCATCTGCCGCTCGGCGACGAGACCGGCCTGGACCCGGCCGTCGCCGCCGGCCTGGACACCCGCGAGCGGACGGTGCTGCGGGCGGTGCCCGCGGTGATCGCCACCAGCGACTGGGCGGTCCGCCGGCTCGTCTCCCACCACGGACTCGCCCCCGCCCGGGTGCACGTCGCCGCGCCGGGCGCCGACATCGCGCCCCTCGCCCCCGGCACCGACGGCGTCTCCCGGCTGCTCTGCGTGGCCGCCGTGACCCCGCGCAAGGGCCAGCACCGCCTGGTGGAGGCGCTCGCGACGGTACGGGACCTGCCGTGGACCTGCGAGTGCGTCGGCGGCCTCGGCAACGACCCCGCGTACGTGACCCACCTGCGCGAGCTGATCGCCCGGCACGGTCTCGGCGACCGCCTGCACCTGACCGGCCCGCGCTCCGGCGCCGCCCTGGACGCCTCCTACGCCGCCGCCGACCTGATGGTCCTCACCTCCTACGCCGAGACGTACGGCATGGCGGTGACCGAGGCCCTCGCCCGCGGCATCCCGGTCCTTGCCACCGATGTCGGCGGCCTGCCCGAGGCCGTCGGCCGCGCCCCCGACGGCGGAGTGCCCGGCATTCTCGTCCCGCCCGAGAACCCGGCGGCGCTCGCCGCCGAACTCCGCGGCTGGTTCGGCGAACCCGACGTACGCCGCCGCCTCAAGGCCGCCGCGCGGAGCCGCCGCGCCGCGCTCGACGGCTGGGCCACCACCGCCCGCAGCCTGGCCGGAGTCCTCCAGCGACTCCCCGAAGCACCGAGGACGACGCCATGACCCGCCCGGACACCGACACCAGTGCAGGTGACAAGGGGGCCGAAGGGGCCCGGGGCGCGGTCATCGCCGGGGCCGGGCCCGTGGCCCGGGCCGGTGAGCGGGCCACCGTACGGCTGCGCGACGGCGACCCGGAGGACGGCCCGCGGTACGCGCCCGAGTGGCTCCAGCTGCGGGAACCCGCCGACGCGGCGGCTCGCGCGGCCGGCCTGCTCGACCCGTTGCGGACCCGGCTGGCCGAGGGGCCGCTCACCGCGGGCGGACTCGCCGTGCACGACCTGGGCTGCGGCACCGGCTCGATGGGCCGCTGGCTCGCGCCCCGCCTCGACGGGCCCCAGCACTGGATCCTGCACGACCGCGACCCCTACCTGCTGCACTTCGCCGCCGTCGCCTCCCCGCGCTCGGCCGCCGACGGCAGTGGCGTCACGGTCGAGACCCGGCGCGGTGACGTGGCCCGGCTCACCCCGGACGCGCTGACCGGAGCCTCGCTGGTGACCGCCTCCGCGCTGCTCGACGTCCTCACCCGGGAGGAGATCGAGAACCTGGCCGACGCCTGCGCCGGCGCCGGCTGCCCGGCCCTGCTCACCCTCTCCGTCGCCGGCCGCGTCGAACTCACCCCGGCGGACCCGCTCGACGCCGAGATCGCCGACGCGTTCAACGCCCACCAGCGGCGCGGCGGGCTGCTCGGCCCGGACGCGGTCACCGTGGCCGGCGAGGCGTTCGCCGCGCGCGGGGCGACGGTCCGGGTGGACCCGAGCCCCTGGCGGCTCGGTCCCGGGGAGGCCGCGCTGACCGGGCAGTGGCTGCGCGGCTGGGTGGGCGCGGCCGTCGAGCAGCGGCCGGAGCTGCGGGACCGCGCCGAGCGCTACCTGGACGCCCGGCTCGCCGCCTGCGCGGCCGGTGAGCTGCGAGTCACCGTCCACCACACCGACCTGCTGGCGCTGCCCCGGCCGACGGGCGGCCCCGCATGAACGCGCGGCCGGCCCCCGCGGCGGGCGCCGGCACCCGCGCCCGTACGACACCCACGGCCCCGGCCCGCCCCCACCCCCATGTGACCGACGCGCACCCCGCGGGCACACACCCGCACCCGCACCCGCACCCGCACCCGGCGCCACCTGCCCCGGCCCGCTCTGTCGAGGCGCCTCCCGCGGGCACGCCCGGCACTGCCCCGGCGCCGGCCCCCAGCGCCGGGTCCGGCGGCATCCCGGCACCCGCCCCCGCACAACCCCCCACCCTTCGGCGCCGCGGCGCACGCCTTCTGCGGAGTCAGGCCGGGACCTGCGTCGGCTCGGTCATCCTCGGTGTCCTTCTGTGGCGGCTCGGTACCGGTGTGCTGGTGGACGGGCTGCGGCGGATCGACGCGGTGACGGTGCTGGCCGCGCTGGGCATCGGCGCGGTCACCACGGTGTTCAGCGCCTGGCGCTGGCAACTGGTCGCGCGCGGACTGCGGTTGCGACTGCCGCTCGGTGCCGCCGTCGCCGACTACTACCGCGCGCTGTTCCTCAACGCGGCGCTGCCCGGCGGCATCCTGGGCGACGTGCACCGGGCGGTACGGCACGGACGGAGCGCGGGGGACGTGCGGCGCGGCGTGAAAGCGGTCGTCCTGGAGCGGGTCGCGGGGCAGATCGCGATGGCCGTGACCGCTGCGGTGGTGCTGCTCACCCTGCCGTCCCCGGTGCGCGCCGAGGCCCGCGCCTTCGCCCCGCTCATGGCGCCGGCCGTGGCCGGCGCGCTCGCCGTCGTCGTCGCCGTCCGGATGAACCGGGCGCCGGGCGGCCGGGGCGGTGCGCTGCGCCGGGTGCTCGGCGAGGCCCGCCGGGGCCTGGCGTCCCGGCAGAGCGGGCCGGGGGTCGCGCTGTCCTCCGGGGCCGTCCTCGCCGGGCATCTGCTGATGTTCGTCGTGGCGGCCCGCGTCGGCGGCTCGGCCGCACCCGTGGCGGTGCTGCTGCCGCTCGCGGTGCTCGCCCTGCTGGCCATGGGCCTGCCGGTGAACGTCGGCGGTTTCGGCCCCCGCGAGGGGGTCACCGCGTGGGCGTTCGGCGCGGCAGGCCTCGGCGCGGACACCGGGGTCGCGGTCGCCGTCGTCTACGGCGTACTGAGCTTCGTCGCGAGTCTGCCGGGCGCCGCCGTGCTCGTCCTGCGCTGGTACGAGGGTCTGCGCGGCCCGGCCGCCGCGCGGGAGCCCGGCCCCGCACCGGACACCGGACACCTGCCGGCCGGGGCCGCCCCCACGGGTACCGGCCGGCAGGCCCCCGCGCCCGGCTACTCCCGTCCGGTGGCCGCGGTGAGCAGCGCGAAATACGGTGCGAAGGATTCCGTGAGGCTCGCCAGGAGTTCCTTTCCCTTTTCCGCCGAACCCAGGGAGGGGCGGCCGATGACGCCCGATTCGGTATAGGCGGACATTCCCACGGTGAGTAGATGACGGCGGTCGTCGGCGGTGAAATCGGCCGACTCGTTACCAGGGCGGACGAATTCGGGGTGAGCGTGCAGCAGAATCGATGTCTCGATCTCTCCCGCGTGCATGTCGGTGAGCAGCGAGGTGACCACCCCGGCCTGCTCCCGCGCGTCCTCCCAGTCCTCGCCGGCGGGGAACAGCGCCATCCGTTCGCCCCTCGCGGAGGCCTCCTGGACGACGTTGCCGAGCACGTAGTTGCCGCCGTGTCCGTTGACCACGACGAGCGCGTCGACGCCGGAGCGGCGCAGCGACGCCGCGATGTCGGTGATCACGGCGTGAAGGGTCACGGCGGAGATGCTGACGGTTCCCGGCCAGGCCGCGTGCTCGTGCGAGCAGGAGAGCGTCACCGGCGGAAGGAGATGCACCGGGTACGCGGCGGCGATCTCCCGGGCCACGGCGCAGGCGACCAGCGTGTCGGTCGCCAATGGCAGGAACGCACCGTGCTGTTCGAAGCTCCCGACCGGAAGGACGGCGACCTGTGCTGACGCGCCCGCCCCCCGCGCCCGTACGTCCTGCGTGGTGTCCGTCGGCATCACGCCGCTCGCCACTTCGTATGCCGCTGCGCGCGCGCCCGAACCACTCATCTCGTCCACGGCCTTTCGTCTCTGCATAGGAATCAGATCATGACAGAAAACACCGGCGTCAACATCGGCGTACTCGGCAAGAAGTCCCCGCCGCGGTCGGGTGCGGAGCGCGTCGTGAATGCGCCGCTGCCCACGGTGTACGGGCAATTCCAGGCGATCGGCTATCTGGACCACGACCGCGGTGACGAGCAAGTGGCTCTGGTGCACGGTGAGATCGGCACCGACAGCGTGCTGGTGCGGCTGCACTCGGAGTGCCTGACCGGGGACGCGTTCGGCTCCCGGCACTGCGAGTGCGGCGATCAGCTGGAGGCCGCGCTGCGTGCGGTGGTCGCCGAAGGCAGCGGCATCGTCGTCTACTTGAGGGGGCACGAGGGCCGCGGCATCGGCCTGCTCGCCAAGTTGCGGGCGATGGCCCTCCAGGCGGAGGGCCTGGACACGGTGGAGGCGAACCTCGCGCTGGGCCTGCCCGTCGACGCCCGGGACTACGGCGTCGCCGCGGAGATCCTGCGCGACCTCGGGGTGCGCTCGGTGCGGCTGATGTCCAACAACCCGCGCAAGCGGGAGGCGCTGATGCGCCACGGCATCCAGGTGGCCGAGCAGGTGCCGCTGCTGATCGAGCCGTGCGAGAGCAACATCACCTATCTGCGGACCAAGCGGGAGCGGATGGACCACCATCTGCCGCATCTGGACGCCGTCGCCCACGGCTCGTGACACCCGGGAAGGGTGCCGCCCTCGGAACGGGACCCCCGCCGCCGGCCCCGGCTCGCCGGGCCGCCGGCGGTCAGTCCGCCAGCGCCTCGTGCGCCAGCCGCCGCAGCTCGGGGAAGACCTTCAGCGTCTTCGGGCGTACCTGGCTCATGAACTGCACGGTCAGGTCGTGGGCCGGGTCGACCCAGAACGCGGTGGTGGCCACGCCGGTCCAACCGTAGGTGCCCAGGTGGGACGGCGCCGGGGTGCGGGCGGGGTCGACGACCACGGAGACGTTGAAGCCGAACCCGAGGCCGTCGTTGCCCGGTTCCCGGTGGACCGGGGCGCCGCAGGAGCGGATGGTGGCGCCGCCCGGCAGGTGGTTGCGTGTCATCAGGGCCACCCATCGCGGCAACAGCAGTCTTGTGCCGTCCAGTTCGCCGCCCCGGCGCAGCATCTCCATGAACCGGTGGAAGTCGTGCGCGCTGGAGACCAGGCCGCCGCTGCCGGACAGGAACCGGGGCCGGCCGCGCACCGGCAGTCCCGGCACCGGCTCGATGCCGCCGTCGTCCGTCTCGCCGTACAACTCGGCCAGCCGGCCGGCCTGTTCCGGCGTGACGTGGAAGCCGGTGTCGGTCATGCCGAGCGGGCCGAGGATCCGGTCACGGAAGAACGCGTCCAGCGGCTGCCCGGAGACGACCTCGATCACCCGGCCCAGCACGTTGGAGGCGACCGAGTAGTTCCACTCGGTGCCCGGGTCGGCCTGGAGCGGCATCCGCGCGTACAGCTCGACGGTCTCGGCGAGCCCGGCACCGGGGGGCACCGAGTACTCCAGGCCCGCCTCCCGGTAGAGGGCGTCCACGGGGTGGCGGTGGTAGAAGCCGAAGGTCAGGCCGGCGGTGTGGGTGAGCAGATGCCGGATCAGGACGGGGCCGGCCGCCGGCCGGGTGCGCACGCCGGCACCCGCCCCGCCCTCGTACACCCGGGGGGCGGCGAATGCGGGCAGATGGCGGTCCAGGGGGTCGTCCAGGGACAGCCGGCCGTCCTGGGCCAGCAGCAGCACCGCGACCGCGGTGACGGGTTTGGTCATCGAGTAGATCCGCCACAGGGTGTCCGGCTCGACCGGCAGCCCGGCCGCCACGTCCCGCAGTCCGTACGTGGTCAGGTGGGCGACACGGCCGCCGCGGGCCACGGCCACCAGGTAACCGGGCAGGCGCCCCTCGTCGACGTGGCGGGCGAAGTGCCGGTCGAGGCGGTCCAGGGCCGCGGCGTCCAGGCGCGCTTCCTCCGGTCCGACGTCCTGCCGCAGCTGTGCCATCGCGCTCTCCTCCGCTCGCGCCGCCGTCCCGGGCGCGGCCCGGCGGTCTTCCTCCGGGGGCGCGCCCGCTCCTCATCGTCGCGCAGGACCGTCCGAGGGGGCCGGCTCGCCCGGGAGAACCGGGGACAGGGGCGACACCGGGCAGCGCGCGGGCCGGCGGCACAGCACGCACGGCCACCGGCACGAGCAGCGCCGGCCCGGCCTCCGCGCCCCGAACGCGGTCGGCCCCGGCCGCACCGACGGCGGGCCCGGCGTTCAGCGCGGTCTGCTGCGAGCCGCCCGCCGCTGAGGCCCCGCCGAACGGTGACGTGGGTGGCCGCCACCATCACCGCGCCGTACCGCGGCCCGGCAGGGCGAGCCCGCACACGAGGGCGGCCGCCGCGGCGCCCCCGGCCGGCACCAGGCCCCCGGGCGCGAGCATTGTGGCCCCGGCTTCCGCCTGCCGGGAATGCGCGCACCGCCGCCGCGAGTTGATCCGGATATGACTCAGGACACCCCGCAGGACGCGCTGCTCGCCCTGCTCCGCGAAGGTCACGGCGGCGTGCTGGTCACGCTTCGCCGCGACGGCCGTCCCCAGCTGTCCAACGTCAGCCACGCCTACGATCCGGACGAGCGGGTCATCCGGATCTCGGTCACCGACGACCGGGCCAAGACCCGCAACCTGCGCCGCGACCCGCGTGCCTCGTACCACGTGACCAGCGGCGACCGCTGGGCGTACACCGTCGCCGAGGGCACCGCCGAACTGACGCCGGTCGCCGCCGACCCGCACGACGCGACCGTCGAGGAACTGGTCCGGCTCTACCGGGACGTCATCGGCGAACACCCGGACTGGGACGACTTCCGGGCCGCCATGGTGCGCGACCGCCGCCTGGTCGTACGGCTGCGTGTCGAGCGGGCGTACGGCGTCCCCCGGAGCTGACCGTGGGCCGTACGGCCGGGCTCACGGTGACCCGGCGGTCCGCGCCTCGATCGCCCGCAGTACGGCGACCATGTCCGCGCCGCCGTGGCCCTGGGCCACCGTCTCCTGGAACAGGGAGTGACAGACGTCGAGGAGCGGTGAGGCCAGACCTGCCGTGCGTGCCGCCTCGGCGATCAGCCGGTTGTTCTTGAGCACGTCCAGTGCCGCCGCCTGGACGGCGAAGTCCCGCTCGCGCAGCTTGGGCGCCTTCATCCGGGAGACCCCGCTGGCCATCGGGCCCGCGTCCAGGACCTCCAGGAACAGCCCGCGGTCCAGGCCCTGCCGCTCGGCGAAGTGGAACGCCTCGGCCAGCCCGGTCACCTGGGTGATCAGGAACAGGTTCACGGACAGCTTCATCAGCAGCGCGCCCGGCGCCGGCCCGCACACGAACGTCTCCCGGCACATCGGGGCCAGCAGCGGCCGTACGGCGGTCACGGCGTCCTGCTCCCCGGCGAGCAGGGCCACCAGCTGCCCCTGCTCGGCCGGCACCCGGGACCCGGAGACGGGTGCCTCGACGTACCGTCCGCCCGCGGCGCGGATCTCGGCCTCCAGGGCGTGGGAGTACTCCGGGGAGGTCGTGCCCATGTGGACGACGGTCCGGCCGGCGGCCCGCCGGGCCAGCGCGGGTGTGCCACGGCCGAGGACCGCGTCCACCGCGGCCTCGTCGGCGAGCATCAGCAGTACCGTCTCCGCCCGCGCGAACACCTCGCCGGGGTCCGCGGCGACCTCGGCACCGGCCGCGTGCACCTCCGCGGCGCGCTCCGGGGTGCGGTTCCACACCACCAGGTCGGTGCCGGCGGACGCCAGGCGCAGGGCCATGGGCCGGCCCATCACTCCGAGACCGATGAAACCGATCGGCATGGGACCGCCCTCCGCCGCCGCGAATCGACTATGACAGCGGTCATAGTAGCGCGCGTTATGACGATGGTCATAGAGTGGGGCGGGGACCGGAGGTGGAGATGGCACAGGCGCGGCGCGGTCCGCGGGAACGGATGGTCTTCAGCGCGGCGCAGCTCATCCGGCGCGACGGGGTCGCCGCGACCGGTATGCGCGAGGTGGCCGCGCACGCCGGCGCCCCGCGCGGCTCGCTCCAGCACTACTTCCCCGGCGGCAAGGAACAGCTCGTCAACGAGGCGGTCGAGTGGGCCGGCCGGTACGCGGGCACGCGCATCGCCCGGTTCCTCGCGGCCCTGGACCGGCCGGCGCCCAGCGCGCTGTTCGCGGCGATGGCCGGGCAGTGGACCGACGAGTACGGCCGGGAGGGCTTCGCGGCGGGCTGCCCGGTCGCCGCCGCCACGGTCGACCGCGCCTCGTCGGACGGCTCGACCCGCCAGGCCGCGGCGGCCGCGTTCACGGCCTGGAGCGGCCCGCTCGCCGCGGCGCTGACGGACCTCGGCGTGCCCGCCGCACGGTCCGGGTCGCTGGCCACCCTCATGATCAGCGCCTTGGAGGGCGCCATCCTGATGGCCCGTGCCGAGCGGGACGTACGGCCCCTCACCACCGTCGTCCGGGAACTCGGCCCACTGCTGGACGCGGCGGTGGACCCCGCCGGGTGAGGCCACGCCGAACGGGGCCGGCCAGGTGGCGGGATTCGGTACGCGTCGGCGTCAGCCCGGCGTCCGCTCCGCCGTGAGGTAGGCGATCACCATGTCGGAGAGCATGCTCCGGTAGTGCGCACGCTGGGCCGGGTCCATCAGGTCCCGGCCGAACAGGGTGCCGAAGGTGTGCCGGTCCGCGACCCGGAAGAAGGAGAACGAGGTGATCACCGCGTACAGGTCGACCGCGTCCACGCCGGCCCTGAACACCCCGGACTCCCGCCCGGCGGCGAGGGTGCGGCGGATCACGTCGAGCACCGGGGAACCGGTCCGGCCGAGCCGCCCGGAGGCCGCGAGGCGCCCGGCGCCCTGGACGTTCTCGATGCCGACCAGGCGGACGAAGTCCGGGTGCCGTTCGCAGTGGTCGAAGGTCAGCTCGGCCAGCCGCCGGATCGCCGCGACCGGCTCCAGGTGCTCGACGTCCAGTTGCTGCTCGGCGTCCCGGATCAGCCCGTACGCCCGCTCCAGGACGGCCGTGAACAGCTGCTCCTTGCCGCCGAAGTAGTAGTAGATCATCCGCTTCGTGGTGCGGGTGCGGGCCGCTATCTCGTCGACCCGGGCACCGTCGTAGCCGGCCCGGGCGAATTCGCGCGTGGCCACGTCGAGGATCTCGGCCCTGGTCCGGGCGGGGTCGCGCGGCCGCCCGCCGGGTCCTGCCGGTTCTTCGACGCTGGTCATCGGGTTCCTTCGGGCCGTGAGGAGCCTGGGCGGGGCGCGCGTGCGCGTGCCGGTGATTGTAGGAGCAGGGCCCAAGGGCGCGCCCGGCCGGCGGTGCGGCTCCCGGCGCGCGGCGTCACTGGCGGCTCACCGTGCGGGTGACGCCGGCGACCACGGTCGTCGCCAGGATCCAGCCGGTGAGCACCAGGACGTAGGCGAGGGCCTGGTATCCGCCGCGCGGCGCGAACGCCGAGTCCTGCCCGAAGGAGATCACCGGCAGCAGCAGGTCGAGCGTGTAGAACACCGGATGGAACGGCGGTGCCTCGTCCGCGTTCAGCGGTGGCGGGTGGTGCAGCGCGAAGGCGGCGGAGCCCAGGGCGAGCAGCGACAGCAGCCAGCCGGCGGCGCGCAGCGGACGGAAGCCGTAGCCGACGGCGACGTCCTGCACCAGGCCCCAGAGCCGGCCGTACCAGGGCAGGGTGCGGCGGTGCCGGCGCTGCTTGGCGAGCTGCACCAGCCGGGCCGCCCGGTCGTCCCCGGTTCGGCGATAGGCGGCCGTCAACTGCTCGTAGGCGTGCGGGACATAGCCGTCCCGCTCCCGTTCCAGCATGGGCAGGCGGTGCTCGGCGGACGCGTGCGGGGTGAGCGAGGTGTACGTCAGGCCGGCGAGCCGCACCTCCTCGGGCACCGACCCCGGTTCCAGCAGCAGGACTTCCAGCTGGGCGCGGCGCAGGTCGAGGGAGCCGTCCATGGGCGGGCTCTTGCGCAGCCACAGTTCGCCGATCGCCGTGCTGCCGGCCCGCAGCGCCGGACTCCCCGGATTGGACAGGAGGGTGTACGACAGGTCGAGCCGGCCCGCGACACGGGCGCCCCGCAGGCCCGTCCAGCCGCGCACCTCGGCGTGCCGGACCAGCATGTCGCCCCCCACGGAGAGCGTCTGCGCGTCGAGCGCGCCCTGCCCGGGATGGTTCAGGCGCGCCTCGCAGAGGTTGACCGACCCGGCGATCACGGCGCCGTTGAGCCGTGTCTGCCCGTGCGTGCGCAGGCCGGGCGCCCGTAAGTCACCGCCGACGGCGGCCTGGTTGAGCTGGAGCACCGGGTGCTCCTCCTCGGGCGCCGCCACCTCGGCGCTCTCCAGGTACAGGCTGCCGGTGACGCGGGCGCCGCCGAGCCGTACGGTGCCGTGGCACCGGGTGCGGGTCATCCGCAGGACGCCGTCCACGTGGAGGGCGTGGGCGGTGAGCCCGGGCAGGACGGACTCGCTGAGGTTCAGCTCGCGCAGCCGGGCGCCGTCGCACCGCGGGGCCTCGTCGAAGTGGCAGTGCCGCAGCCGCACCGGGTGGTCGATCGTCGCGTGCTGGAGGTCCAGCCGGCCGGTGATCCGGGCGCCCGCCAGATTCAGCGAGGCTATCTCCCCGTCGTGCCGCGGCCCGTCCAGCAGCAGGGTTCGCAGCACCCGGGCGCGTACCGTCCGTCCGGGCCCCCAGCCGCCGCCGTCCGCGGTGTCCTCGTCAGGGTCCTCCCGCAGGTCCACCGACTCCCCTCGCGGGAACGCCCGCCATACCCGCTCCTCGGCCGCCGTCAGCTCGCTGATCTCCACCCCGGGGACTCTGACCCGGGCGGGAGCGGCTGTCAACGCCGCCCCTCGTGCCCGGACGGCCGTGTGCCCCCGGCTCCACCGATGCGGCGGAGCCGGGGGCACACGGGGCGTCGGCTACGGCTGGACGTTCCACTCGGCGATCACCGGGCGGCCGTGCTCGGTCGACAGGCGGCTGACCGTGCCGGTGGCCAGCTGGAACAGCCGGCCCTCGGCGGGCGGCAGGCCCAGGCGGCGCGCGGTGAGGACGCGCAGGAAGTGGGCGTGGGCGACGAGCACCACGTCACCGGCGTCCTCGGTGAGGGCCGCGTCGACGCGGGCCAGGACCCGGTCGGCGCGGGCGCCGACCTGCGCCGGCGACTCGCCCGGATGTCCGTCCGGGCCGGGCGGCACGCCGTCGGTCCACAGGTCCCAGGCGGGGCGGTCGCGGTGGATGTCGACGGTGGTGATGCCCTCGTAGCCGCCGTAGTCCCACTCGCGCAGCCCCGGGTCGGTCTCGACCCCGGGCAGGCCGGCCAGTTCGGCGGTGCGTATCGCACGGCTCAGCGGGCTGGCCAGCGCCAGGGCGTAGGTCCGGCCGGTGAGGAGCGGGACGAGGGACTTGGCCTGTTCCTCGCCGTGCCCGGTCAGCGGCAGGTCGGTCCAGCTGGTGTGCCGGCCCGACCTGCTCCACTCCGTCTCACCGTGGCGGACCAGCAGGAGGTCCCCCACGGCGGGTCAGTCCTTCTTCTCGACAGCGTGGCCGCCGAACTGGTTGCGCAGCGCGGCGATCATCTTCATCTGCGGCGAGTCGTCCTGCCGGGACGCGAACCGCGCGAACAGCGAGGCGGTGATCGCGGGCAGCGGCACCGCGTTGTCGATCGCGGCCTCCACGGTCCAGCGTCCCTCACCGGAGTCCTCCGCGTAGCCGCGCAGTTTCTCCAGGTGCTCGTCGTCGTCCAGGGCGTTGACCGCGAGGTCCAGCAGCCAGGAGCGGATGACGGTGCCCTCCTGCCAGGAGCGGAACACCTCGCGGACGTTGTCCACCGAGCGGATCTTCTCCAGCAGCTCCCAGCCCTCGGCGTAGGCCTGCATCATCGCGTACTCGATGCCGTTGTGGACCATCTTCGAGAAGTGCCCGGCGCCGACCCGGCCCGCGTGGACGTATCCGTACGGGCCTTCCGGCTTGAGCGCCTCGAAGATCGGCTGGATCCGCTGCACATGCTCCTTGTCACCGCCGACCATGAGCGCGTAGCCGTTCTCCAGGCCCCACACACCGCCGGAGACACCGGCGTCGACGAAGCCGATGCCCTTGACGCCGAGTTCGGCGGCGTGCTTCTCGTCGTCGGTCCAGCGGGAGTTGCCGCCGTCGATGACGGTGTCGCCCTCGGACAGCAGGTCCTTCAGCTCGTCGATGACGCCCTGAGTGGCGGTGCCGGCCGGGACCATCACCCACACATGGCGGGGCGCGTCCAGCTTCTCGACCAGTTCGGCGAGGCTCTTGACGTCGGAGACCTCGGGGTTGCGGTCGTAGCCGATGACCTCGTGGCCGGCGCGGCGGATGCGCTCGCGCATGTTGCCGCCCATCTTGCCCAGACCGATGAGGCCCAACTGCATGGCTGTCATGTCACTTCACTTCCTGAGAGAACGGTAGGTGGCGACGAGGGCCTTCGTCGACGGGTCGAGGCCGGGGACGTCGGCGCCCTCGGTGAGGGCGGGTTCGACGCGTTTGGCGAGGACCTTGCCCAGTTCCACGCCCCACTGGTCGAAGGAGTCGATGTTCCACACCGCGCCCTGGACGAACACCTTGTGCTCGTACAGGGCGATCAGCTGGCCGAGGACGGACGGGGTCAGCTCCCGCGCCAGGATCGTCGTGGTGGGACGGTTGCCCTGGAAAGTACGGTGCGCCACCTGCTCCTCGGCCACCCCCTCGCCACGGACCTCCTCGGCCGTCTTGCCGAACGCCAGCGCCTGCGTCTGCGCGAAGAAGTTCGCCATCAGCAGATCATGCTGCGCGGCCAGCTCACCGCTCAGCTCACCCACCGGACGGGCGAAACCGATGAAGTCCGCCGGAATCAGCTCGGTACCCTGATGGATCAACTGGTAATAGGCGTGCTGCCCGTTCGTACCCGGCGTACCCCACACCACCGGACCCGTCTGCCACCCCACCGCACTGCCGTCCCGCTGCACCGACTTGCCGTTGGACTCCATGTCCAACTGCTGAAGATACGCCGTGAACCGGGACAGATAGTGACTGTAGGGCAGCACCGCATGCGACTGCGCGCCGTGGAAATTGCCGTACCAGATACCCAGAAGACCCAGCAGCAGCGGCGCGTTCTCCTCCGGCGGCGCGGTCCGGAAATGCTCGTCGACCAGCCGGAAACCCTCCAGCATCTCCCCGAACCGCCGCGGACCGATCGCGATCATCAACGACAGGCCGATCGCGGAGTCGAAGGAGTACCGGCCACCGACCCAGTCCCAGAACTCGAACATGTTCTCCGGATCGATACCGAAGGCGGCGACCTTCTCCCCGTTCGTGGACAGCGCCACGAAATGCCTCGCCACCGCCTTCTCGTCCCCGCCGAACGCCTCCAGCAGCCAGGACCGCGCCGACGTGGCGTTCGTGATCGTCTCGATCGTCGTGAACGTCTTGGACGCCACGATGAACAACGTCTCGGCCGGATCCAGATCCCGCGTCGCCTCGTGCAGATCCGCACCGTCCACGTTCGACACGAACCGGAACGTCAACTCCCGCGCCGCATAGGGACGCAGCACCTCGTACGCCATCGCCGGCCCCAGATCCGAGCCGCCGATACCGATGTTGACGACATTGCGGATGCGCCTGCCGCTGTGACCGGTCCACTCACCCGAGCGCACCCGCCCGGCGAAAGCGGCCATCTTGTCCAGCACGGCGTGCACCTTCGGCACCACGTTCTCACCGCCGACCTCGACCACCGCATCCCGCGGCGCCCGCAACGCGGTGTGCAGCACCGCCCGGTCCTCGGTGACGTTGATCCGCTCACCGGCGAACATGGCATCACGCAACGCGAACACATCCGTCGCCGCGGCCAGAGCCCGCAACAACCCCAGCGTCTCATCGCTCACCAGATGCTTGCTGTAATCGATGTGCAGATCACCGACCTGAAGCGTGTACCGCTGCGCACGACCGGGATCCGACGCGAACAGATCCCGCAGCCGCGGCCGGCTCCGGGCATGATGCTCGGCCAGCGCCGCCCACTCGGGCCGGTGGGTGAGGTTCGGGTATTCGGCCATATCAGGCGTTCTCCTTGGCGGCCTCGCCCTGGAGGGCGATGGCGTACATCTCGTCGGCGTCGAGGCGGCGGAGCTCCTCGGCGATGAGTTCGGAGGTGGGGCGGACCTTCAGGGCGAGGGTGCGCGGCGGCTGGCCCGGCAGGGTCAGCGTGGCGAGGGGCCCTTCGGGGCGGTCGATGACGATCTCGCCGTTCCGGGTGCCGAGCCGTACGGCCGTGACGACCGGGCCCGGGCTGACCACGCGGTCCACGGACACCTTCAGGCGGGCCTCCAGCCAGCGTGCCAGCAGTTCGGCGCTGGGGTTGTCCGCCTCTGCCTCGACGGCCGCCGAGGTCACCGTCACCCGGGCCTGGTCCAGGGCCGCGGCCAGCATCGAGCGCCACGGGGTGAGCCGGGTCCAGGCGAGGTCGGTGTCGCCGGGCGCGTAGGCGCGCACGCGGGCCTCCAGGACCTCCAGGGGCCGCTCGACGGCGTACAGGTCGGTGATCCGGCGCTGGGCGAGCGCGCCCAGCGGGTCCTTGGCGGGGGAGTCGGGGGCGTCCACCGGCCACCACACGACCACGGGGGCGTCCGGCAGCAGCAGCGGCAGGACGACGGAGTCGGCGTGGTCGGAGACCTCGCCGTAGGTCCGCAGGACGACCGTCTCGCCGGTGCCCGCCTCGGAGCCGACCCGCACCTCGGCGTCCAGCCGGGAGTGGGTGCGGTCACGCAGCGTGCGGGCGTGCCGCTTGATGACGACCAGGGTGCGTGAGGGGTGCTCGCGCGAGGCCTCCTCGGCGGCCCGGATCGAGTCGTAGGCGTTCTCCTCGTCCGTGACGATGACCATCGTCAGGACCATGCCCACGGCCGGTGTGCCGATGGCGCGGCGGCCCTGCACCAACGCCTTGTTGATCTTGCTTGCCGTGGTGTCGGTCAGGTCGATCTTCATGGCCTGCGCCAGCTCCGTCCGTCTCGTGCGAGCATCTCGTCGGCTTCCCTCGGTCCCCAGGTGCCCGAGGAGTACTGCGCCGGCCTGCCGTGCGCCTCCCAGTACTCCTCGATCGGGTCGAGGATCTTCCAGGACTCTTCCACTTCCTGGTGACGGGGGAACAGGTTGGCGTCGCCGAGCAGTACGTCCAGGATGAGCCGCTCGTACGCCTCCGGGCTCGACTCGGTGAACGACTCGCCGTAGGCGAAGTCCATGGACACGTCCCGGATCTCCATCGAGGTGCCCGGCACCTTCGACCCGAAGCGCACGGTCATGCCCTCGTCGGGCTGGACGCGGATGACGATCGCGTTCGAGCCCAGTTCCTCGGTGGCGGTGGAGTCGAACGGGGAGTGCGGGGCCCGCTTGAAGACCACCGCGATCTCGGTGACCCGGCGGCCGAGCCGCTTGCCGGTGCGCAGGTAGAAGGGGACGCCCGCCCAGCGGCGGTTGTCGATGCCCAGCTTGACCGCGGCGAAGGTGTCGGTCTTCGACTTGGGGTCGATGCCGTCCTCCTCCAGGTAGCCGACGACCTTCTCGCCGCCCTGCCAGCCGGTCGCGTACTGCCCGCGCACGGTGTGCCGGCCGAGGTCCTCCGGCAGCCGCACCGACTTCAGCACCTTCAGCTTCTCGGTGAGCAGCGCCTCGGCGTCGAACGCGATCGGCTCCTCCATGGCGGTCAGCGCCATCAGCTGGAGCAGGTGGTTCTGGATGACGTCGCGGGCGGCGCCGATGCCGTCGTAGTACCCGGCGCGGCCGCCGATGCCGATGTCCTCGGCCATGGTGATCTGCACGTGGTCGACGTACGACCGGTTCCAGATCGGCTCGTACATCTGGTTGGCGAAGCGCAGCGCCAGGATGTTCTGGACCGTCTCCTTGCCCAGGTAGTGGTCGATGCGGAACACCTGGTCCGGGTCGAACACGTCGTGCACGAGCGCGTTCAGCTCGCGGGCGCTGGCCAGGTCGTGCCCGAACGGCTTCTCGATGACCGCGCGCCGCCAGGAACCCTCCGGCGCACCGGCCAGGCCGTGCTTCTTCAGCTGCTGCACGACCTTGGGGAAGAACTTCGGCGGCACCGAGAGGTAGAAGGCGAAGTTCCCGCCGGTGCCGCGGGAGGCGTCCAGTTCCTCGACGGCCTCCTTCAGCTGCTTGAACGCGGTGTCGTCGTCGAAGTCGCCGGGGATGAACCGCATGCCCTCGGCGAGCTGCTGCCACACCTCCTCACGGAACGGGGTGCGGGAGTGCTCGCGCACGGCGTCGTGCACGACCTGCGCGAAGTCCTGGTTCTCCCAGTCCCGGCGGGCGAAGCCGACGAGGGAGAAGCCCGGCGGCAGCAGACCGCGGCTGGCCAGGTCGTACACGGCCGGCATGAGCTTCTTGCGGGACAGGTCACCGGTCACCCCGAAGATGACCAGGCCGGACGGCCCGGCGATCCGGGGGAGCCGGCGGTCGTCTGCGTCCCGCAGCGGGTTCACCCAGTCGGCGGCCGGGGCGACCGGCACGCGCACCTCCTCGGGTGCCTGGGCGGCGGGTGCGTTCTCGGTCATCAGGCGTCAACTCCCTTGCTCTTCAGGGACGCGGCGACAGCGTCCAGCAGGTCCTGCCAGGCCGCCTCGAACTTGGCGACGCCCTCGTCCTCCAGTTGCTGCACGACCTCGTCGTAGGGGATGCCGAGCCGCTCCAGGGCGGCCAGGTCGGCGCGGGCCCGCGCGTAGCCGCCGGTCACCGTGTCTCCGGTGATCACGCCGTGGTCGGCCACGGCGAGCAGCGTGGCCTCCGGCATGGTGTTGACGGTGCCCGGCGCGACCAGCTCGTCCACGTACAGGGTGTCCTTGTACGCGGGGTCCTTCACCCCGGTGGACGCCCACAGCGGGCGCTGCCTGTTCGCCCCGGCACCGGCGAGCGCGAGCCAGCGCCCGGAGGCGAAGACCTCCTCGTACGCCTCGTAGGCCAGCCGGGCGTTGGCGAGGGCCGCGCGGCCCTTGAGCGCGAGGGCCTCGTCCGTGCCCAGGGCGGTCAGCCGCTTGTCGGTCTCGCTGTCCACGCGGGAGACGAAGAACGACGCCACCGAGTGGATCGTCGACAGGTCGATGCCGCGCTCGCGGGCCTTCTCCAGGCCGGCCAGGTAGGCGTCCATGACCTCGCGGTACCGCTCGAGCGAGAAGATCAGGGTCACGTTGACGCTGATGCCGAGGCCGATGACCTCGGTGATCGCCGGCAGGCCCGCCCTGGTCGCCGGAATCTTGATCATGACGTTGGGCCGGTCGACCAGCCAGGCCAGCTGCCTGGCCTCGGCGACGGTTGCCCCGGTGCGGTGGGCCAGACGCGGGTCGACCTCGATGGAGACCCGGCCGTCCAGCCCGCCGGACGCGGTGTACACGGGCTCCAGGATGTCGGCGGCGTCCCGCACGTCGGCGGTCGTCATCATCCGCACCGCCTCCTCCACCGTCACTCCCCGCACGGCGAGGTCGGCGAGCTGCTCCTCGTAACCCTTCCCGGAGCCGATGGCCGCCTGGAATATCGACGGGTTCGTGGTGACACCGACGGCGCTTCCGCTCGCCACCAGCTCGGCGAGGCCGCCCGAGGTGATCCGCTCGCGGGACAGGTCGTCCAGCCAGACGGACACCCCCTCGTCGGCGAGGAGCTTGAGGGCTCCAGGAGTCGCGATTGCTTCGGTCACAGTGATCATCTTTCTTTCGCGTCGGTATCAGGCGCGTGCGGCGGCGAGCGACTCGCGGGCCGCCGCGGCGACGTTCTCGGGGGTGAAGCCGAACTCGGCGAACAGGGTCGTCGCGTCCGCGGAGGCACCGAAGTGCTCGAGGGAGACGATGCGGCCCGCGTCGCCCACGAACCGGTACCAGGTCAGGCCGATGCCGGCCTCGACGGCGACCCGGGCCCGCACGGCCGGCGGCAGCACCCGCTCGCGGTA
Organism: Streptomyces sp. Y20; assembly: GCF_043195475.1. NCBI lineage: Bacteria > Bacillati > Actinomycetota > Actinomycetes > Kitasatosporales > Streptomycetaceae > Streptomyces > Streptomyces sp. Y20. The sequence continues at coordinate 745,669 of NZ_JBIDDP010000002.1, forward strand.
GGCGCGCGGCTGCTCCTCGAACCACTCCACGGACGGCATCGACACCACACGGGTGCCGATCCCCTCCGCCTCCAGCCGCTCCCGCGCCGCCACGGCCAGCTGCACCTCGGAACCCGTCGCGATGACGATCACCTCCGGAACCTCGGTCGAGGACTCGCGCAGCACATAGCCGCCCTTGGCCGCGTCCTCGTTCGGCGCGTACACCGGCACGCCCTGGCGGGTGAGCGCGAGCCCGTGGGGGGCGGGGTTCGTGGCGTGCCTCCTCAGGATCTCGGCCCAGGCGATCGCGGTCTCGTTGGCGTCCGCCGGGCGGACGACGTTCAGGCCGGGGATCGCGCGCAGCGAGGCCAGGTGCTCGACCGGCTGGTGGGTCGGACCGTCCTCACCGAGACCGACGGAGTCGTGCGTCCACACGTACGTCACCGGCAGCTGCATCAGCGCCGACATACGGACGGCGTTGCGCATGTAGTCCGAGAACACCAGGAAGGTGCCGCCATAGATCCGCGTGTTGCCGTGCAGGGCGATGCCGTTCATCACCGCGGCCATGGAGAACTCGCGGATCCCGAAGTGGACGGTACGGCCGTACGGGTCTGCGCCGGGCAGCGGGTTGCCCCGCGGCAGGAACGAGCTGTCCTTGTCGATGGTGGTGTTGTTGGAGCCGGCGAGGTCGGCGGAGCCGCCCCACAGCTCGGGGAGGACCGGGCCGAGCGACTGGAGCACCTTGCCGGAGGCGGCCCGGGTGGCGACCGGCTTGCCCTCCTCGAACACGGGCAGCGCGTCCTCCCAGCCAGCGGGCAGCTCGCCCTTGCCGACCCGGTCGAACAGCTCGGCCCGCTCGGGAGCGGCCGTGCGCCATTCGGCGATCCGCTTGTCCCAGGCCGCGTGCGCCTCGGCGCCCCGGTCGAGCGCCTGGCGGGTGTGGGCGAGGACCTCGTCGGCGACCTCGAAGGTCCGCTGCGGGTCGAAGCCGAGGAGGCGCTTGGTGGCGGCGATCTCCTCCTCGCCGAGCGCGGAGCCGTGCGACGCCTCGGTGTTCCGGGCGTTGGGGGCGGGCCAGGCGATGACCGTGCGCATCGCGATGATCGACGGCCGCCCGGTCTCCGCCCGCGCGGTCCTCAGAGCCGCGTACAGGGCGGGTACGTCGATGTCGCCGTCCTCGGCGGGCTCGACGCGCTGGGTGTGCCAGCCGTAGGCCTCGTACCGCTTCAGCACGTCCTCGGAGAACGCGGTCGCGGTGTCGCCCTCGATGGAGATGTGGTTGTCGTCGTAGAGGAAGACCAGGTTGCCGAGCCGCTGGTGGCCGGCCAGGGACGAGGCCTCGCCGGAGACACCCTCCTCCAGGTCGCCGTCGGAGACGATCGCCCAGACGGTGTGGTCGAAGGGGGAGGCGCCCTCGGGGGCGTCCGGGTCGAACAGGCCGCGCTCGTACCGGGCGGCCATCGCCATGCCGACGGCGTTCGCGGCACCCTGGCCGAGCGGTCCGGTGGTGGTCTCCACGCCCGCGGTGTGGCCGTACTCGGGGTGGCCCGGGGTCTTCGAGCCGTGCGTGCGGAACGCCTTCAGGTCGTCCAGCTCCAGCTCGTACCCGGCGAGGAAGAGCTGCGTGTAGAGGGTCAGCGAGGTGTGGCCGGGGGAGAGGACGAACCGGTCACGGCCGGTCCACTCGGGGTCGGCCGGGTCGTGACGCATCACCTTCTGAAAGATCGTGTACGCGGCGGGCGCCAGGGCCATCGCCGTGCCCGGGTGCCCGTTGCCGACCTTCTGCACCGCGTCGGCCGCCAGGAGACGGGCGGTGTCCACGGCTCGCCGGTCGAGGTCCGTCCACTCGAAGCCGTCGGAAGTCTGCGTCGTCATCTTCAAGAAGTCCTCGTTCAGTGCGATTGGCGGGCCGGACGCGTTCAAACTTAAAAGTCTGACTTTTTCGGGGGAAGGTCGGGATGTGTCAGCCTGTGGTGAATCTGGGACAGTGATCGCGACAGGGACGGCACGAAACGGGCATGACCGACAAGACCGACGGGACACACCGAGCCGCCGACGCCGGCAGCGGCGACGACGGGACGAGCGACGACGACGGGATCAGAACCTTCCCCTTCCCGGCCGACCTGGCCGTCGGCGGCGTCGGCCTCCAGATCGGACCGATGGGCGCGGACCGCACCTGGCACACCGACGCCCCCCTGTACCGCGTTCACCGCATCGACTTCCACGTGGTCATGCTCTTCACCGACGGCCCCGTACGACACATGGTCGACTTCGCCGAGTACGAGGCGACGGCCGGCGACCTGCTGTGGATACGTCCCGGACAGGTCCACCGCTTCTCCCGGGAATGCGTCTACCGCGGAACCGTCCTGACCATGCAACCCGGCTTCCTGCCGCCCGCCACCGTCGAGGCCACCGGCCTGTACCGCTACGACCTGCCGCCCCTGCTGCGCCCCGCCCCGGCCCAGCTCGCCGCCCTCCAGGCGGCCCTGGACCAGCTGCGCCGCGAGTACGAGGACACCGCGACGCTCCCGCCCGGCCTCCACACCGCCGTCCTGCGGCACACCCTGACGGCGTTCCTGCTGCGCCTGGCCCACCTCGCCACCAGCTCGGCCCCGGCCGGCCGGCAGCAGCCCGACAGCGCGTTCACCCGCTTCCGGGACGCCGTCGAGGAGAGCTTCGGTGTCCAGCACAGCGTCAGCGCCTACGCCGACGCCCTCGGTTACTCCCGCCGCACCCTGGTCCGCGCCGTCCGCGCCGCCACGGGCGAGACCCCGAAGGGATTCATCGACAAACGGGTCGTCCTGGAGGCCCGCCGCCTCCTCGCCCACACCGACCTGCCGATCGGCCGCGTCGGAGCGGCCGTGGGCTTCCCCGACGCGGCGAACTTCTCCAAGTTCTTCCACCTGCACACCGGCCAGACCCCGGTGGCCTTCCGCGCGGAACTGCGCTAGCGCCCGGCCGGCCGTGGCTGTCCCGGGGGGCAACTCCTCGAGAAGGAGCCGGGCGCGTAGAGCGCGACGGGGCCCGCGGGAGAATCCGCGGACCCCGTCCGTGTCTGCGTGCACAGGTGGGCCGGCGCCGGCGCCGTTCCGTGGGCGTTCAGTGGCCGAAGTCGAACCAGTTCAGGTTCACGAAGTCGGCCGGCTGGCCGCTCGTGAAGGTCAGGTAGACGTCGTGGGTGCCCGTCACCGCACTGATGTTGGCCGGCACCGTCTGCCAGGACTGCCAGCCGCCGGTGCCGCCCACGGCGAAGCTGCCGACGGGAGCGTTGCCGCGGTTGTCCAGCCGTACCTCGACCAGGCCGCTGACCCCGCCCGCCGCGCCGCTCGCGACCCGGGCGGAGAACTGCCTCGCCGGCGTGGAACCGAAGTCGACGCCCTTGTACAGCGCCCAGTCACCGTTGGCCAGATAGCCGATGTCCTGCCCGCCGCCCGTGTCCGTGGTGGTCTCCGTGGCGACCCCGGACTGGCTGTCGTAGGACTCGGCCTGGATGGCGCTGTAGGCGTCCCGGTTGCCGGACGGCGGGGGAGTGGGGCCGCCTCCGCCGCCCGTGGACTGAAGGACCTGCACGTAGTCGACGGCCATCGGGTGGCCCGGCTCGGTCCCGCTGTCCGGGCCGCCGCCGAACGCTCCCGGGAAGCCACCGCCCATCGCCACGTCCAGAATGAGGAAGTAGCCGTGGTCGGTCGCGTTCGCCCACGTCGTGGCGTCGACCTGGTTCGCCCTGACGGTGTGGAAGTTGACGCCGTCCAGGTAGAAGCGCATCTCCTCGGGGCTGGCCGAGCGGTCCCACTCCATCGCGTACGTGTGGAAGCCCGCCTGGCAGGTGGTGCCGGTGCAGGGGGTGGAGCCGCCGATGCCGGTGGTCTCGTTGCACGGGCCGCCCGAACCGGTCCCGCAGTGCATCGTGGCCCAGTCGGTGTTCAGGCCCTGGACGTTCTCCATGACGTCCAGCTCGCCGATGCCCGGCCAGTTCCAGTAGTTCCCGCGGAACGGCGCGCCCAGCATCCAGAACGCCGGCCAGTAGCCCTTGGCGGCGGCACCGGTGACGTCGGGCAGCCGGATCCGGGCCTGCACCCGCAGCTTTCCGCCGGCCGGGGGCCGGAAGTCGGTGCGGGCCGTCTCGATCCGGCCGGACGTCCAGTGGCCCGAGGCGTCCCGGCGCGGGGTGATGAGCAGGTTGCCGTTCCCGTCCAGCGCGACGTTGCTCGTGCTCGACGTCATCGTCTCGACCTCGCCGGTGCCCCAGTTCGCGGCGCCGCCGGGGTAGGACGTGCCGGTGTCGTACTGCCAGTCGGCGCCGTTGACGCCGGAGCCCGCCGCGCCGTTGAAGTCGTCCATGAAGACCTGGGTCCAGCCCGCGGGGGGTGCGGGCGCGGAGGCGCCGGCGGGCAGGGTGCCCGCGGTCACCGCGGCGACGGCGAGACCGAGCGTGCCGAGCCCGGCGACGAGCGCCTTGCGGAGGGAACGCCGCCGGCGGGCGGGCACCGGGGTGCCGTGCGGTCTCCCGGCGGGTGGGGGTGGTGTTCCGGGGGTTTCACTCATGGGTTGCCTCTCTGGGTACGGCGAGACGCGCGGGGGTCTCTGAGAGCGCTCTCAAGGATGCGGCCAATGTGCTCTCCGCCCCCGCGACCGTCAAGGGTTGAAACAAACAAAGGCCATTCGAGGCACGGGAGTTCACCGGACGAAGACGCCCCCGCCGACCCGTGGCGCGCCGCCCGCCACCCGGCCGGGTCGCGCGGGCGCCTCCCGGATTCCCGGCTCGGACACCCCGTGGCACGGCCCGCCCGCGGCCCGTGCCCGGCCTATCGTGGCGGGGTACGGTCACCCTCCCCACCGAGGACAGCGCATGAACGGGTCTCCCGCCGGCGTCGTCGAGGCGGCCTTCCGGCACTACCGGGCACAGGACCGCGCGGCGGCACTCCCTCTCTACGCCGACGACTTCACCTTCACCAGCCCGCAGGACGACCACATCGACAGGGCGGCGTTCTTCGCACGCTGCTTCCCGACCGCCGACCGGTTCGCCGACCAGCGCGTCCTGCACATCGTCGCCGTGGACGAGGAACTGGTCCTCGTCCACTACGAGTACGAGCTGACCTCCGGCGGCCGGTACCGCAACGTCGAGGCCGTCACCGTGCGGGACGGTCACATCCGGGAGGTGCAGGTCTTCTTCGGCGGCGCGGTGTGAGCGGGTGGCGGACGGCGGGTGCCGGCGCGGCGCGGGGTGACGGCGGACGGCCGGTAGGGTCCCCGGCATGCCGGCGGGACGGCCGGGACTGCGTGGCGGCGCCGCGCGCGGCCCCCGGGGCGGACGCGGCGGGAGTCCCGGGAGACGGGCGAAGGGGACAGGTGTGAAGCTGACGATCCTGGGCGGCGGCGGGTTCCGGGTGCCGCTCGTGTACGGAGCACTGCTGACCGACCGCGCCGAGGGGCGGGTCACCGACGTGGTCCTCCACGACCTGGACGAACGCCGGCTGTACGCGGTGACCCGTGTGCTGGCGGAACAGGCCGCCGCCGTCCGAGACGCACCCCGCGTGAGCGCCACCACCGACCTGGACGAGGCCCTGCGCGGCGCCGACTTCGTCTTCTCCGCGATCCGCGTCGGCGGCCTGGCGGGACGGGCGGACGACGAACGGGTCGCCCTCGCGCAGGGCGTGCTCGGACAGGAGACGGTCGGCGCGGGCGGGATCGCCTACGGCCTGCGCACCGTTCCCGTCGCCGTCGACATCGCCCGGCGCGTGGCCCGCCTCGCCCCGGAAGCCTGGGTGATCAACTTCACCAACCCGGCCGGACTGGTCACCGAGGCCATGTCCCGCCACCTCGGCGACCGCGTCATCGGCATCTGCGACTCGCCGGTCGGCCTCGGCCGCCGTATCGCCCGCGTCCTCGGCGCCGACCCCGGTGAGGCCTTCATCGACTACGTCGGCCTCAACCACCTCGGCTGGGTGCGCGGGCTGCGCGTCGCCGGACGCGAGCAACTCCCGCGGCTGCTCGCCGACCCCGCGCTGCTCGGCTCCTTCGAGGAGGGCCGGCTGTTCGGCGCCGACTGGCTGCGGTCGCTCGGCGCGGTCCCCAACGAGTACCTGCACTACTACTACTTCAACCGGGAGACCGTCCGCGCCTACCAGGAGGCCGAACGGACCCGCGGTGCCTTCCTGCGCGACCAGCAGGCCCGGTTCTACGCGGAGGCGGGCGATCCCGGAGTCTCCGCCCTGCGCGCCTGGGACCGCACCCGCGCCGAACGCGAGGCCACCTACATGGCCGAGAACCGGGAGAGCGCCGGCGCCGGCGACCGTGAGGCCGACGACCTCGCCGGCGGATACGAGAAGGTCGCCCTCGCGCTGATGCGGGCCGTCGCCCGCGACGAGCGCACCACGCTGATCCTCAACGTCCGCAACCGCTCCACCCTGTCCGTGCTCGACGCCGACGCCGTCATCGAGGTGCCCTGCCTGGTCGACGCGAACGGTGCCCACCCGCTGTCCGCGGACCCGCTCCCCGGCCATGCCACCGGTCTGGTCTGCTCGGTCAAGGCGGTCGAACGCGAGGTGCTGGCCGCCGCCGAGTCCGCGTCCCGGACGACCGCGGTGAAGGCCTTCGCGCTGCACCCGCTGGTCGACTCGGTCACCGTGGCCCGCCGGCTGGTCGAGGGCTACACCGCGGTCCACCCGGGCCTGGCGTACCTCGCGTGAAGGACCCGCGCCTACAGCGGCAGCGCCCGAACCGCCTCCGCCGCCCGCGCGGGCGCCGGCACCGAGGGCAGCACCGTCTCGCCGGCACCCGCCCGCTGCCGCGGCATCGTCACGGGCGCGAGCGGACGCGGACCCGCCACCACCGTGTAGTCCTGCCCCAGGAACGGCGGCTCGATCACCCCGGGGTCCTCGCCCAGCGCCAGCCGCACCGCCGCCCACGGCGCGTTGACGCCGCACAGCGCCAGCTGGTGCAGGCCGCCGGCGGGACGGGTGTTGACGTCGAGCAGCACCGGGCGGTCACCGAGCATGCGGAACTGGATGTTGGACAGATAGTGCAGCCCGAAGCCCTCGGCGATCAGCCGGGCCGGTTCCAGCCACCGCTCGTCCAGGGTGAAGCCCCGGCGGCGGCCGTTCTTGGTGCGGCCGACCGACAGCCGCAGCCGGTTGTCCGGCCCGGTCAGGCAGTCCACGGACACCTCCGGCTGCTCCAGGCGCGGCATCACCAGCCAGTTCACGGGCCCCTCGGCCCGCCGCAGCGCCTCGACCACCGGAGCGAGCTGCACGGACGGGCCGGGGAAGCCGGCGAGAGCGGCCAGGGAGAGGGGAGCCCGGGTGAGTACCCTGAAGCCGACACCGCCCGCGCCGGCGGCCGGCTTGAAACACACCTGCTGGCCCGTCTTCTCCAGCTCCTCGACAGCGCTGAGGAGTTCGTCCGCCGTCCGGATCCGCCGCCACGGCGGCACCGGGACACCCACCGAGCGGACCGCCTCGTACGCGGTCGCCTTGTCCTCGAACACCGCCACCGCCTCGGGCGTCGGCGCCACCAGCGCCGTACCGGCCGCCGCGAAGTCCGCCCGGTGCGCGACGACCGCCGACTGGTGCAGCCGGGGCACGAACACGTCGATGCCGCGCCGGACGCACTGGTCCAGGGCGTACTCGACGTACGCGGCCGGGGACAGGCCCTCGGGCTCCAGCTCGGCGGTGTCGGCGGCGGCCAGCACGGGGGAGTCCGGGTCGCCGTGCGTGGCATGGATCTCGACCGCCCGGTCGCTGGGATTCCTCCGCAGCTGATCCATGAAGAACACGTTCTCCGCGTACGTGCGGTTGAGCCAGACGCGTACGCGTGAGGGCATGCAGGCCGCCTTCGGGGGTGTGCGGGCAGGACGGAGCGGCCCGTGCCCGGGCAGGAGGGAGGAAGGGTCACCGAACGGCCCCGCGCAGGGGAGAAGAGGGAGGGCGCTGGTGTCGGGGCGATCATACGGCTTTCAAGTGCCCACGCGTGCAACGCGCGTGTTACGGAACGGGGCCGTCCGCCGCAGCGGTACGACACGCGGCCGGGGAGCCCCTTGTCCGTTGCCCCGCGCATGTGTTGTTGTGGTGCCTTCGGATGATCGGAAGGGGCGTGCGGGGTGGAGTCGACGGCCGGGGCCGGACAGCTGCTGGCCATCAGCGACCTGCACATCAGTTACCCGGACAACCGCGCCCTGGTCGACGGCATGCGGCCCCGGAGCGACGACGACTGGCTGATCGTGGCCGGGGACGTCGCGGAGACCGTCGCCGACATCCGCTGGGCCCTCGGCACCCTCGCGAAGCGCTTCCGCAAGGTGCTGTGGGCGCCCGGCAACCACGAGCTGTGGACCCACCCGAGCGACCCGGTCACCCTGCGCGGCGCCGCCCGCTACGACCACCTCGTCCAGGTGTGCCGGGAACTGGGCGTGGTGACCCCCGAGGACCCGTACCCCGTGTGGCGCGGCGCCGGCGGCCCCGCCGTCGTCGCCCCGCTGTTCCTGCTGTACGACTACTCGTTCCTGCCGGCCGGCTGCACCACCAAGGCCGAGGGCCTGGCCTACGCGGAGAGCACGGGCATCGTCTGCAACGACGAGTACCTGCTGCACCCCGACCCCTACCCGACCCGTGAGGCCTGGTGCCGGGCGCGGGTCGCCGAGACCGAGCGCCGGCTCGCCGAGCTGCCCGAGGACCTCCCGACCGTGCTGGCCGGCCACTATCCGCTGGACCGGCACCCCACGGAGGTGCTGTGGCACCCTGAGTTCGCCATGTGGTGCGGCACCCGGCTGACCGCGGACTGGCACCGCCGGTTCCGGGTCGCCACGATGGTCTACGGCCATCTGCACATCCCCCGCACCACCTGGCACGACGGAGTCCGCTTCATGGAGGTCTCCGTGGGATACCCCCGCGAATGGCGCAAGCGCCCGGATCCCCCGGGAAGGCTGCGCCGCGTCCTGCCGATGGAGGTCCACGCAGGTGATCGAGGAGCTGCTCCCGGAGTCGGTCGTGGCCGTGGAGGCGCACGCTGACGACCCCCTGTGGGACTCCCCGCTCCATCCGGCCGAGGAAGCGCTCGTCGCCCGCGCGGTGACCAAGCGGCGCCGCGAGTTCGCCGCCGTCCGGGGCTGCGCCCGGCGCGCCATGGAGAAACTCGGCGTGCCGCCGCAGCCCGTCATCAGCGGCGAGCGGGGTGCTCCGCGCTGGCCGGACGGCCTGCTCGGCAGCATGACCCACTGTGACGGCTACTGCGCCGCCGCCCTGGTCCGCGCCACCGACCTCGTCTCCCTCGGCATCGACGCCGAGCCGCACGGCCCCCTCCCGGACGGGGTCGGCCGGTCCGTCTTCCTGCCCGTGGAGGCGGCGCGGCTCGACCGGCTCGCCGGGCAGCGGCCCGCCGTGCACTGGGACCGGATCCTGTTCAGCGCCAAGGAGTCCGTCTACAAGGCGTGGTTCCCCCTGACCCGCAAGTGGCTGGACTTCTCCGAGGCCGACATCACCCTGCACCCCGATCCCGGCGGCGAGAGCCACGGCACCCTGAGCGCCACGCTCCTGGTGCCCGGGCCCGTGGTCGGCGGCCGGCGACTGCGGGTCTTCGAAGGCCGGTGGACGGTGCGCGACGGGCTGGTCACCACGTCCGTGGTCCTTCCCCACACCTGAGCCCATCCGCCACCGCACCGCCCTCCGACACCCGGTCACGCCCGGCCCCACGACCGCCCGCGCGGCGGTACCGGCCGGACCACCGGGGCCACTCCGGTGAGCTCCGCGGCCGTGCCCGCGTGTCGGGTCGCCGTGGCCGTTCCCCGTGGAGCCGGACGCCGTGCGGCCTCACGCGCAGGGCCGCCCGCGATGGCCACCCCGGCGCGCCCGGCCGCCGTGCGGCCCCGCTCGCGCGCCCGGCCGTCGTGGCCGTTCCAGGTGGGGTCGGGGCACGGGCGGCACCGGGCCGGAGCCGGCAGCGGGGCCGGCGCCGGGCGGGCCGGCCCGCCACCGCCGCGCGGGGTGAGCCTCACGCGTGGGGTCGCTGACGGTGGCCGTCCCGGTGGGCCCGCCGCCGTGCCGGTGCGCTCGGCCGGTGGCCGTCCCCGTGGAGTCGGGCGCCGTGAGGCGGTCCTTGCCGTACGGGCGCCAGCCGCGTGAGGGCGTGCCCGTGCGGTGGGCCGCCGGGGAGGGCCTCCCCGTCCGCCACCGGAGCCCCTGGGCCGCCCGGGACACGGCCGACGGCGCGGGAGTCGCCCGGGCGCTCAGGCGCGCGGACCCCAGTCGCGCAGCAGCCGGAAGAACTGCTCCTCGTTGCCCGCGAGTCCCGCCCGGGCCAGCGCCCGCTCCGCCTCGGCGAGCACGGTGGGCGGGACGACGGCGGGCCGGCCGTCCTGCGACGGCCCGTCGAAGGCGGCGCGCACCGTGTGGAGCAGCCGCAGGTAGGCCTGCACGGCGGTGCGCTCGCGGTCGGTCAGTACGGCGGTGGGCATCGGTCGGCTCTCCCCGAGTAGGCGTCACGGTCGCGCGCCCGGCGGCGCGCACGGACCCAGCTTGCCGCCCACCACTGACAACCCCGTCCGGCCCGCCCCGCGTTCGCCCGCTCAGCGGACGCGGAACCGCACCACAGCGCCGGCCGGACACCGGGCCACCCGGGCGGAGCCGGCTCAGGCCTGCGCGTACGGATATCCCAGGGAGGCCCCGATACGGCCGGCCACACCGCCGGGCCGGGCCGGGCCGCGCGGCGCCGAACCGGCGAGCAGGGTGCGGCACTTGCTGGCCAGCAGCAGGCCGAAGGACTCGGCGTCCCGCTCCTCGGCGAGGTCGAGGCGGCTGCGGGCGGCGGCCCGTCGCACTCGGGTACGGTGCGCCGTGCGGCCGGTGTCCTCGGGCAGCGGGCGGATCGCGGCGCCGGCACCGGCGCCGTCCACGGGGTGCCCGCAGCGGCCGGCCTGCACGTGCCACAGCTCGTGACCGAGGATCACCAACTGGTGTTCCGGGGCGGTACGTTCCTCCACGACGACGACGTCCCGGTCGGTCAGGTGCAGCCACAGTCCGCTGGCCGTGCCGGGCGGGAAGACGGCCGTACGGAACGTCACCGGCCGGCCCCGGCGGCGGCTCATCGCCGCGCACAGCGCCCGGTACAGCTCGTCCGGTGGTGCGGGCACGGCCAGGGTCAGCCCGCCCACCAGGTCGTCGCACAGCCGGCGCGTCTCCCTGCCGATGCCCACGGTCCTCCCCCGCTCACGACTCCGGCCGTTTGACACTCTCCAGCAGCATGTCGAGCCACTCGGCGACCTTGTCCCGATGCTGGTCGGTGGGCAACTGCGCGGCCCGCCAGGCGATTCCGCGCACGCCGTGGTCCTGGAGCAGCCGTTCCAGCGGGTCCTCGGGGTCCTGGATGGCGGCCCGCTCCCGGTCGGCGAGCTTCTGGAGCAGCTCCTGCTCGGTGCGCTGCAACGCGCCGGCCAGGGCCTCGGGGTCCTCCGCGGTGAGGAAGCCCGCGTGTACCCGGAAGAAGCGCTGGAGGGCGTCGCAGTGCTCCATGGTGGGCCGCCGGTCGCCGTTGATGAGGGCGCCGGCCTGCTGCCGGGACATACCCGCGCCGTCGGCTATCTCCTGCTGGGTGTAGCGGCGTCCGCCCGGTTTCAGCCGGGTGCGGCGCAGCAGGTCCAGGCGTTGCAGGAAGCGGGCCTGGACGTCCGGTTCACCCGCGGGCCGGCCGCTGAGCAGGGCCCTGACCACCGCCTCCGGCACACCGCAGGCGACGGAGAGCCGCCCGACGTCGAAGACCTCGGTGTGCGGTACACCGAGCCGGTCGGCGAGCGCGGTGACGCGGGCGACGACGGCCGGCAGCTGGGCGGTCGCCGAGGCGCCCGGATCCTCGTAGCCATCCGTCACCGACAGAACTCCTACGTCTCTCGAGGGCTTCAGATGCGTCCGTGGTTCTCACGAGCGGTCGCCGTGAACTTCCCGGAGAGTAGCGGGTGCCTCGAACTCACATCCAGGTGTCGCCACAACTGTGGCGAATTTCAGCCGTCAACCGGCATGAAATGCCACGATAGTTGACACGACTCCTGCTGGGCAGCAGGATCGCATCGCCGCGTGAAAGGCCGCAGAGGCAAGAGGGGTGACCTCCCGATGGCACATCAGGCAGGAGGGCAGCGGCCGGCACCGCGGCCCGTCCCCGACACCTGCGAGACCCAGGCGTACCTCCAGGACTACGCAGCGCTGCTGGACTTTCTGTCCTGCCCGTCCCTGGTCGTCGACCGCCACTGGAACGTGGTCATGGCCAACAGCGCGTTCGAGACACTCTTCCGCGGCGTGCGCCCCCATCCGACGGCCATGCCCGGCGACAACTTCCTCCGCTTCGTGCTGTTCCACCCGGACGCGGGCGAGGTGCTCGGCGAGCACGAGCCGGGCTGGTGCCTGCCGATGCTGGCCCAGCTCCGTTCCGCCCTGGAATCGTGCGGGCACGACCACGAACTCCAGGCGGTCCGCCGGGACATCGCCCAGGACCCGATCATGGAGGCCGCCTACCGGCAGGGACTGCCCCACTGGATCCGGGCCGTCGGTGAGGCCGGGAGCCGCCTCGACGGCGCCGTACGCCTCCTGCTCCACCCGGACCCGCGCCGCGGGCGCACCGAGTGCCGCATCGTGGAGGAGGCGCCGCAGCCGCTACGGGAGCTGGGCTACCGGCGCCTGTCGATGGTCCTGCGCGACCCCCGCCGGCCCGCCACCCCGGTCCGCCGCCCGCGCCGCCCCCGGGGCGCGGCCACACACCTGACGGTCGTCGCGTCCCCCGACAGCTGACCCGGCACCGCCGGCGTTCAGGTCGCCGGCGGCGCCGGGCCGGCACGAGCGGCTCCCGCCTCGCCCACCCGCCCGACAGGCCTGTCCCCCCGCCCGTACGGCGGCCAGGCCTGCCCCCGCCCGTACGGCGGGCGGGCCACCCCCTCCCTCGCCCGCCCGTCTCCTGCCCGGACGGCCGGTCCGCCCCCTCTCTCCCGTACGGCGAGCCGCTCCACCCTCGCCCGTCCGTCTCCTGCCCGGACGGCCGGTCCGCCCCCCCCCTCTCTCTCTCGTACGGCGAGCCGTTCCACCCTCGCCCGTCCGTCTCCCGCCGGACGGCCGGTCCGCCCCTCTCTCCCGTACGGCGAGCCGCTCCACGCCTGCCCGAGACGCTGCGCAAGCGGCTTGCATCGCTTGCGTTACGCTTGCGTTCATGACGCGACGACTTGCGGAAGTGGCGAAGAAGGTCGGGGTCAGCGAGGCCACGGTCAGCCGGGTGCTCAACGGCAAGCCCGGGGTCTCCGACGCCACGCGGCAGGCGGTGCTGACGGCTCTCGACATCCTCGGCTACGAGCGCCCCACCCAGCTGCGCGGGGAACGCGCACGGCTCGTCGGCCTGGTCCTGCCCGAGCTCCAGAACCCCATCTTCCCGGCGTTCGCCGAGGTCATCGGCGGTGCGCTGGCCCAGCTCGGACTGACCCCGGTGCTGTGCACGCAGACCAAGGGCGGCGTCTCGGAGGCGGACTACGTCGACCTGCTGCTCCAGCAGCAGGTCTCCGGCGTCGTCTTCGCCGGCGGCCTGTACGCCCAGGCCGACGCGCCGCACGACCACTACCGGCTGCTCGCGGAGCGCAACATTCCCGTCGTCCTGGTCAACGCGGCCATCGAGGACCTGGGATTCCCGGCCGTCTCCTGCGACGACACGGTGGCCGTCGAGCAGGCCTGGCGCCATCTGGCCTCCCTCGGTCACGAGCGCATCGGGCTGCTGCTCGGCCCCGGCGACCACGTGCCCTCGGCGCGCAAACTGGCCGCCGCCCGGGCGATCGCCGCCGACCTGCCGGAGGAGTTCGTCGCGCGGGCCATCTTCTCCCTGGAGGGCGGGCACGCCGCGGCCTCCCGGCTGATCGACCGCGGTGTCACCGGGATCATCTGCGCCAGCGACCCCCTGGCGCTCGGCGCCGTACGCGCCGCGCGCCGCAAGGGCCTGGACGTCCCCGGCCGCGTCTCCGTCGTGGGCTACGACGACTCGGCGTTCATGAACTGCACCGAGCCCCCGCTCACCACCGTCCGGCAGCCCATCGAGGCCATGGGACGCGCGGCCGTGGAGCTGCTGAACGCGCGGATCGCGGGCACCGCCGTACCCGCCGAGGAGCTGCTGTTCGAGCCCGAGCTGGTGGTGCGCGGCTCCACCGCGCAAGCGCCCCGCGACTGAACCCGGAACGATCCGGCAACCTGTCGAATAATTACAGATTCTGCGTGACATCTTGCGGCTCGTCGACGGCGGTGCTTGAGTGTGCGGCGCCCACCGCTCCCGCCACGCGTGCCATGAGGGGTCCACCGATGACAACCACCGGGTTCCGCCGTACCGTCGTCGCGATCGGCGTCTGTTCCTCCCTCGCCCTCGCCGCCACCGCCTGCGGGCCGGACGGCGACGGCTCGGCGAGCGGCAAGACCCGTATCACCGTCAACTGCGAGCCGCCGAGGAGCGCCAAGGTCGACCGCGCCTTCTTCGAGGACGACGTCGCCGCGTTCGAGAAGCGGAACCCGGACATCGACGTCGTGGCGCACGACGCCTTCCCCTGCCAGGACCCGAAGACCTTCGACGCCAAGCTCGCCGGGGGCCAGATGGAGGACGTGTTCTACACGTACTTCACCGACGCGAGGCACGTCGTCGACATCCGCCAGGCGGCCGACCTCACGCCGTACCTCGGCGGGCTGAAGAGCTACGGCAGCATCCAGAAGCAACTGCGGGACATCTACACCGTGGGCGGCAAGGTCTACGGCATTCCGCGCACCGGATACTCCATGGGCCTGATCTACAACCGCGCACTGTTCCGCAAGGCCGGCCTGGATCCCGACCGGCCCCCCGCGACCTGGGACGAGGTCCGCGCCGCCGCCAGGAAGATCGCCGGGCTCGGCAGCGGCACGGTCGGATACGCCGACTACAGCGCGCAGAACCAGGGCGGCTGGCACTTCACCGCCGAGCTGTACTCCCGGGGCGGGGACGTCGTCAGCGCGGACGGCAGGAAGGCGACCGTCGACAGCCCCGAGGGCCGGGCCGTCCTGCGCGAACTGCACGACATGCGGTGGACCGACGACTCCATGGGCAGCAGACAGCTTCTCGTCATCAACGACGTGCAGCAGCTGATGGGCGCGGGCCGGCTCGGCATGTACCTCGCCGCCCCCGACAACATCCCGATCCTGGTCAAGGAGAAGGGCGGCGACTACAAGGACCTCGCCCTCGCACCCATGCCCGGCGGCAGGGCCACCCTCATCGGCGGTGACGGCTACATGTTCAACAAGCACGACACGCCCGCCCAGATCCGCGCCGGCCTCAAGTGGCTCGACCACATGTTCCTCACCCCGGGCAAGGGATTCCTCGGCGACTACGCCCGCGCCAGGAAGCACGACGCCCCCGTCGGCCTGCCCGAGCCCCGCCTGTTCACCGGCACCGCCGACGCCACCGACCAGCGGGCCAAGAAGGCCGACGCCAACGTGCCGGTGGGGAACTACCGGTCCTTCCTCGACGGCAACACCCGCCTCCGCATGCGGATCGAACCCCCGCACGCCCAGCAGCTCTACTCCGTCCTCGACGCCGTCGTCTCCGCCGTCCTCACCAAGAAGGACGCCGACATCGACCAGCTCCTCGAAGATGCCTCCGGCAAGATCGACTCCATCCTGGCCCGGAGCTGACCGCCGTGACGAAGACGGCCGAGCGGCGGCCCCCGGCACCGGCCGCCGTCCCCCCGGTCCCGGCGCCCCCGGCGCGGGACCGCAGGCGGCGCCGCCTCGCCGACCAGGCCCGCGCCTACGGCTTCCTGCTCGGCGGCCTGATCTGCTTCGCGCTGTTCTCCTGGTACCCGGCGATCCGTGCGGTCGTCATCGCCTTCCAGAAGTACACCCCGGGTTCACCGCCCGAGTGGACCGGCACCGCCAACTTCACCCGTGTCCTGCACGACCCCGAGTTCGCCGCCGCCTGGCGCAACACCCTGACCTTCACCCTGCTCGCCCTGCTCATCGGGTTCGCGATCCCCTTCGTACTCGCCCTCGTCCTCAACGAGCTGCGGCACGCCAAGGCCTTCTTCCGGGTCGTCGTCTACTTGCCGGTGATGATCCCGCCCGTGGTCAGCGCCCTGCTGTGGAAATGGTTCTACGACCCCGGAACCGGCCTCGCCAACGAGACCCTCCGCTTCCTGCACCTGCCCACCTCGAACTGGTCCAACGGCACCGACACCGCCCTGGTCTCCCTGGTCCTCGTCGCCACCTGGGCCAACATGGGCGGCACCGTCCTCATCTACCTCGCCGCCCTCCAGTCCGTCCCCGGCGAGCTGTACGAGGCCGCCGAACTGGACGGCGCGAACCTCCTCCAGCGCATCCGGCACGTCACCGTCCCGCAGACCCGGTTCGTCATCCTGATGCTGATGCTCCTCCAGATCATCGCCACCATGCAGGTGTTCACCGAACCGTTCGTCATCACGGGCGGCGGCCCGGAGAACGCGACCGTCACCGTGCTCTACCTCATCTACAAGTACGCCTTCCTCTACAACGACTTCGGCGGCGCCTGCGCCCTGAGCGTCCTGCTGCTGGTCCTGCTCGGCGCCTTCTCCGCGCTCTACCTGCGGCTCACCCGCTCCGAGGGGGACGTATGAGCACCGCCACCCGCACCCTGATCTCCCCGGCCACCCTCGCCCGTCCGCGCGGAAAAGCCCTGTACTGGACGGTGTTCACGGCCGTCGTCGTCCTCTTCGCGCTCGCCTTCCTCTTCCCGGTGTACTGGATGGTGACCGGCGCGATGAAGTCCCCGGACGAGGTGGCACGCACCCCGCCGGCGCTCCTGCCGGAGCACTGGCGCCTCGGCGGATACACCGACGCCTGGGACCTGATGCAGCTCCCGCAGCACCTGAGCAACACCGTCGTCCAGGCCGTGGGCGCCTGGGCCTTCCAGCTGGTGTTCTGCACGGCCGCGGCCTACTCCCTGTCCAGGCTGGGACCGGCCTTCGGCAAGGTGGTCCTCGGCGGCATCCTCGCCACCCTCATGGTCCCGGCACAGGCGCTGGTCGTCCCCAAGTACCTGACCGTCGCCGACCTGCCGCTGATCCACACCAGCCTGCTCAACGACCCCCTCGCCATCTGGCTGCCGGCCGCCGCCAACGCCTTCAACCTCTACCTGCTCAAACGGTTCTTCGACCAACTGCCCCGCGACGTGCTGGAGGCCGCCGAGATCGACGGCGCGGGCGGACTGCGGATCCTGTGGTCGGTCGTCCTGCCCATGTCCAGGCCGGTCCTCGGCGTGGTGTCCATCTTCGCGCTGGTCGCCGTCTGGCAGGACTTCCTGTGGCCGCTGATGGTCTTCTCCGACACCGGCAAGCAGCCGATCAGCGTGGCCCTCGTCCAGCTGTCGCAGAACATCCAGCTCACCGTGCTCATCGCCGCCATGGTGATCGCCAGCATCCCGATGGTGGCACTGTTCCTCGTCTTCCAGCGGCACATCATCGCCGGGATCAGCGCGGGCAGCACCAAGGGCTGACACCGGCACCCCCTCCCCGGCCCCCGTCTACCGAAAGGCACGCTCCGTGGGACAGCCCCGCCATGCCCCCGAGGACCCCGACTGGTGGCGCACGGCCGTCATCTACCAGGTGTACGTCCGCAGCTTCGCGGACGGCGACGGCGACGGCACCGGCGACCTCGCGGGCGTCCGCTCCCGGCTGCCGTACCTCGCCGGACTCGGCGTGGACGCCCTGTGGTTCAGCCCCTGGTACCCCTCGCCCATGAAGGACGGCGGCTACGACGTCGCCGACTACCGCGCCATCGACCCGGCCTTCGGCACTCTCGCCGAGGCGGAGAAACTCATCGCCGAGGCCCGGGAGCTGGGCATCCGCACGATCGTCGACATCGTGCCCAACCACGTCTCCGACCAGCACCCCTGGTTCCGGGCCGCACTCGCCGCCGGACCGGGCAGCGCCGAGCGGGAGCTGTTCCACTTCCGGCGGGGACGCGGCGCTCACGGTGAACTCCCGCCCAACGACTGGCCGTCGCAGTTCGCCGGCTCCACCGCACCGGTGTGGACGCGGCTGCCTGACGGCGACTGGTACCTGCACCTGTTCACCCCCGAGCAGCCCGACCTCAACTGGGCCCACCCAGCCGTCCACCAGGAACACGAGGACGTCCTGCGCTTCTGGTTCGAGCGGGGCGTCGCCGGAGTCCGCATCGACTCGGCCGCCCTCCTCGCCAAGGACCCGGACCTCCCCGACCTCGCCACCCGGCCCCGGCCGCACCCCTTCGTCGACCGGGACGAACTCCACGCCGTCTACCGTTCCTGGCGGCGCGTGGCGGACGAGTACGGCGGTGTGTTCGTCGGTGAGGTCTGGCTCCCCGACCCCGAACGCTTCGCCCGCTACCTGCGCCCCGACGAACTCCACACCGCCTTCAACTTCGCCTTCCTGTCCTGCCCCTGGGACCCCGCACGGCTGCGCGCCGCCATCGACACCACCCTCGCCGAACACGCCCCCGTCGGCGCCCCGGCCACCTGGGTGCTGTGCAACCACGACGTCACCCGCACCGTGACCCGGTACGGCCGCGAGGACACCGCCTTCGACTTCGCCACCAAGGCCTTCGGCACGCCGGCGGACCTGACGCTCGGCACGCGCAGGGCGCGGGCCGCGGCCCTGCTGTCACTGGCGCTGCCCGGCGCGGTGTACCTCTACCAGGGGGAGGAGCTGGGCCTGCCGGAGGCCGACGTCCCGGCCGGCCGCGTCCAGGACCCGATGTACTTCCGGTCCGGTGGCGCCGCTCCCGGCCGCGACGGCTGCCGGATCCCGCTGCCGTGGGCCGAGGACATGCCGTACGCGGGCTTCGGCGCCCACGAGGAGCCGTGGCTGCCGCAGCCGGCCGACTGGCCGTCGTACGCGGTCGACCGCCAGCAACGCGACCCGGACTCCATGCTCACCCTCTACCGCCGGGCCATCGCCCTGCGCCCCACGTTCGGCGACGGCCCCCTGACCTGGCTGTCCGCTCCGGACGGCGTCCTGGCCTTCTCCCGCGCCGGGAGAGCCCTGTGCGTGGTGAACCTCGCGCCCACGCCCGCCGTCCTCCCCCCGCACTCCCGGCCCCTGCTGAGCAGCGGCCCGCTGGACGAAGCGGGCCGGCTGCCACCGGACACGGCGGCCTGGCTGCGGGCCTGAGCCACCCCGCGTACACACCGCGCTGTACGCACCCCGCTATCCCCGCACCCCCACGACGAAGGGATCAGCACATGCACAGCAGCACCCCCGGACACCTCAGGCGCATCCCGGCCACCGGGGCGGTCGTCGCCCTCGCCGCCGGCATGCTCGTCACCCTCGCCCCGGCCGCCCACGCGGCGGCGGGCGCCACGCTCCCCTTCACCTCCGTGGAGGCCGAGTCGGCGGCCACCACCGGCACGCGGATCGGCCCCGACCACACCCAGGGCACCCTCGCCTCGGAGGCCTCCGGCCGGCAGGCCGTACGGCTGACGGCCGGGCAGCGGGTGGAGTTCACCGTGCCCCGCGCGTCCAACGCGCTGAACATCGCGTACAACGTTCCCGACGGGCAGTCCGGCGCGCTGAACGTGTACGTCAACGGCACCCGGCTCGCCCGGACCCTCCCGGTCACCTCCAAGTACTCGTACATCGACACCGGCTGGATCACCGGCTCCCGGACGCACCACTTCTTCGACAACGCCCGGCTGCTGCTCGGGCAGAACGTCCAGGCCGGCGACAAGATCGCCGTCGAGCCGGCCGGCACCCAGGTGACCGTCGACGTCGCCGACTTCGAGCAGGTCGCCCCGGCCGCCACCCAGCCCGCCGGCTCGGTGTCCGTCGTCTCCAAGGGCGCCGACCCCAGCGGCAGCGGCGACTCCACCCAGGCGTTCCGCGACGCCATCGCCGCCGCCCAGGGCGGCACGGTGTGGATCCCGCCGGGCGACTACCGCCTCACGTCCGCCCTGAGCGGCGTGCAGAACGTGACGCTCCAGGGCGCCGGCAGCTGGTACTCCGTCGTGCACACCTCGCACTTCGTCGACCAGACCGGGTCCTCGGGGAACGTCCACATCAAGGACTTCGCGGTCATCGGAGAGGTCACCGAACGCGTCGACTCCAGCCCCTACAACTTCGTCAACGGCTCCCTCGGCGCCAACTCCTCCGTGTCCGGCATGTGGATCCAGCACCTGAAGGTCGGCCTGTGGCTGACCGGCAACAACGACAACCTGGTGGTGGAGAACAACCGCATCCTCGACACCACCGCCGACGGCATCAACCTCAACGGCACCGCCAAGGGCGTCCGGGTCCGCAACAACTTCCTGCGCGACCAGGGCGACGACGCCCTCGCCATGTGGTCGCTGTACTCCCCGGACACGGACTCCAGCTTCGAGAACAACACCATCTCGCAGCCCAACCTCGCCAACGGCATCGCGATCTACGGCGGCACCGACATCGCCGTACGGAACAACCTGGTCTCCGACACCAACGCCCTCGGCAGCGGCATCGCGATCTCCAATCAGAAGTTCCTGGACCCGTTCAGCCCGCTCGCCGGGACGATCACCGTGAGCGGCAACACGCTCGTACGCACCGGCGCCATGAACCCCAACTGGAACCACCCCATGGGTGCCCTGCGCGTCGACTCCTACGACAGCGCGATCAACGCGACCGTGAACATCACCGACACGACGATCACCGACAGCCCGTACAGCGCCTTCGAGTTCGTCTCCGGCGGCGGTCAGGGCTACCCGGTCCGCAACGTCGACGTGACCGGCGCGACCGTACGGAACACCGGTACGGTCGTGGTCCAGGCCGAGGCGCAGGGCGCGGCCACCTTCAAGAACGTCACCGCGACCCAGGTCGGGGCGGCCGGCGTCTACAACTGCCCCTACCCGGCGAACTCCGGCGCCTTCACGCTCACCGACGGCGGCGGCAACTCCGGCTGGTCCACCACCTGGTCGGACTGCTCCACCTGGCCCCAGCCCGGCCAGGGCAACCCCGAACCCGACCCGAACCGCAACCTCGCCAAGGGCCGCCCGGCCACCGCGACCGGCTCCCAGGACGTCTACACACCCGGCAAGGCGGACGACGGCGACGCCGGCACGTACTGGGAGTCCGCCAACAACGCCTTCCCGCAGTCCTGGACGGCCGACCTCGGCTCGCCGTACGCCGTACGGCGCCTGGTGCTGAAACTGCCGCCGTCCCAGGCGTGGGGCGCGCGCACCCAGACGATCACAGTGCTCGGCAGCACGGACGGCTCCGGCTACACGACCGTGGCCGCCGCCCACGACTACCGCTTCGACCCGGCCACCGGCAACACCGTGACCGTCCCCCTGCCCAGCGGCACGAACCTGCGCTACCTACGCCTGACGGTCACCGCCAACACGGGCTGGCCGGCGGCACAGTTCAGCGAGGTGGAGGCGTATCTGACCTCGTGACGCGAGGCACCGGGGAGGACCGTTGCGGATCCGCCCCGCGCTTCACCCGCCCTGGGGCGCGTGTCGGCCGGCGTCTGCCGGCGCGCGTCCCGGCTCCACTCGTACCGCCGACTTTCACGCGGGCGCCACCGGGGACTTCCCTGACGTTTGCTGCTCTTGGAACACTCGCTCCGCGCACATTCCGTCAACTGACCGGTTCGCGGACGTACGTCAGGACGAGAGGACCCTCACCCATGCCCGAAGTCAACCGGCGGCGCTTCCTCCAAGTGGCCGGTGCCGGCACCGCGTTCAGCGCGCTGGCCGGCAGCATCCAGCGGGCGGCCGCCCTGCCCGCCCACTACGGCACCGGATCGCTGGACGACGTGGAGCACATCGTCGTCCTGATGCAGGAGAACCGTTCCTTCGACCACTACTTCGGCTCGCTGCGCGGAGTCCGGGGCTTCGGCGACCCGCGTCCGGTCACCCAGAACGGCAGGTCCGTCTGGAAGCAGTCCGACGGCACCAAGGACATCCTGCCCTTCCACCCCGACGCCGACGACCTGGGCCTGGCCTTCATCCAGGACCTCCCGCACGGCTGGAACGACGGACACACGGCGTTCAACGGCGGCAAGTACGACAAGTGGGTGCCCGCCAAGTCGGCCACCACGATGGCGTACCTGACCCGCGACGACATCCCCTTCCACTACGCCCTCGCGGACGCCTTCACCGTCTGCGACGCCTATCACTGCTCGCTGATCGGCTCCACCGACCCCAACCGCTACTACCTGTGGTCGGGTTACACCGGCAACGACGGCAAGGGCGGCGGTCCGGTCCTCGGCAACGAGGAGGCGGGCTACGGCTGGACGACGTACCCCGAGCGCCTGGAGCAGGCCGGGGTCTCCTGGAAGATCTACCAGGACGTCGGTGACGGCCTGGACGCGGCAGGCTCCTGGGGCTGGATCAGCGACGCCTACCGCGGCAACTACGGGGACAACTCGCTCCTCTACTTCAACCAGTACCGCAACGCCCGGCCCGGCGACCCGCTGTACGACAAGGCCCGCACCGGCACCGACGCCCGCAAGGGCGAGGGCTTCTTCGACCGGCTGAAGGCGGACGTCCAGGCCGCCCGGCTGCCCCAGGTCTCCTGGATCGTGGCCCCCGAGGCCTTCACCGAGCACCCCAACTGGCCCGCCAACTACGGTGCCTGGTACGTCTCCCAGGTACTGGACGCGCTCACCTCCAATCCCGAGGTGTGGGGCAGGACCGCGCTCTTCATCACCTACGACGAGAACGACGGCTTCTTCGACCACGTGATCCCGCCCTACCCGCCGGCCTCGGCCGCCCAGGGCCGGTCGACGGTGGACGCGGCGCCCGACCTGTTCAAGGGCGACGGCAGCCATGTCGCCGGACCGTACGGGCTGGGGCAGCGGGTGCCGATGCTCGTCGTCTCGCCCTGGAGCAAGGGGGGGTACGTCTGCTCCGAGACCTTCGACCACACCTCGGTCATCCGGTTCATCGAGCGCCGCTTCGGTGTGCGCGAGCCGAACATCTCACCCTGGCGGCGGGCCGTCTGCGGCGACCTGACGAGCGCCTTCGACTTCTCCCGCAAGGACGCGGCGCCGGTCGCGCTGCCCTCCACGACCGGTTACCGGCCGCCGGACGGGGCCCGCCACCCGGACTACGTCCCCAAGCCGCCCGCCCATGCCGCCCTGCCCGTGCAGGAGCCCGGCAGCCGGCCCACCCGCCCGCTGAAGTACGCGCCCACGACGGACGGTTCCGCGGACACCGCGGCCGGCAGGTTCACGCTCACCTTCGCCTCGGGGGCGCAGGCGGGCGCCGCCTTCCTCGTCACGTCCGGCAACCGCACCGACGGCCCCTGGACGTACACCACGGAGGCCGGCAAGAGCCTCTCGGACACCTGGAACTCCGCCTACTCCGGCGGCACCTACGACCTCGCCGTGCACGGCCCCAACGGCTTCCTGCGCGTCTTCAAGGGCCGCAACAAGGTCGCCGGCCCCGAGGTCACCGCCCGGCACGCGGGCGACGACATCCAGCTCACCTTCACCAACAAGGGCTCCGGCACCGTCGGACTGACGCTGACCGACGGCTACGGCGGCAGCCCCGTCGCGATCAGCGTGCGGCCCGGCGCGACCGTCAAGCGGACCGTCGGCCTGGCGGCGAGCAAGCGCTGGTACGACCTGACCGTCACGTCCGAGGCCGACCCGGCCTTCCTGCGCGGCTTCGCCGGCCACGTCGAGAACGGGCTGCCCGGCGTCAGCGACCCGGCCATCGTGACGGGATGAACGGACGATGAACACCGCTCCGTGCGGACTGGTCAGGTACCGGTCAGAGCAGGGTAGTGTGCCCCGGTGACCACGCAATCAAACACCCCGGCAGGCTGGTACCCGGATCCGCACGGGGCGGTCCAGACGCTCCGCTACTGGGACGGCGCGCAGTGGACCGAGCACACCAACCCGGCTCAGCAGCCCGCCGGACAGGTTCCGCCGCAGCAGGCCCCGGCCCAGCAGGCCGCCTTCCCGCAGCAGCAGACCGCCGACGCCAAGGTGCAGCGACAGGTGCAGCGGCAGGCCGGCGTCACGGCCGGCGGCCCCGGCGGCGGCACCCTCTTCACCGAGCCTGTCC
This sequence comes from Streptomyces sp. Y20, assembly GCF_043195475.1. Lineage (NCBI taxonomy): Bacteria > Bacillati > Actinomycetota > Actinomycetes > Kitasatosporales > Streptomycetaceae > Streptomyces > Streptomyces sp. Y20. The sequence goes on from NZ_JBIDDP010000002.1 coordinate 769,663, forward strand.
TGGTCGTGAACCAGAAGGCCAAGCTGATCGAGCTGACCAACGAGTACACGGTCATGGATCAGAACGGCCGGCAGCTCGGATCGGTCACCCAGGTCGGACAGGGCGTACTGAAGAAGATCCTGCGCTTCGTCTCCAGCTTCGACCAGTTCATGACCCACAAGCTGGAGATCCGTGATGCCTACGGCCAGCCGCAGCTGCTGTTGACCCGCCCCGCGAAGATCTTCAAGTCCCGGGTGATCGTGACCCGCCCGGACGGCTCGCCGGTCGGCGAGATCGTCCAGAAGAACATGATCGGCAAGATCAATTTCGCGATGACGGCGAACGGCCAGCAGGTCGGCGCCATCAAGGCGGAGAACTGGCGGGCCTGGAACTTCGCGATCGTCGACCACGCGGACAACGAGGTCGCCCGGATCACCAAGACCTGGGAAGGCCTCGCGAAGACGCTGTTCACGACCGCGGACAACTACGTCCTCCAGATCCACTACCAGCTCCCCGAGCCGCTGCTGAGCCTCGTGGTGGCCACGGCGCTGACGGTGGACACCGCGCTGAAGCAGGACTCGCGCGGCTGGGGCTGATCGCCCTGGCGGGACGGGTACGGCGACGGCGGCCAGCGCGTAGGCGACGGCCGACACCAGGGACAGGGCCAGGGCGGTCACCGCCGCGGCGCTCATCGGGCCGCTCCCGCCAGGACGGGCTCCGGCGTGGCGAGTCGGCCGGCGCCGC